>NZ_NEHH01000005.1:0-502172 GCF_002112305.1 Pseudomonas sp. R45(2017) | reverse complement strand
CTCCCCGGGCGGCGGTGGCTACAACGAACTGCGCATCGAAGACAAAAAAGGCGCCGAACAAATCTTCATCCACGCCCAGCGCGACTGGGATGAAAACGTTGAGCACGACCAGAAGATTCGGGTCGGCAATGAACGCCACGACACCGTGGTGAAGAACACCTACACCGAGCTGAAGGCCGAAGAACACCGCACCACCATCAGCGACCGCAAGATCGAAGCACGGATGGATGACCACCTGACTATTGGCGAGAGCCAGCATGTGAAGCTCGGGACTGCGCAACTGACGAGTGCAGGGAAAGAGATTCACATCAAGGCTGGGGACAAGATTGTCATTGAGGCTGGGACTGAGCTGACGATTCTCGGCGGTGGCAGTTTCATCAAGCTGGATGGCGGTGGTGTGACGGTGGTTGGGCCGGTGGTGAAGATTAATGCTGGCGGGTCGGCTGGGTCGGGGACCGGGATCGGGATCAAACCGCCGGTGCTGCCGGGGGCGGCGGATAAGGATAAGGCGGGGAGTTTGATGGATCAGGCGTTGTTGAATGCGCCTGAAGAACAGGTCAAACGCAAGCCAAAACGCATGCTCAATTTTTCTGGGTAATACATCGACGGCAATCCAAGCCACCAGGGATCAGAATTCAGGTAATTGGTAATGACAGAGACAACCAGCAAGAAAGTAGAAAAATGGTCGTATCCATTGAAGGTGGGAGCTGCAGAAGCTACGGATCCGCAGCAGTTTTATAAGGCGTTAGCCAAGGCGAAAGATGGTTACTACCCGTTGGGGGCGAATGGCCTCTGGCACGGAGGGGTACATTTCGATGAGGCATCTGGTTTGGTGCAGGATTTGGCGGAAGTCAGGTGCATCGCGGACGGGGAAGTTGTCGCTTATCGTATTGATAGTACTTATCCAAAGTCAGCTTTTGATACCAATGGGGCGGTATATTCAACGGGTTTTGTACTCGTTAAACATCGTTTAGAGACGCCTGTTCCTCCTGCACCCGCCCCTGCGGCTGGGGGAACACCAGCTGCAGTAACTCCGGGGCCTAGTCTGACTTTCTTTAGTCTTTACATGCACCTCCTGCATTGGGACACGTATGAAAAAACTCCTGCATTGGGTCGGCCTTCATTTTGGAGTGGTGGCACATGGCAGGTGATGGCTACGGCAAAGGATGAAATTCTGGGCTTGAGAGTTCGACAGGAAAGGCGCGGAAAACCGGGATATAGCACGGTGTTGACTGTTTTGCCTCGCGGCACAGTTGTCGAAACTGCTGAAGAAGAAAACGGTTGGCTCAAAGTGGTTAGTGTTACGCCTCCGGATGCCAACCTCCCCGCTGGGAACGGCTGGGTGTTTAAGCGAGAGTTGACTGCAGGGGCCACACCAAATAGCTATAAGGTGGGCACTGCAGCAAAAGATCCGATGACTCCCCCTAAAAAAGGGCTGGCGGTACACGCTTCTCCTAATCAATCCAGTACGACGACCGCTATTTTGCCGATTGGAACTCAGGTGAAAATTGGCAGTGATGGGACGCGCGGTAAATACCAAAAGCTATTGGAAATTTTGGGAGGAAACGCTGTACCTCCGTTGGCAGCAGCGGAGGTTCTTGGCTACGTTTGGGAGGGCCTGCTTGAAACCAAGAGCGAGCCAGCCGAAAAAGACGCTGTCCACGTGTTGGCTACTCCTGTTTTCATAAAAGCAGGGAGTTTGGTGGGGCACGTCGGCAAATATCAGAGCTACTCAGACTCTGCTCCAAGAAATCTTCTGCACTTGGAGGTTTTTAGTTGCGAGGACGTCAAGGCTTTTACTGAGCTAAGTAAACAGAAGGCATCAGGTCTGCCAAAAGCCGAGAAAACTCTGCTTAAAATTCCAAAAGACAGTCTATTAATCACTCATGTTGAAGGCATGAGTGCGAGTAATCCGCCTAGGGTGACTGATCCCCATAAAAAAGTTGGGTACGATTTCATGGTCCCGGTCGGGGTACTGGAAGCATTGCCGGCGGACAGAAAAATCAAGGTTCCTGTCGTAATGGGCGGAACGACAAGTTATACGCTTTGGTGGCGCCTGGATGGTCTTCTTGGTGACGAAAATGGCAATGAAATTGGCGGATGGTTTTCGGAGCCGGACGTGACGTTGTCTCGTCATTCGCCCTTTGAGTGGGAGGGATTCCGTTTTATTGAGGAGACCGTCAGCAACGTGGATCATCTGGCTGCCTCTCTCCATGCTCAAGAAAACCTGACTGAGGAGGAGAAGGCAAGTTATACGCCTAACGTGGGAGCTGCCAATGACGGCCCTGCCAAGCAGCATCTGTTCAAGATGCTGGATAAAAATGGTGATAATAAACTTACGCCTTCGGAGATAAGGGAAGCGTTAGAGAAACCTTGGTTCTCGCAGCCGATATCTCAGATGGTTACACGTTACGAAAGTGAGTGGCAGTACAAGGGGGAGAAATGGAGCGCCCTAGATGAGTTGATGGGGCATAGTGACGCCGATCCGCATAAACAATGGGTGGAAGAGAAACTTCGAATCGAGCGACTCGGTTGGTGGGATAAGCTAGTCGGAAAATTCGGAATAACTGGTGATGCTAACGTCCAGCATATCCATCCCCTAGGGTTGTTGGGGGGGTTCTTATCGGGCTGTCCTGAAAAGTGTAAGGCGGAAGTTTATACTCTGGACACAACTGTCGGTCCTTATGTCGTTTCCAAAAAGCTGTTTGAGTTTTTATTGGCAATTGAAGCGTATAGAGAACATCCGTATGCGCTTCCTGATAATAATAGCGGCATAACAATTGGCTATGGCTATGACTTGGGGCAGCAGACTGCCGCCAGGGTCGATGCGGAGCTTAAAGACCTTTATACGCCTCAGGAAATCGAAAGCTTGAAAGGGGCGTTAGGCAAAAAAGGTCAAGATGCAAGAGACTATGTTCATAATGTCAGCTCAATATCTATAAGCAAAGATAACGCTCTTAAGTTGGCCGTGATTATGAAGAAGAGATATGCACAACAAGTTGTTGATGTATATCCCAAGGCTGTCAATCTACATCCGGATTGTCAAGGTGTATTGCTTTCTCTTGTTGTGAACCGAGGCAACGCGTTAACCGGTAATACCCCGGCTAAAGCTCAGAAGCGCTTAGAGATGAAGCAAATAAAAGAAGATTTTGATAACGATCAACCCGAACTGATACCTTCACGTCTTCGCAGTATGAAGCGCTTGTGGGAAAACGATCCCAGCACGGCTGGGGTGGCGACAAGACGTGAAAAGGAAGCGGTATTTTTTGAGGAGGCATTAAAATGCAACTGCTGGAAGTAATTAGCAAGTCACTGATTGCGTTATCAGTTGTTTGGATATCTATAGGCGGTGCATCGGCGGACGTCAGTTGTAGCTCTGCCACCTTGGCGGCCCCTGATATTATCAACTGCTCACAGAAATCATTTGAAAAAATTGATAAGGTGCTTAATGAGCAATACAAGGCGCTGTCAATTGAGCTGGATGCGTCGACAAAAGCAGAGCTGATATCTGCGCAGAAGAAATGGATTAAATTAAAAGATAGTTATTGCAGAGATGATGGTGACGAAGGTGAAGAGTCGCCTATCGAAAAGCTTTCATGTGTAAAGCAGTTCACTAGTTTTCGGGTGAGTGAGCTCATTTATCTTCGTACTGGCGTTATAGGCGATGGCTTTTACAAGGCAGTGTCGTTAGTGAACGAAAAAGCTACATCTATGAACTACCCAAAAGCTATTGAGTTTGTTGGTGGAAGCGAAAATTTTGGTTCAGCTTGGAAAGAATACGCAGATGGAAATTGTGCTATGACTTCTAAGCTGTTTGGCGAAGATGTGGACCGATGCATGGCGAGGATGCGATTTCAGATTCCAATTTACTAGCTGTTTTCCTGTGTGGATATATTTTCAGATTTATCAATTTGGCTGAAATGGCGGGCGGATTTATTTGTTGGAGTGAAAAGGGAGGTTATTTATGCTATTTGAATAGATCTGTTCCTTTTTTGAATAAATCTGTCGGTAAGTTGGTGGCGGCATTATATTGGCTGCTTGAGGGGGCGTCTGTGGTTAACGGGTTTTTCATAACTATGAAAAGGTCATGTTTTGGTTTTTTGGCGTTATTTCCTTTCGCCGCCCACAGCGCAGTCACCAGCGAATCACTCTGCTTCGAACTATCTGAAACCAGTCCGGTGAAGTTCGAATTCCATACCTTTTACGACGTCTCCAGCAAATGGTCAGGCGGGTTCGTAAAGTACGCCAAGTCCAGTGAGCCAATTTCCATTGTGTTGACGGATACCCAGAACGAAATGCTCGGCGCCGATGCCCCTTGGCAGAGCACCAGAAGCTGGTCTGAAGTCATCAGCGGCAAGGTCTCAGGGACCTACGAGCTCGTGACTCAAGGAACGCAGGTCGTCTCGATGACGTACACGAAGAAGTCCAACGGCAAGGTTTACTATTTTGGAAATAACACCAGCGTCGATTCCTCTTTGGAGTCCGGATGCAAGTGGGAGTAGGGCGCGCACATGAGATCAAAAACTCTAGCAGCATCATTGCTCGGCCTGCTGTGGACGATGCCGGTGTTAGCCGAAACCACTACGTTCAGCCCAACCAAAGACGTCGAAGCAACACTGGTTCTCGAAGGCTCCACGCTGAACATCGCGATTAAAGGCGAAACGAATAACGAGTCGCGGACAATCGATTTTCAAGCTGAAAACGAACTCCATGTGCAGGTCGATGATTTCAATTTTGACGGAGTAAAGGATTTCGCGATCTGGCAGCTTGATGACGGAATGGGCACTTACGACTACTACCGGGTGTTCATTTACCAAGTCAAAACCGGCACGTTCGAAGAATTACAGCCGGACTGTGGCGATGGTTTCGTTAATTTGCGCGTCGACAAAAAGCGTAAAGCGTTGCTCAGCACCTATTGGGAAATGAACATAGCCAAGCAATGCGTCACTCGGTTCGCCAAACGCAAAGCTTGAATGACTCAAGGAAGAACACAGTGAAACGTTTTGTTTTTACCCTGCTGGCCGTGCTGCTGCCTGTTTCAGCTGTGTACGCGGAGGATGACTGTAGTCATGTCACCTCAAGCCTGGAAATGGTGCCCTGCTCGGAGGCGGCGAAGAAGGCTGCCGACACGCAGTTGAACCTCAGCTACAAGCAATTGATGGCGCGGCTTGAGTCTGATTATCGAGCGGATCCGGCATTGGGCGCGGATTACGCGGCGAAGGTCAAAGAATCGCAACGTGCATGGCTGAAGTTGCGCGATGCGAATTGTCCGTTGGAAGCATTCGAGATCGAGACGGGGATGCCGGCGCATGTGTTCGCGGTCAACTCGTGCATCGCCAGAATGAGTCGCGAGCGCTCGGCGTACCTGGACAAGATGGTCCCTGCTCTTGCATCCGACAAGAGCACTTCGACAGCGCCGGCCAACGGCGCTTGTCCTTCGGAGGAATTCCCTGCTTTCCTGACAGCGTTTTCCGCCAGCAGTGAATTACAGCGCCGTCTCACTGCGATGACGGTCAAGTCGCTTGTTTTGAAGCCGGTAGCAGGCAAGGACCGTAGTACCTTTGAGCCTTCGACCTCGGGCGTCAGCGGAGCTTCCTTCACCTACCCGCTGATGGCTGCCATCACACCCGGCAAGACACCTGGAGTCGAGATTGAAGAGGTCGATGACAGTCACGTCAACGTGGTCGATAAGCGGGCGGGCAACAGCAATGTGAAAATCTTCAACTTCTCTCGTCAGGCATGTTGGGTGCTTGAGGGGATTGAGGATTGGTCAGTGAGTGAGAAGGATCTTGTCGCAACTCGTAACCCCGGAATGAGCCGCGCTGAGAATTTCTGCGAACAACGTGCTGAAGCTTTAGGAGGGTTAGGTTTTCTTGAGCAATACCCTCTGACTGGGGAGTTGATTGAAGCGTCTCTGGAAAACTATGTCTGTGCAGCAGAGTCGGGTGACCCACAGGCGAGTCTCTCAGCGGCAAGCTTGAGCCTTTCGCAGATGGCGTCTCAGTTGGAAACGAGCAAGGTTGAGGCGTTGTTCAAAGCGGCCTCGAAAATACCGAGTGGTGCGTTGGGCTATGCCACGTTTCTTTGTTCAGGAAACTCCACCGACTATAACGGTCCTTGTCTTCATCCCAAGCAGGCAGAAGAGCAGGTCATTCGAGCAATCAACATGGGCTCCATAGAGGGAATGAGTTATCTGGCTTCTACCTTTGAGGGTGGCGAGTTGGGAACAAAGGATATGTCCCGAGCGTTAGCCTGTTATCAAATGGCGGCTGATAAAGGTCACCGGCTGAGCATCGACAACGTGGCGCGATTGAAGTCGCAAGGTCCAGAGCCGATCAAGGCGAGCCACTGCATTTGAAGTTCGGGGTCGTGCTTGATGCGCTTCCGCACTTGTTGGGCGTGGGCCCGTCACGGTAAGCGTTTAACGCTTGTGCATCTGACAACCCCCATTTTCCTTTAAACTCCCCGCCCTCAAGGAATGCGCTCAGGACACGGAATGCCAGCCCCCTCTTTCTCTCTTCGCCCCGCGATGGTGCTGTGGCTGTATGCCGCGGCAATTGTGCATGTGCTCGCCGGTCTCACGCTGACCTGGGCCGGTCATTCCGGATTACTCGACGGCTATTTGCACACCCTCGAACTCGCATTCTGGGGCGCCGACCCGGTCCCTGCCGCCGGTCACGAGCAGCAGGTGTGGTGGCTCGCACTGTTCGGTGCGACGCTACAAAGCTATTCGCTGTACATGCTCGCGTTGGTGCACCTCGGCAACCGCCTTAAAGCTCCTGCAATTTGGGGCTGGTTGATGGCGGGCGTCCTGTTATGGGCACCGCAGGACATGTGGTTTTCCGCGCAAAAACAGGTCTGGTCGCATCTGTGGCTCGACGGTTTTGCGCTGCTGGTGCTGTTGCCGCCGCTGATCTGGTTGCTGCGCCATGATCGTCGGTCATCCCCGCCAGAAAGGGCCGTGAGCAAATCCAACCCGTTTGCCGGCGGCGCCTACAAGCGGGTACTGATCACCGGTGGCACCGGGTTTATCGGTGAAGCCGTAGTCAATCAATTACTCGATGCCGGCCACACCGTCAGCGTGTTGGCGCGTGATCCGCTGAAAGCGGCGAACCTGTTCGACGGTCGCGTCCGCTGTGTACGGTCGTTGAGCGAACTCGGCCGTGACGAACCCTTCGACGTAGTGATCAACCTCGCCGGCGCACCGGTCGCCGGTCCACGCTGGAGCCCCAAACGGCAGGCGCAACTGCTCGCCAGTCGGGTCGATACCACCGAAGCCTTGATGACCTGGCTGAAGTGCACGAGCCATAAACCGGCGCTGTGGATTCAGGCCTCGGCCATCGGTTTCTACGGCGTGCGCGATGCCAGCGAAAGCCTCGATGAACAAGCCAGAAAGGGCGACGGTTTCATGGCCGAACTCTGTGCGCGTTGGGAGGCTTCGGCGCAACCCGCGACGCAGTTTGGCGTGCGTCAGGTGGTGCTGCGTCTCGGCGTGGTGTTCGGGCCGGGCGGTGCGTTGTTGCCATTGCTGATCCCGTTCCGCCTGGGTTTCGGCGGTCGCATGGGCGATGGTCAGCAGATCATGAGCTGGGTGCACCGCGACGATGTGATTCAGGTGATCGCTCGATCCTTCCACGATGAAAATTTGCGCGGCACCTACAACATGGTCGCGCCCGAAACCGTCAGTCAGGCAGCCTTTGCCGAGAACGTCGGCAAAGTCCTCAAGCGTCCGGTGTGGTTCCACATTCCAGCCGCGCCCGTGCGTGCGTTGGCTGGGGAAATGGCTCAGCTGTTTTTCGACGGTCAGCGCGTGGTGCCGCAGCGTTTGAGCGAGGCGGGTTACACGTTTCGCTATCCGACCCTCGACGCCGCGCTGCGCGATCTGGCCTGAGAATCGCCCATGAACAAGCCTCTGATGTACCTGCTGGCCGGCAACGGCAGCGCCGCCGATTGGTGGGATGATGCGCTGCCGCATTTTCAGCGTTACGACGTGGTGCCGCTGGAGCTGCCGGGCTTCGGCGCCAACCCGCAGCCGCCTTGCGAGGATCTGGCGGCTTACGCCCAAACCTTGTTGGCGATGACGCAAAAAGGCAGCGCGATCATGGCCGTCGGGGTCAACGCATTGCTGGTGCTGCATGCGCTGCAACGTCGGCCCGGGCACTTTTCTCGCAGTGTGTTGCTGGCGCCGGTGGGCGCCTTTTTGTGGCAGCGCCGATTGCCGGCGCTGATGTCACCGCTGCCGATCCGCAAGTCCATTCACTGGCTGCTGTCGAACAGACCCACGCTGTTCGCGCGCAAGTTCTCCAACCAGACCTGGACGCCCGCGCAGTATCAGCGCATGGGCGCCGGTTATGCGCGCTGCCGTGCGTTTGTGCCGCACTGGGATCTGATCCGTGCCGACACCGCGCTGCCCTTGCTGGAGTGGATCACCGACCCGGTCGAACTGGTCTGGGGCGATCAGGACAAGGTGCTCGGCATCGAGCAAGCGGCAGCATGGTCGGCGATTCTTGCGCGCGCAGACCTGACTATCAGCCTCAAACCCGGTTGGGGTCATTACCCGTGGATCGACGCGCCCGCGCAGTTTGCGCAGTGGCTGGAGTCGGGCGAACGCGGCTTCGTCGCGCACACCAAGGGCGGGCGTTTGCGTCTGGCGGAACTGGCCCGGCAACCGGTGCCGGCGGCGCTGACCCTCAACGATTGCAACGATCCGCGACTACCGACCTTTCTCGCCAGCCAACCACAGGCGGTCTGGGCGGTGCGTTCCTCCAGTTATGGCGAAGATCAGGCCGACTCGGCGAATGCCGGTTTGAGCACGACCTACCTGCGCGAGCCGGCCGCCAACGTGCCGGCGCGCATTGCCGAGCTGACTGCCGAAAGTGTCGAGGAAGTGGTGGTGCAGCGCTTCATCACGCCGCAGGTGTCCGGCATCGCGTTTGTGCGTCATCTGTCGGTGGAACTCGAGTGGGTTGAAGGTCATCTTGAGTCCCTTGCCGACGGTCAGATCAGCCCGGAACGGGCGACGCTTTCGCGGCTCGGCGATGCCTGGCGCAGCGGCACGTTCACAGCCGCCCACGGTTTGACCGAAGATGTGCTGTGGCGCTTTCTCCAAGATGTCTTGCGGGTATTTCACTATGTGCCGGGCGATGTCGAATGGGCCTGGGACGGTACGCAACTGTGGCTGCTGCAATACCGGCCGATCAGCGACTACGGCTGGCGCCGTCACCTGACGGCCGCCAACATCGCCGAGATCCTGCCGCCGCAACCCAGCGTGCTGGTGGAGTACGCCCAGCGCCGGGCCGCCGCGAGCATTCCGGCGATCATGGCCCGTTGGGATACGCGGGTGTTGCAGGACAACGAGCCGTTCACGGCTGTATTTGGCGGCGCGTCCTACATCAACAACGACCTGTTTCTCGCACGGTTGGCCGACTGGGGCATCAGCGCCAGCAACTATGCCGGTGAAGTCGGCGGCGCGACCCCGCATCTGCCGTGGCGACCGTTGCAGATGTTGCGTTCGCTACCGTTGTTTCTGCGCATGCAACGTATCGCTCGGGGGCATTTGCTGAGCCTTGAGCACGGCTTGCAGCGCTTCGACCAAGAACTGACCGACCTCGTCGCCCAGGGTGCTGACGGTCAGCAACTGGCGGACTGGTTCACCCGGTTCTATGTGTTCGTGGTGCAGGGCAATCTGTGCATCGCCACGGCGCTGGCCAGCAGCGGCGGGGACTGGCTGGGCCGACCGCCCACCGCTTACGACAACTTGGAAAACAGCCCCCATCGACTGCCGTGGGAGACCGATCCGGCCACACCTCGACCCGCGTCGAGCGCGTTGCCATTACAGGCGTTCCCGCAATGGTCAGGGCTGATCCGCCTCGCCCATTCGACCGGCCTGCCGGGCCTGCGTGGTTACTACCTGCAAGTGCGCGAGTGGTATCGCGACAACCTGATGCGCATCTTCTTCCGCCTGCATCACGCCATGCCGCTGGCGGATCGCGAACACTGGTTTGCGCCGCACCCGGACATCCGCACGCGCGACGGCAGCTTCTGGCAGGACGGCCGCGAAGGTGTCGAACAGGCCACCGGGTTCATGATTTACCCGGGGCAGGTGCGGGGCATCCTTGGCGAAGACATCTTGCTGGAAGACACCCTCGATCCGGGGCGCCACGCGCACTATCAGTCAGCGCGGGCGGTGATTGCGCGGATGGGTGGACGGTTGTCGCATGGTTCGACGTTGTTGCGGGAATTGCGCAAACCGTCGGCGGTGATGCCGCAGGTGGATCTGGCCTGGGTGGGGTGCGAAGTGTTGTATCGGGATGGGGAATTGGAATTGATGAATTCGAAGGATGTGAAGTGAAACGACTGCTGGTGTTATGCATGAGCTGGTTGCCGATGGCAGCGATGGCGTCGGATATCTGCAACGAGAAAAGCGATACCAAGACTTTTCTTACGCAATGGAAAGACAGTGGAGAAAGTGTCGAAGACATACATTCTGGCTTCTACGATGACGGATTTTCTCTAGAGCGTGGCAAGGTGGTGTACCAAGGCGATCTCAACGGCGATGGCCGAGACGACTTCATCTTCCTCTCCTATTCAAGTCACGGCTCGGCCGGCGACATGACGTACGCCTTCCTGATCCAGTGCCGTGGTTACTTGAAGCATACCGGTGGTGATTACTTTGCCGGGATCAAGGTTCTGGACGGTCCGCCCAAGAACGGCGGCGACGTCAAAGACATCGAGATCTATTCCTACATCAGGGATAAGCGCGGGCAGATTCGCTACAAAAAAAATGTAGCCATGACCCGGCCACATCTGTGGCAGTTCAACCCACAGACACAGCGTTATGAAGGTCAGTCCGAATAGATTTCAGTTACGGAGTTACAGCGTGAAAGGATGCTCAGTTCTACTCGGTTGCCTCTTGGCCATTGCCACCTCCGTGGCTTTCGCCGCTGACCCGGATTTCAAGGATTACACCGTCACCCCAGTGTTTACCGGCATCAATCATGAACCGGTGCCGCAAGAACACAGCAACCCGATGATGGATATGGATCGTGCACAGGCACTCAAAGGCAAGGTCAACTTTGCCGGCCACTACATCCTGTACCGAGTCGGTTGTGGTGGCAGTGCCATTTGCGGCGAAGTGCTGGATGCGCGCACGGGGGAGGTTGTCGGCGGACTGCCGAACGCATACGACGGCAATGCGTTAAGTCTGTCAAACCGGCCTGATAGCCGTCTGCTCATTGTTTCCGGCATTGCGGCCGATACGGAAGAGGACGCGCAGGGTAATGAGCTGGAAAGCCGCTTCAGAACCCGCTACTTCGAGTTTGTGAACAACGAGTTCCGGCTGCTGACGTTCAAGGATTTGTGATCGCCGTTGTTTGATTAAGGATGATTGGATGAACCATTTTCTTGCGAGCAGCCTTTCGCTGTTGCTCTCGCTTCCAGCTTTCGCCGCTCCGAAGGACGCCTACACCCAACGCGATGTCATGCAATGTGGCGGTGTTGAAGTGGTGATGGTGTCGTCTTGCCGATCCGTGACGGTGGATGACGCAGAAACCCACCTCATCCCGGTCTGCTCCGACCAGACGATCAACATTGGCGGCAAAGTGTTGCGCCGCAACATCGACAAGGTTTTACAGCTCACGTCTGACGGTAAGAAAGCAAAGATGCTGAGTAACGTTGTCGTGGCGATGGATTGTGTGAAAGGCACCAAGGGTAGCCTTGTTTCGATAGGCGGTTATGGCGGTTGTGGTGCCTGTCCTGAATGGCGCGGGTATTACTCGACGGCGGGGCGATTGGAGCAATACAGCTTCGATAATACCCAGCGCTCATTTGGTTCGAAGGGTTCCTGGGAAGAGCTGATCAAGGCTTATGGCGTGACGAAGAGGCAGTTACAGTCGGAAAGTCCGTCAGTGAAAAGGATCGACTATGGGCAGCCTTAAGTGGGTATTGATGACCGGCAGTCTGTGCAGCGCTATGGGCGCGTTTGCCGAGGACCCGCCAATAGTCGGCGTCAACGGGAACACGGTGTCATTTCGGGCTACAGAATGGACGACGCCCGGTGTGGATTCGGCGACTGCGTGGTTTACCGCAAACGGCAAAACTTTTCCCCTCTTCGGCGCCGATATTGGCGCCGATGGGCACTCCAATATGCTCAGTCCTGACAAGAAAACCTTGCTGCTCGACCCGGTGATTTTCGGCATGTTGTCGGACGAAAACGGTGAAGAGAAGCTAGTGTCGCAACAGCATTGCACGGTTATCTCAATGGAGACCGGTTGCGTGCTGGCTGATCGTTCGGCCACTTTTTGTGTCGGCCAGTGGAAGGGCAATCAATGGGTTACCGACGACGGCGAAGTGCTCACTCCCGCCCTGGAGACGAGGTCTCCAAAGGACTTGCTGAAACATGTCACAAGTAACGAACTGGCGCAGTCCCGAGCAGAGTCCATCGAATGGGGTCTGGTCTTTTTAAGTCCGGAGTCTTACATGGCGTGTCACCCCCCGGCGCAAAATGTTCAGGCCTATAACGACCTGGGCTTTTACCTGGCTGAGGGCGGCAAAGATGAGCTGGCGCTGAAGTTCTATCGCGGCGTTGAGGCCGTCGGTAAACGCACCGTGCTGATGTTGAACATCGCCGATTCACTCTGGCGCCTTGATCGCAAAGACGAAGCGCAGCGCTATTACAGCCAGTACCGCGACGCGATGAGCGCCGATGGCAAGGCGCAGAAAATACCTCAACGTGCAGTTGAGCGGTCCGTCATTCAGGGAATGAAAAATTGAACATGTTTGTGCGCTTTATCGCGTTGTCCTTAGGACTGCTGTCCGCTTCAGCCGCGTTCGCTGAGGACACTTGCAAAGTCATCACTGTGAGCTGGCAATACGACGAGTGTGTGGAAGCCGACCGCAAGAGTGCCGACGCAAAGCTCAATGCCAGCTACAAAAAACTGATGGAGCGATTCGAATCTCGATGGAAGCCTGAGCCTGAACAAGGAAAGGCTTACATGGCCATGGCCAAAGAATCGCAGCGGGCCTGGATCAAGTTGCGCGATACCACTTGCCCCCTCGATGCCACGGATGTCGAACCCGGATCGCAGGCATATACCTTGGTGCTCAATAAGTGCATCGCCAGAATGAGTCTAGAGCGTGCAGCCTTCCTGGATGCGGTCGTCCCGGATGATCCGAGTGAAGTGATCGATGTCGCCAAGGTCTCCAGTTCTGCTTCGCAACGATACGGCGATGTGGTGGCTCGTTATGTCACTACGTTTGGTAGCCCCTGCCTCAATGTTCAGATCCTCGCGCCCAAGGGCAATTGGCGGGTGCTCTCCTCAAAACGGTTTTGCAGTTTTAACGGCAAATCGTTTTGGGATGGTTACGCCAGTGCCTTGTTTGAGGATCATGCATTCACTTCGGATGGTTTACAGCTGACGCTCAGCTTGTTCGAGCTTCGTGGGGATGGAGAAAAACGCCTCGCCTGTGTGATTCCGATTCAGAACGAGCAGATCAAAGAGTTGAAATGCGGCGCGCCTGAGTCATCGTGAGGCCACTCGCGCTGGTTTTTGAAGATTGATCAATTTGTCGATCAACAAGGAAGTGATGGAAGTGACCCGGTTCTCAAGTTGTGTGTGCATGCTCGTATCGATCATCGGTTTTACAGCACAACCGGCAGCAGCTGATGACCTGCAAACCATCAAGCAAATGCATCCGCCGGTGGTGGCATCAGTGGGTGAGCAGAAGATCACCGTGTTGTTTTTGAAGAACACGCTCAAAGGTCAGACGACAGGCGCCTATGTTCCCGGTGGTGAGGTTTTTTACACGACGATGAGTGCCACGAAGCCAGAACTCTCTTTTGTGGCGCCGCTCATAGGAGATGAAATCGCGTCGGTGTTTTTCTTTGAGCGCAAATTTCCTGAGCGAGCGGGGAAATCCCTGTATGTGCTCACGAAGCTAAAAGAGTCATACGGTAACTTTGAAGGCTACACCTATTGGACGCTGGAATTGCCGCTCATCAAGCAGGGTGACCAGTTGTCTTTGCGGTTTTTCCGCGGTGATCCGCCAGATCCCGAATTGCAGAACTGCCGCGACGGCCGAGACCTTGAAAACGGTGTCGATGTCGTGTGTGCCTACAAGGATGCGGCGAGTATCAAAAAGCGTCTGGCAGACCTTGATGCAAAGATCATTGCCGATTCGAAACTGCAACAGGAGATCCGCCAGAAAGCATTAAAGACCGACGGTGACGTGACCAGTGCTGCGTGTCCCTCACCTGACTTCTCAACGTTCCTCTCAGCTTTCTCTGCACGCATAGATGTGCAGAAAGCATTCGTCCAGCAGCCGCTGAAAATGGTCACGACCGTGGCCGGTGATCCCGAGCCCGAAATGCAAAAAAGCAGCCTCAGCGGCGATCAGCTCAAGTTCCCGATCATCCCGGATGTAGCGAAGCGAGAAGCTCAGGGCCTGACGTTGACCATCAAGGAAGAGCAGGGTGATCACGCCGTCGCCATCCTGCAGAAACCGGATACCGATTATGTCTTCGAGTATCGGTTTGTTCGAGGGGCGTGCTGGGTGCTTGAAGAGGTTTTGGACTTTTCGCTCTAGCGCTTCGTAATCATCTGAACGGTTGCCATGCAGTTTTGTGGTTATCACCTACCGCTTAAGGAACGATCAGTTTGAAGTATTTGTCTGTGCTGCCTTTGGTTGCGCTATCGCTCTGTCCTTTAGCTGCCTATGGGGAACTCACAACCGAGGTTCGCTGTTTTCGTTCGTCGGAAGGTAAGAACATCAATTTTGAGTTCAGGACGTATCACGACTCCGTGTCCACATGGGGCGGGGTGGGTGTCCGGTATAGCCAGTCCAAGCGATTTATTACGCTTGTGCATCGGAACACCGAGCAAGAAATCCTGGCAGAGGATCGACCGTATGAATTCACGACGACTTGGGTGGAGGTCTCCGAAGGTGCTCTGACAGGTGAATATGAGATGGTCAGTCAGGGTGCCCGTGTCTACAGCATGGTCTACACGAACTACAAGTCTGGGAAGAAGTACTCATTCGAGGAAGATTTCGGGATAGATTTTTCACCTGAGACGGGTTGCCAGTGGTGATCCCGAAATCATGAGAAAAGGGGACTCAACGTCCCCTTTTTTCCGCCCGCGATTCAGCTACGGCTTGGCCTGATACTCCCGAAACTCAATGTGATCGAGCGTGCCTTCCACCATCAACCGCACGCCGTCCGCCATTCTGCTCAGGCCCAGTGCCATCGAGCGGCGGGGGCCGTCGAGGTCGTCGGCCAGGTTGGCGGCGAAGGCGCTGATGGACAGGAGGTCTTCGGAGGCGTTGGCCATGAGGGCTTCGGCGTCGGTGTCGGGGCAGAGGGCGAACAGGCCGCCGAGGCGTTTGGGGCGTGGGGCGGTGGGTTTGAAATGGTGGTCGAGGGCGCGTTCGGCGGCTTCGTGGAGTTTCTTCGAATCGGGGGATTCGTAGGGGGAGGTTTCTGGTGTTTCTGGTGGATTGGGTGTTGGTTTGATCATGGATGTCATCCCTGGAGTTAAGACGCTGACACCGTTTCGCTTTGCACTTCGAAATAGGTGGCAGCTGTGCGTTGGTGTGCAAGACCGGTCCAGGTGCCCGGCAGACCCGAAGGTCTCCGACGCACAGCCGCCATAACGATCCGCGAGCATAGGAAAAGGCTCGGCGAAATGCCATTGCGATTGTGCACCTGAACCGGACTTGCACGTCCGAGTCACCGATTTTGCGGTGACACACAGAGGCTATCGACGATGATCCAGCCTGCCTAGTTCATGGACAGCACCGCAGTTTGAAGGACATTTCCCAAGGATTTGCGAGGTAGAAGATCAAAAGATCGCTGCCTCCGTCAGCTCCTACAGGAATGTGTTTCTTCAGGTGTAGGAAGGGGGGATGGTGTGACGCGGAGCGTCACGGGATGCATTCCCACGCGGAGCGTGGGAACGATCAAGGCTAGGGATGGAAATCGTGACTTGGTAGTCATCTGGCAGGAAAAGCGCTGCATCGTCTTCTATCAGTCTTGGATAGTGGCGATTCCGTCCGAATCCCTTACACTCCCCCAGCCGTTCATTTTCCTTTTGAGGCTGTGCGCATGAAATTTCGTTTTCTTCTGTGGATGCTGGGTCTGTTGATGGGTAAGGCCAGTCGGACAAATCCTGCGTTCCAGCAGCAGTTGGGTGACAAGGATCTGGTGTTTCAGCTACAGACTCTGGACGGGAAAGTGGCGCGGCATTTCGTGGTGAAGGATCAGCGCATTACCAGCAAGTCCGGGGTGGTGGCGGAGCCGGCGTTTGCGATTGCGTTCAAGGATGCGGCGTTCGGGTTTGCCACGATGCAGGCCAAGAACAAGCAGCTGGCGTTCATGCAGGGAATTCAGGACAAGTCGATCCAGCTCAAGGGGAATCCGGCATTGGTGATGTGGTTTCAGGGGTTGATGAAGTATTTGAAGCCGCGGAAGGCGAAGGCCAAGGCTGCTTGAGTATTGCGTGAGGCTGTGACGCGGAGCGTCATGGGCTGCATTCCCACGCAGAGCGTGGGAACGATCAAATACAAAGGCCCCACACTCGGTTGAGTGTGGGGCCTTTTTTATGAGCGCAAATCAGGCCTGGCTGAACTGCGAAGCCAGTTCCCGCAGCAGCACTTCAGCCTCAAGCACTTTGCTGACCACATCATTGGCCTTGTCACGAGTCAGGCCAACGCGTTCCAGCAGCGCATCCGGAATGTCTTCATCCGGCCCGGAGCCGATGCCGCGACTGCGCAGCAGGCGCACGGCCAGGCAGACGAGGTTCGGGTATTCGGCGTAGGCGCCGTCGTAGTTCGGGTCGTGCTGGAAGCGCAGGGCGGTGGCCAGTTCGTCCGGCATGTCCCAGTAGCGCATCAGCCAGGAGCCGATCTGTTCGCGGCTGATGCCCAGCAGGTGTTGCTCGACATAGCTGTGGCACAGGTGCGGGTTGACCTCCAGGTGGCGGCAGATCAGCGAGAAGTGCGGCGGGAACACGTGGGCCAGCAGCAGGTAGCCGAAGTTGTGCAGCAGGCCGGCGAGGTAGGTCAGGCCGGATTCCGGGCGCTGGGCACGCGGCATGGCGCGGGTCAGGCCTTCGATGACGGCGGCGGTGTAGATCGATTGCTGCCAGTACGGCGTGGTGTGTTGCGGGTGGTCTTTCGGCAGGCTCAGGGTCTTGCCGAGGGCCAGGCCCAGAGCCAGGTTGATCACCAGATCGAAGCCCAGCACGCGGACGATCGCGTCTTCCACCGAACGGATTTTGCCCGGCGAGGCGTAGTACGGCGACGCCGCCCAGCTCACCACTTGCGCAGCCAGCGCCGGGTCGGTTTCGACCACGCCGGTGATGTCGTCGATGGTGGCGTTCGGGTCGACGCGCAGCTTGATGATTTTTTGTGCGGTTTCGGCCAGCGGCGGAATCTCGATGGTCGCTTCGAGGCGCTGCTGGATGCGTCTCGCGGTGAACGCCTGAACGGCCTGGGTGATTTCCTCGCGGTCATCGTCCGGGCGGTCGAGGTTCGGGCGGATGCTGCTCAGGGCTTCGCCGAAGTTGGCGGCGCTGGCCTTGGTCAGCATGGTCTTGAAGTCTTCGCTGGCGATTTCCAGCAGCAGGCCCGGCTCACCGGAGTTGATCAGCAACTTCGGCTCGCGCAGCAGGCTTTCTTCGTAGAGGCACGGCGAACTGGTCAGCGCCGGCAGGCCCGGCAGCAGGCTCAGGCTGTGTTTGCCGAGCATCTTTTCCAGGCGCTCGGTGGACACGGCGGTCAGGCGACGGCCAGTCAGTTCGGCGAGGCGGTTGAGATCCAGCAACTGGCTCTGTGGAAACAGCACCATCAGCGCACCGACCGCGTCGTCCAGCAACACGGCCTGCACTTTGCGCGAGGCATTGAGGCCGTGGTGGTCGAGCACTTCTTCGTAGGCGACGCCCAGCTTGTTGAGCAGCAGCCGAATAACAGACGGAGCGTGCGGGAGTTCGGGGGCGAGAGCAGCTTCGGTCATGGTCTGTATCCGTTTTTGAAACAATTGCTGGAGTATAACCAGCTTGGTTGGAACGAGCTGTCAGAAACTGCGACGGTGCTCACACTTGGCCGTATTGCTGCCCGTGTCGCAGCCAGCGGTCGAGCAACGGGCTGACGTGGTTAGGCCAGCGTTCGAGCAAGGCCTGGGCGGCATCGCGCACGGCGGGCAGCAGATCGGCGTCGCGCATCAGGTCGGCGACCTTGAATTGCAGCAGGCCGGTCTGGCGGGTGCCGAGCATTTCGCCGGGGCCGCGCAGTTCGAGGTCTTTTTCGGCGATGACGAAACCGTCGTTGGTCTCGCGCATGATGCCCAGGCGCTGGCGGCCGATCTGCGACAGCGGCGGATGGTAGAGCAGCACGCAATGGCTGACGGCGCTGCCCCGGCCGACCCGACCGCGCAACTGGTGCAGTTGCGCAAGGCCCAGGCGCTCGGGGTTTTCGATGATCATCAGGCTGGCGTTGGGCACGTCGACACCGACTTCGATCACGGTGGTGGCGACCAGCAGTTGCAGGTTGCCGGCCTTGAATTCGGCCATGACGGCGGCTTTCTCGGCGGGTTTCATGCGGCCGTGTATCAGCCCGACTTTCAACTCGCCGAGTGCGGCGGTGAGGTCTTCGAACGTGGTTTCGGCGGCCTGACAGGTCAGCTCTTCGGACTCTTCGATCAGCGTGCACACCCAATAGGCCTGACGGCCCTCGGCGCAGGCGCTGCGCACCCGTTCGATGACTTCGACGCGGCGGGTGTCGGTGACCAGCACGGTGTTGACCGGGGTTCGGCCGGGCGGCAGTTCGTCGAGGATCGAGGTGTCGAGGTCGGCGTAGGCGCTCATCGCCAGCGTCCGCGGAATCGGCGTGGCGGTCATGATCAGTTGATGCGGGCACATGCGCCCGCCGACGCCTTTCTGCCGCAGCGCCAGACGTTGCTGCACGCCGAAGCGGTGCTGTTCGTCGATGATCACCAGCGCGAGGTTCTTGAACTGCACTTCATCCTGGAACAGTGCGTGAGTGCCGACCACCATCGGCGTGCCGCTGGCGATCTGCTCCAGCGCGGCGACGCGGTTCTTGCCCTTGAGCTTGCCGGCCAGCCACGCCACGTCGATCCCCAGCGGTTCGAGCCAGCGCTTGAAGGTGATGAAGTGCTGCTCGGCGAGGATCTCGGTCGGCGCCATCAGGGCGACCTGATAACCCGCTTCCAGCGCTTGCAGCGCTGCGAGGGCGGCGACCACGGTTTTGCCGGCGCCAACGTCGCCCTGAATCAGCCGCAGCATCGGTTCGTGCTGACTGAGGTCGTAGGCGATTTCATTGCCGACCCGCTGTTGCGCGCCGGTCGGGTTGAAGCCCAGGTTGGCCAGGTATTTCGCCGGCAGTTTGGTGGCTTTCGGCATCGCCGGCGCGCGCAGGGAACGCATGCTTTCACGCAGGCGCTGTTGCGATAGCTGGTGAGTCAGCAGTTCTTCGAAAGCGAGGCGATGCTGGGCCCAGTGATGACCGAGGGCGAGTTCGTCGACGTCGGCATCGGCGGGCGGGTTGTGCAGGTAGCGGATCGCGTCGGCCAGCGGCGCCAGTTGATAGTCGCGGGCCAGTTCGGTCGGCAACCAGTCGGGCAGGGTGGCCGGCTTGAGCAGGGTCAACGTCTGCATGCACAACTGGCGCAGACGCGCCTGGGTCAGGCCTTCGGTCAGCGGGTAGACCGGGGTCAGGGTTTCATCCACCGGCGGCGGTTCGTCGCCGTTGATGGCGCGGTATTCCGGATGGTAGATCTCCAGCCCCGAGGCGCCGGGCCGGGCTTCGCCGTAGCAGCGAATCCGCGTGCCGCGCTTGAGGCCTTCTTTCTGCGCATTGCTGAAGTGGTAGAAGCGCAGGCTCAAGCCGCCGGTGCCGTCCTGCAAGCGCACGACGAGGCTGCGGCGCCGGCCCATGACCACGTCGGCGCCGCTGACGGTGCCTTCGACCACGGCGTCCTGCCCCGGCCGCAACGCGCCGATCGGCACCACGCGGGTGCGATCCTGATAACGCAGCGGCAGGTGGAACAGTACGTCCTGGAGGTTTTCCAGACCGACCTTGGCCAGTTTCTCGGCCATGGCTTCACCGACACCCTTGAGTGCGGTGACCGACACCTGCGACAGCTCCGTCATGACGCTGGCTTAACCGGCCGTGACCGGCGCGGCAGGTTTGGCGACCGAGCACAGGCGAATGGAGTCGGCGAGGATCTCGATGGCTTTCGGCCGTGGGAAACTGGCGCGCCAGGCGATGGCCACGGTGCGGAACGGCACTGGTGCCGACAGCGGGCGCACTTCGATCACGCCCGGGGCGTAGTGATGGCTGTCCACCGCCGACAGCGGCAGGATCGAGATGCCCAGACCGGACGCGACCATGTGGCGAATGGTTTCCAGCGAGCTGGATTCGACCGTGGTGTGCTTGGCGCCGTCGTTGCCCTTGGTCAGGGTCGGGCAGGCTTCCAGCACTTGATCGCGGAAGCAATGGCCCTCGCCGAGCAGCAGCAGGCTCTTGTCATTGAGCAGCGCGGCGTCGATGGATTCTTTCTGGGTCCACGGGTGCTGGGCAGGCATCAGGACGTAGAACGGCTCGTCGTAGAGTTGCAGGGTCAGCACGTCGGCTTCGTTGAACGGCAGGGCGATGATGATCGCGTCCAGTTCGCCGTTGCGCAATTTGTCGCGCAGCACGTGGGTGAAGTTTTCTTCGATGTACAACGGCATCTGCGGGGCGACCCGGTGCAGTTGCGGAATCAGATGCGGGAACAGGTACGGGCCGACGGTGTAGATTGCGCCGACTTTCAGTGGGGCGGTCAGCTGGTTCTTGCCGGCCTGGGCCAGTTCGCGAATGCCCTGGGCCTGCTCCAGCACTTTCTGCGCCTGGGCGACGATACCTTCGCCGACCGGGGTCAGGCGCACGGCGCTTTTGCTGCGCTCGAAAATCAGCACACCGAGTTCGTCTTCAAGCTTTTTCACGCCCACCGACAGGGTCGGCTGGCTGACGTGGCAACGCTCGGCCGCGTGGCCGAAATGCTGCTCTTGGGCGAGGGTAACGATGTAGCGTAATTCTGTGAGGGTCATAGCAAGCGTCCATGAAGATGCGGGCCAAGCATACCGGCTGCAATCGATAGACGCACGTTATCAGACTGAGTGATGAATGCGACACCGGGCAATGCCGGTTTGCCGTGGATGGATAAGCAAAAGGCACCTTTCGGTGCCTTCTGGGCTGGATCAGGCCGGGATCCGCGAGTGCGGATCAGCGGCGGCGTTCCAGCGAATACACAAACGGCGCAACGATTTCGATCGCGCCATTGGTCAGCATGTCGGCCGGTGGCTTGGGCAGCGGTTGGGCGCGGCGGATCATTTCCAGGGTGGCCCGGTCCAGATCGGCGTTGCCGGAGCGGCCCACCAGTTCGAACGACAGCACGTTGCCTTCGCCATCAACCACGAAACGCAACCGGTTCAAGCCTTCCTTGCCCCGTGCCTGAGCGCTGGCCGGGTACTTCTTGTACTTGGCCAGGTGCGCGAGCAGGGTGCCTTGCCAGCTGGCCTTGGCGGCCAATTGTGCAGGCGACGGGCCCGGTGCAGGCTGGGCGGATTTCTCCGTCGGGGCCTGAGTCGGCTGGGTATCGGCCGGCTTCTCTTCGGACGGTTTCTCCTTCGGCGGATCGGGCAGTTTCTTCTCGATCGGCTTCGGCGGTTTGGGTTTCGGCTTGGGCTTCGGTTTCGGTACCGCGATCTCGGCTTTCGGCGCTTCGGCCAGTTTCGGGATCGGCAGTTCCTCAACCGGAGCCGGTGGCTGCGGTGGCGTGACGACTTTCGGCGGTGCGGGCGGTGGCGAGGCCGGAACCGGTGCCAGCTCGACCATCATTGCCTGCGGCGGCAATTCGATGGGCGGGCGGGCGGTCCAGTTCAGCGCCAGCGCGATGGCCAGCGCGTGAACACCCAGCACCACGGCCAGGCTACCGCTGTAACGCGTCAGCTTATGGCGCGTCGTGATCATTTCTTGACTGCGCTCTCGAGTCCGACCAGACCGACCTTCAGGTAACCGGCGGCGCGCAGGTTATCCATCACGCTCATCAGGTCGCCGTAATCCACGCCTTTGTCGGCCTGGAAGAAGATCGTCGTGTCTTTCTTGCCCTGGGTCTTGGCGTCGAGTGCGGCGCCGAGGGTTTCGGCTTTCACTTCGTCATCGCCCAGGAACAGGCGCTGGTCAGCCTTCACGCTGAGGAACACCGGTTTCTCCGGCCGCGGCGCCGGTTTGGCGGTCGAGGCAGGCAGGTCAACCTTGATGTCCACGGTGGCCAGCGGCGCGGCCACCATGAAGATGATCAACAGCACCAGCATCACGTCGATGAACGGCGTGACGTTGATTTCGTGGTTCTCGGCCAGATCGTCGTCTGCGCCTTCTTTCAAATGCAGGCCCATGGCCGATTACCCCACTTTCACCATGTGCGGTTGCGAGCTGTTGCGCTCAGGCTGGTGGTCGAGGTCGCGGCTGACCAGCAGCAGCACCTGAGCCGACGCATCGGACACCTGAGCCTTGTAACCGGCGATGGAGCGGGCGAAGACGTTGTAGATGACCACGGCAGGAATCGCGGCAACCAGACCCAGTGCGGTAGCCAGCAGCGCTTCAGCGATACCCGGTGCTACAACGGCAAGGTTGGTGGTCTGGGTTTTGGCGATGCCGATGAAGCTGTTCATGATGCCCCACACGGTACCGAACAGACCGACGAACGGTGCGGTGGAACCGATGGTGGCGAGGACGCCGGTGCCGCTGCTCATGTTGCGGCCACAGGCGGCAACCAGGCGCTCGAGGCGGAAGCTGACGCGTTCCTTGATGCCTTCTTTCTCGCGGGCGTTGGTCGACAGGCGCATTTCTTCCAGCGCGTCGTGTACCAGCAGGTTGGCGAGGGTGCCTTCCTTCGCGGCGGTGGCGCTGGCCTCTTTGAGCGTGGCGGCTTTTTTCAGGGCGGCAATCTCGCCGCGCAGACGACGCTTGGCGCCCATCAGCTCGAAACCCTTGGCGATCCAGATGGTCCAGGTGATGATCGAGGCGATGGCCAGGCCGATCATCACGGCTTTAACGATCACGTCGGCGTTCTGGTACATGCCCCATGGCGACAGGTCGTGGGCCATGCCCAGAGTGTTGTCGGCTTCGAGGACTTCCGGCGCGTCGGCGGCGCTGGCCTCTACGGCCTGCACCGGGTCGGTCGCGGGTGCGGCGGCCGGAGCGCTTTGCTCGGTGGCGGCTGGCGCGGCCGGGGCCTGGGCGTCAGCGAATGCGGCGACTGGCGCCAGCATCAGGCTGAGCAGCAGGGCAGCCACGGCGCTCCAGGCGCGAGGTCGGTTGGTTGGCGAAGCGGAGTTTTGAATGCGTGTCATGCTGGCCGGACCTGAGATAGAAAAACGGTAATGCTCTTCCAGGCCTCGTGAGGCCGAGAACAAAAGTGGCGTTCATTATTGCAAGTAATTCTTGTTAACAGAAGTAATAGAGTTGCTTTTTTTCCTTCATTGCTAGCCGCTCGTCCCTTGTCGAGGCTAGTCTGTCGCTTTCCGATGGGAGATTTTTGATGTCCGCGCCTTCTGTTTTGATCGCCGGTTGCGGTGATGTCGGCAGCCGTCTGGCCACGCAATTGCTGGCTGTCGGCTTCCAGGTCTATGGCCTGCGCCGTGATATTTCACGTTTGCCGGACGGCGTTATCGGTGTGGCCGGTGACTTGTTCAATGAGGATTGCCCCGAGACGTGGCCGGTGGGCGCTATCGATTACCTGGTGTATAGCGCGGCGGCCACCGATCACGATGAGGCCGGTTATCGCGCGGCGTATGTGCAGGGTTTGCAGCATGTGCTGGGTTGGCTGAACGATTACGGTCAGGAGCCGGAGCGGCTGCTGTTCGTTTCCAGCAGCAGTGTTTACGGGCAGCAGAACGGCGAATGGGTCGATGAAAAATCCGAAACCGTCGCCGCCGGTTATTCCGGTCGGGTGATGCTGGAGGCCGAGCAGGTTGCGCTCAACAGCGGCATTCCCGCGAGCATCGTGCGCCTGACCGGCATTTACGGCCCCGGCCGTGAGTGGCTGCTGACTCAGGTACGTCGTGGTTATCGGGTGGCGATCGATCCGCCGCTGTATGGCAATCGCATCCATGCCGATGACGCGGCGGGGTTGATGGCGTTTCTACTGGAAGCGGCTCGCAAGGGCGGGGCGCTGGATGACATCTATATCGGCGTGGACGATGCGCCAGCGCCGCTGGCCGAAGTGGTGGCATGGCTGCGTGAGTATTTGAGTGTCACCGAGTGGTCGGAAGACGAGAGCGTGCGTCGCACCGGCAGCAAGCGTTGCAGCAATACCCGGGCGAAGGCGCTGGGTTGGGTGCCGAAGTATCCGAGTTATCGCGAGGGGTATGCCGCGATTCTTGAGGGGCGCTGCTGATCTTCAGGCGTAAAAAAGGCGGGAGCAAATGTTTGCTCCCGCCTTTTTTTGTCTCAAGCGCCGATCACTGCTTCTCGAGCAACCACTTGCGTTCACCCGGGGTGAACTGCGGTTGTTCGTCCGCCAGCGCGGTGTTCACGGCCTGCAGGATTTCCAGCTCTTTGCCCTTGCGCACAAAGATCCAGTTATTGCCCTGACCGTTCTGCTGCAACCACATGCTGTCGTTGCCGCTGCTCATCGACGCGCAATCGCCGGCGAGGCACAACGCATAGCGGTCGGCACCCGGCAGGCCGGAGACTTGTCCGTCAGCCTGGAATTGCACGGTGGCGCCTTCGCCCTGGCCGCTGGTGATCGTCCAGTTGCCGCCCAGATAAGCGGAATACAGCGCGCGTTCGAAGCTGGCGCCGATCGGTGCGCCTTCCGGCACCGGAATCTGTGCGCGGTCGAAGACCTGTTCCGGTTCGTTTTCATTGGCGGCTTGTTGCAGTTGACCACCATCACGTTTCAGCTCGCTGGCGGAGCTGCCATAGAAATCGACTTTCCAGGCACCGGACTGTTCGCCGAGCAGGCGACCTTCGACGTTTTCGAAACCGTTGGTGTAGCGGGCCTGACCGGCCTTGGTGTTGACGTCCCACTCCAGGTTCGGGCCGTAAGCCTGAAGCGCTTCGCGCAGGGGGCCGCCCTTGGCAGCGGCATCGATGGCGACCTGATTGATCCAGGTACCGCTGATGTCACGGTCGGCAGGGTTGCTGGCGCAACCGCCGAGGAAAATGGCGAGCAGCGAGAGAGCAAGCGCTTTGCGCATGGTGGAATCCTTTCAAAACCTTTTCTTTACCGCAGAGCAGTCGGCGCGGTGTATTAGACCGCGCCGTGCGCATTACTCGATGACCAGAATGGCATCCATTTCAACCTGCGAACCCTTTGGCAGGGCTGCCACGCCGATGGCGGCGCGCGCCGGGTACGGCTGGTCGAAGTACTTGCCCATGATCTCGTTGACCTTGGCGAAGTGGCTCAGGTCGGTGAGGAAGATGTTCAGCTTGACGATGTCCTTGAACGAACCGCCGGCGGCTTCGGCCACGGCTTTCAGGTTCTCGAACACCTGGACGGTCTGGGCTTCGAAGCCTTCGACCAGTTCCATGGTTTTTGGATCGAGGGGAATCTGACCCGACATATAAACGGTGTTACCGGCCTTGATCGCCTGAGAGTAAGTACCGATGGCGGCAGGGGCCTTGTCGCTGGTGATAACAGTCTTGGTCATGTATGACTCCTTGTAATGTTTGAGTTATGCACGCATGCGGGTGATGCGGATCACCCCGGTCAGGGCGCGCAGTTTCTTGATCACGCGGGCCAGGTGCACACGGTCGTGGACGCTGACCACCAACTGGACAACGCTGATGCGGCCATCGCGTTCGTCCATGCTGATTTTCTCGATATTGCCGTCGGCTGCGTTGACGCTGCTGGCCAGCAGGGCGATCAGGCCGCGCTGGTGTTCCAGCTCGACGCGCAGTTCGACGTTGAATTCGCCGGTGACATCCTTGGCCCACGAGAGCTGGATGCATTTTTCCGGGTTGTGGCGGATTTCGCTGATGTTGCGGCAGTTGTCCAGGTGCACGACCATGCCTTTGCCCGCCGACAGGTGACCGACAATCGGGTCGCCCGGGATCGGCGTGCAGCATTTGGCATAACTGAGGACCAAACCTTCGGTGCCGCGAATCGCCAGCGGGCCTTCCGGGCTTGGCAGTTGCTCGCCTTCGCCGAGCAGGCGGCGCGCCACGACGTAGGCCATGCGGTTGCCGAGGCCGATGTCTTCCAGCAAGTCTTCGATCAGTTCGAGGCGGTACTCGGTGAGCATCGCCTTCACGCGTTCGGCCGGAATCTGTTCCAGCGCGCTGTCGAAGCCGTTGAGCACCTTGTTCAGCAGGCGTTCGCCGAGGCTGATGGATTCGGAGCGGCGCTGCAGTTTCAGCGCATGGCGGATGTGTGTGCGCGCCTTGCCGGTGACCACGAAGTTGAGCCACGCCGGGTTCGGCCGCGCGCCGGGGGCGCTGACGATCTCGACCGTGGAGCCGCTTTGCAGCGGTTCGGACAGCGGCGCGAGACGACGGTTGATCCGGCAGGCGATGCAGCTGTTGCCGACGTCGGTGTGTACCGCGTAGGCAAAGTCGACCGCCGTGGAGCCTTTGGGCAGCTCCATGATCCGGCCTTTGGGCGTGAACACGTAAACCTCGTCCGGGAACAGGTCGATCTTCACGCTCTCGATGAATTCCAGCGAGTTGCCGGCACGTTGCTGCATTTCCAGCACGCCTTTGACCCACTGACGGGCGCGGGCATGAGTGCCTTTCGGCTGTTCGTCGCCGCTGGATTTGTACAGCCAATGGGCGGCGATGCCGTTGTTGGCCATCTCTTCCATTTCACGGGTGCGGATCTGGATCTCGATCGGTACGCCGTGCATGCCGAACAGCGTGGTGTGCAGCGACTGATAGCCGTTGGCCTTGGGGATCGCGATGTAATCCTTGAAGCGGCCCGGCAACGGTTTGTACAAATTATGTACGGCACCCAGCACGCGGTAGCAGGTATCGACCTTGTCGACGATGATCCGGAACGCGTAGACGTCCATGATCTCGTTGAAGGCCCGACGCTTGCCGCGCATTTTCTTGTAGATGCCGTAGAGGTGTTTCTGGCGACCGCTGACTTCACCCTGGATGCCGTCGATGGCGAGGCAGTGGCCGAGGGATTCTTCGATCTTGTTGACGATTTCCTTGCGGTTACCCCGGGCGCGCTTGACCGCCTGGTAGATCCGCGCGGAACGCATCGGGTGCATCGCCTTGAAGCCGAGGTCTTCGAACTCGATGCGGATCGCGTGCATGCCCAGCCGGTTGGCGATGGGGGCGTAGATCTCGAGGGTTTCCTTGGCGATACGCCGGCGTTTTTCGCCGGACAGCACTTCCAGCGTGCGCATGTTGTGCAGGCGGTCGGCAAGCTTGACCAGGATCACGCGAATGTCGCGCGCCATGGCCATGGCCATTTTCTGGAAGTTTTCAGCCTGGGCTTCGGCCTTGGTCTCGAAGTTCATCTGGGTCAGTTTGCTGACCCCGTCGACCAGTTCGGCCACGGTTTCACCGAACTGCGCTTGCAGCGCTTCCTTGGCGATACCGGTGTCTTCGATCACGTCATGCAGCATCGCGGCCATCAGGCTCTGATGGTCCATGTGCATGTCGGCAAGAATATTGGCCACGGCAAGAGGATGCGTGACGTACGCCTCGCCGCTGCGGCGGCGTTGGCCGTCGTGGGCTTGTTCGGCGTAGAAATACGCTCGGCGGACCAGGTTGACCTGGTCATTGCCGAGGTAGGTCGATAAGCGATCGGCGAGGGCGTCTATGCTCGGCATGATGTCTCCTGCCGTAGGCTGTGATCCCGCGCCGTGCTACGTCGACCAGGCATAGGCTTAGACGGCCTCGTTGGACTCGTCCTCGAACGCAGCGAAGACAGGGTCTTCGTGGACGATTTCCTGCTCGGCGATGAACTCGTAGCTCATCAGGCCTTCAGCGATTTCACGCAGCGCAACTACGGTCGGTTTGTCGTTTTCCCACTGAACCAGGGGCTCTTTGCCGCCGGTGGCCAGTTGACGGGCACGCTTGGTAGAGAGCATGACCAGCTCAAAGCGGTTTTCCACGTGTTCTAGGCAGTCTTCAACGGTTACGCGGGCCATGGTATTCCTCGGAGCGAATGCAATATGCGCGCTGCCCGGTTGGGCGAGCGGACTCAACAGTTTAAAAAATCACCAGCGATTAGGGAAGCGCTGATTTTTTGACCAGACTCTTCAACGCGCTGCAAGTGCCAATGTAAAGCCCTTGCAGCGGTTTTGGGAAGTGCTGTTTCAGCCCAGCAATTCCGCCAGCAATTTGCCGAAACGCACTTGTTGGCGTTTCTGTTGCAGCTGATTGGCGCGGAAAATCGCTTTCAGATCGTCCAGCGCGTGGGCGAAATCATCGTTGATGATCAGGTAGTCGTACTCGACGTAGTGGCTCATCTCGCTGACCGCTTCACGCATCCGGCCGTCGATGATCTCGTCGCTGTCCTGGCCACGGTTGGTCAGGCGCTGGTGCAGGGCCTGCAGCGAAGGCGGCAGAATGAAGATCGAACGGGCCTGCGGCATCAGCTTGCGCACTTGCTCGGCGCCTTGCCAGTCGATCTCGAGAATCAGGTCGTGACCTTCGTCCAGGGTCTGCTGCAGGCGGCTTTGCGAGGTGCCGTAGAAGTTGCCGAAGACTTCGGCGCGTTCCAGGAAGTCGCCGTGCTCGCCCATCTTCACGAACTCTTCGCGGGTTACGAAGTGATAGTTCACGCCGTCCACTTCGCCCGGGCGCATGGCGCGGGTGGTGTGGGAAATCGAGACGCGGATTTCCGGGTTGGCGTCGGTCAGGGCCTTGACCAGGCTGCTCTTGCCCGCGCCCGAAGGGGCGGAAATGATGTACAGGGTGCCGGTGCTGTGGGTCATGTCGGGGGTAGCCTTACTCAATATTCTGCACTTGTTCGCGCATCTGCTCGATCAACACCTTGAGGTTGACCGCCGCCTGGGTGCTGCGCGGGTCGAAGGCCTTGGAGCCCAGTGTGTTGGCTTCGCGGTTGAGCTCCTGCATCAGGAAGTCCAGGCGCCGGCCGGCGGCACCGCCGGACTTGAGCACCCGGCGAACTTCGATGATGTGGGTGCTCAGGCGATCCAGTTCTTCGGCCACGTCGCTCTTTTGTGCGAGCATGACCATTTCCTGTTCCAGACGCTGCGGGTCCATCTCGGCCTTCATGTCGGCGAAACGGTCGAGGACTTTCTGGCGCTGGGTAGCGAGCATCTGCGGAACCAGTTCGCGCAGGGTCACCACGTCTTCCTCGATGGAGGTCAGGCGGTCGTTGATCAGGCGGGCCAGCTCCGCGCCTTCGCGTTCGCGGCCGGCCTTGAGGTCTTTCAGGCCTTGATTGAACAGAGCCAGCGCCTCGGCGTTCAACGCCTGCGGGTCGGTGGCGTCGGCGACCAGTACGCCCGGCCAGGCCAGCACTTCCAGCGGGTTCAGCGCGGCCGGGTTCTTGATCAGGCCGGCAACGGTTTCGGCCGCGGCGACCAGTTGCGCGGCGCGCTCGCGATCCACTTGCAGCGGCTTGCCGGTGCTTTCCTCGGTGAAACGCAGGGTGCATTCCAGTTTGCCGCGCGACAGGCCCTGGCGCAGGGCTTCGCGGACGGCGCCTTCGAGGTCGCGAAACGACTCCGGCAGGCGCAGGTGGGGTTCCAGGTAGCGGCTGTTGACCGAGCGCAGTTCCCAGCTCAGGGTGCCCTGAACGCCGGCTTTTTCGACGCGGGCGAAGGCGGTCATGCTGTGCACCATGGGGTGACCTCGCGATACAGATCGGCGCGAATGGAAGCTCCGCAGCTCGATATCAATGAATTTAAGCCGACTGGCAGCAAAGGCGCAGGATTGTAGCGCAGTGCGGCAGATGCGCCCAAACACACGGTGTGACAAAGGGCTGCAGGCCGTCGGCGAAGCGCGTTTCAGGGCCTTCGGTCGTCGGCCGGATTTTTTAACGAGTGCCCAGGCGCGGTGCGCGGCTCTATAATGCTCCGCAGTTTTCCGTCCCCAGTACAGGTATCTCCTATGAAACGTCCAAGTGGTCGCGCTGCCGATCAGCTCCGCTCGATCCGCATTACCCGCAACTACACCAAACACGCCGAGGGATCCGTACTGGTCGAATTCGGTGATACCAAAGTCATCTGCACCGTCAGCGTCGAAAACGGCGTGCCGCGTTTCCTTAAAGGCCAGGGCCAGGGTTGGCTGACCGCCGAATACGGCATGCTGCCGCGCGCCACTGGCGAGCGTAACCAGCGTGAAGCCAGCCGTGGCAAGCAGGGTGGTCGTACCCTGGAAATCCAGCGCCTGATCGGCCGTTCCCTGCGCGCTGCGCTGGACATGTCCAAGCTGGGCGACGTCACCCTGTACGTCGACTGCGACGTGATCCAGGCCGATGGCGGTACCCGCACCGCGTCGATCACCGGCGCCATGGTTGCGCTGGTCGATGCACTGAAAGTGATCAAGAAGCGCGGCGGCCTGAAAGGCGGCGACCCGCTCAAGCAAATGATTGGCGCCGTTTCCGTGGGCATGTACCAGGGCGAGCCGGTGCTGGATCTGGACTATCTTGAAGATTCCGCCGCCGAGACCGACCTCAACGTGGTGATGACCAGCACCGGTGGTTTCATCGAAGTGCAGGGCACTGCCGAAGGCGCCCCGTTCCAGCCTGAAGAGCTGAACGCGATGCTGGAACTGGCGAAGAAAGGCATGAACGAAATCTTCGAACTGCAAAAGGCTGCACTGGCCGACTGAGCAGGTTCGTAACCCGCAAGGAGGACGCAATGAGTGATGAGCAAGAGTTGCTGCCCAAACCGAGCCAGGAGGTTCGCCAATGGGCCATGTTTTGTCACTTGTCCGCCTTGCTGGGGATCTGGATTCCGTTCGGCACGCTGATCGGGCCGCTGGTCCTGTGGCAGATGAAGCGCGAGACCGATCCGTTCATCGATGCACAGGGTAAAGAAGCGCTGAATTTTCAGATCACCGTGGCAATCGCTTCGATGATCTGTTTCGTGCTGATGCTGTTGCTTATCGGGTTCGTGCTGTTCGGCCTGCTGGCCATTGCGGCGCTGGTGTTGACGATTATCGGCGGGGTGAAAGCCAACGAAGGCTTCCCGTACCGCTATCCGTTCACTTGGCGGTTGATCAAATAACGAACGATCGCCCACAAAAAAACCGACAGTGATGTCGGTTTTTTTGTGTCTGCGAAAGGCCGCTTAGATGGTCAGCGTCCAGTCGTAGTCGACGATCAGCGGCGCATGCTGCGAGAACCGTGGCTGACGTGGCAGGCGTGCGCTGCGCACGAAGCGCCGCAGCCCTGGAGTCAGGATCTGGTAGTCGAAGCGCCAGCCCAGATTCAGCATCTCGGCCTGTTCGTTGTCCGGCCACCAGCTGTACTGGTCGCCTTCGCGGCTGACTTCGCGCAGGGCGTCTACGTAGCCCATGTTGCCGACAATCTCGTCCATCCAGGCGCGTTCCGGCGCCAGGAAACCCGGGGATTGCTGACTGTCGCGCCAGTTCTTGATGTCGAGCTTCTGCTGCGCGACGTACAGCGAGCCACAATAAATGTACTCGCGACGTTTGCGCCGCTGTTTGTCCAGGTACTTGCCGAAGTCGTCCATGAGCTTGAACTTCTGGTTCAAGTCCTCATCGCCGTTCATCCCCGAAGGAAGCAGCAAGGTGGCAATACTGACTTTGTCGAAATCTGCTTGCAGGTAGCGCCCGTAGCGGTCGGCCGTCTCGAAACCGAGACCGCTGATGACAGCCTTCGGTTGCAACCGCGAATACAAAGCCACGCCGCCTTGGGCAGGGACTTCAGCATCGCAGGCATAAAGGAAGTAGCCATCCAGTTGGAAGGCTGGGTCGTCCAGTTCAAAGGCGGAGGCACGGGTGTCCTGCAGGCAGATGACGTCGGCATTCTGTGCCTGCAGCCAACTGAGCAAACCGCGCTCGACTGCAGCCTGAATACCATTGACGTTCACACTGATGATCCGCATAAATGGCCCCAAAAATCGCGTGCGTGTATGATACACGGCGTCAAGCTAATTAGCTAAATCCGTGGTATTTGGGGTTTTTTTCATGCAAGCGTATCAGCGCGATTTCATTCGTTTTGCCATCGATCGCGGCGTTTTGCGCTTCGGTGAGTTCACCCTGAAGTCCGGGCGCACCAGTCCTTACTTCTTCAATGCCGGCCTGTTCAACTCGGGTTCCGCGCTGGCGCAGCTGGGGCGTTTCTACGCCGCAGCCATCGCCGAGAGCGGCATTCCGTTCGACGTGCTGTTCGGCCCGGCCTACAAAGGCATCCCGCTGGCGGCAACCACTGCCGTGGCGCTGGCCGAACACCACAACCGTGATCTGCCATGGTGCTTCAACCGCAAGGAAGCCAAGGCCCACGGCGAAGGCGGCAGCCTGGTCGGCGCACCGCTGACCGGTGAAGTGCTGATCATTGACGACGTGATCACTGCCGGCACCGCGATCCGTGAAGTGATGCAGATCATCGCTTCCCAGGACGGCGCCAAGGCCGCCGGTGTGCTGATCGCCCTCAACCGTCAGGAGCGCGGCAACGGCGAGCTGTCGGCGATTCAGGAAGTCGAGCGTGATTTCGGTATCCCGGTCATCAGCATCGTGTCGCTGAACCAGGTGCTGGAATTCCTGGCTGACGATCCGCAGCTCAAGCAGCACCTGCCAGCCGTTGAAGCATACCGCGCCCAGTTCGGCGTCTGATCGCAGCTTCAGGCAAAAAAAGACCCCGCTCAGCCAGGCTGAGCGGGGTCTTTTTGTTTGCGCGAGCGCTTATGGACGCTTGCGATTGCTGATCAGCGTACCCACACCGGTGTCGGTGAAGATTTCCAGCAGGATCGCGTTCGGCACGCGACCGTCGATGATCAGCGAACTGCCAACGCCACCCTGTACCGCTTCCAGCGCGCAGCGGATCTTCGGCAGCATGCCGCCGTAGATGGTGCCGTCGGCGATCAGGTCGTCGACTTGCTGGGTGCTCAGGCCGGTCAGTACGGTGCCCGACTTGTCCATCAGGCCGGCGATGTTGGTCAGCAGCATCAGCTTTTCGGCTTTCAGCGCTTCAGCAACCTTGCCGGCCACCAGGTCCGCGTTGATGTTGTACGACTCGCCGTTTTCACCCACGCCGATCGGTGCGATCACCGGGATGAAGTTGCCTTTGACCAGCAGGTTCAGCAGTTCGGTGTTGATCCCGACCACTTCGCCCACATGGCCGATGTCGATGATTTCCGGCTGGGTCATCTCCGGGGTCTGGCGGGTGACGGTGAGCTTCTTCGCGCGAATCAGCCCGGCGTCTTTACCGGTCAGGCCGATGGCGCTGCCGCCGTGACGGTTGATCAGGTTGACGATGCTTTTGTTGACCTGACCGCCGAGGACCATTTCCACCACGTCCATGGTCGCGGCATCGGTGACGCGCATGCCGTCGACGAAATGGCTTTCGATCGACAGGCGTTTGAGCAGATCACCGATCTGCGGGCCACCGCCGTGCACGACCACCGGGTTGATGCCCACGGCCTTCATCAGCACGATGTCGCGGGCGAAGCCGGTTTTCAGCTCCTCGCTTTCCATCGCGTTGCCGCCGTATTTGATCACCAGGGTCTTGCCGACGTATCGGCGGATGTAAGGCAGCGCTTCGGACAGGACCTTGGCAGTGTTGGCGGCGGCATCGCGTTCGAGGGTCATTCAGGGCTCCGGGTGAATCAGCAATCAGAACGGTAGTTGGAGATCAGGTGCAACGCGTTTCAGTTGGGCATGGAACACAGCCTTGATGCGCTGCAGTTCCGCCTCGTCATCGGCCTCGAAGCGCAGCACCAGCACCGGTGTGGTGTTGGACGCGCGCACCAGGCCCCAGCCTTTGGCGTAGTCGACCCGCACGCCGTCAATGGTGGTCAGGTCGGCGCCTGGGCCCCACTGCGCATCGTGCAGTGCATCAATGATGCTGAATTTGCTCTCCTCGGTCACATGGATATTGATTTCCGGCGTGGAAATATCGTTCGGGAAGGTCGCGAACAGCTCCTCGGCCGAAGATTTTTCCTTGCTGAGGATTTCCAGCAGCCGTGCGGCGCTGTAAATGCCGTCGTCGAAACCGAACCAGCGTTCCTTGAAGAAAATGTGCCCGCTCATTTCGCCGGCCAGCAGTGCGCCGGACTGTTTCATTTTCTTTTTGATCAACGAGTGACCGGTCTTCCACATTAGCGGCCGACCGCCATATTCCTTGATCAGCGGGATCAGGCGACGGGTGCATTTGACGTCGAAGATGATCTCCGCGTCCGGGTTGCGCGCCACCACGTCACGGGCGAACAGCATCAGCAGACGGTCCGGAAAGACGATGGTGCCGGTGTTGGTCACCACACCGACGCGGTCGCCGTCACCGTCAAAGGCCAGGCCGATGTCAGCTTGGGTTTCCTTGACCTTGGCGATCAGGTCGACGAGGTTCTCAGGCTTGCCCGGATCCGGGTGATGGTTCGGGAAGTTGCCGTCGACTTCGCAGAACAGCGGGATGACTTCGCAGTTCAGCGCTTCGATCAATTGCGGGGCGATCACGCCGGCCGCGCCGTTGCCGCAATCCACCACGACTTTCAGGCGCCGGGCCAGTTTGATGTCCTGGACGATTTCGGTGTTGTAGCGGTCGAGGATCTCGACCTGGGTCACGCTGCCCGTGCCGCTGCTCAGGTTGCCGGTTTTGAGGCGCTCGTGCAGGGCCTGGATCTGTTCGTTGGCGAGGGTGTCGCCGGCGATCACGATCTTGAAGCCGTTGTAGTTCGACGGGTTGTGGCTGCCGGTGAGCATCACGCCGGATTTGCCGGCCAGCACATTGGCGGCGTAGTAGAGCGCCGGGGTCGGCACCAGGCCGACGTCGCTGACGTGGCAGCCGCTTTCGGCGATACCGCGGATCAGTTCGGCAACCAGTTCCGGGCCGGACAGGCGGCCGTCACGACCGACGGACACGTTCGGCTCGCCCTGGGCCAGGCTCTGGGAGCCGATGGCGCGGCCGATCCAGTAGGCGGTTTCGGCATTTAGGAATTCCGGCACGGTGCCGCGAATGTCGTAGGCGCGGAAGATGCTGTCGGGAAGCTTCGGGGCGACTTGGGCGGGGGTGCTCATCTGCGAAAATGCTCCATCTCGAAAGTGGCTAGACACACCGACGATTCATTCGACGGCAAGCTCAAACTGAAGGGTATGACGGCGGTTTTCACAGAGAGTTCGTGGTGTGAAAGGGCCATGACGCCTTGTACGGCGTGGCTTTGGCCTGTCAATGCCTTGATTTTCAGCGGTAAAGCTTGCAGATGAATCTGCGTATTTTTATGGCGAAGGAGCAGGCTCCCTCGCTATAAAGCCAATCACTTGGTGCCGGAATGGCCGAAACCGCCAGCGCCGCGTTCGGTTTCGACGAACTCTTCAACCATTTCGAAGTGCGCCTGAACCACCGGCACCAGCACCAGCTGCGCCAGGCGCTCGCCGACCGGCATGGTGAATTCGGTCTGGCCACGGTTCCAGCAGGAGACCATCAGCGGGCCCTGGTAGTCGGAGTCGATCAGGCCGACCAGATTGCCCAGCACGATGCCGTGCTTATGGCCCATGCCCGAGCGCGGCAGGATCAACGCGGCGAGGTTCGGATCGCCGATGTAGACCGACAGACCGGTCGGAATCAGCACGGTTTCACCCGGTTTGATCACGATGTCCTCTTGCAGCATGGCCCGCAGGTCGAGGCCGGCGGAGCCCGGTGTGGCGTATTGCGGCAGCGGGAATTCGGTACCGATGCGTGGGTCGAGGATCTTGGCTTGCAAAGCGTGCATGTAAATTAAACCTGGTTCAGACGTTCGGCGATAAAAGTGACCAGTTGGCGAGCGATCTTGCTCTTGCTGGTCTGGGCGAAAACCGTGGCGTGCAGCGCACGGTCGATGACGCTGCAGGCGTTTTCTTCGCTGTTGAAACCGATGCTCGGGTTGGCGACGTCGTTGGCGACGATCAGATCGAGATTCTTGTCCTTCAGCTTGCGTGCAGCGTAGTCGAGCAGGTGTTCGGTCTCGGCGGCGAAGCCGACACTGAACGGACGGTCGGGACGGGTCGCGATGGTGGCCAGGATGTCCGGGTTACGCACCATTTGCAGGACGAAGCCGTCGCCGCTCGTAGGGTCTTTCTTCAATTTTTGCGGGGCGACGACTTCCGGACGGTAGTCCGCGACCGCCGCCGAGGCGATGAAGATGTCGCAAGGGATCGCGGCTTCACACGCGGCGAGCATGTCGCGGGCGCTGACCACGTCGATGCGGGTGACGCGATCCGGCGTCGGCAAATGCACCGGGCCGCTGATCAGCGTGACGCGGGCGCCGGCTTCCACCGCCGCTTCCGCCAGGGCGAAACCCATTTTGCCGGAGCTGTGGTTGGTGATGTAGCGCACCGGGTCGATGTTTTCCTGGGTCGGGCCGGCGGTGATGACCACGTGCTTGCCGGTCAGCGCCTGACGCTGGAAACAGTCCGCCGCGAGCTGGGCCAGATCGGTGGCTTCCATCATGCGGCCCATGCCGACGTCGCCGCAGGCCTGGCTGCCGGAGGCCGGGCCGAAGGTCTTCAGGCCACGGCTTTCAAGGAGTTGCAGGTTGGCCTGGGTCGCCGGGTCGCGCCACATGGCCTGGTTCATGGCCGGGGCGACCGCGACGATGGCGTCGGTGGCCAGCACCAGCGTGGTCAGCAGGTCGTTGGCAATGCCTTGGGCCAGACGGGCCAACAAGTCGGCGGTCGCCGGGGCGATCAGCACCAGATCGGCCCATTTGGCCAGTTCGATGTGGCCCATTGCGGCTTCAGCAGCCGGGTCGAGCAAGTCCAGGTGAACCGGGTGGCCGGACAGGGCCTGCATGGTCAGCGGGGTGATGAATTCGCTGCCGCCGCGGGTCATGACCACGCGCACTTCGGCGCCCTGGTCGATCAGGCGGCGCACAAGGTCGGCGCTCTTGTAGGCAGCAATGCCGCCGCCGACGCCCAGAACGATGCGTTTCCGATACAGCCGCTGCATAGGTCTGCCTTTACATTTCGTTGGTGACATACGTGGCGAAACCCCCTCCCCAGAGTGAATTCGCCCGCAAAAAAGATGGGCTACGATATCACAGCGACCGCTACGGAACAGCGGCGCCCACAGACAAGGAAGGTGTATGAGTATTCGCGATTGGCCGGCGGCGGAAAGGCCGCGGGAGAAGCTGTTGGAACAGGGCTCGGGAAGTCTTTCCGATGCCGAATTGCTGGCGATTTTTCTACGGACTGGCGTATCCGGTAAAAGCGCGGTGGATCTGGCGCGACACTTGTTGAGTCAGTTCGGCAGTCTGCGTGCATTGCTGGAGGCTGATCTCGGGGCGTTCAGCGAGCAATTGGGCCTGGGGCCGGCGAAGTTTGCCCAACTGCAAGCTGTGTTGGAGATGGGGCGGCGACATCTGGCCGAGCGCATGCGCCAGAAAACGGCGCTGGAGAATCCACAGGTGGTACGTGATTACCTCAAAGCCATGCTGCGCCACGAGCCGCACGAGGTGTTCGGTTGCCTGTTTCTCGACTCCAAACATCAGGTGCTGACCTTCGAGACGCTGTTTCGCGGCTCGATCGACAACACGGCCGTGCATCCCCGGGAAGTCGTGAAGCGTTCCCTGGCCAACAACGCGGCAGCGGTGATCCTGTGCCATAACCATCCGTCGGGAAACTCCGATCCCAGTCAGGCTGATCGATTATTGACCAAGCGTTTGCAGAAGGCTTTGGAGTTGATCGACGTGCGGGTGCTCGATCACTTCATCGTTGGCGATGGTGAACCGTTGTCGATGGCGGAGTGTGGCTGGATGTAGATCCGAGGGGAGAATGCAAAACCCTGTGGGAGCTGGCTTGCCAGCGATGACGGCGGCACATTCAGCACAATGTTGGCTGTCAGTCCGCTATCGCTGGCAAGCCAGCTCCAACAGGTTTTGTGTTGTGGCGGGTTATTTGAGGGTGACTTTGGAATAGTCTTGCCGACCGAACGGGGAGACCGAGTAACCCTGAACGTCCTTACGCGTCAGCGCATACGCCGTAGGATGCGCCAGCGGCAGCCACAACGCCTGCTGCTGGATCTGCGCCTGTGCCTGTTCGTAGAGCTTGGTGCGTACGCCTTGCTCGCTGGTGGTCTTGCCGGCGCTGATCAGTTTGTCCAGATCGGCATTGCAGTAGCGGGCGAAGTTGGTGCCGGACTTGACCGCCGCGCAGGAAAACTGCGGCGTGAGGAAGTTGTCCGGGTCGCCGTTGTCGCCGGCCCAGCCCATGAACAGCAGGTCATGCTCGCCAGCCTTGGCGCGGCGAATCAGCTCGCCCCATTCGATCACGCGGATTTCCGCCTGAATGCCGATCTCCGCCAGGTCCGATTGCAGCAGTTGTGCGCCGAGGCTCGGGTTCGGGTTGAGCAGGCTGCCGGACGGGCGCGTCCAGATAGTGGTCTGAAAACCGTCTTTCAGTCCGGCCTTGGCCAGCAACGCCTTGGCTTTTGCCACGTCGTGCGGGTAACCCGGCAGATTCTTCGCGTAGCTCCAGGTGTTCGGCGGGTACGGGCCGTTGGCGGCTTCGGCAGTGTCTTCGAAAACAGCCTTCAGGTAGTTGGCTTTGTCGAAGGCGAGGTTGATCGCCTGGCGCACTTCCGGTTTGTCCAGCGGCGGATGCTGGCTGTTGATGCCAACGAATGCGGTCATGAACGCGTCAGTTTTTTCGACTTTCAGCGTCGGCTCCTGCTTCGCGGCCTGTACGTCCAGCGGTTTTGGCGACAGGGCAATCTGGCACTCGTTGCGCCGCAGCTTTTGCAGGCGCACGTTGGCGTCCGGAGTGATGGCGAAAATCAGTGGGTCCACCGCAGGCTTGCCACGGAAGTAGTCCGGGTTGGCCTTGTAGCGGATCGAGGCGTCTTTCTGGAACCGGGTGAACACGAACGGACCGGTGCCGACCGGCTGGCTGTTGAGCTTGTCGGTGGCATCGGCCTTCAGCAGCTTGTCGGCGTATTCAGCAGAATAAATGGAGGCGAAACCCATGCTCAGGGTCGCGAGGAACGTCGAGTCCGGGTGGTCGAGGGTGAAACGAACGGTCAGCGGATCCAGCGCGTCGATCTTCTTGATCAGGCTCGGCAGCTGCATCGACTGGGCGTGTGGGAAGCCGCTCTGGGCGACTTTGTGCCACGGGTTGGCCGGGTCGAGCATGCGGTCGAAGCTGAATTTGACGTCTTCGGCAGTCAGTTCGCGGGTCGGCTTGAAGTAGTCGGTGCTGTGGAACTTCACCTGCGGGTGCAGCTTGAACACGTAGGTAAGGCCGTCAGTGCTGACTTCCCAGCTGTCGGCCAGGCTTGGGACGACTTTACCGCTGGCGGTGTCGAAGTCCACCAGGCGGTTCATCAGCACGTCGGCCGAAGCGTTGGTGGTGGTCAGCGAGTTGTACTGCACCACGTCGAAGCCCTCGGGGCTGGCCTCGGTGCAGACGCTCAGGGCGGCGGCCTGGGCCAGTGGACTCAGTAACAGCGGGGCGAAGAGCAGGGGGAGGGCAGCGAGGCGCATGGTCGGCTTCCTTTACAGATCGAAGGCCCATCTGCAAGTGCAGTCTGGAAAAGGTCTACCCTAGTGGTCGCGATTGCAAATGACTATCCCCTTTTTGCATTTTCGGGGCTGCGCGGCTGAGGATTTGTCGGAAGAGGCGATGGGAAAAGTCCCGATCGCGGGTATGATCGGTTTTCTTCGACGAATGGTAAAAATTGCCGGCAGCCTTTGCCCAAAGCGCTTTCAGCCGGAAAAAGCGGCTTTTTAGCCATTCTTTCCACACGGAAAGTTGTTGCTCCGTGGTCTTTCTGGTATAAAGCAGCGCTCTTTTCTAGGGGCCCGGTTCCTTCGCTTGTAGGTGTAGCCGGTAAGACCTCTAAAGAATCGCGGCGCCTGGCGCCACAATGACTAGAGATTAAGCGGCCAACCCATGCCGGGTTGGGCATGTGGTTTTAGAGGGCTGAGGCATGTCTAGAGTATGTCAAGTTACCGGTAAGGGTCCGGTGACTGGGAACAACATTTCCCACGCAAACAACAAAACCCGTCGTCGTTTCCTGCCGAACCTGCAGCATCACCGCTTCTGGGTTGAAGAAGAGAAACGTTTCGTACGCCTGCGCGTTTCCGCCAAAGGCATGCGTATCATCGACAAGCGTGGCATCAGCGTTGTGCTGGCCGAGCTGCGTCGCGACGGCAAGGTTTAAGGGAGCTAATCATGCGTGAATTGATTCGTTTGATCTCGAGCGCCGGTACTGGTCACTTCTACACTACCGACAAGAACAAGCGTACTACCCCGGACAAAATCGAGATCAAGAAATATGATCCGGTTGTTCGCAAGCACGTGATCTACAAGGAAGGCAAAATCAAGTAATTGATTTTTCCCGACTTACGAAAAAGGCCCGTATCTCACGATACGGGCCTTTTTTGTTGTCCGGCAATTGTGGTGGCCGGTGGGATCGCGACAAAAAAGGCCTGCATCTCGCGATGCAGGCCTTCGAAAGGTAAGCCTTTCAGTGGCGCCAATTATTCGTGGATCTGAAACGACAGGATCTTGCCCTCGTTGCAGATGAAGATGTCTACGGTCCTATACCTGGCCCGGAGGTTATCTGGCCCTTGAATTGGCCCGTTGGCGGTGAAACCGGTCAGTTCGTTGATATAGGCCTTTACGGTCTCTACATACGGGGTGCCGATCAAGTGGTGAATCTTGTTGAAAGCTTCTATTTTGGTCATGCCGCATTTCCTTATACGTGACGGGAATGTCCTTATGGACGACCCGATTTTCAACCCGTCAGCATTCGGTCGTGCGTTACATAGTTATTTTTCTTCGAAGATCACGTAGATCTTGCGGCAAGCCTCCAGCACTTCCCAGGTGCCACGAAAGCCGGCCGGAATCACAAAGCGGTCGCCGACACGCAGGGTCTTGGCATTGCCTTCACTGTCACGCAGCACCGATACGCCCTGCAGGATTTCGCAGTATTCGTGCTCGGTGTAATTCACCGTCCACTGACCTACCGCACCTTCCCACACGCCGACACCCATTTGCCCGCAAGGGCTGTCGTACTGATTGAACACCGCTTGCTCGGGATCACCCTTGAGCACTTTGGCCGGGTCCGGGCGATAGCGTTCGGCTTCGGTTGTGGTGAGGCTGATGTCGACGACGTTCTGGATGTTCATTGTTGTTTTCTCCCGTGATGACGGCGCGATGGCGTGAAAGGGTCAAAGTCTATGTTGATTAAATTGAACGCCGCAAGGCCGTATGGCGAGCTTATGTCAAATATATTGAAACAACCCCGGTCGCTGGTTTAGGGTGGCGGATGCCTTGGGCCGAAAAGCAGGCTGGCCGGGCAGTATTCCTGAGGACGACCGCGACGATCGCGGCGCTCGTATTGAACAAGAGGAGGACACTCGAATGACCACCCTGACTCGTGCCGACTGGGAACAACGCGCCCGCGACCTGAAGATCGAAGGCCGCGCCTACCTTAATGGCGAGTACACCGATGCCGTCTCCGGCGAGACCTTCGAGTGCATCAGTCCGGTCGATGGCCGTCTGCTGGGCAAGATTGCCAGCTGTGACGCCGCCGACGCCCAGCGCGCCGTGGAAAACGCCCGCGCCACGTTCAATTCCGGCGTCTGGTCGCGCCTGGCGCCGACCAAACGCAAAGCCACCATGATCCGTTTCGCCGGCCTGCTCAAGCAGCACGCCGAAGAACTGGCCCTGCTCGAAACCCTCGACATGGGCAAGCCGATCAGCGATTCGCTGTACATCGACGTGCCGGGCGCTGCGCAAGCCCTGAGCTGGAGCGGTGAGGCGATCGACAAGATCTACGACGAAGTCGCCGCTACGCCGCACGATCAACTGGGTCTGGTGACCCGTGAGCCAGTGGGCGTAGTTGGCGCTATCGTGCCGTGGAACTTCCCGCTGATGATGGCCTGCTGGAAACTCGGCCCGGCCCTGTCGACCGGCAACTCGGTGATCCTCAAGCCGTCGGAAAAATCCCCGCTGACCGCCATCCGCATTGCCGAACTGGCCGTTGAAGCCGGCATTCCGAAAGGCGTGCTGAACGTACTGCCAGGTTACGGCCACACTGTCGGCAAGGCGCTCGCTCTGCACAATGATGTCGACACTCTGGTGTTCACCGGTTCGACCAAGATCGCCAAGCAACTGATGATCTATTCCGGCGAATCGAACATGAAGCGCGTCTGGCTGGAAGCCGGCGGCAAGAGCCCGAACATCGTGTTTGCCGATGCTCCGGATCTGCAGGCCGCCGCCGAATCCGCCGCCAGCGCCATCGCCTTCAACCAGGGCGAAGTCTGCACCGCAGGTTCCCGTCTGCTGGTCGAGCGTTCGATCAAGGACAAGTTCCTGCCGATGGTGATCGAGGCGCTGAAAACCTGGAAACCCGGCAACCCGCTGGATCCGGCCACCAACGTTGGCGCGCTGGTCGATACCCAGCAGATGAACACCGTGCTGTCCTACATCGAGTCGGGCCACTCCGACGGCGCCAAACTGGTGGCCGGCGGCAAGCGCATTCTTCAGGAAACCGGCGGCACCTACGTCGAGCCGACGATTTTCGACGGCGTGAGCAACGCGATGAAGATTGCCCAGGAAGAGATCTTCGGCCCGGTGCTGTCGGTCATTGCGTTCGATACCGCTGAGGAAGCGATCAACATCGCCAACGACACGCCTTACGGCCTGGCGGCAGCGGTCTGGACTCAGGACATTTCCAAGGCGCACCTCACCGCCAAGGCCCTGCGTGCCGGCAGTGTGTGGGTCAACCAGTACGACGGCGGCGACATGACCGCACCGTTCGGCGGCTTCAAGCAGTCGGGCAACGGTCGCGACAAGTCGCTGCACGCCTTCGACAAATACACCGAGCTGAAGGCGACCTGGATCAAGCTGTAAATCGTTGACGGGAGCCTGAGTGAATCAGGCTCTCGAATCGAACAGAGATCCCTGTGGGAGCGAGCCTGCTCGCGATAGCGGTGTGACAGTCGACATCAATGTTGAATGTGACACCGCTATCGCGAGCAGGCTCGCTCCCACATTGGTTTTGTGTGAATAAAAATTATCCACAGGAGCGTGGACCATGCGTTGGGCGACGTATTTCGCCGTGTTGGCGTCTGTCTTGAGTGTTGGCCTGGCCCTCGGTGTCAGCATGCCGTTGGTGTCGTTGCGCCTGGAGGGCTGGGGCTACGGCTCGTTCGCCATCGGCGTGATGGCGGCAATGCCGGCCATTGGCGTGTTGCTGGGGGCGAAGATTTCCAGTCATCTGGCGGCACGTTTCGGCACTGCGAACCTGATGCGCCTGTGCCTGTGGGCCGGGGCACTGTCCATCGGTCTGCTGGCGCTGCTGCCGAGCTACCCGATCTGGCTGGTGCTGCGGCTGATGATCGGGGTGATCCTGACCATTGTGTTCATCCTCGGCGAGAGCTGGATCAATCAACTGGTGGTCGAGCACTGGCGCGGTCGATTGGTGGCGCTGTATGGCAGCAGTTATGCGTTGAGCCAACTGTCTGGTCCGTTGCTGTTGGGCGCACTGGGCACCGATCACGATTACGGTTTCTGGGTGGGTGTCGGTCTGCTGATCGCTTCGCCGTTTCTGCTGCTGGGTCGCAGCGGCGCGCCAAGCAGCGAGGCCAGCAGCGTGACCTTCGGCGATCTGTGGGGGTTCGCTCGCGAGCTGCCGGCAATCGCCTGGGCGGTGTCGTTGTTCGCCGCGTTCGAGGCGATGATCCTGACCCTATTGCCGGTGTATTGCCTGCAACAGGGCTTCACCGCCGAAATCGCGCTGGCGATGGTCAGCACCGTGGTGGTGGGTGATGCGCTGCTGCAATTGCCCATCGGTGCGCTGGCCGATTATCTGTCACGGCGGACCCTGTTTACCGGCTGCGCTGTGGTGTTGATGCTGTCGAGTCTGGCGATCCCGATGCTGCTCGACACTTTGCTGATCTGGCCGCTGTGGGTGCTGTTCGGCGCCAGTGCCGGTGGCCTGTTCACTCTGTCGCTGATTTTGATTGGCGAGCGCTACCGCGACGATGCGCTGGTGCGGGCGAATGCGCATGTCGCGCAGCTGTGGGGTGTCGGTTGTTTGATCGGGCCGTTGATGGCGGGGGCGGGCAGTCAGTGGATCAGCGGGCATGCGCTGCCGTGGCTGATGGCGGCCGGGGCATTCGGACTGGTGATTCTTCTGTCACGGCAAGGGGCGTTCGGCAAGGTGTCGGCGCCCGCTTGATAAGCCGGTTGGAGCGGGCTGTTACAGCATCCGCTCCAGTCCCACGGTGGTGCTGAACCACGCATTGAAGCGCCGCCACCAACTCCCCGGCTCCTTGGTCAGCGTGTGCATCTGGCCGTTGTCCTCGGTGACCCACACCACTTTTCCGTCCTGCAGTTTCGCTTCGTAGCTGAGCGCTGGCGCCATGCCTTGCAAGGCCAGTTCGCGTACGTGGGCTGCCAGTTCGGGACTGTCCACCAACACCCCGACTTCGGTGTTCCACAGCACCGAGCGCGGGTCGAAATTGAACGAGCCGATGAACGATTTTTTGCCGTCGAAGATCATCGCCTTGCTATGCAGGCTCGAGTCCGAGCCACGATAGGACTTGCTGTAAAACAGGTGCGGGCCGCTGCCATAGTTATCCCCAGGCTGGCGCCGCAGCTCAAACAGTTTCACGCCATGTTCCAGCAGCGCCTTGCGATACGGCGCATAACCGCCGTGCACCGCTGGCACATCGGTGGCTTCCAGCGAGTTGGTCAGCAGGCTCACCGACACGCCGGCATCAGCGCGGCCGGTCAGGTAGACCAACCCCGGTTGCCCCGGCACGAAGTAGGCAGAAATCATCACCAGTTCTTTGCTGACACCCGTGAGCTCCGGTGCCAGTTGGGTCGTCAGCAGCAATTGCGGTTCGGGTTCGCCCTTGGCCAGTACCTTGCTCGGCGCATCCCACAGCGCCTGGTTCCAGGCCCAGATCAGCTCTTTGCGCCAGATATCCATGCGCGGGTCGGTGCGGTAGGTCATCAACTGCTGATACAGCGCGTGATTCTGTTTGCGGGTTTCTTCGAGGGATTCTTCCAGGCGTGTGCGGGTGTTCTGCAGGTCTTTGGCCGAGGGTTTGCTGGAGAGGAATTCGTCGATCGGCTTGCTCAGGGCACTGTTCCAGTACTGGTCGAAACTGTGCCCGAGCTGTTCGGCGACCGGCCCGACACTCAGCATGTCGATATCGGTGAAATTCAGGTTGGGCTCGGCATCGAAGTATTCGTCACCCAGATTGCGCCCGCCAACGATGGCCGCGCTATTGTCCGCCAGCCACAACTTGTTGTGCATCCGCCGGTGTTGCAGCGACAGGTTGAACAGCCGCCCGGCCGCCCGGGTCACGCCGGTGCTGCGCCCCAGGTGCAGCGGATTGAACAGGCGAATCTGGATCTGCGGATGTGCCGCCAGGGTGGCGATGATCAGGTCGAGGCCGTCGCTGGTGGTGTCGTCCAGCAGGATCCGCACCCGCAAGCCACGATCGGCGGCCTTCAACACTTCCTCCACCAGCATTCGCGTACTGATGCCGTCATGGACGATGTAGTACTGCAAGTCGAGGCTGCGTTGTGCGTTGCGGATCAGCTCGGCGCGAGCGGTAAAGGCTTCGGTGCTGTTGGACAGCAGGCGAAAGCCGGACTGGCCCTTGTAGGGCGCCGCCTGGGCCTGGATCGAACGGCCGAACGCGGAGTCGGCCGCCGGCAACGCCTGGCTCGGTTCGCGCGGTACGTCGATAGACGCACAACCGCCAAGGAACGTGGAGAGTACCAGCAGAGCGAGTAGGGGATGTCTGAAGCTCACGTGGGATCGTTCCGGTTGGCGGCAGGGTTGGGCATATGGACGCTGTTTGCTCGTGAAAAGTCAGTCGGCTTCGGCCAGCAGTCTGATCGCTGCCGCACCGACCTTGCGCACTGCCTCTTCGATCAAAGCTGTCGGTTTGGCAGCGTAGTTCATGCGCAGGCAATTGCGGTACTTGCCCGAGGCGGAAAAGATGCTGCCGACGGCAATCTGTACGCCCTGATCGTGCAGCGCACGATTCAGTTTCAGCGTATCGAAACCTTCCGGCAGTTCGACCCAGAGCATGAAGCTGCCTTGCGGACGGCTCGCGCGGGTACCGGCCGGGAAGTAACGCGTCACCCAGTCGATCATCACGTCGCGATTGCGCTGGTATTGCGTGCGCATCCGCCGCAAATGCGGTTCGAAGTGCCCGGCCTTGAGAAATTCGGCGATGGCGATCTGCGGCTGGGGCGCGGTGGAGCCGGTGCTGATGTATTTCATGTGCAGCACGCGTTCGAGGTAGCGACCGGGCGCGACCCAGCCGATGCGCAATCCCGGCGCGAGCGTCTTGGAAAATGAACTGCAAAGTAAGACTCGGCCATCTTCGTCGAAGGATCTGATCGTGCGCGGACGCGGATAGGTGTAGGCCAGTTCGCCATACACATCGTCCTCGATGATCGCCACGTCGAAGCGCTGGGCCAGGTTGAGCAGGGCACGTTTGCGCGACTCCGGCATGATGTAGCCGAGCGGGTTGTTGCAGTTGGGCGTGAGCTGGATGACCTTGATCGGCCATTGCTCCAGCGCCAGTTCCAGCGCTTCGAGGCTGATGCCGGTGAGCGGGTCGGTGGGGATTTCCAGGGCTTTCATGCCCAGCCCTTTGAGGGTCTGCATGGCGCCGTGGAAGCTCGGCGAATCCACCGCGACGATGTCACCGGGCTCGCAGATTGCGTGGATGCTGGTAGACAGCGCTTCATGGCAACCGGTGGTGACCACCAGATCGCTGGCGCTCAACTGGCAGCCGGAATCGAGCATCAGCCGGGCGATCTGTTCGCGCAGTTCTAGGGTGCCGTGGATGTTGTCGTAATACAGACCGGGCATGTCCTGACGGCGGCTGATACGGGCCAGTCCGCGCAGCAGCGGCTTCATCGTCGGCGACGAGATGTCCGGCATGCCGCGACCCAGCTGCACCACGTCCTTGCGCGGCACCGCGCGAATCAGTTCCAGCACCTGATCCCACTGGGAAATCTCCACCGGCCGTTGCGCGGGGCGCCCGACTGCCGGCAGTTCGGGCAACTCACGCCCGACCGGCACGAAGTACCCGGATTTGGGTTTCGGCGTGGCCAGGCCGCTGTCTTCCAGCATCCGATAGGCCTGCTGCACCGTGCTCAGGCTGACTCCGTGTTCTACGCTCAAGGCGCGCACCGAGGGCAGGCGATCACCAGGACGGTAGAAGCCTTGTTCGATGCGGGTACCGAGCAATTCGGCGAGATTCACATAGAGCGTCATGGCACTGCCTCGATGCAGATGATTCGTTAAACCAGTACAGATGCGGCGTAAATCGACAATTCAGTCTCAGAGACAGCAAATCTGTATGGAAATAATACAGATGTGTTGAATCTGTAATGCTTTTGCTCGCCCGCGCATCATGGAATCTCTGGCTACCCAAGTAAACAGGAGCAATGAAAATGAACGGTTTGAGCGATGTGCGGCTGACGTTACACAGTCAGGAACTGGAGGCAGGGCAACAGGACAATGCGCGCAACGAGAGCATGTGCAACGCACCGTCCGGCCTGAGTCGCTGGGACCTGTTCTGGCATCGTCTGCACACGCGCAAGGCGTTGCTGCGCCTGACGCCGGAACAGCTCAAGGACATCGGGCTGACCCGCGAGCAGGCGCTGGAGGAAGGGTTGAAGCCGTTCTGGCGGATTTAGAGGGATCGTTCCCACGCTCTGCGTGGGAACGATCTCAGACCAACTCTTTAAGCCGGTGCCACAGCATCCCCAACGCCAGCAGCGGCGAGCGCAGATGCTTGCCGCCGGGGAAGGTGATGTGTGGCACTTTGGCGAACAGGTCGAAGCCACCGCTGTGCTGGCCGCTGATAGCCTCGGCCAGCAGCTTGCCCGCCAGGTGCGTGGCATTCACGCCGTGACCAGAATAAGCCTGGGCGTAATACACATTCGGCTGATTCGCGAGCCGGCCAATCTGCGGCAGACGGTTGGCACCGATGCCGATCATCCCGCCCCACTGATAATCGATCTTCGCCGAGGCGAGCTGCGGGAACACCTCCAGCATCTTGGGCCGCATGTAGGCGCCGATGTCCTTTGGATCACGCCCCGAGTAATGGCAGGCGCCGCCGAACAACAGACGACGATCCGCCGAGAGCCGGTAGTAATCAAGCGCTACACGCTGGTCGCAGACCGCCATGTTCTGCGGCAGCAGGGCGTGGGCCTGTTCTTCGCTCAGGGGTTCAGTGGCGATGATGTAGCTGCCGGCTGGCAGCACCTTGCCGCTGAGTTGCGGATTCAGATTGTTGAGGTACGCGTTACAGCCCAGCACGAGCGTCTTCGCCCGTACCGAGCCTTGCGCCGTGTGCACCCTTACTTCGGGGCCATAGTCGATGCGGGTGACCGCCGATTGTTCGAACAGTTTGACGCCCAGTTGTTGCGCCGCTGCGGCTTCTCCGAGTGCCAGGTTCAGCGGGTGCAGATGCCCGGAACCCATGTCGATCAAACCGCCGACGTAGCGGTTGGAGCCGACTACGGTGTGCATCTCGTTCGCTTGCAGAAGGCGGGTTTCGTAGCGGTAACCGAGGCTGCGCAGCTCTTCGGCGTCTTCGGCAAAGCCTTCCAGATCGGAAGGTTTGTTGGCGAGGTCGCAGTAACCCCAGGTCAGGTCGCAGGGGATCTGAAATTTTTCGACGCGCTGGCGGACGATTTCCACCGCTTCCAGGCCCATGAGTTTCATCTGACGCACGCCGTCGGCGCCGATCACGTTGGCGAACTGATCGAGGCCGTGACCGACCCCGCGAATCAGCTGCCCGCCGTTGCGACCGCTGGCGCCCCAGCCGATCCGGTGCGCCTCCAGAAGCACCACGCTCAAACCCCGTTCAGCCAGTTCCAGCGCGGTGTTCAGCCCGGAGAAACCGCCACCGACCACGCACACGTCCGCGATCAGTTCACCTTGCAGCACCGGATGGTCGGGCTGCGGCAGGCTGCTGGCGGCGTAATAAGAGGCAACGTGGGGTTGGCTCGCGGTGGCTTGGGCGCGGGCATTCATGGGCGTCATCCTGAGCGGGTGTCGAGAAAATTTGACGGAGCATAAGCCGCAGGCCCGAGGCCGGGCAACATTGGTCGGCCCGTGGTGTCTGGATCACGGCTTTTGCGGCACAATTGCCGCCTATTCCGCTCCGGTTACCGCTGCAATGAGCTGCAACAGTCAGAAAATCCGCACCCTGCGTCAGCAGATTCCCACGTTCGAGTGCGTGCCGGGCTGCCATGACTGCTGCGGGCCGGTGACCACCTCGCCCGAGGAAATGTCCCGCCTGCCGCGCAAGACCCGCGCCGAGCAGGACGCAGCGATGGAAGAGCTCAACTGTGTGCACTTGGGACCGAATGGCTGCACGGTGTATGACGAACGGCCGCTGATCTGCCGGTTGTTCGGCACCACCCAGACCTTGCCGTGCCCCAACGGCCGGCGGCCGGTGGAGCTGATTCACCCACGGGTCGAGAAGCAGGTGTTCGAGTACATGGCCGAAAACCGGCAGGTGCTGGTCTGAGCGTTCAGTCCGGAATCGGCAGGCTCAGGCTCTCTTTCACTTCTTCCATCACGATGTAGCTCTTGGATTCACGCACGTGCGGCAGCTTGAGCAGGATGTCGCCCAGCAGCTTGCGGTACGAGGCCATCTCGGAAATCCGCGCCTTCACCAGATAGTCGAAATCCCCTGACACCAGATGGCATTCCAGCACGTGGGGCAATTTCAGCACCGCACGTCGGAACTCTTCGAAAGTATCGCCGGATTTGTAGTCGAGGCTGATCTCGACGAACACCAGGAGACTACCCTTCAAGTGCTGCGGATTCAGGCGGGCGTTGTAGCCCATGATGATCCCCTCGCGCTCCAGGCGCCGCACCCGCTCCGTGCAAGGCGTGGTGGAGAGCCCGACCTTCTCGCCCAGCTCGGTGAATGAAATCCGCCCGTCCGCCTGCAGGATCCGCAAGATGTTGCGGTCGATCTTGTCCAGCTCACGTTTGGTCTGAGTGTTGGTACGCATAGGGGATGCGCCTCCGTGAAAAGGGTTTTTGCCGAGAATTGTCGCCAAATATAGGCGCTTATACAGTGAAAAGCACTGGCAAATCTTTTTTACACTGCGCGCATCATTGCTCTAACAACAGACGTACGCGGCACGCCGCGATGAGGGATACAAAATGCGCGTTATGGTCTTGGGTAGCGGCGTCATCGGTACCGCCAGTGCTTACTATCTGGCCCGTGCCGGGTTTGAAGTGGTGGTGGTCGACCGGCAGCCCGCCGCGGCCATGGAGACCAGTTTCGCCAACGCCGGCCAGGTCTCGCCGGGCTACGCCTCGCCGTGGGCCGCGCCGGGCGTACCCCTCAAAGCCATCAAGTGGCTGCTGCAACGCCACGCACCGCTGGCGATCAAGGCCACCGCCGACATCGACCAGTACCTGTGGATGGCGCAGATGCTGCGCAACTGCACTGCCAACCGTTACGCGGTGAACAAGGAGCGCATGGTGCGTCTGTCCGAGTACAGCCGCGACTGCCTCGACGAATTGCGCGCCGAAACCGGCATCGCCTACGAAGGCCGCAGCCTCGGTACGACCCAGTTGTTCCGCACCCAGGCGCAACTGGATAACGCCGCCAAGGACATCGCTGTATTGAAAGAGTCCGGCGTACCGTTCGAAGTGCTCGATCGTGCCGGCATTGCCCGCGTCGAACCGGCTCTGGCCGGTGTCACCGACATCCTCGCCGGTGCCCTGCGCCTGCCGAACGACCAGACCGGCGACTGCCAGATCTTCACCACCCGCCTCGCCGAAATGGCCACCAAGCTCGGTGTGGAGTTCCGCTTCGGCCAGGATATCCAGCGGCTCGACTTCGCCGGTGACCGCATCAACGGCGTGTGGATCGACGGCAAGCTGGAAACCGCTGACCGCTACGTGCTGGCCCTCGGCAGCTACTCGCCGCAACTGCTCAAGCCGCTGGGCATCAAGGCCCCGGTGTATCCGTTGAAGGGCTACTCGCTGACCGTGCCGATCACCAACCCGGCGATGGCCCCGACTTCGACCATTCTCGACGAGACTTACAAAGTCGCGATCACCCGTTTCGATAACCGCATCCGCGTCGGCGGCATGGCGGAGATCGCCGGTTTTGACCTGTCGCTGAACCCGCGTCGGCGCGAAACCCTGGAGATGATCGTCAACGACCTTTATCCTCAGGGCGGCAATCTGGCCGAAGCGAGTTTCTGGACCGGCCTGCGTCCAACCACCCCGGATGGCACGCCGATCGTCGGCGCAACCCCGTTCAAGAACCTGTTCCTGAACACCGGTCACGGCACCCTCGGCTGGACCATGGCGTGCGGCTCCGGTCGCTTGCTGGCTGATTTGATGGCGAAGAAAAAGCCACAGATCAGCGCCGAAGGCCTCGATATTTCCCGTTATGGCAACACCACCCAGGAGTCCGCAAAGCATGGCAATCCAGCGCCAGCTCACCAATGAGCGCATGAGTCAGATCGTCAGCCACAACGGTACGGTGTATCTGTCCGGGCAGGTCGGCGATGACTTCAACGCCGGTGTCGAACAGCAGACCCGCGACGTCCTCGCCAACATCGAGCGACTGCTCGATCTGGCCGGCACCGACAAACAGCACCTGCTGTCGGCGACGATCTACCTGAACGACATCGAGGCGCACTTTGCCGGCATGAATTCGGTGTGGGATCAGTGGCTGCCCAAAGGCGCCGCCCCGGCCCGTGCCACGGTTGAAGCGAAGATGGCCAAGCCGAGCATCCTGGTCGAGATCTCCATCGTCGCCGCGCTGCCGTAACCCGTTGTAAAGATCCCTCTCCCGGTGCTGTTGGCGGTTCACGCCGTCAGCCAGCGCCGGTTTTTATTCCCATGACCGCCAAGAAGTCTGCTGCCATGCGTCCTGCCCGTGCCCTGATCGACCTTCAAGCCCTGCGTCACAACTACCGTATCGCCCGTGAAGTCACCGGTGCCAAGGCACTGGCGGTGATCAAGGCCGATGCCTACGGCCATGGCGCAGTGCGTTGCGCCCAGGCGCTGGAGGCTGAAGCGGACGGCTTCGCGGTGGCGTGCATCGAAGAAGCCCTGGAACTGCGTGCCGCCGGGATTCGCGCGCCGGTGCTGTTGCTCGAAGGCTTTTTCGAGGCCGATGAGCTGGCGCTGATCGTCGAGCACGATTTCTGGTGCGTGGTGCATTCGCTGTGGCAGCTCGAAGCGATCGAGCAGGCGGCGTTGGGCAAACCGATCACCGTATGGCTGAAGCTCGATTCGGGCATGCACCGTGTGGGCCTGCATCCGAAGGATTACCCGGCGGCTTATCAGCGTCTGCTGGCCAGCGGCAACGTAGCGAAAGTCGTGCTGATGAGCCACTTCGCCCGGGCCGATGAGCTGCACGAGCAGAGCAGCGCCGAGCAGGTTGCCGTGTTCGAGGCCGCGCGTCAGGGCCTGGCCGCTGAAGTCAGCCTGCGCAATTCGCCGGCGGTGCTGGGCTGGCCTCAGATTCACAGCGACTGGGTGCGTCCGGGCATCATGCTCTACGGCGCCACTCCGTTCGAAGAAGCCAACGCCGTGGCCGAGCGCCTGCAACCGGTGATGACCCTGGAATCGAAAGTCATCAGCGTGCGCGAGCTGCCGGCCGGCGAACCGGTGGGTTACGGTGCGAAATTCATCACCGACAAACCGATGCGCATCGGCGTGGTCGCCATGGGTTACGCCGACGGTTATCCGCGTCAGGCGCCGACCGGCACTCCGGTACTGGTGGCCGGTCAGCGCAGCCGCATTCTTGGCCGGGTGTCGATGGACATGCTGTGCATCGACCTGACCGACGTGCCGCAAGCCGGCCTCGGATCGACTGTCGAGTTGTGGGGCAAGAACATCCTCGCCAGCGACGTGGCGAAGTGGGCGGACACCATTCCGTACCAGATCTTCTGCAACCTGCGCCGGGTGCCAAGGCTCTATTCCGAGGGTTGAAGCGCTAGCGGGGCCCAAGTGTTGTAAATACTGAACGCTGTCGCCATGATAACGCTCAATATTTCTACAACATCAGGAGGCTCCAGCCTTGGACGTCGGTGAACGACTGCAATCGATCCGCAAGCTCAAAGGGCTTTCCCAGCGTGAACTCGCCAAGCGCGCGGGCGTCACCAACAGCACCATTTCGATGATCGAAAAGAACAGCGTCAGCCCTTCGATCAGTTCGCTGAGGAAAGTTCTTGGCGGGATTCCCATGTCCATGGTCGAGTTCTTTTCCGAAGAGATCCTGCAGGAAAAACCGACCCAGATCGTCTACAAGGCCAACGAGCTGATCGACATTTCCGACGGCGCCGTGACCATGAAACTGGTCGGCCGCGCGCACCCGAGCCGGGCCATCGCGTTCCTCAATGAAATCTACCCGCCGGGCGCGGATACCGGCGAGGAAATGCTCACCCACGAAGGCGAGGAAACCGGAATTCTGGTGGAAGGGCGCCTGGAGCTGGTGGTGGGTCTTGAAACTTTTATCCTCGAAGCCGGCGACAGCTACTACTTTGAAAGTACCAAGCCGCATCGTTTCCGTAATCCGTTCGATGCACCGGCGCGACTAATCAGCGCAGCCACGCCGGCGAATTTTTAAACAAAGAGGCGCCAGGCCATACCGGCGAAGGCACCCGAAACGTTTTTCCACAGCGCGATATAACCCCTTCGACTTTGGGGTTGTTTCAGTGAAGCGGGCTAACCGCTATACTTGCGCCCGCCTGCGAACCGTGGCCGCAGGCGTGAATAGCCACCATTGAGGGTGAACGCGTGAACCTAATTATGAAAATGCTGGCTGCACCAGCAACCGTACTGGCCCTCTGGGCTGTCAGCGCTCAAGCTGCGACGAATGACGACATTGCCAAACGCCTCGAGCCGGTCGGCCAGGTGTGTGTTCAAGGGCAAGAGTGCAAGGGGATGGAAGTCGCTGCTTCGGCAGGCGGCGGTGGCGGCGCCAAGACGCCGGACGAAGTGATTGCCAAACATTGCAACGCTTGCCACGGCTCCGGCCTGTTGGGCGCGCCGAAAATCGGTGACACCGCAGCCTGGAAAGAGCGCGCCGATCACCAGGGCGGCCTCGACGGCATCCTGGCCAAGGCCATCACCGGCATCAACGCCATGCCGCCGAAAGGCACCTGCGCCGATTGCTCGGACGACGAGCTGAAGGGCGCCATCCAGAAGATGTCCGGCCTGAAATAAGCCGCGCTTCTGACGAAAAAAACCGTCTCCGGACGGTTTTTTTGTGCCCGCGATTCAGGCCTGAGGCTGTTCTTTGCAGCAAACAACCGGCAATCTCGGTCGTACCTCTATTCACGGAACGGGCAGGAGGCTTCAGATGGTGCAGTTGTGTTCGATCGAACAGGCAGTGGACGACGTGCTGGCGCGGTTGCCGGCGCACATCCACATGGGCCTGCCGCTGGGGCTGGGCAAACCCAATCCCTTCGTCAACGCGCTGTACCGGCGGGTTGCCGGATTGCCCGAACGTCAGCTGACGATCTACACCGCCTTGTGCCTCGGCCGTCCGGCCTTGGGCGATGGTTTGCAGAAGCGCTTCATCGAACCCTTCGTCGAGCGGGTGTTCGGCGATTACCCGGAACTGGAATTCCTCGCCGACCTGCACCGCGACAGCCTGCCGTCCAACATCCGCATCGAGCAATTCTTCATGCAGCCCGGCAGCCTGCTTAACAGCGCGCCGGCCCAGCAGGATTACGTCAGCAGCAACTACAGCCACGCCGCCCGCGACATCAACGCCGCCGGCCTGAACCTGGTGGCGCAGTTGCTCGCCAGCAGCAGCGAACACCCGGATCGTCTGAGCCTCAGTTGCAATCCGGACATCACCCTCGACCTGTTCCCGATGATCGCCAAACGCCGGGCAGCGGGGGAAACGATCCTGCTGGTCGGCCAGGTGCACACCGAGTTGCCGTACATGCCGGGTGACGCCGAAGTCGACATCGATACCTTCGACCTGCTGATCGACGAGAAAGACAGCAGCACGCTGTTTTCCACGCCGAACATGCCCGTCGGGTTTCAGGATCACTTCATCGGGTTGCACGCCAGTACGTTGATACGCGATGGCGGTACCTTGCAGATCGGCATCGGCTCTATGGGCGATGCGCTGACCGCTGCATTGCTGGCCCGCCAGGCCGACAACGCCGGATACCAGGACTTGCTGGCCGATGTGAACCTCAGCCAGTGGGCGCAGTTGATCGAACGCGAGGGCGGCATCGAACCCTTCGCCAAAGGCCTGTACGGTTGCAGCGAAATGTTCGTCAACGGCCTGCTGGTGCTGGCCGAAGCCGGGATCATCCGGCGCAAGGTCTACCCGGATGTACAGACTCAGCAGCAAGCCAACGCCGGGACCCTCGACGAAGCGGCGCAAACCGACGGCCTGTCGATCCACGGCGGTTTCTTCCTCGGGCCGCGCAGTTTCTATGAACGCTTGCGTGAGTTGCCGCTGAGCAAACGGCTTGAATTCAACATGACCCGCATCAGCTACATCAACGAGCTGTACGGTCAGGAAGAACTCAAACGTCTGCAGCGTCTGGATGCGCGGTTCATCAACACCGTGTTCACCATGACCCTGCTGGGTGCCGGGGTGGCGGATCAACTGGAAGACGGGCGGGTACTCAGCGGCGTCGGCGGGCAATACAACTTCGTTGCCCAGGGGCATGCGTTGCACGATGCGCGCTCCATCCTGCTGCTGCGCAGCTGGCGCGAATCCGGTGGCGATGTCAGCTCGAACATTGTCTGGGAATACGGCCATTGCACGATTCCACGGCACCTGCGCGATATCGTGGTCACCGAGTACGGCATCGCCGATCTGCGCGGCAAGTCGGATGCGGTGGTGATCGAGGCGTTGCTCAATATCAGCGATTCACGCTTCCAGCAGGGCCTGATCGAGCAGGCGCAGAAGGTCGGCAAGCTGCCGAAGGATTTCCGTCTCGATCCTCGTTTTGCCGACAACACCCCGCAACGCTTGCAGGCGATTGCCGCGCGGCATCCGAACCTGTTTCCGGAGTATCCGCTGGGCTGCGACTTCACTGAGGTCGAGAAGGATCTGTTGCGGGCGCTGAACTGGCTCAAGAGCAAATTCAAGCTGACCGAGATTCTGGAGCTGGGCAAGGCGGCGCTGGATGCGCCTGAGGCTTCGCTGTATCCGGAGCATCTGGCGCGCATGCAGCTCACTGATCCGGAAGGTCTGAAGGAAGACCTGTTTCAGCGGTTGTTGCTAACGGGCCTGAAGGCCACCGCGCAATAACAAACAACAAAAAACCTGTGGGAGCGGGCTTGCCCGCGATGGCGGTTTATCACTCAACTAGGATGTTGAAGGATATGGCCCCATCGCTGGCAAGCCAGCTCCCACAGGTATTGCAGTGTGTTTGCGCCTATCAGCGATTACTCGATGAAAGTCACCACGCCATCCTTCAGCGACTTCACGCGAGCCAGCGACTCGACGCGGTAACCCTGCGAATCCAGTTCCGCACGGCCGCCCTGGAACGACTTCTCGATCACGATGCCCAGGCCCGCGACGGTGGCGCCGGCCTGCTTGATGATCGAGATCAGCGCCTGGGACGCCTTACCGTTGGCCAGGAAGTCGTCGATGATCAGCACGCGGTCGCTGCTGGTCAGGTGACGCGGGGAGATGGCCACGGTGCTTTCGGTCTTCTTGGTGAACGAGTAAACGGTGGCCGACAGCAGGTTTTCAGTCAGGGTCAGGGACTGTTGCTTGCGGGCGAAGATCACCGGCACGCCGAGGTTCAGGCCGGTCATGATCGCCGGGGCGATGCCAGAGGCTTCGATGGTGACGATCTTGGTGATGCCCGAATCCTTGAACAGCGTGGCGAATTCGTCGCCGATCAGCTTCATCAGGGCCGGGTCGATCTGGTGGTTCAGGAAGGCGTCGACCTTCAGGACCTGGTCGGAAAGCACAATGCCTTGTTCGCGGATTTTCTGGTGCAATGCTTCCATGAAGCTGTCCTCATTTGACGCTTTGTGCGTCGAAGGTCTAGTAAAAAGTGGTCAATTCTAGCGCTTTAACATCGCGCGTATATCAGCCAATGCGCTGTTGCCCCGCACGGCTTTGACTTCGGTCGGTGTGTCGTCGTTGCCTTCCCAGGCCAGGTCGTCCGGCGGCAGCTCATCGAGGAAGCGGCTTGGCGCGCAGTCGATGATCTCGCCGTACTGTTTGCGCTTGGCGGCGAAAGTAAACGCGAGGGTCTGGCGCGCGCGGGTGATGCCCACGTAAGCCAGGCGGCGTTCTTCTTCGATGGTGTCGGCTTCGATGCTGGAGCGGTGCGGGAGGATTTCCTCTTCCATGCCCATGATGAACACGTAAGGGAATTCCAGGCCCTTGGACGCATGCAGGGTCATCATCTGCACGCCTTCGGCGCCGTCTTCCTCTTCCTGCTGACGTTCCAGCATGTCACGCAGGACGAGTTTGCCGATGGCGTCCTCGACGGTCATTTCGCCGTCTTCGTCTTTTTCCAGGGTGTTCTTCAAGGCTTCGATCAGGAACCAGACGTTGCTCATCCGGTAGTCCGCAGCCTTGTCGCTGGAACTGTTGGTGCGCAGCCAGTTCTCGTAGTCGATGTCCATGACCATGCTGCGCAGGGCGGAGATCGGGTCTTCGCCGGCGCATTGCTCGCGCACCTTGTCCATGAAGCGCTTGAAGCGCGACAGGCGATCAGTGAAGCGGCTGTCCAGATGCTCGCCCAGGCCGAGTTCGTCGGTGGCGGCGTACATCGAGATCTTGCGTTCGGTGGCGTAGTTGCCGAGTTTTTCCAGGGTCGTCGAGCCGATTTCACGGCGCGGCACGTTGATCACCCGCAGGAAGGCGTTGTCGTCGTCCGGGTTCACGATCAGGCGGAAGTAGGCCATCAGGTCTTTCACTTCCTGACGCCCGAAGAAGCTGTTGCCGCCGCTCAAACGGTATGGCACTTGATGGTGCTGCAGTTTCAGCTCGATCAGCTTGGCCTGGTAGTTGCCGCGATAGAGGATCGCGAAATCGCTGTACGGGCGGTCGGTGCGCAAGTGCAGGCTGAGGATTTCCATGGCCACGCGCTCGGCTTCGGCGTCCTCGTTGCGGCAGCGGATCACGCGGATCTCGTCGCCGTGGCCCATTTCACTCCACAGCTGCTTTTCGAATTCGTGCGGGTTGTTCGAGATCAGCACGTTGGCGCAGCGCAGGATGCGGCTGGTGGAGCGGTAGTTCTGCTCCAGCATCACCACTTTCAGGGACGGGTAGTCGTCCTTGAGCAGCATCAGGTTTTCCGGCCGCGCGCCACGCCAGGCGTAGATCGACTGGTCGTCGTCGCCCACCACGGTGAACTGGTTACGCTTGCCGATGAGCATTTTCACCAGCAAATACTGGCTGGCGTTGGTGTCCTGGTATTCGTCGACCAGCAGGTAACGCACCTTGTTCTGCCACTTTTCGAGGATGTCGGCGTGCTCTTCGAAGAGTTTAACCGGCAGCAGGATCAGGTCGTCGAAGTCCACCGCGTTGAACGCCTTGAGCGTGCGCTGATAGTGGGTGTAGACGATGGCGGCGGTCTGTTCCTTGGGGTTACGGGCGTTTTCCAGGGCCTCGGCCGGCAGGATCAGATCGTTTTTCCAGGCGCCGATCATGTTCTTGATCTCGTCGACGCCGTCGTCGCCTGCATATTCCTTCTGCATGATGTCAGTCATCAGCGACTTGACGTCGGTTTCATCGAAGATCGAGAAACCGGGTTTGTAGCCCAGCCGTTCATGTTCCTTGCGGATGATGTTCAGGCCCAGGTTATGGAAGGTGCAGACCGTCAGGCCGCGACCTTCGCCTGCACGCAGCAGGGTGCCGACCCGTTCCTTCATCTCGCGCGCGGCCTTGTTGGTGAAGGTCATGGCGACGATGTATTGGGCACGGATGCCGCAGTTCTGGATCAGGTGCGCGATCTTGCGCGTGATCACACTGGTCTTGCCGGAGCCAGCACCGGCGAGCACCAATAGAGGGCCGCCGACGTAGTTCACGGCTTCTTGCTGCCGGGGATTGAGTCGGGACATACGAAAATTCGGGAGTCGTTGACGAAATGGGCCGGCATTTTAACAGGCTCAGCGATTTGTGCTGCTCTCTCCGACTTGTGACGCAACACGCGATTCAAATTTGCCGGTTTTGTTACTTTCACGCAGGATGCGCGGTGATTTTGCGGCTAATGTTCTCATTCGTGACACAAAATAACGTTTTGATAACCGTTGTCGTTTGGTCATTGGTAGCCGCAACGGCATAATGCCCGCCGCCCACATCATTGCAGAGTCTAGGGAGTCAGCTTGACTACGCCTGTCGAACCCTTGCGTTTGCTGCTACTGGCCGAAGAGCCAGCGTGGACAGCGTTATTGCGCGAGTGTCTGGCTCCGTTGGGGAGTGCGGCGGTGCTGATCAGCGCGCCGAGCTGGGAGTCGGTCAGCAGTCTGTTCGAAGACAACCGCCACGCGGTGTTGTTGACCGTTCCCGCGTTGCAGCCGGCGCCCGGCCGTTGCAGCCTGCCGACGGTATTGCTTCTGGAACACGAGCCGGCGACCGCGCCCGACGGCGTCAGCGACTGGCTGGTATTCGATGCCCTCGATGCCGGCATGCTACGGCGTTGCCTGCGGCATGTGCGCGAACGCGGCGTGCTGGAAAACACCCTGCAACGCCTGGCCGAGCAGGATCCGCTGACTGGCATCGCCAACCGTCAGGGTTTCCAGACTCTTCTGACGGCGCGCCTCGCCGAAAATGACGGCCGCGGCCTGGCCCTCGGGCATCTTGATCTCGACAACTTCCGCCACGCCAACGACGCCCTCGGCCACCAGGCCGGCGACCGCCTGATCCTGCAAGTCGTCGCACGGCTGAAAAGTCAGCTGGAAGTCGGCGATCAACTGGCGCGCCTCGGCAGCGATGAATTCGCCTTGCTGATCGATACCCGTCGCGCCCCGCAACGGGCCGAATGGATGGCCGAACGCATCACCGAGGCTTTGGCCGAACCCTACTGGGTCGATGGCGAAAGCCTGCTGATAGGCTCCAGCCTCGGTATCGCCCATGCCCGCGCCCAGGGCGGCGCCGATCCGCTGATGTGGCACGCGCACATCGCCATGCAGCAGGCCAAGAGCACGCAAGGCTGCACCTTTCACATCTTCAACGAACGAATCAACCGCAACGCGCGAAGCATGGCCGACCTCGAAAGCGAGCTGCGCCGGGCCTTGCGTCGCGACGAGCTGGAGCTGCACTACCAGCCGCGCCTGAACCTGCAGGACGGCCAGATCGTCGGCCTCGAAGCGCTGGTGCGCTGGCGCCACAGCGAACGCGGCCTGCTACCACCGAGCGAATTCGTGCCGCTGGCGGAGCAGAGCGGTCTGATCGTGCCGCTGGGTTACTGGGTGATTTCCCGGGCCCTGCGCGATATGCAGGCGTTGCGCGAACGCGGATTGCCGGCGCTGCATATGGCGATCAACCTGTCGTTCCGCCAGTTTCAGGACAGCCAGTTGCTGCCGACGCTCAGCCGTCTGATCGCCGAGCGCGGAGTCGAAGCGCAGTGGCTGGAATTCGAACTCACCGAAACCGCTGTGATGCGCCGCAGCGATCTGGTCAAGCAGACCATGGACGCTCTCGGTCGCCTCGGCGTGCGTTTCTCGCTGGATGATTTCGGCACCGGGTTCTCGTCGTTCGTGCACCTCAACAGCCTGCCGATCACCTTGCTGAAGATCGACAAGAGTTTCGTCGGCGGCATGGAGCAGCGCGAAGAGAACCGCAAACTGGTGCACGCGATGATCAACCTTGCGCACAACCTGCACCTGGAAGTGGTTGCCGAAGGGGTGGAAACCCGCGAGCAACTGGATCTGTTGCGCGGGTTCGGTTGCGATCAGGTGCAGGGTTACCTGATCAGCAAGCCGTTGCCGTTGACGGAACTGGTTGATTACCTGGTGGCTGATGCCAGTCAGCCGCCGCTGGGCATTGTGGTCTGACGAACCAGTAAGCGGGAGCAAGGTTGCTCCCGCCGACCTGTCATTCCGGCTGAGCGATCTTGAAGCCTTGAGCTTGCGGTTCGAGCCGAATCATCCGCTTCATCTTCCATTCGAACGCCAGCGTCAGGCTCACCGCCGCACACGCCAGCCCCAGCGCCAGACCCCACCAGACGCCGGTCGGCCCCCAGTGCAAATGGAACGCCATCAGCCACGCCGCCGGCGCGCCGATCAGCCAGTAGCAACCGAGCCCGACCAGAAACGTGGTCTTGGCATCCTTGAGCCCGCGAATGCAGCCCATGGCAATCGTCTGCGTGCCGTCGAACAGCTCGAACCACGCTGCCACGGCGAGCAGGCTCACCGCCAGACGAATCACCTCGGCAAACGCCGGATCGTTATGGTCGAGGAACAAGCCGACCAACTGATTCGGCAGCAGCCAGAACACCATCGCAAACCCCAGCATTACCACTGCTCCGAAGACGATGCCGACCCGCCCGGACATCCGCGCATCGCTCAATTGCCCGGCGCCGTAATGCTGGCCGACGCGCATGGTGATCGCATACGACATCCCCGCCGGAACCATGAACGCCACCGAGACGATTTGCAGAGCGATCTGGTGCGCCGCCAGTTGCGTGCTGCCCATGGTGCCCATGCACAGCGCCGCGAAGGCGAACAGCCCGACTTCCACCGCGTAGGTCCCGCCGATCGGCAGACCCAAGCGCCAGAGCTCTTTGAGGTACTGCCGGTTCGGCCGCGACAGGCCTTCACGCAGCGGGTAAGCGTCGTAGGCCGGATGCCGGCGAATGTGCCAGGCCAGTGCGAGAGCCATGCAGTTGGCGACAATCGCCGTGACCAGGCCGATACCGGTCAGCCCGAGCTGCGGCAGGCCGAACATGCCGGTGATCAGCGCGTAATTGAGCAGGAAGTTGGCCACCGTGCCGGCGAGGCTGATGACCATCACCGGCGTTGCCCGGCCGATGGCGCTGGTGAAACCGCGTAAGGCCATGAAACTCAGGTAGCCGGGCAGGGCGAACGGCAGGGCGACCAGAAATTGCCCGGCGGCGTTGACGTTGGTCTCGGTCTGGCCGAACAGCAACAGCACCGGTTTCAGATTCCACAACAGCAGCCCGGCACCGAGTGCCATCAGCCACGCCAGCCATAGCCCGGCCTGGGTCAGGCGGGCGGCGCCGATGATGTCGCCGGCGCCCTGACGAATCGCCACCAGAGTGCCGACCGCCGCAATCACGCCAATGCAGAAGATCGACACGAACGAATAACTCGCCGCGCCCAGACCGCCGCCGGCCAGCGCTTCGGGACTGAGGCGCGCCATCATCAGGGTGTCGGTCAGCACCATCAGCATGTGCGCCAACTGCGAGGCGATCAACGGCCCCGCCAGCCGCAGGATGGCCCAGAGTTCGGTACGCACAGGACGCTGCATGTTTTCACATCCTTATAAAAGAGGGAGCAAGAGACCGTCGATTCTCAGGGTTTGGCGCGGGTTGCACAAAGGGATAAAAAGGATGGGTAGCATGATTAAAACTCATCCTGTCGCGATTCTGCTAAGTTGGCGCAATCCCGCCATTGGAGCGTTGTGCATGTCCCGTCGTCTTCCACCCTTGTATGCCCTGCGCGCATTCGAAGCGGCGGCCCGCCACAGTTCGTTCACCCGGGCAGCCGAAGAGTTGTCGATCACTCAAAGTGCGGTGAGCCGGCACATCCGCACGCTCGAAGAGCACTTCGCCTGCCGCTTGTTCCACCGCAGCGGGCGCAACCTGCAACTGACCGAGTCGGCGCGCCTGCTGCTGCCGGGCATCCGTGATGGCTTTGCCGCGCTGGAACGGGCCTGCAATACCTTGCGCGCCGAAGATGACATCCTGCGCATGAAAGCCCCGTCGACCCTGACCATGCGCTGGTTGCTGGCCCGGCTCAGTCGCTTCCGCCATTTGCAGCCAGGAAACGAGGTGCAACTGACCAGCGCGTGGATGGACGTGGATTCGGTGGACTTCAATAACGAGCCCTTCGATTGCGCGGTGTTGCTCAGTGACGGGCATTTTCCGCCGGACTGGGAAGCCAGCCTGCTGTTTCCGGAGGAGCTGATTCCGGTCGGCGCGCCGAATCTGCTCAACGATCAGCCGTGGGACGTGGCGCGGCTGGCCAGCGCCGAATTGCTGCACCCGACGCCGGACCGCCGCGACTGGCGCAGTTGGCTGGAGCACATGGGGCTGTCGGATCAGGTGTCGCTCAAGGGCGGACAGGTGTTCGATACTCTGGAACTCGGGATGATTGCGGCGGCTCGGGGCTATGGGGTTTCCATGGGCGATCTGCTGATGGTGGCCGAGGATGTCGCGCAAGGACGCTTGAGTCTGCCGTGGCCGACGGCGGTCGCCAGCGGCCTGAATTATTACCTGGTGTGGCCAAAGACTCGTCCGGGAGGTGAACGTTTGCGCCGTCTGAGCGACTTCCTGCAAGGCGAAGTCCGCGCCATGGCGCTGCCGGCGGTCACGCGCTTGAGCTGAAACGTTCGAGCCTGCACAATGCCGGCCTTTCGCCATAACCCTGCTGTTCGCTCAAGTATTCGGTTTTACCGCCGAATACGTGCATGTGGAACCGTCGTGCCGGTGGCCACGATTTACCCCCATTAGAAAATTACCCGAGCTGCGATCAAGGAGGATCGGAAGTTCGGCCAGGAGCTGTCCATGTCTCAACCTCGCGCTCGGATCGCCTCGCAGCTGGGCCTCGCGCTCGCCGTGATACTGGCGATAGTCATCAGCGGCAGTACGGTGTTCGCCCTGCGTTCGCTGGACACCGCCAATCTCGCCACCCGTGAAGAACACCTGGCCAGCGAGGCACGCCTGCTCGCCGACCAGCTGAGCACTTTTCACGGCACGCTGCGCGAAAGCACCCAGCGCCTGAGCGGGTTGTTCGAGAAGCGCTTCATCGCGGGCCTGAGCATTCACCCGAGCGAGCCGGTCAATGTTGCGGGCACCCAGACCCCGGGCCTGCACTTGGGCAGCGAAGTGTTGAACAACAACTTCAAGGAAGTCGACGAGTTCAAGCAGATGACGGCGGGCGTTGCCACGCTGTTCGTGCGCAGCGGCGAAGACTTCATTCGCGTCAGCACCTCTCTGAGCAAACAGGACGGCACCCGCGCCATCGGCACCGTGCTCGACCACGCTCACCCGGCCTATGCGAAATTGATGGCGGGGCAGGGTTACGTCGGTCGCGCCTTGCTGTTCGATCGCTCCTACATGACTCAGTACACCCCGGTGCGTGACAGCAGCGGCAAGGTAATCGCGGCGTTGTTCGTCGGCTTCGATTACACCGACGCGCAGAACGCCCAGTTCGCCAATCTCAAGCGCTTCCGTATCGGCCAGACCGGCTCGCTGGCGCTGCTGGACGAGAAGAACCAGTGGCTGGTGGCGCCGGCCGGTGTGCAGGCGCTGGATCAAGCGGTTCCTGTAATCAACGGTCTGGCGAAAACGCCGGGTAAAGGACAGTTCTGGAGCGACAAGTCCGAAGACTTCTACAGCATCGCCGTGCCGTTCGAGGGTGGCCCGTGGTCGGTGGTGGCGAGCATGCCGAAAGCCGAGATCCGCGCGGTGACCTGGAGCGTCGGCACTCAGCTGGCCATCGGCAGTCTGCTGGCGATGCTGCTGGCGGTCGGCTCCGTGGTCTGGTTGCTGCGCAGCAAACTGGCACCGCTGGGCGATCTGGTCCGCCAGGCTGAAGCCCTGGGCGCCGGCGATCTGAGCGTGCGCCTGAGTGTGTCGAGCAACGACGAGATTGGCCAGTTGGCCCGCGCGTTCAACCAGATGAGCCAGGCCCTGTCGACCATGGTCGAGCACATCCGCCGCGCCTCGGAAGAGGTCAACCGTCGGGCTCAAGCGCTGTCCGGTCTGTCTGGCGGCGCCTATGAAGGCATGGAGCAACAGTCTGGCGAAATCACCAGCATGGCCGGCGCCGTTGAAGAGTTCTCCGCCACGTCGCTGAACATTGCCGACAACATGGGCAACACCCAGCGTCTGGCCCAGGAAAACGCCCAGCAGACCCAGATCGGTCGCACGTCGATGGAAGAAGCGTCTTCCTCGCTGGAGCAGATTGCCGGCGCACTGAACACCACCGCGACCGTGATCAACACGCTCGGTCAGCGCTCCCAGGAAATCGGCGGCATCGTCAGCGTGATCACCTCGATTGCCGAACAGACCAACCTGCTGGCACTCAACGCTGCCATCGAAGCGGCCCGTGCCGGTGAACAAGGTCGCGGGTTTGCCGTGGTGGCCGACGAAGTGCGCAGCCTCGCCTCGCGTACCCGTCAGGCGACGGATGAAATTTCCAGCATGATTCACAGCATTCAGCAGGAAACCGGCAACGCCATCAGCAACATGGAGCAGGGCAACCTGCTGATGCAGGAAGGCCTGTCGCGCAATGCCAATGTGGCGTCGGCGCTGGCGCGCATTGACGAGCAAAGCCGCTCGGCGGGTGAGCAGTTTGCCGCGATCACCACCGCGACTCAGGAGCAGAGCAGCACCGCGACTTTGCTCAGCAGCAACTTGCAGAGCATCGCGATGGCCAACAGCGAGCAGCGCGAAGTGGTATCGAACCTGGCCATCACCGCCAAGGAACTGGAAGGCCTCGCAGCCGACCTGCGCCAGGAAGTCGACCGCTTCCGGTGAGGCGTCTCTGAAATAGCTATCGCGAGCAGGCTCGCTCCCACAGGTTTTTTGTTGGACCTGTGAGAGCGAGCCTGCTTGCGTTTGGGCCCGCCACGACCTCGACACTTACTGAGTCGCCGGCCGATACTGCAACGCTTCGGCCAGATGTTCGCGACTGATATCCGCGCACTTCTCCAGATCCGCCAGCGTCCGCGCGACCTTGAGCAGCCGATGCGCCGAGCGCAGCGACAAGGTCAGTCTTTCGCACGCCGTCTCCAGCCAGGTTTCATCGGCTGTGGATAACTTGCAGTGCTTCTTCAGCCCCGGCAAATCGAGAAATGCATTGGCACAGCCCTGGCGTTTTTGCTGACGATCGCGGGCCTCTGCGACCAATGTGGCCGCGCTGGCGCTGTCCTCTCCCGGTTTCACCGCAGGGTTCAACGCTGTCGCCTCCCGCGCCACCGTCAGGTGCAAATCGATCCGGTCCAGCAACGGCCCCGACAGTTTGTTGCGATAGCGCTGCACCATGTCCGGCGTGCACGAACACTTGCCGCTCGGTTCGCCAAGATATCCACAGGGACAGGGATTCATCGCCGCCACCAGCTGGAATCTCGCGGGAAACCGCACCCTTTCCTTGGCCCGTGCGATGACGATGCAGCCGGATTCCAGCGGTTCGCGCAGAACCTCCAGCACCTTGCGATCAAACTCGGGCAGTTCATCGAGAAACAGTACGCCGTGATGGGCGAGCGTGATTTCGCCGGGTTGCGGTTTTGAGCTGCCACCGACCAGTGCCGGCCCGGAGGCCGAGTGATGCGGCTGGCGAAACGGGCGCTGCGGCCAGTGGGTCAACGGTGCGCCGCTGGCGACGGATTGAATCGCCGCCACCTCCAGCGCTTCGCTCTCGGCCAGCGGTGGCAGCAAACCGGGTAATCGACTTGCCAGCAACGTCTTGCCCGTCCCCGGTGGCCCGCTGAACAGCAGGTTGTGGGCACCGGCGGCGGCAATCAGCAGCGCCCGTTTGGCGGCCAGTTGGCCCTGTACTTCATTCAGGTCGGGATAGGGTTTCGCGGCATGGATCAGCCCATCCGAGACATAAGGCTCGACCGGCGTATGCCCGTTGAAATGCGCCACGGCCTCCAGCAGATGATCCACCGCGATCACCCTCAGCCCAGATGCCAGACAAGCCTCCTCGGCATTCGCCCGTGGCACCACCAGCGTCCGCCCGGCCTTGCGCGCTGCCAGTGCCGCCGGCAACACCCCGCGCACCGCCCGCACGGCGCCGGACAACGCCAGTTCGCCAAGGCACTCCACGTCATCCAGCGTCAACGTCGGCACCTGCACACTCGCCGACAGAATACCCAGCGCAATCGCCAGATCGAACCGCCCGCCATCCTTGGGCAGATCCGCCGGCGCCAGATTCAGCGTGATCCGCCGCGCCGGAAACTGCAGCCCCGAATTGATGATCGCACTGCGCACCCGGTCCTTGCTCTCTTTCACCGCGGCTTCGGGCAGGCCGACCATGGTCAGCGAGGGCAGGCCGTTGGCCAGGTGGACTTCGACGGTGACGGCGGGAGCATCCACGCCTATCTGGGCGCGGCTGTGGACGATGGCGAGGGACATGGTCGTTCCTTGAGTTGAATCGGGGGCCGCTTCCTGCGGGTTTTTGAAGGGTAGTTGGGGAGGGCGGCGTTGGAGGGATGTTTGCCTGGGCAACTTTTTTCTGGATATTGCGGGGAGGGGGCATGTGAGTATGAGCAGCGAAGCTGCCAAGGAGTACGGGAGGCCCCTGATGGCGAGAGGTGTTAGGAAGTTGAACAACCTGTTCCTTTCCCTTGGAACCAGTATGACTCAAGCAACATACGTTGACAGTAGCAATGGATCTTGGAAGGAAGTGCGCGAAATTACATCAACGGATGGGTGCCTCATCCAGAGGCGCCTTGTTTCATTGGCCGAAATTTTAGATTAGGTCTGAATTCCTGTTTGAGTGTCGCCTGCAGTCGACAGAGTTTGAAGTACGGGATACTCGGCCTGAACTAGTGAAAGCAGATTCAGTACACCGGGGGCTTCAATCGTAACAACCAAGGCGTACGGCATTGGGACTGAGTCTTCTAATCTGACGGCTTCTCCTTCATCTCTTACCTGATAATTGATGTGGAAATAGGGATTGTCCAAGTCATCAACGTCGACCTTTCTTTTGGCATGAAGGACAGTGTCCCAACGCATAGAGTCCTTTCGCAATTCTTCTTCCGTCTTGTACATGCCGCCCCCGAAGAGTGGCATTGATTTTTTGGGTGCCTTGTAAGCACGGACCCAGAGTCCTGCGCGCGTGTAGTTGATGGCATGAGCTGCATCTACAGGTGCTCGATAACAGAAAGTGGCACCTATCGTGATTTTTGCTCCTGCTGGTAGTCCCTTGGGAACTGGGATCAGTGCTTTTTGAGGGTGTCCAGGGCGAGTAACACCTTGGTAGACCACTCTTACCACGTCTTGTGGAGTAAATAGAATTTCTTCCGGATCGAGTGGAATTCGCCCCCAGCCAACCTCCGAGCGGGAGTGGTTACGAGAAGTGAACTCTGTTCCGTTGATCATTAATGCTTGAAGAGTAATGGGTTCGAAAACAGAGCCACTGAGCACGTCAGCTCCCACGGCAACTCTCAGCGCAAGTGGGCTGGCAAAACTCGTTCCCGCTACTGAAACTACAGAGCCTGCGAGTGGGTTGAAAATAGGAAGTGGCTCTTCGTTTGACCCGCCAAATGCAACGATGTCCGGCTTTACATATCCGGGGCTGCGGCCAGGGCCCACTGCACTGTAAGGCGCTTTATTCCATTTTTTCTGGCTTGAGTCGGCAGCTCCGACTGCAAATACGTTAACTGCATCTCCAGGGGGCTGAATGCGTCCTAGCTCCCCTTCAAGAAATCCATTGTTGCCCACGGCTGTAGTGCAAAGTGTTTGGCCATCTGCCAACTCTGTGTCAAGTCGAGATGTCCATTCATGTACATCGTCATCAAAGAAAGTCGCCACCGGACCGAGACTGATGTTCGCAAAACGATATGGATTACCCGAAACCTTTGCACTTCGTAATGCCGTGATTACCCGATCAAGAATGTCGAGGGCTTGTTCAGGATTGTCAGAGGTAGGCAGTACTCGATGGTGATCAACATGACAGAATGGTACGGGAAGGTATTTGTCATCAGGCTTTACGTGGCCATAAAGAAATGCTGAAGTTACATTTACGCCATGCGATAGATCTTTGATTGAGGATGAGGGTTGTTGGGCGCTTGAAATCTCAGTCGCATATCCCGGAAATGCGTTAGCAATCCCACCATCAAAGATTGCAGTTTTGATTGAAGATTTTGGAGCTTCTGTAGGCGTTTCAACAGCACCAAAAGCTTTAGTAATAGCAGGGGTGAGCTTCCATTCTTCCTGGATTTCCGGAAGAGAGCGCACTAGCCGAATGCGCGTGAATTGAGCTACCTGATGTATTTTATCCGGTGGTATTTGCACCGCTACAAAAGTGAGGCCCGGAACGAATCGAAACCCGCGACCGGATATCCGTCCTCCCAACTCCTCTACAAGATTTTTGAACGCGGTCAGTATGTCGGCATCTGCTTCCGTGGCGTGCATGGTGACATGGATGTAGTCTGGCCAACGTGTGTCCACGCTAATGCGTAGCTTTTCATCTGCTTGATATGGGCATATTAGTTCAATCCGAGCAAATTGTTCCTGTCGGCCGGCCGATGTATATGTGCTCAGCAAGCTATTATCCATAGCTCTAAAGCTTTCGGCTGTTCCAGACACGAAGATTGATGCGGTTTCTTGGTTTTTTGGCGTTTCGCTTCGTCCAACTCTTGGCGTGATATTAACAGGGCGAGAGCCGAGAATCGAAAGGCCAGAGTCGCGCAAAATTGTTGAAGGAAAGTATGATTTTGCTAAAAAAGATGGGTGCAAAATAACTTTTGCTGTAATTTCGCGTCTAGGTGCGAACCGTTCTTGGGTATTGCCTGCAAATTCAGCTACCTCAAGGATTTGGTTGTGCAGAGCTTCTCTCGCATCATTAATAGAGTACGGTAGCCATTTCTTGCCTCCTCCCTTAGGCCACGACAACTGGCCGATGAGTTCGTGCCCATTCGCGATAAGTAAGTTGCGCGGTTTTTCTGCCATAACTAATCATCCTTATTAATTCGACGTAGCATTCGTGAAACTGTAGATGCGTGAATATTAAGTTCGGCTCCTATCGCGCGTAGTGATTTACCTTCCGCCTTGAGTCTTTTGATTTCTAAGTAGCGGATCGTATCTTCATTGTCGAGCGCTTCTGGTAGGATTAATTTCAGGAGTGCATGTTCGAATGATGTGTCTTGAAGAACTACTTGTCTTCTCGCTCTTAATACTAATCGGCAAGTGTCTGAAAGTGGTTTTCCAACTAATGTCGGAGCCAGCTTTACGGCTAGGCCGTGGTCGCAACCTAGTTGAATTAGTAATGCTTCTATTTGGTTTTTGCTACTTTCCGGAAACCGAAGCCAAAAATCAAACCGTCTGAAAATCGCACGATCTAGCAATTCCTCATGATTCGTCGCTGCCACGAGAAGTGAGGTAGATGGCCATTCGTCAATAGCTTGTAAAAGAACGTTAACAACACGTTTTAGCTCTCCCACATCTTGTCCATCATCACGCCTTTTGGCGAAGGCATCAAACTCATCTAGTAGAAGGACACAGGGCTGAGATTTTGCATGGGCCAAGACTTTTACCAAATTGTTTCCGGTTTTCCCCAAAAGGCTGTTGACCGCAGCAGCCAAGTTAAGAGTTACGAGAGGAAGGTTTAGTTGTTCAGCTAAGTATGCCGCTGCAAGAGTTTTTCCAACTCCGGGAGGGCCAGATAGTAGGATCGTACGGGAGGGATTGAGCCCTGCCTCAATTAAGCGACCTGCATTCATCCATTCATCAACCAGAGCCTGTAAACCCACCCCGACGTCGGGGGCCCAAATAGGTTTGTGTTCCATTTGGACTGGGAACTGAACCGTTGTGAGTGGAAGGTTGCTGTCAGCGTCGACTGGGCTTAGGTTGGCTTGCTGTGCTGCAGAGTCGCGGGCAAGTGATAGTTGTGACGAATTCGCTTCAGCTAGTGCTTTCGATAGGATTTCTGTAAGTGGGGATTTTTCTCGCCGCAGCCGTGCAATGAGCCGGCTCAATCGAAGCTGAAAAGATGGTGCGTTTCCTGTGCAGCCTTCACGGATCAAGGCAATCCATTCTGCGTGGGAGGCGGGAACTGTAGGCACGTTGTGTTCTCTGTGTGTTGCGAGTGTTGCGCAGTGTTGCACGTATACCTGCAACACTCAAGGTGCATCTGAAATTGGGAGCGTTACAGGCCAATTTGGTGTGGTTGCTGGTGCTCGGTGGATTCTTAAATCGAAGACACATGCATTCCGCCGTTTTGGTGATCAGCGCGATACCGGAGAAGGAGCTGCGTAATCAGGCGTGAAAAGATACTTTTTTGTAAGACTATGCCCTGATAGTTATAGGACGTCGGCGAACAGGGTTCGGCGGTATTGTGTCCTCGCGCTGGATGCCCCAGTTTGGCCGCTCAATACAGCCTCTGGAGGCGAAAAATGAACCGCAATGGTATGCGCCCGATTCATCCCGGCGAAGTTCTGAACAAGGAATTCATGGAGCCGTTGGGCATGACTGTCATGGACTTGGCCATGCCCACGAACTGGCCTGAAACCGAGATCGAAAAACTTGTAAAATGCCAGCTCAGGATCTGCGCCGATTTGGCAATCAGGCTGGCCTCCACCTCAACACCACACCTGAGTTCTGGATGAATCTTCAGTCGACTTACGATTTACGCAGGGCTCAGCTCCGGCATGCGGGCCTATAGCGATTGCAGCATCCGCGAAGCCCTCTTCCACCAAGTGCCCGGTTCTGGGCGCTTTAGCTTTTCCCGTTCTACCACCATCAATGGCACATCCTGCAACCGAATCCACGGCTGGTTATTCCAGTGCAGCAAACTCAACGACATCTCGGGCCAATTCAGCAGGCTTAGCTGTGGGCGTTCGTTTGTGGTGGGGTGCTGGGCGTCGCGCAGGGTGGGGATGACTTGATGGGTGAGCCATTCGCGTAGCGCTCGGTATTCGGGGCAGTAGTGGTAGACGAGGAGGGCGTAGATGCCGGATTCGCTGATCAGGAGGGTGTTTTCGATCTGGTTGTGGATCAGGGTTTTGCGGGTTTGGTATTGGTCGGGGTCGAGTTTTCGCAGCATGCGTTCGTTGAGGTAAATGTGCAGCAGGCGGCCCAGGTCGCGGGCAGAGAACCAGGGTTGGTTCTGGATGAGCAGGGCGTGGAGGGGGAGTTTGTGGCGGATGAAAACCTGAGGAGTGAGATACGTATCTTCGTTATTCATTGAACAGCTCCTTTTGCTTTAGGGCTGCCCTCAATTGTCGCCAAACAATTGGGTGGCAGTCGTACGCGGGTTGGCGAACCGGAGCAAAAGGAACCCGGCAGACCCGAAGGTCTCCCACGCACAACCGCCATGACTCGATGTGGCGGTAAACATAGCCGCCATCATGGTTTTCGTGCGCCTTAAGCTTTTCGGGTCGCCAAACCCAGTGCTGAACATTCAGCATTGGGTGAGCTTAGGAATCAGGGCTTCACGGCGCAATCGGACGGCGGGGTTGCAATCTGTAGGATTCTGCCGGGAGTCGATAGCGAATCCTGAATCGCGGGAAGGTCGTTCCGACCTTCATTCGCGGGCAAGCCCGCTCCCACAAGGGACCGCATTCACAAAGACACGAGGTGTTACTCAGCCGGCGGCGTCAGCTTCGCCTCCATCTCCGCCACCTTCGCCTCAAGGCTCTCGAGCCGGGCGCGAGTGCGCGCCAGCACGACCATCTGACTGTCAAACTCTTCGCGGCTCACCAGGTCCAGTTTGCTGAAGGCACTTTGCAGCAGCATTTTGAACTGGCTTTCGATTTCGGCTTTTGGCAAGGGCGTGTCGCCGCTGAACAGGCGGGAGGCGGTGCCGCTCAGGGCGTCGAGGAAGTCTTTGGGCGCGAGCATGGGATATGTCCTGGAAACAATGGCCGGCAGTGTATCACGCAGTGTCTATAGTCATTGGCGCAGGCACGGATGCACGCTTTTCGCGCAACTGGATGCACGGCCGCGCACCGTTGTTGTGCGTATCCCGAGTGCCATTTGGGTGATGGCATCTGCCGCAGCGGCCAAGGGATTGAAATCAGTGGTTTTTGGCGAGATGGCAAGCTTTCTGCTTAGTCACCTTCGACCCATGCACTGATGCAGTCGCTGTGACGAATGCAGTGCGGCAGACGGAGCGGGGAGTTTCGTCTGGAGCGGTTAGCTGGCGTCGACAACGAAGCGTTACAAAGCCAGGCACTGCGCTTAGACTTGAGTCGGGTTTGTTTTCCTGGGGCAAGTCCACCAATTCGGGAGAGAGTTTCATGAAGCTAGTCACTGCCATCATCAAGCCGTTCAAGTTGGACGACGTGCGCGAGTCGCTGTCCGAAATCGGCGTGCAGGGCATTACCGTTACTGAAGTCAAAGGCTTCGGTCGGCAGAAGGGTCACACCGAGCTGTATCGCGGCGCGGAGTATGTGGTCGATTTTCTGCCCAAGGTGAAAATCGACGTGGCCATCGACGACAAGGATCTGGATCGGGTTATCGAGGCGATAACCAAGGCTGCCAACACCGGCAAGATCGGTGACGGCAAGATCTTCGTGGTCAATCTGGAACAGGCGATCCGCATCCGTACCGGCGAAACCGATACCGACGCGATCTAAACGCCGCCACAAACCCAACGCCCCAGGAGAAAACAATATGACTCTGCGTAAATTCGCAGGGCTAGGAGCCCTGTTGTCTATCGTAATGCCCGGCCTGGCCATGGCGGCAGACGAAGTGGCAGCTCCAGTCCTGAACTCCGGCGACACCGCCTGGATGCTCACCTCCACAGCCCTCGTGCTGTTCATGACCATTCCTGGCCTCGCGCTGTTCTACGGCGGCATGGTTCGGTCGAAAAACATTCTTTCCGTGATGATGCAGTGCTTCGCCATTACCGGTCTGATCAGCGTCCTGTGGGTCATTTATGGCTACAGCATCGCGTTCGACACCACCGGCATGGAGCAGGGCGTCGTCAACTTCAACTCGTTCGTGGGCGGTTTCGGCAAGGCGTTCCTGGCCGGCGTCACCCCAGCGAGCCTGACCGGCCCGGCGGCGCTGTTCCCCGAGGCGGTCTTCATCACCTTCCAGATGACCTTCGCGATCATCACCCCGGCGCTGATCGTCGGTGCGTTCGCCGAGCGGATGAAGTTCTCCGCGATGCTGATCTTCATGGGCATCTGGTTCACCCTGGTCTACGCACCGATCGCGCACATGGTCTGGTCCGGCAACGGCGGCCTGATGTGGGACTGGGGCGTACTCGACTTCGCCGGCGGCACCGTGGTGCACATCAACGCCGGTGTGGCCGGTCTGATTGCCTGCCTGGTACTGGGTAAACGCAAAGGCTTCCCGACCACCCCGATGGCGCCACACAATCTGGGTTACACCCTGATGGGCGCAGCGATGCTGTGGGTTGGCTGGTTCGGCTTCAACGCCGGTTCCGCTGCGGCCGCCAACGGCACCGCCGGCATGGCGATGCTGGTGACCCAGATTGCGACCGCCGCTGCGGCACTGGGCTGGATGTTCGCCGAGTGGATCACTCACGGCAAACCAAGCGCACTGGGTATCGCATCCGGCGTCGTTGCAGGTCTGGTCGCGATCACTCCGGCGGCTGGCACCGTGGGCCCGATGGGCGCCCTGGTCATCGGTCTGGCGGCAGGCGTGGTGTGCTTCTTCTGCGCCACCACCCTGAAACGCAAACTCGGTTATGACGACTCCCTGGACGCCTTCGGCGTGCACGGTATCGGCGGTATCCTCGGCGCGATCCTGACCGGTGTGTTCGCTGCACCGTCGCTGGGTGGCTTCGGCACCGTCACCGACATCGCCGCACAAGTATGGATTCAGTGCAAAGGCGTCGGCTTCACCGTGATCTACACCGCCATCGTCACCTTCATCATCCTCAAGGTGCTGGATGCCGTGATGGGTCTGCGCGTGACCGAGGAAGAAGAATCGGTCGGCCTGGATCTGGCACAACACAACGAGCGCGGCTACAACCTGTAAGCACGCGCCACAAAAAACTTGCCCGGCTCGCCGGGCATTTTTTTGTCTGGAATTTGTCTTCCCTGATACAGCTGAAAGGATTTTTCGTACTGCTTTGGTCGTGTTTACGACGAGTGTTTTTCTGCGGCCAAAGGCTTACATCATTGAAGGAATATTAGGGCCTTTGTTTTTTTCCAGAGCGCGCTAGAATGCGCCCCGAACGTGCGGAGAACTGTATGTGGCAACAGACTCTGATAACCCTGCGGGCACGGCCCCGGGGCTTTCATCTGGTGACGGACGAGTTGCTCGCCGGCCTGCCTGAACTCAAGGCATGCCGGGTCGGTCTGTTGCATTTGTGGCTGCAGCATACCTCGGCGTCGTTGACCATCAACGAGAACGCCGATCCGGCGGTACGTCGCGACTTCGAACGATTTTTCAATCGTCTGATCCCACAAGGAGCAGACGGCTATGAGCATAACGACGAAGGCCTGGACGACCTCCCGGCGCACTTCAAGGCCAGCGTGCTGGGCTGCCAGATCAGTTTGCCGGTAACGGCGGGCCGACTGGCACTGGGCACCTGGCAAGGCGTTTACCTGGGCGAGCACCGTGATCATGGCGGTGCCCGTAAAGTCCTCGCCACCTTGCACGGTGAAGGGGCATAAACCGTTGGTCACCAATGGTTACCGATTTTTTTCCGGCGACTTTCGACAGTCGCCAAAGCTGGTCTATAACTAATCTGCTTTTCGCAAGTCATGAGGTAGAACATGAGCGACGATGATCTGGAAAACGACGACCTCGAAGTAGGCGACGAAGACGAGGCCGAAGACGGTCTGGAAGCAGCAGCGGAAGACGTTGCTGAAGACGATGGCGGTGACGATACGCCGGCCCCGGCTGCCAAAGGCAAGGCCAAGGCTGCGGTGTCGGTCGACGAGTTGCCGAGCATCGAAGCCAAGAACAAGGAGCGCGATGCCCTGGCCAAGGCCATGGAAGAGTTCCTTGCGCGCGGCGGCAAGGTGCAGGAAGTGGAGGCCAACGTGGTCGCCGATCCGCCCAAGAAGCCGGACAACAAGTACGGCAGCCGCCCTATCTGAGGCGTGTCGCTTGCTTGCTGAAAAAGCCCGCCGTCGCTGCGGGCTTTTTCATGGGCGAAAGAAATCTAGCCGCGGCTGTTCCAGCGAGCGAGTACGGCAGGCAGATCGTTCAGGCTGCGAATCTCGGCATCCGGCAGGCGCTCCGCTTCCCAGTCCTTGCCGGCCGGGTTGAACCAGATCGCTCGCAGACCGGCTTGCTGCGCCCCGGCGATGTCATCCCCCGGGTGATCGCCGATATGCACAGCGGCTTCGGCGCTCACGCCGCCGCGCTGCAAAGCTTCATGGAACAGTCGAGCATCCGGCTTGGCTATGCCGATGTCTTCGGCACACAACGCAAACTTGAAGTAATCCGCCAGCCCGAGACGACGGACATCGGCGTTGCCGTTGGTGACCACCCCGAGGGCGTAATGCTTGGCGAGGGTTTCCAGGATCGGCTCGACCTCCGGGAACACCTCGATCTGATGCCGCGCATGCAGAAACACTTCAAAACTCTTGTCCGCCAGATCCGACGCTTCGCCGTGGGCGTAACCGGCTTCTTCCAGCGCATGGAACAGCACGCGCCGGCGCAACGCGCTGATGCGGTGCTTCAGGCCCGGTTCGTTGGCCAGCACCCGCTCGCGGATCGACCACAGATGCTCGACTGGCACCGCGCCCAGATTCGGCGCATGTTCGCTCAGCCATTCGCGCAAAACCGCTTCGGCGCTGACGATCACCGGGGCGGTGTCCCACAAGGTGTCGTCGAGGTCGAAGGTGATCAACTGGATGCTCATGAATCGTCGCCTTTCATGCGTTTGGCCCGTGGATGGGCGCTGTCGTAGACCGCCGCCAGGTGCTGGAAGTCCAGGTGGGTATAGATCTGGGTGGTCTTGATGTCCGAGTGGCCGAGCAGTTCCTGCACCGCGCGCAGGTCCTGGGAGGACTCAAGCAAATGGCTGGCGAAGGAGTGCCGCAGCATGTGCGGGTGCAGGTTCTGCCCCAGTTCGCGCTCGCCGGCGAGTTTGACCCGAACCTGAATCGCGCGCGGGCCGAGGCGTCGGCCTTGCTGGCTGACGAATACCGCGTCGTCCGCCGGATTGGTCAGCGCCCGCAGCGGCAGCCATTGCTCCAGTGCTTCCCGGGCCTTTTTGCCGACGGGCAACAGGCGCGTCTTGCTGCCCTTGCCGAGCACCTGAACCATGCCGTCGGCCAGATCGAGCTGATCGAGATTGAGCCCGGTCAGCTCCGACAGACGCAGTCCGGAGGAATAGAACAACTCCAGAATCGCCTGATCGCGCCGCGCGAGGAAATCGTCCTCCACGGCACCTTCAAGCAGTTGCAGGGCGCGATCGGTGTCGAGGGTTTTCGGCAGCCGACGTTCGCCTTTGGGCGGTGCCAGGCCGGTGGCCGGATCGTGATCGCAGAGACCTTCACGATTCAGATAGTGATAGAGCCCGCGCACCGCTGAGAGCAGGCGCGCCAGACTGCGTGAGGACTGGCCCTGGGCATGCAGGCGGGCGATCAGGCTGCGCAGGCGCTGGATGTCCAGCGCCTGCCAGCTATCGATGTTCTGTTTGTTGCACCAGCCGAGGACTTTGTCGAGGTCGCGTCGGTAGGCCGACAGCGTGTGCGGCGACACCTGCCGCTCACTGCGCAGGTGTTCGCAGTAAGCGTCCAGTTGTCGTTCCATGCTCAGCGTACCGAGCGCAGGGAGCTGTTGACCCGTGGCAGCACGCGACCCATGACTTCGGCGATGTAGCTGAGGAACAGCGTGCCGACCGAGCTCTTGTAGTGCTGCGGATCACGGCTGGCGATGGCCAGGATTCCGTGGATGCCTTGATGGCTGACGGCGACCACGGCGGTGGAGCCGATCTGCTTGCGCTGTTCTTCGCCGAACAGGAAGTCCAGCTCATGCTCACGCAGGCTGCCGCTGACGCTCTTGCCTTCGGTGAGCAATCCGCCGATGGCGGTTTGCGCGTCGGCGTGGGTCACCCAGCGGCCGACCGGGGCCGGGTTGTCGCCCAGCAGGATCAGGCTGACGAAGGGCACCTGAAAATCCTGACGCAGGCTGTCTTCGACGCTGATCACCACATCTTCCAGAGTGGCGGCGTCCATCAGCGCAAGGATCAGGCGACGGGTCTTGTCGAACAGGCGATCGTTGTCCCGGGCGACGTCCATCAAGTGGGAGAGACGGTGACGCATCTCGATGTTGCGGTCGCGCAGGATGGCCATCTGACGCTCGACCAGCGAGACGGTATCGCCGCGCTGATGGGGGATGCGCAGGGACGGCAGCAGTTCTTCATGCTCGACGAAGAAGTCCGGATGAGCCTCCAGGTACGCGGCAACCGCTGCCGCCTCCAGGCTCTCGGACGCTGATTCACCGGACTGTCGGGCGGGTACCTGAGGCTTATCGGTCATGGCTTCTGCTCACTCAAAGACGCACTTGTCCTTCGTATACGCGCACTGCCGGGCCGGTCATCAACACCGGTTGGCCGGGGCCTGCCCACTCAATGGACAGACGCCCGCCCGGCAGGTCGATCAGCAGTGGCGAATCCATCCACCCCTGACTGATCGCAGCTACAGCAGCAGCGCAGGCACCGGTGCCGCAGGCCTGGGTTTCCCCGGCGCCGCGTTCCCAGACGCGCAGTTGCGCGCGATGGCGGTCGATGACCTGGAGAAAACCGACGTTGACCCGCGCCGGAAAGCGCGGATGGTGTTCGATTTTCGGCCCCAGTTCATGCACCGGTGCAGTGTTGATATCGCTGACCCGCAGCACCGCATGGGGGTTGCCCATGGACACTGCCGCCAGATCCACCGGCGTACCGTCGACATCGACCTGATAACTCAGGGCCTGTTCCGGCGCCTGGAACGGAATGTCCGCCGGCACCAGGCGCGGGGCGCCCATGTTCACGCCGATCTGGCCGTCGTTACGCACGTCCAGCTCGATGATGCCGCCCTTGGTTTCGACGCGGATCTGTCGCTTGGCGGTCAGACGCTTGTCGAGCACGAAGCGGGCGAAGCAGCGCGCACCGTTGCCGCACTGCTCCACTTCGGAGCCGTCGGAGTTGAAGATCCGGTAACGGAAATCCACATCCGGATTGCTCGGCGCTTCGACGATCAGCAACTGGTCGAAACCGATGCCGGTGTGCCGGTCGCCCCACATTTTTGCGTGCTTGGGCTGAATATGCGCGTGCTGGCTGACCAGGTCGAGAACCATGAAGTCGTTGCCCAGGCCGTGCATCTTGGTAAAACGCAGCAGCATGGGGTTACTCCGGCAGCAGGCTTTCGCCGGCAAACAGCTCGGCCACGGTTTCGCGGCGACGCACTTCAAATGCCTGATCACCATCCACCAGCACTTCGGCGGCACGGCCGCGAGTGTTGTAGTTGGAGCTCATCACGAAACCGTAGGCACCGGCCGAATGCACGGCCAGCAGATCGCCTTCTTCCATCGCCAATTCGCGTTCCTTGGCGAGGAAGTCGCCGGTTTCGCAGATCGGGCCGACGACGTCGTAGGTACGCGCAGCAGTATCGCGTGGCTTGACCGGAGTCACGTCCATCCAGGCCTGGTACAGCGCCGGGCGGATCAGGTCGTTCATGGCCGCGTCGACGATAGCGAAGTCTTTGTGCTCGGTGTGCTTGAGGTACTCGACCTGAGTCAGCAGCACACCGGCGTTGGCGACAATGAAGCGGCCCGGTTCGAACACCAGCGCCAGATCACGACCGACCAGACGCTCGCGTACAGCCTTGATGTAATCGGCGGCCAACGGCGGCTCTTCATCGCGATAACGCACACCCAGGCCGCCACCGAGATCGATGTGACGCAGGTGGATGCCGCAATCGCCGAGGCGATCGACCAGATCCAGCAGGCGATCGAGGGCATCGAGGAACGGAGGCAGGGTGGTCAGTTGCGAACCGATGTGGCAGTCGACGCCGACCACTTCCAGGTTCGGCAGGTGCGCGGCACGCACATACACGTCTTCGGCGTCGGCGATGGCGATGCCGAACTTGTTTTCTTTGAGACCGGTGGAAATGTACGGGTGGGTGCCGGCATCGACGTCCGGGTTCACGCGCAGCGAAATCGGCGCGCGAACGCCCAGCTCGGCGGCGACCACTTGCAGGCGCTCGAGCTCGTCGGTGGATTCGACGTTGAAGCAATGCACACCGACTTCCAGCGCACGGCGCATGTCGTCACGGGTCTTGCCGACGCCGGAGAACACGATCTTGTCCGGGCTGCCGCCGGCGGCCAGAACACGCTCCAGCTCGCCACGGGAAACGATGTCGAAACCGGCACCGATACGGGCCAGGACATTCAGGACGCCGAGGTTGGAATTGGCCTTGACCGCGAAGCACACCAGGTGCGGCATGCCGGCCAGCGCATCGGCGTAGGCCAGGTACTGGGCCTCGATGTGCGCGCGGGAGTAGACGTAGGTCGGTGTGCCGAAGCGATCGGCGATGGCGGACAGCGCCACACCTTCCGCGAACAGTTCCCCGCCACGGTAGTTAAAAGCGTCCATGGCGATCCCTTAGTAAACGTCGTGCTTGTGTGCCTTGGAGACAGGCTGCTTTTGCGAAGACTGGGCTTGCTCGGCCGGGTCCTGATCTTCATCGGGCAGGTACAGCGGGCCTTTTTGACCACAAGCCGAAACAAGGCAGGCAACCGCGACGAGCGCAGCAAGGGAAGAGATCAGGCGCTTCATGGCGAAATCCTTGAAAATGCGTTAATTGCGCCGGAGTATACCGGCCACCCGGCAGCTTGCCTATGCGACGGAACTCCCGTCCGGCGGGGCTCGGGCTGCGGCGCGGAAACTTTTCCCGCGTGGCGGGTGGATATTTCGTCGCCGGGCAGGGCGCTTGGTCGTTATCCTTTGCAATCGGCTGGCAGCGTCCGTATCTTGCGGCGCTTGAGCCTGATCAGACATTTTTTGAGGTTGCCGCAATGAGTTTGTCCGAAGCCCGTTTCCACGATCTGGTCGATGAAACCCAGGAAAAACTGGAAGACATCTTCGACGACAGCGACCTGGACATCGACATGGAGAACTCGGCCGGTGTGCTGACCGTCAAGTTCGAGAACGGCACCCAGCTGATCTTCAGTCGTCAGGAACCGTTGCGTCAGCTGTGGCTGGCCGCGGTGTCCGGCGGTTTCCACTTCGACTACGACGAAGAAAGCGAACGCTGGATGTGCGACAAGAGCGAAGAACAGCTGGGCGAAATGCTCGAGCGCATCGTCAAGCAGCAGGCCGGCACCGAATTCGATTTCGAAGGCCTGTGATTTCGTGACTGATACTGCGCCCGTCCGTCCGCCGAAGCCGCTCTACAGCAACGTCAGCCCGGCCGTCCCTTCGCCGTGCACCGGCGTGTGCCGGCTGGATGAACAGAAGGTCTGCCTCGGCTGCATGCGCCATGTCGAAGACATCCGCGAGTGGCGTTCGGCCGATGACGAGCGCCGCCGGGTGATTTGCGCGCAGGCGGCTCAGCGCCGGCAGCTCGCCGGAGCGTAGCTTGTATATTTTTTGAGCTGTGATAGTGTCCGGAAACGCCTCAACCCATCGAGGCCTGGTGAAAACCCCGTCTTTTTTGGCGGGGTTTTGCTTTTTTTGTGTGCAGAAGAAAGGAGTCTGCCCGGATCATGACCGCACCTTCCATCACCCTTACCCGTCTGGACGTGCAACGTCTGGAGCGCCTGATCGACAGCCTGGATGACACGCTGCCGGGCGTGATCGCGCTGCAAACCGAACTGGACCGCGCCGATACCCTGGTCGGTCACGATGAAGTGCCTGCCGATGTCGTGACGATGAATTCCCGCGTGCACTGCCGCGAAGAGAGCAGTGGCAAGGACTACCACCTGACCCTGGTCTACCCGAAGCACGCCAACGCCGACGAAGGCAAAGTCTCGATCCTGGCCCCGGTCGGCAGTGCGCTGCTGGGCCTGAAAGTCGGTCAGCACATCGACTGGCCGGCTCCGGGTGGCAAGACCCTGAAACTGACTTTGCTCGAAGTCGAATCGCAGCCGGCCAACGGCGGTGATTTCCCGGAGTAACCCGCCTCAGACCTGCTCGAGCGCGTCGTTCAGAGAGCGTTCCAGGTCGGCCTTGTAACGCAGATACAGATTGCTCGAACTCTGCCCGTCACCGATCACACCCGACAGGTCCAGGTCGGTGATGTAGCAGCGGTAGCGCTCGCTTTCCCGGCGCTGCCCGACGATCTCCCGGGCGACCACGCTGAACAGCTGGTCGCCATGTTCCAGCTCGCTGAATTCCCGTTGATTGCAATACAGCGTGACCTGCACTTCGCCGGGTGCGGCTTTGCCGACGATCGCCTGCACGTCGTAGAACGGTTTGTTGACCGGCGTCTGCGGCGCCGGGCGCATTTCGACCCGTCGTGCGCGTCCCGGCCCTGATGGCAATAACTGGTAATACAAGATTTCAAGGCTGGCGGCATGGCCCGCATCCATCGGCAGCAGCGCTTCGCGGCGGAACTGGATCGATTGCAGGAACCGCTGCAGCGGCACCAACAGGCTTTGCTCGTCGTGATAGGGCAAGTGCTGTTGCCACAGCGCATTGAACTCGTCGAGTACGTACAGCTCGGCGGTTTGTTCGGTGATCCGGTAGAACACCTGAATGCATTCGGGCTGGCCCATCGGCAGGATCAACGCCAGGTCGTGGTCTTCCAGCGCCATCGGGTCCAGGTGCAGCGGGCTGTAGCGCGGCTGTTCCTCGCCCAGGTAATCGAGCAGCGCCGGCAGGGTGGCGAGGGGCACATGGCTGACCTGGCCCGGCACCAGTTCCAGCACGTGGTAATGCTGTTGCACCTGAATCAGGTAGCGGTGATTCAGGTCGCTGAGCAACAGCGTCTGCGCGGTGTCGACAATTTCTTCCACCCGGCGGGCGATGAATTGCGCGCGGTTGTGACAGAAACAGCGCACTCGCAGCGAGGGCTGTTGCGGCCCGCGCGGCAGGTTGTTGAGGTAATCGCGCAGGCAGTCCATCAGGGCATGCGGGCCATCGAAGCGGTTGACCAGCACTTCGTTCCAGCTGTTGAGCGTGACCTGATCCAGGGTCAGCACCAGGTTTTCCCGCACGCCGGCGTAGCTCAGGGAGTCCGTGCGCTCGGTGGTCATCAGGATGTTCAGGTCGCGGTGATGCTTGAGCGGATCGACTCCGACATTCACCAGCATCAGCACTTCGCTCGGCACGGCGGCGCGCAGCAGCGGTTCTTCGGCGACGGTCGACAAGGGCAGGGCGATGCTTTGTTGCAGGCTGCCGAGCAGGTTGAACAGCTCGAACTCGCTCAAATCGCTGGTGCCGGGGTGCAGGGCCAGTCGGGTGCTGCTGTCGATCACGCCGTTGCGGTGGCACCAGGTCAGCAGTTCGAGCAACTCGCGGCTGCGCTTGATCGGCGCGAAGTGTTCCCACTCCAGCGCCGTCAGGCTGCCGTTGTACAGGCCCCACTGGGTTTGTCCCGGTTCCTTTTTGTTCGGCGATTGCACCAGGGTCAGGGTGTCTTCGGCCAGGTCCGGGGCGATGCCGGGATTGATGAACTCGACCTTGTCGGCCTTGCGTTCGAACGCTGCGTACAGGCGCCGGCCGAGAACGTTGAGGTCGCGCTTGTTGATCAGGCTGACCGTCTGTTCGGTGCGGGCGAACTGGGTCAGGAAGCGGTAGCTGTAATTCAGCTCGTTGACCAGCGCCCGGCGCTCGGCGCTGACCTGGCGGACTTTCCACTGGCTGCGGCTGTCGAGCAGCGCCAGTTGCCGCTGATCCCAGTGCCATTCGCTGGCCAGTCTTTCCAGCAGTGAACGCTGCCAGCTCTGGGTGCGGGTGTTGCCGGTGAGCTTGCGGTTGACCTTGAGGTACAGCGCGCGGCGTACCAGCTCCAGGCGCTCCGGCTCGTTGCGCGCAGTGAGGTATTCCTCGATCCGCCGGTAGACCACCATGTACGGGTCCAGCTCGTCGAGATCCAGCCGGTTGGCGAACACCGCCTGCTTGAAGCGCAGGCTCAGACATTGCACCTGCGGATGTTCGCTGGCGTAAACCTCGGTCAGCAGCAGCTTGAGCACCGATTTGTAAGGTGACTCGATGCCTTTGAACAGTTGCCACAGCCCGGCGCCGACGAACTCGCCCGGCGGAATGTGCGCCATCGGCCCCAGGTCGAGGGTTTCATCATTGCGGATGAAACGTTTGGAAATCAGCGTGTGGGTGTACGCGTCGTAGGCACGTTCTTCGTAGACCGGCACCAGCCACCAGATCGGCGTGCGCCCGGCGAGCCAGATCGCGGTGCGGTAGAACTCGTCCAGCAGCAGATAGTGCTGGGTGGTGCCGCAATCTTCGGAGCTGAGTTGAGTGTCGCGTTCGCCTTTGATGAAACGCACCGGGTCGATCAGGAAAAAGTGCGCCTCGGCTCCCTGGCTGGCGGCCCAGGTTTCGAGCAACTGGCATTTCTTGCGCAGTTCGGCCAGCTCGCTGTCGCTCAGGTCGGGGGCGTGGCAGACCCACACGTCCATGTCGCTCTGGTCGGCCTGGGCCAGCGTGCCGAGGCTGCCCATCAGGAACAGCCCATGAATCGGCCGTGGCGGGTTGCTGCCGTGACGCGGCTTGTAGGAGAACGAGCGGGTCAGGCGCTGGGCTTCGGCAAGCGCATCGGCTTCCGGTTCGTAATTCGACAGCCCGGCCGGCGTACTGCCCGAGACATAACCCGGCAACAGCGGATGATTGACGTGGAAAAACAGCGGCAGCAGCGTCAGCACACTTTGCTGGCGCGTCGAAAGACCTTCCAGCGCCCGGTTCAGGCGGCCTTCATTGAGTTTGAGAAAACGTGCACGTAGCTGGCTGAGTACCTTGCGGTCGATGCCTTCGTCCAGGTCGGGGCGGATTTCATGGGTGCGGGTCATGTCGGCTCAAACCGGCGCGCAGGGCTCGGAGGCAAATGGTCTCGGGTGTCCGGGAGTTTAGCGCCTGAGCGACAGGAGTTTTAAGCTGAATTTGTTTTTTGACGTCAGATTTCTATCGCGCGGCGATGGGCGACGTTCATGGCTGGCCCGCGGAAATCCCGTGGCAGGGGTTTCCGTGGGCAAAGTCGGGAGGATCAGGCGGTTTGCTGCTCTTTGAGAATCGTCAGTACGGTTTGCACGTTCTGTGCGGCATCGCGACCGAGGCTGGTCAGGTAACCGCCATCAGGCTGGTCTGTCAGTTCTTTTTCGAACAGGCGTTGTGCGGCGGCAATGTGCTTCGGGGCAGCGGTCTGATGAATTTTCAGACCTTCCTGGGAACTGTCCAGGTTGAAGAGTGCGAGGACTTCCAGTTCGGCAACCAACTCAGGGGTAAGCGACATAAGGACTCCAGACTTTCTAGGAATTGGACGACAGCGCCCCTAAGGTGAACCTGCCGGCGCGGCCTGTCCAGTGCGCGTGTCAGGGTTTTTATCCCGGGGTGGATTCCAGTGTAGTCAGGGGGCGGCAGAAGGCCGCGAAGATGGGTGACAAATTGTGTGGGAGCAGGTCTGCTCCCACAGCGAGGGGCCGTTTACTGCTTTTCCGGTGGCAACTCGGGCAGTGCGCGCAGCGAGGTTTCGTACCACTCGGTATCGAACGCGCGGTCTTCGTCGAGCATCGCGTCGATTTCACAGGCCAGCACGTGGGCCATCAGATTCAGGATGTCATCACGCTCGTAACCGACCAGCGTCAGCTTGTTGAAGGTTGCCTTGGCCGCTGGCGGGTTGTCGCTTTCGATCTGGTTCTCGATCGCTTCGATCAGCGTCGATTCGGTGAACTCTTCTTCATCATTGTCGATGTCAGTCGGCTCGCTCATGGCAGGCTCCTCAAGGAAAGGCGCCAGTTTACCCGCATTCAGCAGCGTGATGCTGCTGGCGCGAATCCCTGGTGCGATCTATAAACAGGCACTGCCCACCCCGCACGGCCTGGAGGCTATGTGATGTTCAAGCTCTATGGATTCTCCGTCAGCAACTACTACAACATGGTCAAACTGGCGCTGCTGGAAAAAGGCCTGCCGTTCGAGGAGGTCACGTTCTACCCGACACCAACGCCTGAGTCTCTGGCCATCAGCCCGCGTGGCAAGGTGCCGGTGCTGGGGGCCGAAGGTGGTTACATCAACGAAACGATGGTGATGCTCGAATACCTCGAAAGCAGTCAAAAGGGTGTCCCGCTGTTGCCGACCGAGCCGTTTGCCCGTGCTCAGGTGCTGGCAGTGGCCAAGGAAATCGAGCTGTATATCGAGCTGCCGGCACGAGCCTGTTACGGCGAAGCGTTTTTCGGTACGGCGCTGCCGGAGGCGATCAAGGAGAAAACCAAGGCTGAATTGCTGCTGGGCTTTGCGGCGCTGGGGCGCCACGGCAAGTTCGCCCCGTATGTAGCGGGCGACAGCTTGAGCATTGCGGATTTGTATTTCCTCTACAGCGTGCCGCTGGCGGTTGCCGTGGGGCACAAGCTGTTCGGTCTGGATTTGCTGGCGGAGATGCCGAAGGCCAAGGCGCTGCTGGAGCGGCTTGAGCAGAATGCGCATGTGCAGAAGATTGCAGCGGACAAGGATGCGGCGATGCCGGCGTTTTTGGCGATGATCGCCGCCAAAAAGTAGCATTTTGTAGCGTTTTGAAATCAGTCATCGCGGGCAAGCCCGCTCCCACAGGGTTTTCGGTTGAAACACAATTGCATGTTCGACACTGAACCTGTGGGAGCTGGCTTGCCAGCGATGTTTTTGGCTTTTAGCGGCTGGCGATCAACGCCTGACCACGAACCACGGCAGCCTTGACCTGCGCCGGCGCAGTGCCGCCGATGTGGTCACGGGCATTCACCGAGCCTTCCAGGGTCAGCACGGCAAACACGTCCTGCTCGATCTGGTCGCTGAACTGGCGCAGTTCTTCCAGGCTCATTTCCGCCAGATCCTTGCCGGTGTCGACGCCGTACTTCACGGCATGACCGACGATCTCGTGGCAATCACGGAACGGCAGGCCACGGCGTACCAGGTAGTCGGCCAGGTCAGTGGCAGTGGAGAAGCCGCGCAGCGCCGCTTCACGCATGATCGCGTGCTTAGGCTTGATCGCCGGGATCATGTCGGCAAAGGCGCGCAACGAGTCGCGCAGGGTGTCGGCGGCGTCGAACAGCGGTTCCTTGTCTTCCTGGTTGTCCTTGTTGTAGGCCAGCGGCTGGCCTTTCATCAGGGTCAGCAGGCCCATCAGCGCACCGAACACTCGGCCGGTCTTGCCGCGTACCAGCTCTGGCACGTCGGGGTTTTTCTTTTGCGGCATGATCGAGCTGCCGGTGCAGAAACGGTCCGGCAGATCGATGAACTGGAACTGCGCGCTGGTCCACAGTACCAGCTCTTCGGAGAAGCGCGACAGGTGCATCATCGCGATGCTGGCGGCCGAGCAGAATTCGATGGCGAAGTCGCGGTCGGACACGTTGTCCAGCGAGTTGCCGCCGACGGCGTCGAAGCCCAGCAGTTGCGCGGTGTATTCGCGGTCGATCGGGTAAGTGGTGCCGGCCAGCGCGGCGCTGCCCAGCGGCATGCGGTTGGTGCGCTTGCGGCAGTCGACCAGACGCTCGTAGTCGCGGCTGAGCATTTCGAACCAGGCCAGCATGTGGTGCCCGAAGGTCACTGGCTGAGCGGTCTGCAGGTGGGTGAAGCCCGGCATGATGCTGGCGGCTTCACGCTCGGCCTGCTCCAGCAGGCCTTTTTGCAGGCGGGTGATTTCGCTCAGGATCAGGTCGATCTCGTCACGCAGCCACAGGCGGATGTCGGTGGCGACCTGGTCGTTGCGGCTGCGGCCGGTGTGCAGCTTCTTGCCGGTGACGCCGATGCGGTCGGTCAGGCGTGCTTCGATGTTCATGTGCACGTCTTCGAGGTCGACGCGCCAGTCGAACTGGCCGGCCTCGATTTCGCCCTGGATGGTCTTCAGGCCATCGATGATGCTGTCGCGCTCGGCATCCGTCAGCACGCCGACCTTGGCCAGCATGGTGGCGTGGGCGATCGAGCCCATGATGTCGTGGCGATACAGGCGCTGGTCGAAAGTGACGGAGGCGGTGAAGCGGGCGACGAAGGCGTCGACGGGTTCACTGAAGCGGCCGCCCCAGGACTGATTGGTCTTGTCAGTGCTCATGAATTCGCTCGTATCGGCTTGAAGAAAGAAGGCGTGAAACGCTGGCGCGGATAATAACAGGGTTGCCAATCCTGTCGCTGACACTGGTCGATACGTTTTTTTCTCATGACCTGATCCATAGTCGCCGGTGTCGCCGGGGGATTTGCGCAAGGATATTTTTCGATTGAGCAATATCGGCCCGACGAGCGTCTACAGTAGGACATAGGGGTCGACGTGGCGGCGGATCGCGCAAAGGTCCGGCCACCGACTATAAGAAGAGAGAGGGGTGGGTGTATTGGCCATTGGCATATCCTGCGTAAAACGCAGTCGGCGACGGGCGTCAGGCGGTACGTTGCAGGTGTCGGCAAATATTGCCGGCCGACGTACGGCACTTTTTGGCGCTCGCGCTAGTCTTAGCGTGGATCGCGGTGACGGACGTCACTCCACTTGTCTACGCTATCCTTGTGCGAGACTCACGCAGGAATCCAGCGCAATATGAATGTCCTGATCGTTGATGACGAACCACTGGCCCGCGAGCGACTCAGCCGAATGGTGAGCGAGCTCGAGGGCTACACAGTCCTGGAGCCCAGCGCCACCAATGGCGAAGAGGCGTTGGCGCTGATCGACAGCCACAAGCCGGATATCGTGCTGCTCGATATCCGCATGCCGGGCCTCGATGGCCTGCAGGTGGCTGCCCGTCTGTGCGAACGCGAAACCCCGCCAGCCGTGGTGTTTTGCGCAGGTCCCGATGAATTTGCCGTGGAAGCCCTGCAGGCCAGCGCCGTGGGCTATGTGGTGAAACCCGTGCGAACCGAACATCTGCATGACGCCCTGAAACGGGCTGAACGTCCCAACCGGGCCCAGCTCTCGGCCCTGACCCGTCCTGCCGCCGAAAGCGGTAACGGCCCGCGCAGCCACATCAGCGCCCGGACCCGCAAAGGCATCGAATTGATCCCGCTGGATCAGGTGGTGTACTTCATTGCCGACCACAAATACGTGACCTTGCGCCACGAAGGTGGCGAAGTCCTTCTGGATGAACCGCTCAAGGCGCTGGAAGACGAATTCGGCGAGCGCTTCGTGCGGATCCACCGCAACGCGCTGGTCGCCCGCGACCGCATCGAGCGATTGCAGCGCACACCGCTGGGCCACTTCCAGTTGTTCCTCAAGGGCCTCAACGGAGATGCGCTGATCGTCAGCCGCCGGCATGTGGCGGGCGTGCGCAAAATGATGCAGGGGCTTTAGTCCGCAGGCTCCGGGCGGTTCTTCGTTTCATTCACCAGGCATCGCAGGCCAGGGAGGCCACGCCGTTTCTGATTCAGGTCAAAGTGGATTTGGCTGAGCTGTTATTATCCGCCGTATCTATTCAGTACGGATTGATCCATGTCCTCTCGCGAAATCCGCATCGCCACCCGCAAAAGTGCTCTGGCCCTCTGGCAGGCCGAATACGTCAAAGCCCGTCTGGAAGCAGCCCACCCGGGCCTGCTGGTGACGCTGGTGCCCATGGTCAGTCGCGGCGACAAGCTGCTTGATTCGCCCCTGTCGAAAATCGGCGGCAAGGGCCTGTTCGTCAAGGAACTGGAAACCGCGCTGCTGGAAAACGAAGCCGACATCGCCGTGCATTCGATGAAAGACGTGCCGATGGATTTCCCCGAAGGCCTCGGTCTGTTCTGCATCTGCGAGCGTGAAGACCCGCGTGACGCGTTTGTCTCCAATACGTATTCCAGCCTCGATGCGTTGCCAGCCGGCAGCATCGTCGGCACCTCCAGCCTGCGTCGCCAGGCACAGTTGCTGACGCGCCGTCCGGATCTCGAGATCCGTTTCCTGCGCGGTAACGTCAACACCCGTCTGGCCAAGCTCGACGCCGGCGAGTACGACGCGATCATCCTCGCGGCAGCCGGTCTGATCCGCCTCGGTTTCGAAGACCGCATCACCTCGGCCATCAGCGTCGACGATAGCCTGCCGGCCGGTGGCCAGGGCGCCGTCGGTATCGAATGCCGCAGCGCCGACACTGAGATTCATGCCTTGCTCGCGCCCCTGCATCACGCCGACACCGCCGACCGTGTCACCGCCGAGCGTGCCCTCAACAAACATCTGAATGGCGGCTGCCAGGTGCCGATCGCCTGCTACGCCGTGCTCGAAGGCGATCAGTTGTGGCTTCGCGGCCTGGTGGGCGAGCCGAGCGGCGGCAAGCTGCTCAGCGCACAGGCTCGTGCACCGCGTGCCGCAGCCGAGACGCTGGGTGTGCAGGTGGCCGAAGACCTGCTCAGTCAGGGCGCCGACGATATTCTCAAGGCAGTCTACGGCGAGGCAGGTCACGAGTGACCGCCTGGCGCCTGCTGCTGACGCGCCCGGCGGAGGACTGTTCGGCGCTCGTCATCGTGCTGGCCGAACAAGGGATTTTCAGCAGCTGTCTGCCGCTTTTGGAAATCGCGCCACTGCCGGTCTCTGACACAATGCGCCGCACGATCACGCAACTGCCGCGTTACAGCGCGGTGATCGTGGTCAGCAAACCGGCGGCGCGGATCGCGGTGGATCTGCTCGACGCTCTGGGTCTGGCGACTCTGACGATGCCGTGGTTCAGCGTGGGCGCGGCGACCGCCGCTATCCTTCGGGATCGAGGACTGGATGTGAGCTTCCCCGACGCGGGTGACGACAGCGAAGCCTTGCTGCAATTGCCGCGTCTGCTGGCGGCGGTGGCAGAGCCCGGCTCGCAGGTGTTGATCCTGCGCGGGGAGGGCGGACGCGAGCTGCTGGCCGAGCGCCTGCGCGCGCTTGGTGCTAGTGTCGAATACTTGGAGTTGTACCGTCGCGACCTGCCGGACTATCCGCCGCAGGAGCTGCCCCGCAGGATTGCAGCGGAACGCCTGAACGGGCTGGTGGTCAGCAGTGGACAGGGTTTCGAGCACCTGCGCCAACTGGCTGGCGACAGCTGGCCTGTACTTGCGCAGTTGCCGTTGTTTGTTCCAAGCCCAAGGGTTGCCGAGCAGGCCAGTGCCGCCGGGGCCCGAACAGTTGTGGATTGTCGCGGCGCGAGTGCCGCGGCCTTGCTGACGGCGTTACGGGAGCATCCCGTGCCCGTTCTCTAATGCAAAGGATGGATACGTGAGCGAAACAGCCTTGCCTAAAGATGACGTTCAACCTGTGATCGATGCACCGGTTGATGCACCGCCACCGGCCGCGGAACCGCGCCGAGGCAACGGATTGGCCATTCTCGCGCTGCTGCTCGGCGCCGCCGGTGTTGCGGTGGGTGGCTGGGGTGTCTGGCAGGTGCGACACCTGCAGACCAGCACTCAGAATCAGTTGAGTCAGGTTCAGGCGTTGAGCGATCAGGCCCAGACCCTGAAACTCAACGAGCAACGACTGACCGAACGCCTCGGACAATTGCCCGGCGCCGATGAACTTGCCGATCGCCAGCGTCTGGTGTCGCAACTTCAGGGCGATCAGCAGCGCCTCAATCAACGTCTGGAGACCGTCCTCGGCGCCAGCCGCAAGGACTGGCGTCTGGCCGAGGCCGAGCACTTGCTGCGTCTGGCCAGCCTGCGTCTTTCCGCCCTCCAGGACATCAGCAGCGCCCAGGCGCTGGTGCAGGGTGCCGATGAAATCCTGCGCGAGCAGAACGATCCCGGCTCGTTCGCCGCCCGCGAGCAGGTGGCGAAAACCCTTGTGGCGCTGCGCAGCACCGAGCAACCGGATCGCACCGGGCTGTTCCTGCGCCTGGGCGCCTTGCGTGATCAGGTCGTCGGCCTCACCGAGCTGGCGCCGGAATACAAGGATCGCGGCGATTCGCTGCTGGGCCTGACCTCCGATGGCGACGGCGCCAGTCGCTGGGCGCAGTGGTGGGATCAGATCTCGCGCTACATCCGCATCGATTTCAACGCTGACAAAAATGTTCGGCCGCTGCTTGCTGGCCAGAGTCTGAGCCAGGTGCGTCTGGCCCTGAGCCTTTCGCTCGAACAGGCGCAGTGGGCCGCGCTCAACGGTCAGGCGCCGGTGTACACCCAGGCCCTTGCAGAAGCGCGTGACGTCCTCACGGGCAACTTCAATCCGGACAACCCGCAGAGCAAGATCATGCTCGAGCAGGTCGCGGAATTGAGCAAGCAACCGGTTACCGTCAACACGCCGGATCTCGCTGGAACCTTGAGTGCGGTTCAGGCGTATCTGGAGCGCCGTAACGTCAACGCCGAAGACTCGGTGAAACCCTTCGCCAAACCAGCCGCCAGCACCGCGCAGGAGGCGACACCATGAAACGCCTGTATGTGATCGTGTTTCTGGTGATCGCGGCAACGGCGGCGCTGGGCCTGGCGATTGCCGAGCATTCCGGATACGTGCTGGTCGCCTACAAAAGCTTTCGTTATGAATCGAGCCTGTGGGCGACCCTGGCGGTGGTGGCGGTGCTGTGGCTGCTGGTCTGGGGTATCAAGGCGCTGGTCGAACTGGTGCTGACCTCGGGCGGCGTGGTCAATCCCTGGTCGCGTCGCAACCGCAGCCGTCGCGTGCAAGTGGCGATCGAGCACGGTCAGCTCGATCTGGCCGAAGGTCGCTGGGCCAGTGCCCAACGTCACCTTTACCGGGCCGCCGAAGCCGAGCGTCAGCCGTTGCTCTATTACCTGGGTGCCGCCCGCGCCGCCAACGAACAAGGCAACTACGAGGAAAGCGATCGCCTGCTGGAACGCGCCCTCGAGCGTCAGCCGCAGGCCGAGCTGGCGATCGCTCTCAGCCATGCGCAGTTGCAGACTGATCGTGGTGATACCGATGGGGCGCTGGTTACCTTGCAGGCGATGCACGAGCGCCATCCGCACAATGTCCAGACCTTGCGTCAATTGCAGCGTCTGCATCAGCAGCGCGGTGACTGGTCGTCGGTGATCCGGCTGTTGCCGGAGCTGCGCAAAGACAAAGTTCTGCCACCGGCCGAACTGTCCGAGCTCGAGCGTCGTGCCTGGGGGGGAAACCTTTCCTTGGCGGCCCAGCGTGAAGAGGATGGAGCCGTCGGTTTGCAGTCGCTCAACCGCGCCTGGCAGCAACTGACTTCTGCCCAGCGCCAGGAGCCGGCGCTGGTGTTGGCCTATGCCGAGCAATTGCGTCAGTTGGGCGCTCAGGTCGAAGCGGAAGAAGTGCTGCGCACGGCGCTCAAGCGCAAGTACGACAGCCATCTGGCGCGCCTTTACGGTCTGGTGCGCGGCAGCGATCCGGCGCGTCAGTTGCAGACGGCCGAAGGCTGGCTCAAGGATCATCCGGGTGATGCCAGCCTGCTGCTGACGCTGGGGCGCCTGTGCCTGCAAGCCAGCCTGTGGGGCAAGGCACGGGACTATCTGGAAAGCAGCCTGCGAGTACAGCGCAATCCGGAAGCGTGTGCCGAATTGGCGCGCCTGCTGGCCCGGCTGGGTGACACCGAGCGCAGCAACCTGTTGTTCCAGGAAGGACTCGGTATGCTGGATGAACGACTTTTGGCTTCGCCATTGCCCGTAGCCGTTCGGGCGTGATCAGAAAGGAGGAGCGTGCTCCTCCTTTTCTTTCCGATGACGGAATAGTTACCGTTAAATCTCCTCCAGAGCAACGTCCTACAGAGGGCTACACCGAATCCTTCGGTGCCTGTCGGGATTTCCCTACACTTCTGCTGAAGTGTCGCCAGTGACCTGCCTTGAAAGCCCGAGGCCCTTTCCTCTACCGTAACTGCCTGTCTTTATTGTTACGGATAAGCCATGTCGTTGGCCTGCTCACGCTCCCTGTTCTTTATGGCTTTTACTGCGGGGATTCTGGCCCTGGGAGCTTCCTATTACCTTGAATATGCGGTCGGTCTGGTGCCTTGCAGTCTGTGTCTGGTCCAGCGTCTGTTCATGAGCGTCCTCACCCTTTGTTGTGGTGTGGCTGCGATCCATGGGCCGCAACGTGTCGGTCTGTCGCTTTACTGGATGATGGCGTTGCTCACCAGTCTTGGCGGGACGACAGCGGCGTGGCGGCAAGTGCTGCTGCAAGGTGATTCCCTGCAAAGGTTGGCGCATTGCGCGCCGGGTCCGGAAGAAATGTTCAGCAGCCTGCCGTGGTTATGCGCGCTGATGCGGATGTTCAACGATACGGCCGATTGCGCGGAATTGTCCTGGACGCTGTTCGATCTGAGCATTCCGGAGTGGAGCCTGCTGTTTTTTGTGGGGATGTCGATCCTGGCCGTTTACCAGTTGCTGCGGCAGGTCTGGATGGCGTTGCAGCAACCGCTCAGCGGCCAACCGTCGCACCCGGTGCTGGTCAGGGATTAAACACTTGTATGAACTTTCTCTCCTGCGTACCTTGAAGCCATAGGCGTGCGGGCATAATCTGGCCCGCACGTGTCATTGGAATTGTGTTGCTCGATGACGCTCTGCCTGGCCGCCTCTCAAAGCAATATTCACAAGAAGGGGCGCGGGTGTAGAGCAGCATGACCCACAAGGGAAGAGAGATCGCCATGCTCGAAAGTTGTCAGAATGCTCAGGAACGTTGGGGTGGAGTTCATCTGCTGATCGACCGCTGGCTGCAGGAGCGTGAGGAATTGATCGCTGCCTATGACAAGCTGGGCGCCAAACCTCAGGCACTGTCCGAGGATCGAAAGCCCTTGCAGGAATTCTGCGGCGTGCTGGTCGATTACGTCTCGGCCGGCCACTTCGAGATCTACGAACAGCTGACGGGCGAGGCCAAGGCCTTCAACGACAAGCGCGGCCTGGAACTGGCCGAGACGATCTATCCGCGGATCGATGTCATCACCGAAAAACTGCTCGCGTTCAACGACCTTTGCGATGAAGGCAAATGCGTTGCGGAGAAATTCAAGGAACTGGGCGGCCTGCTCCACGAGCGCTTCGAACTGGAAGACTGCCTGATCGAAGTGCTGCATACCGCACACAAGGAAGAGGATTCGGTTCAGGCCTGAATCGGACTTCGCAAGACACAGAAACGGTGCGCCCACAGCGCACCGTTTTTTATTGGGCGATCAACTGGTCGCGCCGCGCAATTCCACTTCGAACACCAGCGGTGTGAACGGCGCGATCAAGTCGCCGGCACCGTCGGCGCCATAAGCCTGATCCGATGGAATCACCAGTCGCCACTTCGCACCGACCGGCATGTTCTGCAACGCGGTGCGCCAGCCGGCGATCACGCTGTCGAGATTGAACCACTGCGGCTGGCTGTTCTGATCGAACACTGTGCCGTCGGGCAATCGACCGATGTACAGCACCTGCACTTTTCCATCCGGACCGGCCTTCGTGCCATTCCCCGGCGCCAGCTCGGTCAGCAGGATGCCGTCGGCCAACTCCTTCACACCCGGTTTGGCTTTTTCGGCGGTGAGAAAACGTCGCTCGCTTTCCATCGCCGCTTCAGTCGAAGGCATCGCCGCCTGCTCGGCTGTCTGCGATTCGTGATCGGCGAGGATCTGCTCGATGCGTGCTTCGCTCAATGCCAGCGGCTTGCCTTGATAGGCCTGTTGCAGGCCTTCGATCAACGCCTGAATCTGGAGCTGCGGCACTTCCTGACGCAGCCGTTCGCCGAGGCTGGCACCAAGGCTGTAAGCCAGATCGTGAGCGTCATTCGCGGTGGTTTTTTCGTCGGCCTGAGCCACGGAAAAAATCATGCAGAGGGATAAAAAAAGGTAGCGCGACATGGGCACTCTCCGTCCTGAATTGCGGTGGATTATGCCAGCGCGAACGTCTGCAACGGTGAACTGCTTTTGCCAATGCGCAGAAGTTTTTCGCAAGCCTGCAACCGAGTGCTTTCGATACTGTCAACATGCCCTAGCGGCGGTAGCAGCAGAGGTCTAGTATGAGCCGCACTCACGTCAGCCAGGAGGTAAACCATGTCGGCCACCAAGAAGCCTGTAAACACTCCGTTGCATTTACTCCAACAACTCTCGGGCAGCCTGCTCGAGCATCTGGAAAACGCTTGCTCCCAAGCCTTGGCTGATGCTGAAAAACTGCTCGCCAAACTGGAAAAGCAACGCGGCAAGGCGCAAGAAAAACTGCACAAATCCCGCACCAAATTGCAGGACGCAGCAGCAGCCGGTAAAGCCAAGGCGCAGACCAAGGCCAAGGCTGCCGTGAAGGAACTCGAAGACCTGCTCGATGCGCTGAAGGATCGTCAGTCCGATACCCGCAGCTACATTCTGCAACTCAAACGCGATGCCCAGGAAAGCCTGAAACTGGCCCAGGGTGTCGGTCGTGTTCAAGAGGCTGTCGGCAAGGCGTTGTCCCTGCGTTCGGCTAAACCTGCAGCGGCACCTGCGAAAAAAGCGGCCGCCAAACCTGCTGCAAAAGCACCGGCCAAATCGCCTGCCAAAGCGCCAGTGAAAGTCGCTGCAAAACCAGCCGCGAAGAAACCCGCAGCAGCCAGCGCTGCCAAACCTGCGGCTAAAACCACAGCGGCCAAACCAGCTGCCGCCAAGCCGGCTGCTGCAAAACCAGCTGCCAAGCCTGCGGCGAAAACCGCTGCTGCGAAAGCGGCTCCGGCAAGAACTGCCGCTGCAAAACCAGCTGCCAAGCCAGCCACCAAAGCAGCCGCCAAGCCGGCAGCAAAACCAGCCGTTAAAGCCGCCGCTAAACCAGCCGCTAAAACTGCTGCTGCCAAGCCTGCGGCGAAAACCGCTGCCAAGCCGGTTGCTGCCAAACCTGCAGCCAAAGCGGCGGCGAAACCAGCGGCCAAGCCTGCGGCAAAACCCGCTGCAAAACCAGCGGCCAAACCGGCTGCTGCAGCGAAGCCTGCAACGACCGCCGCCAAGCCAGCGGCCGCTGCAAAACCGGCCGCCAAGCCAGCCGCGAAACCTGCTGCAAAACCAGCAGTGAAAAAACCTGCCGCTGCCAAGCCGGCTACCGCCAAGCCAGCTGCCGCCAAGCCAGCTGCCGCCAAGCCAGCAGCAAAACCAGCTGCAGCAAAACCGGCCACTGCACCTGCTGCCAAACCTGCCGCACCGGCAACCCCGGCTCCGACCGCAGCACCGGCATCCGCCGCCACTACCTCGACCACCGCAACCACGCCATCGTCGGCGCCGGTGTCGAGCGTCACCAGCAACCCGTCCAGCGCTTCCTAAGTGTCGGTCGCCGCGACGCGCAGCACTTGCAGCGCGTCGCGGTTCAGGTTGGCCGCAGGGCCGGCCAGCACTTCCAGCCAGTCACTCGATTCCTTCGAATGACGCTTCCAGCCTTGCGCGGCACCTTCCAGTCGTGACAGCAGCGCACGCTCCGCCTCCAGCTCCAATCCCTTGATCTGCTCGCGCATGCCCTTGAGCACCGGATCGGTGTCGGCCAGGGTTTTCCACTGCATGCGCAATGCGCGTAACGGCTGGACCACTTCCCGGTCCCAGGGCTCTGTCAGTTCCAGAAGCTGTCGCGCACGCGCCTCGTCACAGGTGGCATCGCGTTGTTCCAGCCATAAACCGCACAGCATCAGGCACACGTTGGCCCCCGCCGATTGCAGGCGCAGGCAGGCATCCTCCACGCCGGGACGGGCGTAGACGGCAAGGGCAAAGCTCCACAGGTCAGAGGACATCGTGCTACTCGCGCCAGTTGCGGGGGAAGCTGGTAGACTCCGCCGCCATTATGATCCGACTTCAGAACCTGACTTTACAGCGTGGTCCGCAACGTCTGCTAGAAGACGCCGAGCTGACCCTGCACGCCGGCCACAAAGCCGGCCTCATCGGTGCCAACGGCGCCGGCAAATCCAGCCTGTTCGCCTTGCTCCGCGGTGAGTTGCACCCGGACTCGGGCGACTGCCTGTTGCCGGCCGACTGGCGTATCGCCCACATGCGCCAGGAGGTCGACACGCTCGAACGCCTGGCGGTCGACTATGTGCTCGACGGCGATATGCGCCTGCGCGAAGTGCAGCGTGAGCTCGCGGCAGCCGAAGAGGCCCACGACGGCACCGCGCTGGCCCGCCTGCACGCCGAACTCGACAGCGCCGATGGTTACACTGCTGACGCCCGTGCGCGCAAATTGCTGGCCGGCCTCGGTTTCACCAACGAGCAGATGGATCGTCAGGTAGGAGATTTCTCCGGTGGCTGGCGGATGCGTCTGAACCTTGCGCAGGCTTTGATGTGCCCATCAGACCTGTTGCTGCTCGACGAACCGACCAACCACCTGGATCTCGACGCCATCATCTGGCTCGAAGAGTGGCTGAAAAGTTACCCCGGCACCTTGCTGCTGATTTCTCACGACCGGGACTTCCTCGATGAGGTGGTCGATCACGTGGCCCACGTCGATCAGCGCAAGCTGACGCTCTACCGTGGCGGCTATACTGCGTTCGAACGCGCCCGTGCCGAGCGTCTGGCCCAGCAGCAACAGGCCTACGAGAAGCAGCAGGCGCAGCGTGCGCACATGGAAAGCTACATCGCCCGCTTCAAGGCCCAGGCCACCAAGGCCCGTCAGGCCCAGAGCCGGATCAAGGCCCTCGAGCGCATGGAAGAACTGTCGGCGGCCCACGTCGATTCGCCGTTCGATTTCGTGTTCCGCGAGTCGACCAAGATCTCCAGCCCGCTGATCGACCTGTCCGATGCGCGTCTGGGCTATGGCGAGAAAACCGTGCTGGAGAGGGTCAAGCTGCAACTGACCCCCGGCGCGCGGATCGGCTTGCTCGGCCCCAACGGCGCGGGTAAATCGACCCTGATCAAAAACCTCGCCGGTGAGCTCGAACCGCTGGCCGGGCGCCTGACTCGCGGTGAGAACACCGTGGTCGGTTACTTCGCCCAGCATCAGCTTGATTCGCTGGACGCCAAGGCCAGTCCGTTGCTGCACTTGCAGCGTCTGGCACCGACCGAACGCGAGCAGACCCTGCGCGATTTCCTCGGCGGTTTCGACTTCCGTGGCGCACGCATCGATGAGCCGGTGCTGAATTTCTCCGGTGGCGAAAAGGCCCGTCTGGCCCTGGCGCTGATCGCCTGGGAACGGCCGAACCTGCTGCTGCTCGACGAACCGACCAACCACCTCGACCTGGAAATGCGCCTGGCGCTGACCATGGCGTTGCAGGAATTCAGCGGCGCGGTGTTGGTGGTTTCCCACGATCGGCACCTGCTCAAGAGCACCACCGACAACTTCTTCCTGGTCGCGGACGGCAAGGTCGAAGAGTTCGACGGCGACCTCGAGGACTACGCCCGCTGGCTGGTGGAATACCGTCAGCGCAACGCCCCGGTCAGCAACACGCCGGTCAACCCGGACAAGACCGACAAGAAGGCCCAGCGTCAGGCTGCCGCTGCGTTGCGTCAGCAACTGGCGCCGCACAAGCGCGAGGCCGACAAGCTCGAAGCCGAGCTAGGCAAGCTGCACGAGAAACTGGCGAAGGTCGATGCCAGCCTTGGCGACAGCGACATTTACGAGCCGGCGCGCAAGAACGAATTGCGAGACCTGCTGGCCGAACAGGCCAAGCTGAAAGTCCGCGAAGGCGAACTTGAAGAAGCGTGGATGGAAGCCCTGGAAACGCTGGAAAGCATGCAGGCGGAGCTAGAGGCGTTGTCCTGATGGAAGCCTTCAAACTTCCATTGCCGGCGATGTGGGTCGAGCCGATCTGGCTCGGCGTGCAGATTCTGCTGATCCTGCTGGCCGGCTACTTCGCCCAGCGCGTCGTCGCCCGATTCCTGACCCGCCTGGGCGAGAAGTATCCGTTTCCGCCGCAGCTGCTGATGCCGCTGCGCGGCGGACTGCGCTGGCTGATCATGGGCAGTGCGCTGATCTTCGTGCTGGAACGCCTCGGGGTCTCGGCCACAGTGCTGTGGACTGCGTTGTCGGGCTTCGTCGCGGTGGCGGCGGTGGCGTTCTTCGCCATGTGGAGCGTGCTGTCGAACCTGCTCTGCGCGATTCTGATCTTCACCGTCGGCCCGTTCCGTCTCGGCGACGTGGTCGAACTGGTCGACACCACCGACAAGCCCGGCGTCAAAGGCCGGGTGGTGGCGATCAATCTGCTCTACACCACGTTGATCGAGGCTGAAGAACTCGGCACCGGCAGCGCCATGGTGCAAGTGCCCAACAGCCTGTTCTTCCAGCGCTCGGTGCGCCGCTGGCGCGGCACGGATATCTTCCCTTCCAGCGGTTTCGAAAAGTGATCGGACGCCGGCCACGTTGGTCGGCGGCCGCAACATCCTGCAAAAAATCGGTAGTCATCCAGCCAAATCCGCATTAGCTTTGAGGATTGTCACGAGTCCGAAGTCGAGGTGTGCGATGGAGCTTCAAACATGGCTGGCGTTTTTTGCCGCTTGCTGGGTGATCAGTCTTTCTCCGGGTGCCGGCGCCATTGCGTCGATGTCCAGCGGCCTGCAATACGGTTTCTGGCGCGGCTACTGGAATGCCCTGGGCCTGCAGATCGGGCTGGCTGTGCAGATTGCCATCGTCGGCGCCGGTGTCGGCGCGATCCTCACGGCTTCGGCCACCGCGTTCCATGCGATCAAATGGTTCGGTGTCGCCTACCTGGTTTATCTCGCGATCAAGCAGTGGCGCGCATTACCTAAGGACATGAGCGATGACGCAGCGGTACGCCCGATCGGCAAACCGCTGGCTCTGGTGTTCCGTGGCTTTCTGGTGAACATCAGCAACCCCAAGGCGCTGGTGTTCATGCTCGCGGTGCTGCCGCAATTCATCAATCCGCATGCGCCGCTGCTGATCCAGTACGTGGTGATCGGCGTGACCATGATCGCGGTCGACCTGATCGTCATGGCCGGCTACACCGGTCTGGCGTCGAAGGTGCTGCGCCTGTTGCGCACACCGACACAGCAGCGACGCATGAACCGCACGTTTGCCGGACTGTTCATTGGCGCCGCGGCGTTCATGGCGACGTTGCGCAAAGCCGCCGTGTAAAGCGTACAGGCACAAAAAAGGCGACCTTCTCAGGTCGCCTTTTTCGTTTCCGGCAGTCGGTCAGTGAAGAATCACTGGCGCCGTATCACGCGGCAGATTGTTGCGCTGCTGCGGTTCGCGCGGCTGCTCGTAACCGCCACCACCGAGCTGCATGCTCAGCTGTCCGGCCACGTCTTCGCCCAGTGCCTTCGAGACTTCATGCACTACCCGCGGGCGGTTGAGTGAGATCTTGATGTCGCGGTGGTTCACCAGTTTGGTGTCCTGCGCTTCACCCATCGCCGTGAAGGCCGAGGTGATTTCGTAGGTCTTGGTATTGATCAGGCTGAAGTCGGCCACCAGCGTCAGGCCCAGCACGGCCGAATAGCTGTCGGTGTGCGCCAGCTCGTTCATGTCCTGAGTGAAGTCGATGTCCGACACGGTGCCGAACAGCACGTAGTCGGCACCCTTGAAGTTACCGGCCTTGATCCGCTTGATCACATCGTAGATGTCACCCTTGGATGACGCTGTGTACGGCGTGCCCTGCACCAGCTGGAACATGCCGGTACGCAGGATTTCACCCTTGATGTCGCCGGTGAACTTACGCAGTTCGGTCTGTTCGATGTAGCTGGTGTTGGCTTCGAATTCGTCGTAGCTCGAAGAACCGCTGGAGCTGTAGTAGCCCTCGCGGTAGTTGTTCTTCGACGAAACGATGTGGATGTATTGCTCCACACGTTCCTGGTACGCCAGATCCGTTACCGCGACTTTCGGGGCCGCTTGCACGCTGAACGCGCAAGCCAGGGCCATCATGCCAATCCATGTGCGCATCGATTAACGCTCCGTGGTTTTGCGGATCTCTTTCTCGTCCATCCACTCGGCCAGACCGCTTTCAACGTCGATCAGTTGCAGGCTGAATTTGTAGAAGACGTCCTTGTAGTCGCTGCTGCGCTTGACGATCGAGCTGATCGAACCTTCAAGACGGTATTTGGCAGCGATCATGTTGCCAGTCTTGGCCACGGTGCTCTTCTTGTACAGGCCGCTCTGGTTTTGCAGTTTGAGCTGGTCGACCTGGCTCTGCATCGCGGTGTTGTCGCTGGCGAAACGGGCGGTACCGGACTTCATCAGCTGGGTCTTGATGCTGGTGGTGATTTCGCGGGTGTCGATGTATTCGCTGGTCTTGTTCTTCACGTCGTAGACCTGGACCACAGGGCGACCCTGCAGAATGCCGGACTGGGCCAGGGAACGGGTCATCGACTCGGCGATCATCTGCAGGTCGGTCGAACCGAACTCGTTGGTCACGGTTTCAACGGCCTTGGTGTCGCCGTAGCTGATGTTCTTGCTGCCCAGGGTCGGCGAAGTGTTGGCGCAACCGGAGGCCAGCAGGGCGAGGACGGCGATGAAGGAAAAGCGTGCAAACATGGGAATGCTCTCTGAATCGGGAATAGGGTGTCGGGCTTAAGGCGTCTTGAGTTCCAGACGGAAATCCACGGCTTTCGGGGTCGGGGCGATGCCCTGGATGAAGCTGGTCTGGGCGCCGTACATCATCTGGCTCTTCCAGACTTCTTCTTCGGCGATCGGGAAACCTTCCGGCCCGAGCCAGGCGAAGCGGTAGTAGAACGTCTTGTTGCTGTTGAGGGTGTTGCTCAACTGCACGTTGACGGTCATGAAGCCGTTTTCGCGGGCCACGCGCATCGCGCCGACCACGATGTGTTTCTGCGGGCCCATGGCCACGACCTTGCTCGCGGCACTGCCCGGCTCCGGTGGTGGCGGGGTGGCGCAACCGCTCGCCAACAGGGCGAGGGCGGCGACGGCGATGAGTTTGAAGCGCATGCAAAGACTCCGTTCTTAAGGTTGTTTGAGGCTGGCCACGGCGGTGGCGCCAGCGCTCGGGGTCACGTGGGCGGCGAGGCCTGCGGCGAACACCTGATTGCCGACGGCGCGCAGGGTGATCACCTGATAACGCTGATCGACGGTCACCTTGACCTGAGAGCCACCGACGGCGCTCGGCAGAGTGACTTGGTGCTCACCGTTCTTCAAGCGCAGACGTACCACTTGAGTGGTGTCCGGCAGGGTGCGCCACGTACGGGTATCGGCACCTTCGAGCACAGCTGAAGAAATACCGACCGCCAGACCGGCCAGCGGGTTGGTATCGTTGATCTTCTTCTGGGCCACACCTTTGGTGATTGCGCGCACGGTGGTGCGCAGGATGATCCCCGGCATGTCATCGCGCAGGGCGCGGCGGGACATGGCGGTGGTGCTGTTCAGCGCGGTCAGGTCGACCTGTTGGCCATCGACACCGATCTGCGCGAATGGCGCGGTGGAGGTGTCAGGTTTGATGATCGGGAACGACAGCGGAGTGATCACTACGTTGTTGGAGATTGGCAGCGGCAGCGGCACGCGGATCGAATCGCGGGCCGGCGCCAGACCGCTTTGCACCACGATCAGGATGTCGCTGTCGTCGCTCTTGACCGGCTTGTCGAGGTTGACCAGCGCCTGCTCCAGCAGCGGCGTGTTCGGGCGCAGTTCGGCAGCCTTGCGATAGCCCGGCGCAGCGAGGTCTTTCTCGCCCAGGGCTTCATAAACGAAACCGGCCAGGTAATGGCTGAACGCACTCTGGTAGCTGTTTTTCAGGCCGACCACTTCCGGCGCGTCGAGGCTGGCGACCGGGTAGCCCTGCAAGTCCTTGTATTCGGTCTTGATGCCTTCTTTCTCGGCCTCCTCTTCGCTCTTGAGGTATTCCTTGTCGCGCAGGTCGGCGATCACCGCTTCACGTTCGTGCGTCTTCTTGATCGCGGTACGGGCGCCGTCGAAATCGTTGACCGCCAGCAGGTTCAGGGCCATCTGCGTGGTCAGCATGACTTTTTCGTAGTCGTAGCCTTCGTAGCGGCGCACCTTGTCGTTGACCAGGAAGCTGCCGAACTGGGCCAGGTATTTGTCGGTGTCGAGCTTGACCGAATCTTCCCACTTGCCCACCACCTGGTCGGCGCTGGTCCAGGCATTCTGGCTGCCGGACAAATCGCCCTTGGCGCGCAGCAGCTCACCCTTCTCGAAGTAATAGAGCAGGTCCTTGTCCGGGCCGGTGTTGTTCTTTTCCAGCAGGGTCAGGGCGGCGTCGACGTTGCCGGTGGCCAGTTGCTGGTTGGTCTGGGCCAGTTCGGAATCGTAGTTGCGAAACGCCGAACAGCCGGACAGCAGGGTGACAGCGCTGAGCGCGATCAGAGTGGGAGCGCGGAATGCCATGGGGTACTTCTTCCATGAGTAGCGACAGCCTCGGGTGCGGGTCGGGCTGCTGGGACCGATCGACAGTGGCGCTGGCCTCCTGCCAATTCCTCATAACAAGAGGAGCTTTAATGCCGCAACGCGATAGCGCGGGCGCGGCATTATAAGCGGGCGGTGCTGGCTATGTAATAGCTTTTTAATTGCACCGGTTGGTAAGGTGCCATTACTTATTTCAGGCCGGATACCACGCGGCTTTCCGGCGATGTGGAGGCCTGGAAAGCGCTGCCGTTGGCATAGATTCTGTCGCCCAGGGCGCGCAGGCCGATGATCTGACGATCCTGATCGATGCGGATTTTAAGCGGTGCGACACCGGGTGCGGTAGGCAGATTGATCATGTGCTCGCCTTTCTTCAGCCGTAGGCGCAGTACCTGGGTGAGGTTGGGCAGGGTGCGCCAGGTGCGGGTGTCTGCGTGCTCGAATCCATCGTAATGGGTCACATAGGACGCCTTGGCCGGGTTGCGCCGATTGTCGGTGCCCTGGACGTCTGCCGCCAGGAACGCGCGATACGTGGTGCGCTGGATGATCCCGGGCATGTCGTCACGCAGAGTGCGCAAGGACATGTCGGTAATGTTGTTGACCGTGATCAGCTTCTTTGGACGACCGTCGAGGCTGATCTGATCGAAGGGTGGGGTGGACGTGTCGGGCACCATCACCGGAAACGACACATTGGCCACGATCACCTGACCGTCCTCAAGCTTCACCGGATACGGCACTCGCACCGAACTGCGAGCCGGCGCCAGCCCGCTTTGCACGATGATCAGCACATCGCTTTCGCCCGCCTTGAGCCCGGGGCTGTCGAGGTCATGCAATGCCTGTTGGAAGAACGGCATGTCAGGACGCAGTTCTATGGCCTGACGGTAACCGGGTGCGGCCAGATCCTTTTCACCCAGGGCTTCATAAGTGAAGCCGGCCAGATAGTGGCTGAACGCACTTTGATAGCCGTTCTTCAGAGCGATGACCGCCGGCGAGTCCAGCATGACCACCGGGTAACCTTGCAGATCCTTGTAATGCACACGCGCGCCTTGGGCCTTGGCGGCGTTTTCAATGCGCTCGTATTCCAGCTCCCGTTGCCGGGCGATCATTGTTTCGCGTTCGTGGGTTTTCTTGATGTCCGCACGGGCACCGTCGAAGTCATTCACGGCCAACTGATTCAAGGCCATTTGCGTGGTCAGCATGACCTTTTCATAGTCGTAACCATCGTAGCGACGAATCTTGTCGTTGATGATGCTGCCCCATTGATTGCCCAGGGCGGACAGCAACTTGTCGCCGGCGGTTTCTATGGTGTCCTGACGCTGGATCACCATCTGTTCGGCGCTGCGCCAGGCGACCTGACTTTGCGGCAACTCCCCGGCAGCGCTGAGTACCGCGCCTTTCTCGAAGTAATACAGCAGGTCTTTTTCTTCATCCGGGTTATGCGCCTCGATCAGGGCCAGCGCACCGTTGGTGTCGCCCGCTTTCAACTGATCGGTGGTCTGTTGCAGTTCCAGGTCGTAATTGCGGTAGGCCCCGCAACCGCTCAACTGCAAGACGATGCTGAACAACAAGGAAAACAGCAGGCAATGGCGCATGGCGAGGGGTTCTTCCTTGAACAGAAGGGCGGCTGAAGTGGCGCATTATAGTGGGAGATGATGGCTAATTGCCGGGCAGATTTTTTGACATGGTCTGTGCAAAAGTTGCACAGATCATGTGCCAATACTGCCGTGGTCAGGCCGTTTGCGGATTTCTAGACTTGGCCCGACTTATACGCCTCTCTACAGGAACCGCGTCATGACTCTCTCGCAAACGTATCGCTGCAGCTCAGTTTTCAGAATCCTGTTCGCCAGTCTTGGTCTCGCTGCGGTCAGCAGTGCGATGGCCAGTACTGCACCGGATGCTCATCCAACCCTTCGTGCAATATCCGGCGCGGCGCCGATCGAACGCCTCGACCCGAAGACCACCGCGCTGGTGGTGATCGATTTCCAGAACGAGTACTTCAGCGGACGCCTGCCGATTCCCGACGGCATCGCAGCCATGAACAAGGCCCGTGAGCTGATCCGCTTTGCCGATCAGGCGAAGATTCCAGTGTTCCAGGTCCAGCACGTCGCGCCCGCCGGTTCGCCAGTGTTCGCACAGGGCGGCGAGACCGTGAAGTTTCATCCGCTGATGCAGCCGAGGGCGCAGGATCACGTGCTGCAAAAGACAACGGTCAGCGTGTTCGCCAGCACCGATCTCGATCGGCAGCTCAAGCAGGCCGGCATCAAGACCGTGATTTTCGCCGGGCTGATGACCCACGCCTGCGTTGCCGGCGGTGCCCGGGACGCTGCGCCGTTGGGCTATCAGGTCGTGGTAGCATCCGATGCTTCGGCGACCCGGGCGATCACCCGCGTCAACGGCGACACCGTCGACAAGGACAGCCTGCACCGCGCGGCGCTGGCCGAAATCGAAGACACTTTCGGTGACGTCATGACCACGCAGCAGATCGTTCGCCTGCCACTCGACTGAGGGCTTCGATGAATCAGCTGTTGGCCATGCGCGCGTTCCGTTGCATCGTCGAGTGTCGCGGCTTCACTGCCGCCGCCGAGCGGCTCGACACCACGCATTCGACGATCTCCCGCCAGCTCCAGCAACTGGAGGCGGAGCTCGGCACGCGCCTGATCAACCGCAACACCCGGCGCTTCAGCCTGACCACGGCCGGGCAGCAGTATTACGCCGCGTGCGTGGACATTCTCGATCGCGTCGATCAGGCCGCACTGGCGGTCGGGCAGGCCCGTGAGACACCCAGTGGGCTTTTGCGCATCAGCGCGCCGGTGGTGATCGGCACGCTGGAGCTGGCGTGCTGGTTGCCGGCGTTTCAGCAGCGATATCCGGAGGTTGAGGTCGATCTGTCCTGCGATGACCGTTTTGTCGACCTGATCGCCGAAGGCTTCGATGTCGCGCTGCGCATCTGCGGGCCGCTGGCGGATTCATCCTTGGTGGCGCGTCTGCTGACGGTATCCGAGCTGGTGCTGGTGGCCTCGCCGACCTACGTCGCGCGACACGGTCTGGTGCGCCAGGTCAGTGAGCTGGCCGAACATCAATTGCTCGCGTTCGCCGGCGGTGGCGACTGGTCGCTGACCGATGCGCGCGGGCTGACGACAGCGGTGCGGGCTCAGGGGCGGTTCAAGGCGGACTCGATCAGCTCGCTGCATGCGGCGGCGCTGGCCGGTGTGGGGATTGCCGCGTTCACCCGGGCCACGGTGCAGGACGATCTGTTGCGTGGCCGGCTGGTGCAGATCCTGCCCAACTACAGCCTCGGTCAGCGGCATTACTACGCGCTCTATCCTCACGCCCGGCATGTGGCGCTGAAGGTGCAGGTGTTCGTCGAATTCATGGCCGAACACTACCGCAAGGCGAGTGCACCCTTGCGCTAAAAGCCGTCGGGCCGCCAAGAAAGCTTGAGGGAAACGCGCTCGACGTGAACAATATGTAACTTCGCATTTCCACTTGAGACTCATTCATGACTGCCGCGTCCCGATTTCTGGCCTGGCTGGTGTTCCCGTTGTGCGCCCTGAGCAGCTTCAATCTGCTGGCCGACACCGTGGAAGGCGCGCCGCAAGCGCTGCACCTGCTGGATTACATCAGCGCCGATTACCCGCCAACGGTAGCGGCAGGCAAGGTCATCGACGACGGCGAATACCGCGAGCAGCTGGAGTTCACCCAGGTTCTGCAAGGGCTGATCGCCGGCCTGCCGGCCAAACCGGAGAAAGCGGCGCTGGAACAAGGCGTCAGTGCCTTGCACGCCGCGATCACCGCGAAACAGGACGGCGCAGACGTCGCCCGTCAGGCCCGGCAACTGGGGGCGAAACTGGCGGTGGCTTATGAGGTCAGCCAGGCCCCGATCATCACGCCCGATCCGACCCGTGGTGCGCCGCTCTACGCGCAAAACTGCTCGGTGTGCCACGGCGACGCGGGTGCCGGCGACGGCCCGGCGGGTCTCGGCATGACGCCGGCGCCGGCCAATCTGCGCGACGCTGCGCGGATGGATCACCTGAGCCTGTACGCGATCTACAGCACCCTCGGCCAGGGCGTCGAAGGCACTGACATGCCGGCGTTCGCCGATCAACTGGATGACCGTCAGCGTTGGGACCTGGCGACCTACATCGCACAGTTCAGCGCCGATCCGGCCACGGCCAAATCCGACAAGACCTACAATATCGCCGACCTGGCCCGCCAGACCCCGGCCGAAGTGCAGGCTGCCGAAGGCGCTGAAGCCGCCGCGATCTTCCGTGTACAACGGGCGCAGCCGCCGCAGGTCAAGCGCGGCCCGGCGCAGTTGCTCGACTACACCGCCGCGACGCTGGACAAGAGCCTGGCGGCGTACCGCGCCGGTGAGCACGATCAGGCCTATGACCTGTCGGTGGCGGCGTATCTGGAAGGCTTCGAACTGGTCGAAAGCTCGCTGGACAACGTCGACGCCAACGTGCGCAAGGACACCGAAAAATCCCTGATGGCTTATCGGCAATCGCTGCAGGACGGCTTGCCGGTGGAGCAGGCCGAGCAGCGTCTGGACGCGGCCAAGGCCAAACTCAAGGAATCCGCCGGCCTGTTGGGCAGCGATGGTCTGAGCTGGTCGCTGAGCTACATCTCCGGTCTGCTGATTCTGCTGCGCGAAGGTCTGGAAGCGATTCTGGTGCTGGCAGCGATCCTCGCGTTCCTGCGCAACACCGGCCAGCAATCGGCGGTGCGCAGCGTCAACGTCGGTTGGGGTCTGGCGCTGCTGGCCGGCCTCGGCACCTGGGCACTGGCGGCGTATGTGATCGACGTCAGCGGTTCCCAGCGTGAACTGCTCGAAGGCGCCACGGCGCTGTTCGCCAGCGTCATGGTGTTGTGGCTCGGGGTGTGGATGCACGACCGTCGGCACGCGGCGGCCTGGCAGGATTACATCAAGCAGAGCCTGGTTGGCGGAGGCGGGCGTTTCGGTTTCGCGATCCTGGCGTTCTTCTCGGTGTACCGCGAACTGTTCGAAGTGATCCTGTTCTACGAAACCCTTTGGCTGCAGGCCGGCCCTGCCGGGCATAACGCGGTACTCGCCGGCGGCGCGACGGCGCTGGTGCTGCTGTTCGGTCTGGCGTGGGTGATTCTGCGCGGCTCGGCGAAACTGCCGCTGACGCTGTTCTTCAGCATCAACGCAGCGCTGCTTTGTGCGTTGTCGGTGGTATTCGCCGGCCACGGCGTGAAGGCGTTGCAGGAAGCCGGGATCTTCGGCACCCGGCCGGTGGCGTTCTTCGATTTCGACTGGCTGGGCATTCATGCCGATGCCTATTCGCTGACGGCGCAGGCCGTGGCGATTGCAGCGATTATCGTGCTGTACGGTCGCAGTTGGGTGGCTGAAAAGCGCCGCATGGCGGCTTGAAATGATGCGCGTATGGATCGATGCCGACGCCTGCCCGAAGATGGCCAAGGAGCTGGTGGTCAAGTTCGCCCTCAAGCGTCGCTTCGAAGTGGTGCTGGTGGCGGGGCAGCCGCAGAGCAAACCGGCGCTGGCGATCGTCAAGCTGATCGTGGTGCCGAGCGGCCCGGATGCGGCGGATGATTATCTGGTGGAACACGCGGTGCCGGGTGAACTGGTGATCTGCAGTGACATCCCGCTGGCCGACCGGCTGGTGAAGAAGGGCGTGGCGGCGCTGGACCCGCGCGGCAAGGAGTTCGACGCGCAGAACATGGGTGAGCGGCTGGCGACACGCAACCTGTTCACCGATCTGCGAGAGCAGGGGCAGGTCAGCGGCGGCCCGGCACCGTTCGGTGACCGTGAGAAGCAGGCGTTCGCCAATGCGCTGGACCGGATCCTGACACGGCTGGCGCGCCAATCCTGAGTTGATTGATCGTTCCCAAGCTCTGCCTGGGAATGCCTCTCGGGACGCTCCGCGTCCCAGCCTCACCACCGATGCAAGGCAGACGCGGAGCGTCCAAGGCTGCATTCCCACGCGGAGCCTGGGAACGATCGCTATCGCCGGTCAGGCGTCGTTTTCGTGGGTCAGCTCAAGCACCCGATCCACCAGCTTGTTGATCCCCGAAGCCGCCTCGCTGATCGACTGCGCCAGCATGTACGCCGGGGTGGTCACCAGTTTGCGCGCCTTGTCTTCGACGATATCGGTCACCGCGCAGTCTTCATGGGTGGCGCCCATCTTGTTCATGGCGGCGGCCGTGTCGGCATCGTTGCCGATGGTGCAGGTCACGCCCGGGCCGTAGATCTTCGCGGCCAGTGCCGGCGAGATGCAGATCAGGCCAACAGGCTTGCCCGCTTCGGCAAAGGCTTCGGCCAGCGCCAGCACTTCCGGCTGTACGGTGCAGCCGGCGCCTTCGATGGCGAAGTTCGACAGATTCTTCGCCGCACCGAAACCGCCTGGCACGATCAGCGCATCGAAGTCCTCGACATCGGCCTCACGCAGATCCTTGACGTTACCCCGGGCGATGCGTGCCGATTCCACCAGCACGTTGCGCGATTCGGGCATTTCTTCACCGGTCAGGTGGTTGATCACATGCAATTGCGCGATGTTCGGGGCGAAGCACTGCACCTGTGCGCCGCGCTGGTCAAGGCGTAACAGGGTAATGACGCTTTCGTAGATCTCGGCGCCGTCGTACACGCCGCAACCGGACAGGATCACTGCAACTTTTTTGCTCATGGGTTTCTCTCCAGATTCATGGCGCTAAATGTCCTCTAATTTGTCGTTCGTTGCCATAGGATCAAGCCGCGGCTACACCTAGGATCTGTGCTACAGATTCCGACCAGGGCGCGTCATGAACTTCATCCTGTATGCGGTACCGTTTTTCTTCGTGTTGATTGCGGTGGAGCTCATCGCCGACCGCTGGCGCGGGGTGAGCAACTATCGCCTGGCCGATGCGGTGAGCAGCATCAGCACCGGGGTGTTGTCGACCACCACCGGCCTGTTGACCAAGGGCGTGGGCCTGGTGACCTATGCGTTTGCCCTGGAGCATCTGGCGCTGGTCAGGTTGCCTGCGGACAGCGTCTGGGTCTGGGTGTTTGCCTTTGTCTTCTATGACTTCTGCTATTACTGGCTGCATCGCATGGGCCATGAACGCAACATCCTCTGGGCCGCGCATTCGGTGCATCACCAGAGCGAGGACTACAACCTTTCCACGGCCTTGCGCCAGACCAGCACCGGGTTCCTGCTGAGCTGGATCTTCTACCTGCCGATGGCCGTGCTCGGGGTGCCGCTGCTGGTGTTTGTCAGCGTTGCGGCGCTGAATCTGCTGTATCAGTTCTGGGTCCACACCCGGCACATTCCCAAGCTCGGCTGGTTCGAGTGGTGCTTCGTCACGCCATCCAATCATCGGGCCCACCATGCACAGAACGCTCTCTACATGGATCGCAACTACGGCGGGGTGTTCATTATTTGGGACCGTCTGTTCGGCTCGTTTCAGGAAGAGGATGACAACGAACCGGTGATTTTCGGCGTGACCACGCCGCTGGCGAGCTGGAATCCGTTATGGGCCAACCTGCAGTTCTACGCGCAGCTGTGGGGCGACGCGCGCCGGGCCGAGCGTACGTGGGACAAGATCCGGATCTGGTTCATGCGCACCGGCTGGCGTCCGGCGGACGTCGCGGCGAAGTACCCGATGAGCAAGCCGGACCTGAGTCAGTTCCGCAAGTTCGAGGTGCCGCTGGACTGCCGTCAGCAGTGGTACGTGGGGTTGCAGTTCGGCGTCTATGTCGCGCTGGGCAGTTATCTGATGAATCTGGAACACAGCCTGCCCACCGGAGCATTGCTGCTCGGCTGGGGCGCGGTGGCCTTCGGTTTGTTCGTGTTGGGCGTGGCCCTTGAGAATCGCCCGTGGGCGGGGAGGCTGGAAGTGCTGCGGCTGGCATCGAATCTGCCGCTGGTGTGGCTGGCGCCGCTGGTCGGACTCTGGCCGGCCAGCCCGGGAATGTGGGTCGGCCTGCTCAGTTACAGCCTGCTCAGCGGCATCGGGCTGTATTGCTGCCGCCAGCGACTTACTCGGCTGGCGTCTTAGGGTCGGCGGTCTTGGCCATTTCGGCTTTGTGCCGTTCGGCCTTGGCCAATTGCTCGGCCTGTTCTTCTTCGTAGACCTTTTTCGCCAGCCGGGCATTCTTGAACCGGCGGCGCAGCCACAGGCCCAGGCCAAGCACCAGCAGCGCGCCCAGTACCCACAACTCATACTTCTTGATGCTGCCGAGCATGCCTTCGAGCACGGCGCCGAAGTGGTAGGCGGCAGCGGCCAGGGCGGTGGCCCAGATCGCAGCGCCGATACCGTTGAGCAGCAGATAACGTCCCGGCGGATAGCCCGACAGGCCGATCGCCACCGGCATCACCGTGCGCAGGCCGTACACGAAGCGAAAGCTCAGAACCCAGATGTCCGGGTGCTTGCGGATGTGTTCCAGCGCGCGGTCGCCCATCATCTGCCAGCGCGGTTTGCGCGCCAGCAATTTGCGCCCGTGTTTGCGGCCCAGGAAGTACCACAGCTGATCGCCGGCATAGCTGCCGAAGAACGCCACGACCACCACCAGTTTGATGTCCATGTATTCACGGAACGCGAGGAAGCCCGCGAGCACCAGGATGGTTTCGCCTTCGAAAAACGTCCCGAGAAACAGGGCAAAGTAGCCGAAGTCATGCAGAAATTGTTGGAGCATTGTCTGGGTGCTGGCGAAATGAACGCGCAGCCTAACCCTTCGGACACATTCAGGAAAGTGTCGAAATGTGTCTCGACGTGAACATTTCCTACGCTGAGAATGGAATGCGGCTACACGTCACAGGTCTCACACAACTGTCATCTGTTCGTCATAATGGCCGTCTATAACTGTCACGCTCGCCCGTTTGCGCGGGCTCAGGAGTCTGCCGTGAGCTTTACCCCAGCCAACCGTCTGTTCCCTGCCACCCGCCTGCGTCGTAATCGCCGTGATGATTTTTCCCGGCGGCTGGTGCGTGAGAATGTGTTGACGGTCGATGACCTGATCCTGCCGGTGTTCGTGCTCGACGGTGAAAACCGCCGCGAAGCCGTGGCCTCGATGCCGGGTGTCGAGCGCCTGACCATCGACCTGCTGCTTGAAGAAGCCGCCAAATGGGTCGAACTGGGAATTCCGGCGCTGGCGCTGTTCCCGGTCACGCCACCTGAACTCAAATCCCTCGATGCCGCCGAAGCCTGGAATCCCGAAGGCATCGCCCAGCGCGCCACCCGTGCCCTGCGTGACCGATTCCCCGAGCTGGGCGTGATCACCGACGTCGCCCTCGACCCGTTCACCACTCACGGTCAGGACGGCATTCTCGATGAAGAAGGCTACGTGCAGAACGACATCACCGTCGATGCACTGGTCAAGCAAGCCTTGTCTCACGCCGCTGCCGGCGCCCAGGTGGTTGCCCCGTCGGACATGATGGACGGCCGCATTCAGGCGATCCGCGAAGCTTTGGAGCTGGCCGGGCACGTCAACGTGCGGATCATGGCCTACTCGGCCAAGTACGCCAGCGCCTATTACGGCCCGTTCCGCGATGCCGTGGGTTCGGCCGCGAACCTGGGCAAGGCGAACAAGGCCTCCTATCAGATGGATCCGGCCAACAGCGACGAAGCGCTGCACGAAGTGGGCGCGGACTTGTCTGAGGGCGCGGACATGGTCATGGTCAAACCCGGCATGCCGTATCTGGACATTTTGTTCCGGGTAAAAGATGCCTTCAAAGTGCCGACCTTCGTCTATCAGGTTAGCGGCGAATACGCCATGCACATGGCGGCGATCCAGAATGGCTGGTTGAGCGAAGGCGTGATCCTCGAATCCCTGACCGCCTTTAAACGTGCCGGCGCTGATGGCATCCTGACTTACTTTGCTGTCCGCGCCGCTCAATTGTTACGAGAGCAGAAATAGCCCTCCCAGGAACATTCGATGAATACCGAAGGACTCACTGAAGTTGCCGTAAAAGAAGCTCAACCCGTGGTCGAGCAGATTACCGAAACCCCGCCGGAACTGGAGCCTGCGCCACCCGCGCCGGCAACCGAGCCTGCCACGGCGGTTCCGGCGATCGCGATTCCCGGCCTGGATGACAGCAGCCTGTACATCCACCGTGAGTTGTCGCAACTGCAGTTCAACATCCGCGTGCTGGAACAGGCGCTGGACGAGTCCTACCCGTTGCTGGAGCGGCTGAAGTTCCTGCTGATCTTCTCCAGCAACCTCGACGAATTCTTCGAAATCCGCGTCGCCGGCCTCAAGAAACAAATCACCTTCGCCCGTGAACAGGCCGGCGCCGACGGCCTGCAACCGCATCAGGCCCTGGCCCGCATCAGCGAGCTGGTGCACGGTCACGTAGACCGTCAGTACGCAATCCTCAACGACATCCTGCTGCCGGAGCTGGAAAAGCATCAGGTGCGCTTCATCCGTCGTCGCAACTGGACGACCAAGCTCAAGACCTGGGTGCGCCGCTATTTCCGCGACGAGATCGCGCCGATCATCACTCCGATCGGCCTCGATCCGACGCACCCGTTCCCGTTGCTGGTGAACAAGAGCCTGAACTTCATCGTCGAGCTCGAAGGTATCGACGCCTTCGGCCGCGACTCCGGTCTGGCGATCATCCCGGCGCCGCGTCTGCTGCCGCGGATCATCAAGGTGCCGGAAGAAGTCGGCGGCCCTGGCGACAACTATGTGTTCCTTTCGTCGATGATCCACGCCCACGCCGATGACCTGTTCCAGGGCATGAAGGTGAAGGGCTGCTACCAGTTTCGTCTGACCCGGAACGCCGACCTTGCGCTCGACTCCGAAGACGTCGAAGACCTGGCCCGCGCCCTGCGTGGCGAGTTGTTCTCCCGTCGTTACGGTGACGCCGTGCGCCTGGAAGTCGCCGACACCTGTCCGAAACACCTGTCGGACTACCTGCTCAAGCAGTTCAACCTGAGCGAGACCGAGCTGTATCAGGTCAACGGCCCGGTGAACCTGACGCGTCTGTTCAGCATCACCGGTCTGGACAGCCATCCGGAGTTGCAATACACGCCGTTCACGCCGCAGATTCCGAAACTGCTGCAAAACAGCGAAAACATTTTCAGCGTGATCAGCAAGCAGGACATCCTGCTGCTGCACCCGTTCGAGTCGTTTACCCCGGTGGTCGACCTGCTGCGCCAGGCCGCGAAAGACCCACACGTTCTGGCCGTGCGCCAGACCCTGTACCGTTCCGGCGCCAACTCGGAAATCGTCGATGCGCTGGTGGACGCCGCGCGTAACGGCAAGGAAGTGACGGCGGTCATCGAGCTGCGTGCGCGCTTCGACGAAGAATCCAACCTGCAGCTGGCCAGCCGTCTGCAAGCGGCCGGTGCGGTGGTGATCTACGGCGTGGTCGGCTTCAAGACCCACGCCAAGATGATGTTGATCCTGCGCCGCGAGGCCGGCGAGATCGTGCGTTACGCGCACCTCGGCACCGGTAACTACCACGCCGGCAACGCCCGTCTGTACACCGACTACAGCCTGCTGACCTCCGACGACGCCTTGTGCGAAGACGTCGGCAAACTGTTCAGCCAGTTGATCGGCATGGGTAAAACGTTGCGCATGAAGAAGCTGCTGCATGCGCCGTTCACCCTGAAGAAGGGCATGCTCGACATGATCCTGCGCGAGACGCAATTCGCGCTCGACGGCAAACCGGCGCACATCATCGCCAAGTTCAACTCGCTGACCGATCCGAAGATCATCCGCGCGCTGTACAAGGCCAGCCAGTCCGGCGTCCGCATCGATCTGGTGGTGCGCGGCATGTGCTGCCTGCGTCCGGGCATCGCCGGGGTATCGCACAACATCCACGTGCGCTCGATCATCGGCCGCTTCCTTGAACACACCCGGGTTTTCTACTTCCTGAACGGCGGCGAGGAGCAGATGTTCCTGTCCAGCGCCGACTGGATGGAGCGCAACCTCGACAAGCGCGTCGAGACCTGCTTCCCGGTGGAAGGCAAGAAGCTGCTGACCCGGGTCAAGAAAGAGCTGGAGCTGTACCTGACCGACAACACCCACAGCTGGAGCCTGCAATCGGACGGCCGCTACATCCGCAATACGCCGACCGGCAACCAGAACCCGCGCAGTGCGCAGGCGACGCTGCTGGAGCGGTTGGGCAGCCCGATTCTGCCGGTGAGCAGCTGACCGCAGGTTTCAACGCCATAAAAAAGGCGATCCATCCGGATCGCCTTTTTTGTGCCTGCCCGTTACTCAATGCACGGTCAGAACAACCCCCACCCGCGTCAGCCACTCCGCCTCAAGCCCGAAATCCGCCTGAGTCAGCTGATTCTCATCCAGCCAGTTCTCCGGGAATTCCACGTCGAGGTTGTTGCCGTTGGCATGCAACGCCACTTGCGGCATCGCCTGGGTACCACGGATGTGGTGGAACAGGATGGCGAAACGCAGCAGCACGCACAGGCGGATCAGCTTGTCGCCGTCGTCGCCGAACTCGGCAAACTTGTCCTTGGGGATGTTGCGGCGGTGGCCACGCACCAGCAGGGCGAGCATTTGCTGATCTTCGCGGGAGAACCCGGCGAGGTCCGAGTGCTCGATCAGGTAAGCGCCGTGTTTATGGTAGTGATAGTGAGCGATGTCGAGCCCGACTTCGTGCACTTTCGCCGCCCAGCCCAGCAGTTCGCGCCAGATGCCGTCGTCCAGCTCCCAGTCCACGGCCACTTGATCAAACGCGTGCAAGGCTTTGCGCTCGACCCGTGCAGCCTGTTCGAGGTCGACGTGGTAGCGCTCCATCAGCGAGGTCAGGGTGCGTTCGCGCACGTCTTCGTGGTGATGGCGACCCAGCAGGTCATACAGCACGCCTTCACGCAGCGCGCCTTCGCAGTGATCCATGAGTTGCAGTTCGAGGGCGTCGAAGATCGCTTCGAGAATCGCCAGACCCGCCGGGAAGATCGCGCGACGGTCAGGTTTGATGCCTTCAAAATCGATCTTGTCGACATCGCCGAGCTTGAACAGGCGGCGCTTGAGCCACGCCAGACCTTCGGCATTCACTTCGCCGGTGCCATGACCGCCGGCCTTCAGCGCCAGGCCGATGGCGCGGATGGTGCCCGAGGAGCCGATGGCCTCATCCCAGGTCAGGCGGTGCAGGGCGTGTTCGATGCTCATGATTTCCAGCCGCGCCGCCGTGTACGCCTGGGCGTAGCGAGCCGGGGTGATCTTGCCGTCCTTGAAATAGCGCTGGGTGAAGCTCACGCAGCCCATCTGCAGGCTTTCGCGCAGCAGCGGTTCGAAACGCTGGCCGATGATGAATTCGGTACTGCCGCCGCCGATGTCGGCGACCAGGCGTTTGCCCGGGGTGTCGGCGAGGGTGTGGGACACGCCAAGGTAGATCAGGCGGGCCTCTTCACGGCCGGAGATGACTTCCACCGGATGGCCGAGGATTTCTTCGGCGCGGCGGATGAATTCGCCACGGTTGCGCGCCTCGCGCAGGGCGTTGGTGCCGACGATCCTCACGGCGCCCAGTGGCATGCCGTTGATCAGTTGAGCAAAGCGCTTGAGACAGTCGAGGCCGCGCTGCATGGATTCTTCGTTGAGCTGACGCTCATCGTCGATGCCGGCGGCCAGCTGAACCTTTTCACCGAGCCGTTCGAGAATACGGATTTCGCCGTTCTGGGCCTTGGCCACGACCATATGGAAGCTGTTGGAGCCCAGGTCGATCGCGGCGATCAGGGACAGATTCTTGGCTTGGGATTGCGGCATGGTGTGGGGGTCTCGGTCGATAACCCCGACATCGTGCCACGATCAAACGCTGCCGCCAACGCGCATGGTTCAAACCCTTGATTCAGCGCATAAAGTCTCAAGACCGCGGCGCGGCCATTCGCGGGCAAGCCCGCTCCCACAGGTTTTGTGTCGAACACAAAACCGTATCCCGCTAGAGAACCCTGTGGGAGCGGGCTCGCCCGCGATGAGGCCAGAAAAGTCTCTGAAAATCCTTCAGGCTGTCGCTTCGACGCTGCCAATAAAATTCGCCAGCTCCGGAGTCTGCGGATCGGCAAACAGCACTTTCGGATCCCCCACCTCGTGAACCTTGCCTTGGTGCATGAACACCAGTTTGTCCCCCACCTCCCGGGCGAAGCGCATTTCGTGGGTGACCATGATCAATGTCATGCCTTCTTTCGCGAGCTGGCGGACCACGCTGAGCACTTCGTTGACCAGCTCCGGGTCCAGCGCCGAGGTGATCTCGTCGCACAGCAGCACCTTGGGCGACATCGCCAGCGCCCGGGCAATCGCCACCCGTTGCTGCTGGCCGCCCGAGAGGCGTTCCGGGAACGCATCGAATTTCTCGCCCAGACCGACGCGCTCCAGCATCTGCCGCGCCAGTTCCTGCGCCTTGGCCTTGGGCACTTTCTGCACCACCTGTGGCGCGAGCATCACGTTTTCGCCGACCGTCAGGTGCGGGAAAAGGTTGAACTGCTGAAACACCATCCCGACTTTCTGCCGCAGGCTGCGCAGATCGGCGCGGGCGGCGTCGAGGTATTCGCCATCGACTTCGATCACGCCGTCTTTGATCGACTCCAGACCGTTGAGGGTGCGCAGCAGGGTGGACTTGCCCGAGCCGCTGCGGCCGATGATCGCCACCACCTGGCCTTCCTCGACGCTCAGGTCGATGCCTTTGAGCACGTGGTGATCGCCGTAGTATTTATGCAGGGCGGAAATTCTAAGCAGAGGCATGCAGTCTCCTTTCCAGATAGCGCGCACTGAGGGACAGGGGGTAACAGAGCAGGAAGTAGCCCAGGGCAACGAGGCCGTAGACCATGAACGGTTCGAAGGTGGCGTTGGCGAGCATGCCGCCGGTCTTGGTCAGTTCGGTGAAGCCGATGATCGAGGTCACCGCGGTGCCCTTGACGACTTGCACCGAGAAACCCACGGTCGGCGCTACGGCGATGCGCAGCGCTTGCGGCAGGATCACGTAGCGCAGTTGCTCCAGCGGATTCAGCGCCAGGCTCGACGAAGCTTCCCACTGACCATTGGGAATCGCCTCGACGCAGCCGCGCCAGATCTCCGCCAGATAGGCGCTGGTGAATAGCGTCAGGGCAATCGCCGCCGCCATCCACGGCGAAATCTCCACCCCGGCCAGCGCCACGCCGAAGAACACCAGAAACAACTGCATCAACAGCGGCGTGCCCTGAAACAGTTCGATCCAGGTGCGGGCGATGCTGCTGGGCAGCGGGTTCTTCGAGATGCGCATGATCAGGATCAGCAATCCGACGATCCCGCCGCCGATGAATGCCACCAGCGACAGCGCCAGCGTCCATTGCAGGCCGGTCAACAGGTTGCGCAGGATGTCCCAGAACGTGAAGTCGCTCATTGGCTGCTCCTTGCACTGCTTTTCGACAGGTAGCGCCGACCGAGCCAGTTCAACAGCTGACGGATCAGCAGCGCCATGCACAGATAAATGAGGGTGGTCAGGGCGTAGGTTTCAAAGGCGCGGAAGTTGCGCGACTGAATGAAGTTGGCGGCGAAGCTCAACTCCTCGGTGGCAATCTGCGAACACACCGCCGAACCGAGCATGACGATGATGATCTGGCTGCTCAGAGCCGGCCACACTTTGCCCAGTGCCGGCAGCAGCACCACGTGGCGGAACGCTTCGAAACGGCTCATCGCCAATGCCGCCGCAGCTTCCAGCTGCCCACGCGGAATCGCCTGGATGCCGGCGCGGATGATCTCGGTCGAATACGCACCGAGGTTGATCACCATCGCCAGCACTGCCGCCTGCCACTCGGAAATCTGTACGCCGAGGGACGGCAGGCCGAAGAAGATGAAGAACAGTTGCACCAGAAATGGCGTGTTGCGGATCAACTCCACATAAACGCCGAAGATCGTCGAGAACGGGCGGATGTTCCACGCCCGCACCAGCGCTCCGACGATGCCCACGCCAACCCCGAGCAGCGCGCCGATGGCCGTCAGCTCAAGGGTAAACAACGCCCCACGCAACAGCAGGTCGGTGTTTTCCACCACCGGCAAGAAATCGAACTGATAGGCCATGAAAGTCTCCCGCGTCGCCGGTCAGAGGTCGGCCGGCAGCGGCTCTTTGAGCCAGGTCTGCGCGTTCTTTTCCAGTGCGCCGTCAGACTTGGCGGTGGCCAGGATTTCGTTGACCTTGCCCAGCAATGCTGGCTCGTTCTTGTTCACGCCGACGTAGACCGGCGAATCCTTGAGCTTCACTTTCAGCGCGGGGACGCGTTTCGGGTTCTTTTCGCTGATTGCGACCATTACCACGTTGCCGCTGGCGATCAGGTCGACCTGGCCTGCGAGGTAGGCGGCGATAGTCGAGTTGTTGTCTTCGAAGCGTTTGATGGTCACGCCTTCAGGGGCGACCTTGGTCAGCTCGATGTCTTCGATGGCGCCCCGGGTGACGCTGATGGTCTTGCCCTTAAGGTCGTCGAGGGTGCTGACGGCTGCGTCCGGCGGGCCGAACACGGCGAGGTAGAACGGCGCGTAGGCGCGGGAGAAATCGATGACCTTCTCGCGCTCGGGATTCTTGCCGAGGCTGGAAATCACCAGATCGACCTTGCCGGTGGTGAGGAACGGAATGCGGTTGGTGCTGTTGACCGGGGTCAGTTCGAGTTTGACCTTGAGCTGCTCGGCCAGCAGTTTCGCCGTATCGATATCGAGGCCGCGCGGCTTCATGTCCGGGCCGACCGAGCCGAACGGCGGGAAGTCCTGAGGCACGGCGACTTTCAAGGTGCCGCGTTTGACCACGTCATCCAGACCGTCGGCATGGGCGGGGGCCTGGCTGAGCATCAGGCCGGCAAACAGGGCGGCGAGGAGGGCGCTGTAACGCTTCGTCATGGACAATCTCCGGATCGGCGGGAAGTGAATTCTGCGATCGGACAGAGCATGGGCCGTGCCAAGACAGAGGTTCGGCCCCGCAAAGCCACGGGTTTAGCGGGTTTGTTCGGTCTTACTGGTCTGAACAGTCAGGTCGGGTTTCGCACTGCGATAGCGCATCGACGCGCACCGTCGAACCCCGCTGGGGCACGACTTGCCTGATGCCTCGAATAGCATTACAACTGGCCGCACCTTGGCCTGGTCCGTCTGGAAAACCATGAACTCGATCTCCCGCGCCGTACCCGAAGTGGCGCTGCAAGCGATCCGCAAACTGATTACCGAGCAGGGCTTCGGCCCCGGCGATGCGCTGCCTTCGCAACGGGATCTGGCGGTTCAGCTGGGTGTCAGCCGCGCGTCGTTGCGTGAGGCGTTGTCGTCCTTAAGCGCGCTGGGTGTGGTCAGCATTCAGCCGGGCAAGGGCGTGTTCGTGCAGGCGCCGGTGGAATTGCCGCGCGGTGAGGGCGCACCGGCCTGGCCGTTTGCCGCCCAGGCTTCGCCGCTGGAAATCTTTCAGTTGCGCTATGCGCTGGAAGGGTTTGCGGCCGGGCTGGCGGCGGTGACGCTGAGCACCTTTGATCTGGACGAACTGGAAGACAATGTCGCCGCCATGCGCGAACAACTGCGCGCCGGCGACTTCGAGGCCGCGGCGAAACTGGATTTCGAATTCCACCGGCGGATCCTGCTGGCCAGCGGCAATCAGGCGATGCTGAGCATCCTCACCGCCAGCGCCGACATCTTTCTGGAGAGCCAGAAACTACCGTTCATCCGCGCCGAACGGGCCATGGAAACCTGGCAGGAACACCGCAAGATCCTCCGCGCACTGGCCCGTCGGGCTTCCGCTGCCGCGCAGAAAGCCATGCAGGAGCACGTGCGCAATGCGGCGCTGCGCACCGGAATTTCCTTCATTGCCCCCGCCAGCGCGTGACTTGAGCTATACCCAAACTCATCGAGTGCCATAGCAAGACTCAATCATCTGCGGCTTCCTGAACAAGGGAAGGGCGGCTATGATGGGCCACGTTTTTTTGCTTACAACCTGGAGAATTCCATGAGCAGCGATCTGATCAAACACGTTAGCGACGCTAGCTTCGAAGCCGACGTACTCAAGGCCGAAGGCGCTGTCCTGGTCGACTACTGGGCTGAATGGTGCGGCCCTTGCAAAATGATCGCTCCGGTTCTGGACGAGATTGCAGAGACTTACAAAGGCAAGCTGACCGTTGCCAAACTGAACATCGACGAAAACCAGGAAACCCCTGCCAAGCACGGCGTACGTGGTATTCCGACCCTGATGCTGTTCAAGAACGGCAACGTTGAAGCGACCAAGGTCGGCGCTCTGTCGAAGTCGCAACTGGCTGCTTTCCTCGACGCCAACATCTAAGCGTCGCTGTAAAGATTGTCCTCAAAAAGCCCCGCAAATTGCGGGGCTTTTTGCGTATTCAGGGCTAGACGCTCCGAAACTCAGGTGATACATTCGGCCCCGCACTGGTTTCTCCACTGCCCCCTGCTAGCCGTCGCCGACGCACTCCTTTTCGAATAAGTACGCGATCCTGTCGCCTTCTCCGCGGCGCGGCCTCATTAAGCCAAAAGCTTAATTTCCCCCCTCCATAAATGATTACGTCATTCCTATATGAATCTGACTGAACTCAAGCAAAAGCCGATTACCGAACTGCTCGAATTGGCCGAACAGATGGGCATAGAAAATATGGCCCGTTCGCGCAAGCAGGACGTGATTTTCTCCCTGCTGAAAAAGCACGCTAAAAGCGGTGAGGAAATCTCCGGTGATGGCGTGCTGGAGATTCTCCAGGACGGCTTCGGCTTCCTGCGCTCCGCTGACGCTTCCTACCTCGCCGGCCCTGACGACATCTACGTCTCGCCGAGCCAGATCCGCCGTTTCAACTTGCGCACCGGTGACACCATCGTTGGCAAGATCCGCCCGCCGAAGGAAGGCGAGCGTTATTTCGCCCTGCTCAAGGTCGACACGATCAACTTTGATCGTCCTGAGAACGCGAAGAACAAGATTCTCTTCGAGAACCTGACCCCGCTGTTCCCGACCGTGCGCATGAAGATGGAAGCCGGCAACGGTTCCACCGAAGACCTGACCGGTCGTGTGATCGACCTGTGCGCCCCGATCGGCAAAGGCCAGCGCGGTCTGATCGTTGCACCGCCGAAAGCCGGTAAAACGATCATGCTGCAGAACATCGCAGCGAACATCGCCCGTAACAACCCTGAAGTTCACCTGATCGTGCTGTTGATCGACGAACGTCCGGAAGAAGTGACCGAAATGCAGCGCACCGTGCGCGGCGAAGTGGTTGCCTCGACCTTCGACGAGCCGCCGACCCGTCACGTGCAAGTGGCTGAAATGGTGATCGAGAAGGCCAAGCGCCTGGTAGAACACAAGAAGGACGTGGTGATCCTGCTCGACTCCATCACCCGTCTGGCCCGTGCCTACAACACCGTGATCCCGAGCTCCGGCAAGGTGCTGACCGGTGGTGTCGATGCCCACGCCCTGGAGAAACCGAAGCGTTTCTTCGGCGCTGCGCGCAACATCGAAGAAGGCGGCTCGCTGACCATCATCGCCACCGCGCTGGTTGAAACCGGCTCGAAGATGGACGAAGTGATCTACGAAGAGTTCAAGGGCACCGGCAACATGGAGCTGCCACTGGACCGTCGTATCGCCGAGAAGCGTGTGTTCCCGGCCATCAACATCAACAAGTCCGGTACCCGTCGCGAAGAGCTGCTGACCGCCGACGACGAACTGCAGCGTATGTGGATCCTGCGCAAACTGCTGCACCCGATGGATGAAGTTGCCGCCATCGAGTTCCTGGTCGACAAGCTGAAAACGACCAAGACCAACGACGAATTCTTCCTGTCGATGAAACGCAAGTAACATCGCTGGTCGGTTCAGAAAAATGGCGCCCCTGGAGGGCGCCATTTTTTTTGCCACGGTTCGGCTGCCCCGACCTTCCGGGAGACACTGATTGCTGTTTGCAGAGCCACGATAGCTGCCAGCGGCCGACAGAGCAGGTAGGATGTACGCCTATTTTGAGGGTGCCATCGTCAATGAAATTCAAGGATCTTCGGGATTTCGTGCAGCAGCTTGAGCAGCGCGGAGAGTTGAAACGCATCCAGATTCCCGTCTCGCCGGTGCTGGAAATGACCGAGGTGTGCGACCGCACGCTGCGGGCCAAGGGCCCGGCGCTGCTGTTCGAGAAACCGACCGGTTATGACATCCCGGTGCTCGGCAACCTGTTCGGTACTCCCGAGCGGGTGGCCATGGGCATGGGCGCCGAGTCGGTCAGCGAACTGCGCGAAATCGGCAAGCTGCTGGCGTTTCTCAAGGAACCGGAGCCGCCGAAGGGCTTGAAGGACGCGTGGTCGAAGCTGCCGATCTTCCGCAAGATCATCGCGATGGCGCCGAAAGTCGTCAAAGACGCGCCGTGCCAGGAAGTGGTCATCGAAGGCGACGACGTCGATCTGGCGATGCTGCCGGTACAGACCTGCTGGCCGGGCGACGTGGCGCCGCTGATCACCTGGGGCCTGACCGTCACCAAGGGCCCGAACAAGGACCGGCAGAATCTCGGCATCTACCGCCAGCAAGTGATCGGTCGCAACAAGGTCATCATGCGCTGGCTCAGCCACCGTGGCGGCGCGCTGGACTTTCGAGAGTGGTGCGAGAAGCATCCGGGTCAGCCGTTCCCGGTGTCCGTGGCCCTTGGTGCGGATCCGGCGACCATTCTCGGTGCGGTCACTCCGGTGCCGGACAGCCTCTCCGAATACGCCTTCGCCGGTCTGCTGCGCGACAGTCGCACGGAGCTGGTGAAATGCCGTGGCAACGACCTGCAAGTGCCGGCCACAGCCGAAATCATCCTTGAAGGCGTGATCCATCCCGGCGAGATGGCCGATGAAGGCCCGTACGGCGACCACACCGGTTACTACAACGAAGTCGACAGCTTCCCGGTGTTCACCGTCGAGCGCATCACTCACCGGATCAAACCGATCTACCACAGCACCTATACCGGCCGTCCGCCGGATGAGCCGGCGATTCTCGGCGTGGCGCTGAACGAAGTGTTCGTGCCGATCCTGCAGAAGCAGTTCCCGGAGATCACCGACTTCTACCTGCCGCCGGAAGGCTGCTCGTACCGCATGGCCGTGGTGACGATGAAGAAGTCGTATCCGGGGCATGCCAAGCGCGTGATGCTGGGTGTCTGGTCGTTTTTGCGACAGTTCATGTACACCAAGTTCGTTATCGTCACCGACGACGACATCAACGCGCGGGACTGGAACGACGTGATCTGGGCCATCACCACGCGCATGGACCCCAAGCGCGACACGGTGATGATCGACAACACGCCGATCGACTACCTCGACTTCGCCTCGCCGGTGTCGGGGCTCGGCTCGAAGATGGGCCTGGACGCCACCCACAAGTGGCCGGGCGAAACCACTCGCGAGTGGGGTCGCGTCATCGTCAAGGATGACGCCGTCACCCAACGGATCGATGCCATCTGGAATCAGTTAGGAATAGATTGATGCGTGTAACCCTGCAGCCCTCCGGAGCGGTACTCGAGATACGGCCCGGAGAGCGGATTCTCGATGGTGCGCGGCGCCTGGGCTACGAATGCCCGCAAAGCTGCCGTAACGGCAATTGCCATGTGTGTGCGGCGCTGCTGGTGGAAGGCCGGGTCGAACAGGCCGGCAAGGTGCACGACCACGGTGAGTTCTACACTTGCATAGCGGAGCCGCTGGAAGACTGCATCGTGCTGTGGGATGGCGTGCTCGCGCTGGGAGAACTGCCTGTGCGCAGCGTGTCGTGTCAGGTCATCGAATGCCGGGACGTCGGTGGCGATACCTTTCGTGTGCGCCTGCGGGCACCAGCCGGCAAGCCGCCGCGCTACCACGCTGGCCAGTATCTGATGATCGAGCGCGAGAACGGCGAGAAGTCGGCGTTCTCCATGGCCTCGGCGCCCCACGGCGGGCGCGATCTGGAAATCCATGTGCTGGCGCGCGAGTCCAGTGCGCTGAACCTGATCGATCAGCTCACGCGCAACCCGATGGTGCGGGTCGAACTGCCATTCGGCGATACCCACCTGGCGGAACTGCCGGACGGGCCGCTGGTGCTGATCGCCGCCGGCACCGGCATGGGCCAGATCCACAGCCTGATCGAACATTGCCGGGCCAGCGGCTTCAAGCATCCGGTGCACTTGTACTGGGGCGTGCGTCGTCCGGAAGATTTCTACGAAATCGAACATTGGGACGAATGGCTGAAGTTGCCCAATCTGTTCCTGCACAAGGTCGTCAGTGACCAGTGCGGCTGGGAAGGGCGCTGTGGCATGTTGCATGAGGCGGTGTGCGAGGATTTCCCTGATCTGAAACCGCTGCACGTCTATGCCAGCGGCTCGCCGGCCATGGTCTACGGCACGCTGGATGCGCTGGTGGAAGCAGGGATGGATGCCCATCAGATGCGTGCGGATGTGTTTGCTTACGCACCCCGCGCCTGAGTTCGTTATAACTCGTCATATAGCCGATCGGTATTTATGTAATTGCATAAATGCCGGTAGGTTATATATCCATCAGGCAATCAATTAAGAACTGTGCCATGGCACTCAAATTGCCTTAAAACATATGTGCCTTATTGTTACAGCGGTGCGTTCTATTAAGTAATTCTTCACCCGCGGGGAGCTGAACGCTATTCGCCATGAGCGCCATTGAAAACGCTTTTCTGAACCTGGCTTACCCTCCGCGGCTCGATCTTGGGCCGCAGCTGACGCACGAACAACTTCTCGCTTCCATGCAATCGACCATGGCGCGCCACAAGGGCGGGCCGGTGTGGCTGTTCGCCTACGGTTCGCTGATCTGGCGGCCGGAATGCACAGCCGTGGAGCGGGTGCGTGGGCGCGTGCATGGCTATCACCGTGGCTTGTACTTGTGGTCCCACGAGCATCGCGGCACGCCGGAAATGCCGGGACTGGTCTTTGGTCTGGATCGTGGCGGCTCGTGCAGCGGCTTCGCCTACCGGTTGCCGGAAGACAATCTGGACAGCGCGCTGTATGCGTTATGGAAGCGCGAGATGCCGTTCCCGTCCTATCGGCCACACTGGCTCAACTGCCGACTCGAAGATGGCAGCCAGGTTCAGGCCTTGGGATTCGTATTGGAGCGACACCTGCCCAGCTATGCCGGCAACTTGCCGGATCATGTGCTGAGCCAGGTGTTCGAAAGCGCTTGCGGGCGTTACGGCACCACTCGCGATTATGTCGAGCAGACCGCCCACGCCCTGCGCAGCCACGCCATGCCAGACCGGAATCTGGAGGCGCGGCTCAAGCGCTGTAAGTCAAAGACCGATCAGGCGACTGCTTCGCGGCTCTGACTGGCGACTTGCTTGTGCCACAGGGTCGGGGCCAGGAAGGCCATCGACAGCAGGCAAGCGCCCACCAGCAGCACGAAACCGCCATCCCAGCCGAAGTGGTCCACGGTGTAGCCCATCGCTGCACTGGCCGCGACCGAACCACCCAGATACCCGAACAGACCGGTGAAGCCTGCGGCAGTGCCGGCGGCTTTCTTCGGCGCCAGTTCCAGCGCCTGCAGGCCGATCAGCATCACCGGGCCGTAGATCAGGAAGCCAATGGAGAACAGCGCGATCATGTCGACGGTCGGGTTGCCGGCCGGGTTCAGCCAGTACACCAGGGTCGCGACGGTCACCAGGGCCATGAACACCATACCGGTCAGGCCACGGTTGCCACGGAAGATCTTGTCCGACATCCAGCCGCACAGCAGCGTGCCCGGAATCCCCGCCCACTCGTAGAAGAAATAGGCCCACGAGGTTTTATCCACGGTGAAACCCTTGGCTTCCTTCAGGTAGGTCGGCGCCCAGTCCAGCACGCCGTAGCGCAACAGGTAAACGAAGACGTTGGCCATGGCGATGTACCAGAGCATTTTGTTGCGCAGCACGTATTTGACGAAGATTTCCTTGGCACTGAATTCGTCTTCGTGGCTGGCGTCGTAGCCTTCCGGGTAGTCGTTCTTGTACTTCTCGATCGGCGGCAGGCCGACCGATTGCGGGGTATCGCGCATGGTCACGAAGGCGAACACCGCTACCGCCAGGGCCACGGCAGCCGGGACGTAGAACGCCGCGTGCCAGTCGTTGAACAGGCCCATGCCGATCAGGAACAGCGGGCCGATCAAACCACCACCGACGTTATGCGCCACGTTCCACACCGATACCACGCCGCCACGTTCCTTCTGCGACCACCAGTGCACCATCGTGCGTCCGCTCGGCGGCCAGCCCATGCCCTGGGCCCAACCGTTGATGAACAGCAAGATAAACATCATGGTCACGCTGGAGGTTGCCCAAGGCGCGAAACCGAAAATGAACATCACCCCGGCCGATACCAGCAGGCCGAATGGCAGGAAGTAACGCGGGTTGGAGCGGTCGGACACCAGGCCCATGAGGAACTTGGACAGACCGTAGGCAATGGCGATGGCCGACATCGCCAGACCCAGATCACCACGGCTATAGCCTTCGTCGATCAGGTACGGCATGGCCAGCGAGAAGTTCTTGCGCAGCAGGTAGTAACCCGCGTAGCCAAAGAAGATGCCGGCGAAGATCTGCCAACGCAGGCGTCGGTAGGTGCTGTCGATTTTTTCTTCAGGCAATGGAGCCTGATGTGCGGCAGGACGAAAGAAAGCAAACATTCAAGAGCTCCAGATTTCTTGTTTTGACTGCGGATGCGAATGTTACAGTTTCGTTACCGAAAATAGCACCGCTTCCCATCGGCAAAACAGCGGAAATGTTGGAAGTCGCGCGTTCCTTTATGAACATGTCGCTCAGATATAAGTGCGGGGCGTTGTGGGAAAGGTTACTTCGGCGTCTTCCTGCCGGGTTTCAGGGCTTTGTAGGGCGCAGGTTTGGGAAATGTCCTGCGAACAATGCAGAAGGCGCGGCGTTCTGTTTCAGGCTGCCGGGCTCTACCCTTTTGATGGTGCCAATCGGGCATTCGAGCGGTAAAGGGGGAGGGCTCATGCGGTGGTGTGTGTTGCTGTTTTTGCTGATGGCATCGGGAGGTGCGTGGGCGTCAGAGGTGCTGCTGATTCCGGAAAACAACCCGAGGCCGGTCTATCCGCGAGGGCTTTTCAGGGCTGGCGTGGTCGGTGAAGTGGGCGCCGAGTTCACCGTCCATGCCGACGGTTCAGTCGACCGGATCAGCTTTGCGCCAAGCAGCCATCCGGAGCTGATCGAAGCGGTCAGGGCGGCTGTCGAGCAATGGCGTTTCAAACCGTGGATCGTCGAGGGCGACAAACCGGCACAGACGCGGGTCTTCGCACCGATGGTATTCAGGCTGGATCTGGATCAACCCATCCACATCAACCAGCAACTGAAAGCCTTGAAGTGCCGCACCTTGAACGAATACCTCGGCAACATTGCGGAGCAATCATGGATCGATACCAAGGTGTTCGTTTACACCAGGGCCTACCTTTCCAATGTGTTCCACAAAGCGCAGCTGCCGGACGAACAGCGGCTGGCGATGATCGCCAGACTGAACAAGCGGATTCCATCGATTGTAAGGAGTTGCCGTAGTAGCCCGGTCCGGACGTACATGAGCCTGTTGCCGGAGGATATTCGCAGTTTGATGTAGGGCTGGAGTGCTCTGAAGAGCGATCCGGAAGTGGCCATCAATTCCGGATCGCCCGATCAGCTCAGCGCACTTGCACTACGACTTTCCCGACAGCCTTGCGCTGCCCGAGATCATTGATCGCCTGCGCGGCATTGCCCAGCGGATAGACCTGTGACACCAGCGGCTTCAGCTTGCCCTCGGCAAACCAGCCGAACAGTTGCTGGAAGTTCGCCGCGTTGTCCTGCGGCTGGCGCTGGGCGAAGGAGCCCCAGAACACGCCGAGTACCGCGGCGCCCTTGAGCAGGGCGAGGTTGACCGGCAGTTCGGGAATGCGGCCGCTGGCGAAACCGACCACCAGCAGGCGGCCGTTCCAGGCGATGGCGCGGATGGCTTGATCGAACAGGTCGCCGCCGACCGGGTCGTAGATCACGTCGGCGCCCTGGCCGTCGGTCAGGCGCTTGATCTCGTCCTTGAGGCTGGTTTCGCTGTAGTTGATCAGTTCGTCGGCACCGGCAGCCTTGGCCACGGCGAGTTTTTCCGCGCTGCTGGCAGCGGCGATCACCCGGGCGCCCATGGCTTTGCCGATTTCCACGGCGGCCAGGCCAACACCGCCAGAAGCACCGAGCACCAGCAGGGTTTCACCCGGTTGCAGGTTGCCGCGCTGTTTGAGGGCGTGCATCGACGTGCCGTAGGTCATGCTGAAGGCGGCGGCGGTGTTGAAATCCATCGACGGCGGGATCGGCAGCACGTTATAGCCCGGAACCGCGACCTGCTCGGCGAAGCTGCCCCAGCCGGTCAGGGCCATGACCCGGTCGCCGACCTTCAGGTGACTGACTTTTTCACCCACCGCGCTGACCACGCCGGAGGCTTCGCCACCCGGGGAGAACGGGAAGGGCGGCTTGAACTGGTATTTGCCCTCGATGATCAGCGTGTCCGGGAAGTTGACCCCGGCGGCGTGCACGTCCAGCAGGATTTCGTTCTTTTTGGCGACAGGACTGGCGACGTCTTCCAGCACCAGCGATTCGGCAGGGCCGAAGGCTTTGCACAGCACGGCTTTCATCAGGGCTATTCCTTTGGGAGTGATGGCCGATAAGTGTAGGTGTGGCAGTCAACGGGTCAACGAGCATGCCCGGCCCTGATAGTCCGCCATAAGCTTGTGCTTGCGCGGCGGGTCGTTATGCTAGGCCGCAAACCGGATAAGGAGCGAATTGTGAAAGCGTGGATCATGTTGTTGCTGGCCCTGTCTCTGCCTGTGGCAGCGCTGGCCGAAGAAGCCAAAGAAGGCGAGGCGCCGAAGGTCAACTACATCACCCTGAGCCCGCCGTTTGTGGGCAACTACGGGCTCGATGGCACCCCGAAGCTCAAGGTCTACAAGGCCGACGTGGCACTGCGGGTGACCGGTGAAGAGGCGACCAAACTGGTCAAGGCCAACGAGCCGCTGATCCGCAATCAACTGGTGGCGCTGTTCACCCAGCAGACCACCGATGCGATGGGCAGCATCGAAGGCAAGGAAAAACTGCGTCAGGAAGCCTTGAAGCAGACCCAGCAAGTGATGAATGACGAGACCGGCAAGCCGGTGGTTGAAGATCTGTTGTTCAACAACCTGATCATTCAATAAGACATTCGTTGTCCGGGCGGTCCCCATCGCTGGCTTGCCAGCGATGGCATTTTGTCAGGCGACAAATGACTCAGGGTTTGAGCGCGATCACCGCCGCCCACTGCTCGGCCGTCACCGGCATCACCGACAGTCGCGAACCCTTTTGCACCAGCGGCATCTCGGCCAGCGCGGTCTGCTGTTTCAGGTAATCCAGCTTCAAGACCCGGCTGAAAGTTTCGACGTGGGCGACATCAATCGCGCTCCAGGCGTTCTTCTCCGGCGTGGCTTTCGGATCGAAGTAATGGCTTTCCGGTTCCAGTGCGGTGGGATCCGGGTACGCGGCTTCGATTATTTTGCCGATTCCGGCAATCCCCGGCTCCGGGCAGCTGGAATGGTAGAAAAAGAACTGGTCCCCAACTGCCATGGCCCGCAGGAAATTGCGTGCCTGATAGTTGCGAACCCCGTCCCAGCGCGCTTTGCCGAGCTTTTCCAGGCCCTTGATCGAGAGTTCGTCGGGCTCGGATTTCATCAGCCAGTAGGCCATGGTTTTTGCTCCTCAAGCGGTCATTGGGCAGGTTGTCCGGCAATTTTATGACAAACCGACGGTCGGTTGACGCCAGCATTTGCGCAGAGGTTCACGTTGTCGCAAAATGCCGGCCTTTAAAGCTTGACGCTGCTGCACGGCCTACGAATGGAAACCGCTGCTGTCATCGTGATGATGTGCCTTGAGGGGGGCAATCGATGAAACGCAAACCGGATTTGCTGTGGACTTTGGTGATTTTGTTCGGTCTGGGCGTCGTGACCACCGGTTATGCGCAAAGTCTGTGGGCCAACAAGGCCGATGCACCGATTGAAGTAGCGCAACAAGTACAACAGTCGACAGCCTTCAAACGCTGAAACTGCCTTCTCGACGCCGCTGATCCGCGCGGCGTCTATCCCGCGAAATACAACGCCTTGTCTGTCACCGTTCCCTGCAACGGTACATCCCAGCTCGCTTGCGCGAGACGTTCGACTTTCTGACATTCATGGGCCAGCCCCAACAGCGTCGGCTTGCGCCAGTTCTGGCGTCGGGCCAGATACGCCAGACTGCGATCGTAGAATCCGCCGCCCATGCCCAGGCGTCCGCCGACATCGTCGAATCCCACCAGTGGCAACAGCACCAGATCCAGCGCCCAGACCTTGCGTTGACGGGCCATATTGGCGCGCGGCTCAAGGATGCGGAAGCGGTTGGGTTTGAGTTTTTCGCCGGGACGGATCTGCTGAAAGACCATTTTGGTCCGCGGCCAGGCACTGAGCACCGGCAGGTAGGTTTTCTTGCCCCGACGCTGGGCCGCGCGCAGCAACAGGCGCGGGTCGATTTCACCGTCGGTGGGCAGGTACAGGGAAATGTGTTTCGCCCGGCGAAAGTGCGGGTCTTGTGCCAGTTGCTTGTACAGACCTTCGGCGGCCTGGCGTTGTTCGCTTCGCGTCAGCGAGCGGCGGGCCTTGCGCAGCAGGCGGCGCAGTTGGGGACGGGGCAGCAACGCGGGTTCGGTCATGGTTCGGCTTCGGCAGGGTGGGGCGAAAACGTACGCATAAAAAATCCGATGCCGGCATGCACCGGCATCGGATTCGAATCAGGCTCCCCGGATGAGCCGCTGTCGACTTAGCCCTTGAACCCGAGAGTTCAAGGTGGAGGATGCAGTAGGCTTTAAGGCTTTCCGTCTGGCGGACATGCACACCAGCCCAACGTGCAACCCCCAGGGTAGTGCAAATCGGCTCAGGGACATCGTCAACTGGCAAGCACCCCAGGGAGTGCGGCGAGTATAACTCAAGCGGCCTGGCGAATCAGCCCTTGCTGATGTCCGGATCGTCGGCCAGCACCAGATCGACACGATCGAGCAAGTCACGCACCTGTTCACGGGTCGAGCCGCTTGCCTGGATGTCCGGACGCTCTTCTTTGTGCAAGAGATCGTGGGTGATGTTCAGCGCGGCCATCACGGCGATGCGGTCGGCGCCGATGACTTTGCCGCTGCTGCGGATTTCGCGCATCTTGCCGTCCAGGTAACGCGCGGCACTGACCAGATTGCTGCGTTCTTCCTGGGGACAGATGATCGAATATTCTTTGTCGAGGATCTGCACGGTAACGCTATTGCTTGAACTCATGAGTCTTGCTCCAGGGCCTTGAGGCGCGAAATCATCGATTCGACCTTACGCCGGGCGATTTCGTTTTTTTCAATGAGGTGCGCGCGTTCCTCGCGCCAGGTCTTTTCCTGAGCAAGTAAGAGTGCATTTTGACTCTTTAGTTGCTCGACTCGGGTAATCAGCAGTTCGAGTCTGGCCATCAGCGCTTGCAGGTCGGTGTCTTCCATTGTGTCCACTGATTCGGTCTGATGGGTTTGGCTGGCGGACAGCCTTTAATGGTCTTGGCGAGTCTGTCGATGTAGGATACAAGGCCTTCATTCTAGACATAGCGCCGTCTGGCGCCTAGCTGCCCATGCCCATTCAGAATTCCCCGTACCAAGGCTTTGCCACCCTGCTGAACTCCAGCGGTCACTCCGTTTCGCCTGCCGAACTGCACGGCCTGTTGCTGGGCCGCAGTTGCGCTGGCGCCGGCTTCACTGCCGAAGAATGGCTGATCGATGCCGCCGAGCTGCTCGAAAGCGAGCCGCAGGACAACGTCCGCAACGCGCTGATCGGTCTGCAGGAGATGGTCAAGAGCGAACTCACCGGCGATGACGTCACCGTGGTTCTGCTACTGCCGAACGATGACGCGCCACTGGCCGAGCGCGCCGCCGCACTGGGCGAATGGTGCCAGGGCTTCCTTACCGGTTTCGGCCTGAACTGCCGCGACAGCAGCATGCTGAGCACCGAAGCCACCGAAGTGTTGCAGGATTTGGCAGCGATCTCCCAGGTGCAAGACGCACTGGAAGAATCCGAAGACGGCGAAAGCGACTATATGGAAGTCATGGAGTACCTGCGTGTCGCTCCGCTGCTGCTGTTCTCCGAAACCAAAAAGGCCGACGTGCCGCCAGCGGCCAAGCCGTCGCTGCACTGATCGCGTGCCAGGGAAAGCCATCTGCCCATGATCCATATCCCGAAAGCGGAATACGCCCGGCGCCGCAAGGCGCTGATGGCGCAGATGGAACCCAACAGCATCGCGATCCTGCCTGCCGCCGCGGTCGCCATCCGCAACCGTGACGTCGAGCATGTCTATCGCCAGGACAGCGATTTCCAGTACCTGAGCGGTTTCCCCGAGCCACAGGCGGTCATCGTCCTGATGCCCGGTCGCGAACACGGCGAGTACGTGCTGTTCTGCCGTGAACGCAACGCCGAGCGCGAACTCTGGGACGGCCTGCGCGCCGGCCAGGAAGGCGCGATCCGCGATTTCGGCGCCGACGACGCCTTCCCGATTACCGACATCGACGACATTCTGCCGGGCCTGATCGAAGGCCGCGACCGGGTGTATTCGGCGATGGGCAGCAACCCGGAATTCGACCGCCACCTGATGGACTGGATCAACGTGATCCGCTCCAAGGCGCACCTCGGCGCCCAGCCGCCGAACGAATTCGTTGCCCTGGATCACCTGCTGCACGACATGCGCCTGTATAAATCGGCGGCAGAAGTGAAGGTGATGCGCGAGGCCGCGCGGATTTCCGCCCAGGCCCACATCCGGGCGATGCAGGCCAGCCGTGCCGGGCTGTACGAGTACAGCCTCGAAGCCGAACTGGATTACGAATTCCGCAAGGGCGGGGCGAAAATGCCCGCCTACGGTTCGATCGTCGCCGCTGGGCGCAACAGCTGCATCCTGCATTACCAGCAGAATGACGCGCTGCTCAAGGACGGCGATCTGGTGCTGATCGACGCTGGTTGCGAGATCGACTGCTACGCCAGTGACATCACCCGCACCTGGCCGGTCAACGGCAAGTTTTCCGCTGAACAGAAAGCGATCTACGAACTGGTGCTGGCTTCGCAGGAAGCCGCGTTCGCCGAAATCGCCCCGAACAAACACTGGAACCAGGCGCATGAAGCCACGGTTCGGGTGATCACCACCGGGCTGGTGAAGCTGGGGCTGTTGCAGGGCGAAGTGGACGAGTTGATCGCCTCCGAAGCCTACAAGGCGTTTTACATGCATCGCGCCGGGCACTGGCTCGGGATGGATGTGCATGACGTCGGCGAATACAAGGTCGGCGGTGAATGGCGAGTGCTGGAAGTCGGCATGGCGCTGACCGTGGAGCCGGGCATCTACATCGCCCCGGACAATCAGAACGTAGCGAAGAAATGGCGCGGCATTGGCGTGCGCATCGAGGATGACGTGGTAGTGACCAAAAGCGGTTGTGAAATCCTGACCGGCGGCGTGCCGAAAACCGTCGCCGAGATCGAAGCGCTGATGGCGCAAGCACGGACCTGCGCGGCATGAGTCGGGTCAATCTGGCAATCATCGGTGGCGGTCTGGTCGGCGCCAGTCTGGCGTTGGCCTTGCAGGCCGGCGCCAGGGCCCGTGGCTGGAAGATCGTGCTGATCGAACCGTTCGCCCCCGGTGACACCTGGCAACCAAGCTACGACGCGCGCTCCTCGGCGCTGTCCTTCGGCTCGCGGCAGATTTATCAGCGGTTGGGCGTGTGGCAGGAAATCTCCCGCCGCGCCGAACCGATCAAGCAGATTCATGTATCCGACCGTGGTCGCTTTTCCACTGCTCGCCTGTCGGCGATGGAAGAGGGCGTCCCGGCGCTCGGCTATGTGGTGGAAAACGCCTGGCTCGGCCAGTGCCTGTGGCAGCACCTCGACAAAGACGTGATCAGTTGGCGCTGCCCGGCGGAAGTTTCCCGCATGGAGCCGCTGCCCGACGGCTATCGGCTGACCCTCAACGATGAAATCACGGTCGAATGCGATCTGGCGGTGCTCGCCGATGGCGGCCGTTCCGGTCTGCGCGAGCAACTGGGCATCAACGTGCGCAAGCGCCCGTACAACCAGAGCGCGCTGATCGCCAACATCACCCCGAGCGAAGCGCACAATGGCATGGCCTTCGAGCGCTTCACCGACGAAGGCCCGATGGCGCTGCTGCCGCTGCCGGAAAACCGCTGCGCGCTGGTCTGGACCCGTCTGGGCATGGACGCGCAACGTCTGGCCGACCTGAGCGAACGTGATTTCCTCAGCGAGCTGCAAGGTGTGTTCGGCTACCGTCTCGGTACGTTGAAACAAGTTGGCGCGCGGCATCTGTATCCGCTGTCGCTGGTGGAAGCCGAAGAGCAGGTGCGCTCGCATCTGGCCGTTCTCGGCAACGCCGCCCACAGCCTGCATCCGATTGCCGGGCAGGGTTTCAACCTGTCCCTGCGCGATGCCGATGCCTTGGCCGCCGCGCTGCTGGCCAGCGACAAACCGCTGGGGGATTTCGCCACGTTGCAGGCCTATCGCGAGCGTCAGCGTCTCGATCAGGATCTCACCGTGGGTTTCTCCGATCAGGTCACGCGCCTGTTCGGTAGCACTCAGCCGCTGGTGTCGCTGGGGCGCAACATCGGCCTGCTCGGCCTCGATCTGCTGCCGCCGGCCAAGCGCTGGTTCGCCCGTCAGGCCATGGGGCTGGGGACGCGACCGGATGCGTGAGTGGCTGATCAAACGGTTTGGCAAGGCGCGGCTGATGCGCTGGATCATGACGTTCTACCCGCCGTACTTCGGCGCCGGTGTCCGGGTGCAGCACATCAGCGATGACTTTCGTGACATTCAGGTCTCGATGGGCCTGGGATGGTACAACCGCAATTACGTCGGCACCCAGTTCGGCGGCAGTCTGTATTCGATGGTCGATCCGTTTTTCATGTTGATGCTCATGGAGAACCTCGGCTCGCGGTACATCGTCTGGGACAAGGCCGCCGACATTGATTTCATATCGCCGGGCAAAGGCCCGGTGTATGCCAGGTTCAACATCGACGACACCCTGCTCGACGAGATCCGTCGGCAGACCGCCAGTGGCGAGAAATACCTGCCGCAGTTGCAGGTCGACATTCATGACGGCGCTGGCAATCTGGTGGCGCGGGTCGGTAAAACCCTTTACGTGCGGCTCAAGCCGCCAGCGAGACAGGCTTAAAGCATGGAAATGCGCGCGGATGTGCTGATTGTCGGAGCCGGAATGGTCGGCAGCGCCCTGGCGCTGGCGTTGCAGGGCAGCGGGCTGGAAGTCCTGCTGCTCGACGGCAGTCCGTTGAGCGTCAAACCCTTCAATGGCGATGCGCCGTTCGAGCCACGGGTGAGCGCATTGTCGGCGGCCAGCCAGCGGATCCTCGATCGCCTCGGCGTGTGGGACGGCATCGTCAACCGACGCAGCAGCCCTTACACCGACATGCACGTCTGGGACGGCAGCGGCACCGGCCAGATCCATTTCTCGGCCAGCAGCGTGCACGCCGATGTGCTCGGCCATATCGTCGAAAACCGCGTGGTGCAGGATGCCTTGCTCGACCGTCTGCACGATTGCGATATGGGTCTGCTGGCCAACGCGCGACTGGAGCAGATGCGCCGTTCCGGTGACGACTGGCTGCTGACCCTGGCCGATGGCCGCACCTTGCGTGCGCCGCTGGTGATCGCGGCGGACGGTGCCAACTCCGCTGTGCGCCGTCTGACCGGCGTTGCCACTCGCGAGTGGGATTATCTGCATCACGCCATCGTCACCAGCGTGCGCAGCAGCAAACCGCACCGCATGACCGCGTGGCAGCGCTTCACCGATCACGGGCCGCTGGCGTTTTTGCCGCTGGAGCGTGACGGTCAGCAGGACTGGTGCTCGATCGTCTGGTCGACCACGCCAAGCGAAGCCGAACGGCTGATGGCGCTGGATGAGGCGGATTTCTGCCGTGAACTCGAACGCGCTTTCGAAGGTTGCCTTGGCGACGTCATCAGCGCCGACTCACGCCTGTGCGTGCCGCTGCGTCAACGCCACGCCAAGCGCTACGTGGCAGAAGGGCTGGCACTGATCGGCGATGCCGCACACACCATTCACCCGTTGGCGGGGCAGGGCGTGAATCTCGGCTTCCTCGATGCCGCGGTGCTGGCCGAAGTGTTGTTGCAAGCCAACGAACGCGGCGAACGCCTGGCGGACGTGAAAGTCCTGAGCCGCTACGAGCGCCGGCGCATGCCGCACAATCTGGCGCTGATGGCCGCGATGGAAGGCTTCGAGCGGTTGTTCCAGGCCGATCCGTTGCCGCTGCGCTGGTTGCGTAATACCGGGCTGAAAATCGTCGAGCAGATGCCCGAGGCCAAGGCGTTGTTCGTGCGTGAAGCGTTGGGGCTGACCGGGGACTTGCCGGCCCTCGCCAAGGCCTGACGAGTATCGTGCAACATCTGGTAACTCCTTGGGAAAGTGTTCGATTGAGCTCGTAAATGTGAGTCCTTATCATTTGGGCCACTTTTCCCGACCGAGAGACCGCTCCCATGTTGGCATCCAAGCGTGTTCTGACCGCACTGGCCCTGACCCTGATCGGCAGCACTGCCGCCCAGGCCGCCGACGAGGTGGTGGTCTACTCCTCGCGTATCGATGAGCTGATCAAGCCAGTGTTCGATGCCTACACCGCCAAGACCGGGGTGAAGATCAAGTTCATCACCGACAAGGAAGCGCCGCTGATGCAGCGGATCAAGGCCGAGGGCGAGAACGCCACCGCCGACCTGCTGCTGACCGTCGATGCCGGCAACCTCTGGCAGGCCGAGCAGATGGGCATTCTTCAGCCGTTCACCTCGAAAACCATCGACGCCAACATTCCCCTGCAATATCGCTCGTCCAGCCACGCCTGGACCGGCCTGAGCCTGCGCGCGCGGACCATCGCCTACTCCACCGAACGGGTGAAACCGGGCGAACTGACCACCTACGAAGCGCTGGCCGACAAGAACTGGGAAGGCCGCCTGTGCCTGCGCACGGCGAAGAAGGTCTACAACCAGTCGCTGACCGCCACCATGATCGAAGTCCACGGCGCCGAGAAGACCGAGAAGATCCTCAAGGGCTGGGTCAATAACCTGTCCACTGACGTGTTCTCCGACGACGTTGCGGTGCTGGAGGCGATCAACGCCGGTCAGTGTGACGTCGGCATCGTCAACACCTACTACTACGGACGCCTGCACAAGCAGAAGCCGGAGCTGCCGGTAAAACTGTTCTGGCCGAACCAGGCGGATCGCGGTGTGCACGTCAACCTGTCGGGCATCGGCCTGACCAAACATGCGCCGCATCCGGAAGCCGCCAAGGCACTGGTGGAGTGGATGACCACGCCTGAAGCGCAGAAGATCTTTGCCGACGTGAACCAGGAGTTTCCGGCGAATCCGGCGGTGAAGCCTTCGGAAGAAGTGGCGGCGTGGGGGCAGTTCGTGGCTGATACGTTGCCGGTTGAAGTGGCGGGCAAGCGCCAGGCTGAAGCGATCCGGATGATGGATCGGGCGGGTTGGAATTGAGTCTTTCCTGACAGCACTGTTTGATCGTTCCCACGCTCTGCGGGGGAATGCAGCCCTCGACGCTCTGCGTCGCATCATCGACAGCGTGACGCGGAGCGTCACAGAATGTGTGCCCACGCAGAGCGTGGGCACAATCATTTGAACGAGACTGTTTCCTTGGCCCACCCCGCCCAACGCCGCTGGTACCCCATCGTCTTCGCCATCGCCGCGTTGGTGCTGCTCCCCCTCAGCGTGCTCCTGCTCTCATGGCAAACCATCGACCACCAGATCTGGTCGCACCTGTGGGAAACCCAGATGCCGCGTCTGCTGGGCAACACACTGACGCTGGTCCTCGGCGTAGGCATCGGTGTAACGCTGATCGGCGTAAGCCTCGCCTGGCTCACCAGCCTCTGCGAATTCCCCGGCCGCCGCTGGCTCGACTGGGCGCTGATGCTGCCATTCGCAATCCCGGCCTACGTGCTGGCGTTCGTGTTCGTCGGCCTGCTGGACTTCGCGGGCCCCGTGCAAACCCTGCTGCGCGAATGGTTCGGCACCGGCCTGCGCCTGCCGCGAGTGCGCTCCACCGGCGGGGTGATTCTGGTGCTGGTGCTGGTGTTTTATCCCTACGTCTACCTGCTGGCGCGCACCGCGTTCCTGGCCCAGGGCAAAGGACTGATGGAAGCCGCGCGGGTGCTCGGGCAGTCGCCGTGGCAAGCGTTCTGGCGCGTGGCACTGCCGATGGCGCGGCCGGCCATCGGTGCCGGCGTGGCGCTGGCGCTTATGGAAACCCTGGCGGATTTCGGCGCGGTGTCGGTGTTCAACTTCGACACCTTCACCACCGCGATCTACAAGACCTGGTACGGCTTCTTCAGCCTGCCCAGCGCCGCACAACTGGCCAGCCTGTTGCTGCTGGTGGTGATGCTGGTGCTGTACGGCGAACGTCGCGCGCGTGGCGCGAATCGGGCAAGTAATGAACGGCCACGGGTCAAGGCGCTGTATCACCTGCGCGGGCCCAAGGCCTGGGCGGCGACCGGCTGGTGCAGTCTGGTGTTCGCCTGCGCGTTTGTCATTCCTGTGCTGCAACTGGTGGTGTGGTTCTGGCAGCGCGGGCGATTCGATCTGGATGAGCGCTACGCCGGGCTGATTCTCCACACGTTGTATCTGGGCGGCATGGCGGCGTTGATCACGGTCAGCGTGGCGATGTTGCTGGCCTTCGCCCGGCGTCTGGCGCCTACCCGGGCGATCAATTCTGCGGTCGGTCTGGCCAATCTCGGTTATGCCTTGCCGGGTTCGGTGCTGGCGGTGTCGATCATGCTCGCGTTCAGTTATCTGGATCGGGAGCTGGTGATTCCGCTGTCCGGCTGGCTTGGCGGTGCGGGCAAACCGCTGCTGCTGGGCAGTCTGGCGGCGTTGCTGTTGGCGTATCTGGTGCGGTTCGTGGCGGTGACCTATGGGCCGCTGGAAAGCAGTCTGGCGCGTATACGGCCCTCTTTGCCTGAAGCGGCACGTAGCCTGGGCGTCAGCGGGCCGCGACTGTTTTTCAAAGTGTATCTGCCGCTGTTGCTGCCCGGCACGCTCAGCGCCGCGTTGCTGGTGTTCGTCGATGTGCTCAAGGAAATGCCCGCAACCCTGCTGATGCGCCCGTTTGGCTGGGACACGCTGGCGGTGCGGATCTTCGAAATGACCAGCGAAGGCGAATGGGCGAGGGCGTCGTTGCCGGCGCTGACCCTGGTGCTGGTCGGCTTGTTGCCGGTCATCGGACTTATTCGCCGTTCGGCGCATCGAAACACTTAGTCGTCAGTCCTGAATCATGCGGCTACAATGCGCGGCATTCGGTGCGGTCCGTCTGACAGACCCTGTCGCTGAAATCGGCTGAAAGCCCTTTTTTACAGGGCTTTCCGATCCGTGCAGCAGCGCTCCGCACCTTCGCCACGCCCGGAAGGAGAAACCCATGGGACAGCGTACGCCTCTGTATGACCTGCATCTCGCCCTCGGCGCGAAGATGGTCGATTTTGGCGGTTGGGACATGCCCCTGCATTACGGCTCGCAGGTCGAGGAACACCACGAGGTGCGTCGCGATTGCGGGGTGTTCGATGTTTCCCACATGACCGTGATCGATGTCACCGGCCCCCAGGCCAAGGCCTGGCTCCAGCATCTGCTGGCCAATGATGTCGAACGCCTGCACAGCCCAGGCCGTGCGTTGTACAGCACCATGCTCAACGAGCGCGGCGGCATCGTCGACGACATGATCGTCTACCGCCTCGAAGACGGTTATCGTCTGGTGGTCAACGCCTCCACCCGCGATCAGGACCTGGCCTGGATGCAGGCACAGCTGGGCAGCTTCGATGTGCATATGCACGAACGCTCCGAGCTGGCGATGCTCGCCATTCAAGGCCCCCATGCCCGGCACAAGATTGCCGAACTGGTGACCCAGTCCCGCGCCAACCTGATCCAGATGCTCAAGCCTTTCGAAGGTCACATCGACGGCGACTGGTTCATCGCGCGCACGGGTTACACCGGTGAGGACGGTCTGGAAATCGCCCTGCCAGCCGATCAGGCCCCCGGATTCTTCAACGATCTGGTGGGCGCCGGCATTTCCCCCATCGGCCTCGGTGCCCGCGACACGTTGCGGGTCGAAGCCGGCATGAACCTTTACGGTCAGGACATTCACCAGGACGTTTCGCCACTGGCCTCGAACATGGCCTGGAGTATCGCCTGGGAACCGGCCACGCGCCGCTTCATCGGTCGCGACGCGCTGGAAGCGGAAAAAACCGCCGGCGTGCAGCACAAACTGGTCGGCCTGGTGCTTGAGGAACGCGGGGTTTTGCGGGCCCATCAGGTGGTTCGTATCGCTGATGTTGGCGAAGGGGAGATCACCAGTGGTAGTTTCTCTCCTACGCTTAGCAAGTCGATTGCCCTGGCGCGTGTACCGATGGCGACTGCCGACCGCGCCGAAGTGGAAATCCGTGGCAAGTGGTATCCGGTACGAGTGGTCAAACCGACCTTTGTCCGTCACGGCAAAACCTTGATCTAAACCTTTTCCGGCGGGCACGACCGCTGACAATTTCTTGAGGACACCGAGCATGAGCAACATCCCAGCTGAACTGCGTTTTGCCGAAAGTCATGAATGGGCGCGTCTGGAAGCCGACGGCACCGTCACCGTGGGCATCAGCGATCACGCCCAGGAAGCGTTGGGTGATGTGGTGTTTGTCGAGCTGGCAGAAGTGGGCAAGGTGTTCGCCGCCGGTGATGCTGCCGGTGTCGTCGAGTCGGTAAAGGCTGCTTCCGACATCTATTCCCCGGTCGGTGGCGAAGTGATTGCCGTCAACGAAGACCTGGCCAACGCGCCGGAAGAGCTGAACAACGATCCGTACGCCGCGTGGATCTTCAAGCTCAAGCCAAGCGACAAGGCCGAGCTGGACAAGCTGCTCGATGCTGCCGGCTACAAGGCTGCCATCGGCGAATAAGCTGCAGGCGAGACCCCAAAGCCCCGACCCGTCGGGGCTTTTTTCTGCCCGGGACTTTGGCCGTCGGGGTGGCTGCTATGCTGGTTTGACCGTGTTGCATTGACGCCGAGCCGCCAGCCAAGAGAGAGCCCGTCATGTCCCAGTTGCCATCCTTGAGCCAGTTACGCGATCCCCATGCCTTTCTGCGCCGCCACCTCGGCCCCGATGCCGCCGAGCAGCAGGCGATGCTCGACAGCCTCGGCCTCGGCAGCCGGGTCGAACTGATCGAACAGACCGTGCCGCCGGGCATTCGCCTCAACCGCGAGCTGGACCTGCCGCCGGCGCTGGACGAACAGGCGGCGCTGGCAAAGCTGCGCGGTTATGCCGAGCAGAATCAGGTCTGGACCAGCCTGATCGGCATGGGCTACCACGGCACCCTGACCCCGACCGTCATCCTGCGCAACGTGCTGGAAAATCCCGGCTGGTACACCGCCTACACGCCTTACCAACCGGAAATCGCCCAAGGCCGGCTCGAAGCGTTGCTCAACTTTCAGCAACTCACCATCGACCTCACCGGTCTTGAACTGGCCAATGCTTCGCTGCTCGATGAAGCCACCGCTGCGGCGGAAGCCATGGCCCTGGCCAAGCGCGTGGCGAAGTCGAAAAGCAATTTGTTCTTCGTCGACGAAAACTGTCATCCACAAACCATTTCCGTGGTGCAGACCCGCGCCGAAGGCTTCGGCTTCGAGCTGATCGTCGACGCTGTGGACAACTTGAAGCAGCACCAGGTGTTCGGCGCACTGCTGCAATACCCCGACACCCACGGCGAAGTCCGCGACCTGCGGCCACTGATCGATCACCTGCACGCGCAGCAGGCGCTGGCCTGCGTGGCGGCCGATCTGCTCAGTCTGTTGCTGCTGACCCCGCCGGGCGAACTGGGTGCCGACGTGGTGTTCGGTTCATCCCAGCGCTTCGGCGTGCCGATGGGTTACGGCGGCCCGCACGCGGCGTTTTTCGCCAGTCGCGAGGAATACAAACGGGCGATACCGGGGCGGATCATCGGCGTGTCGAAAGATGCCCGCGGCAACGTCGCGCTGCGTATGGCCCTGCAAACCCGCGAACAGCACATTCGCCGGGAGAAGGCCAATTCGAACATCTGCACCGCCCAGGTGTTGCTGGCCAACATCGCCAGTTTCTATGCGGTCTATCACGGCCCGGAAGGTCTGAAACGAATCGCCCAGCGGGTGCACCGGCTGACCTGCATTCTCGCCGTCGGGCTCGAACGCCATGGCATCAAGCGCCTCAACCAACATTTCTTCGACACCCTCACGCTGGACGTGGGCGGCGCGCAAACCGCGATCATCGAAAGTGCCCAGTCCGCGCAGATCAACCTGCGCATCCTCGGTCGTGGCCAACTCGGTCTGAGCCTCGACGAGGCCTGTGATGAAAACACCGTGGCCAGACTGTTCGATGTGCTGCTGGGCGCCGATCACGGGTTGAGCGTCGATGAGCTCGACGCCGAGACGCTGGCTTCCGGCATTCCCGACACGCTGCAGCGCAGCACGCCTTACCTGCGTCACCCGGTGTTCAACGCCCACCACAGCGAAACCGAGATGCTGCGCTACCTCAAACAACTGGAGAGCAAGGATCTGGCGCTCAACCAGTCGATGATCCCGCTGGGCTCTTGCACCATGAAACTCAACGCCACCAGCGAAATGATCCCGATCACCTGGCCGCAATTCGCCAACCTGCACCCGTTCGTGCCCCGGGAGCAGGCCGTTGGTTACACGCTGATGATCGAGGAACTGGAGCGCTGGCTGTGCGCGATCACCGGGTTCGATGCGATCTGCATGCAGCCCAACTCCGGTGCCCAGGGCGAGTACGCGGGGCTGCTGGCGATCCGCAAATACCACGAGAGCCGCCAGCAGGGCGGGCGGGATATCTGCCTGATTCCTTCTTCGGCCCACGGCACCAACCCGGCCTCGGCGCAGATGGCCGGGATGCGCGTGGTGATCGTCGAGTGCGATGAGGCGGGCAACGTTGATCTGGAGGATTTGAAAGCCAAGGCGTCCGAGGCCGGGGCCAAGCTGTCGTGCCTGATGGCGACCTACCCGTCGACCCACGGCGTGTACGAGGAAGGCATCAGCGAAATCTGCGAAGTTATCCACAAGCACGGCGGCCAGGTGTACATGGACGGCGCCAACCTCAATGCCCAGGTCGGGCTGGCGCGGCCGGCGGACATCGGCGCCGACGTGTCGCACATGAACCTGCACAAGACCTTCTGCATTCCCCACGGCGGAGGCGGGCCGGGCATGGGGCCGATTGGCGTGCGTGCGCACCTGGCGCCGTTCGTTGCCAATCATCCAGTGATTCCGATCGACGGGCCGCAACCGCAGAACGGAGCGGTCAGCGCCGCGCCATGGGGCAGTGCGAGCATTCTGCCGATCAGCTGGATGTACATCGCGATGGTGGGGCCACGACTGGCGGATGCCAGCGAGGTGGCGATCCTCGCGGCGAATTACCTGGCGCAGCATCTGTCAGGTGCTTTCCCCATTCTGTACACCGGTCGCAACGAGCGGGTCGCCCACGAATGCATTCTGGATCTGCGGCCGCTGAAAGCGCAGACCGGCATCAGCGAAGAAGACGTCGCCAAGCGCCTGATGGATTACGGCTTCCACGCGCCGACCATGTCGTTCCCGGTGCCGGGCACCTTGATGGTCGAGCCGACCGAGAGCGAGTCCAAGGCCGAACTGGATCGTTTCATCGGCGCGATGTTGAGCATCCGCGCAGAAATCACCGAGGTGCAGAACGGCAACTGGCCGGCCGAGGACAACCCGCTCAAACGGGCGCCGCATACCCTGGCCGATATCACCGGCGTGTGGGAGCGGCCGTACAGCATCGAGCAGGGCATCACGCCGGATGCGCACACCAAAGCGCACAAATATTGGCCGGCGGTGAACCGGGTCGATAACGTCTACGGCGACCGCAACCTGTTCTGCGCCTGCGTGCCAGTGGACGATTACCGCTGAACAGCGGGCAAAAAAATGCCGCTCGTGTGAGCGGCATTTTTGTCTGTCCGGAAGGTTATTCCGACGCCACGGCGTTCTTCGCCAGAATCGCGTTCGCCAGTTCCATGTCCGTTGCCTGCAGGCCCGGGTTGTCGGCGCGGACTTTCTGCATCGCGGCTTCCAGGTACGGGCCACGGATACCGCCGTCGCTGGCGACGAAGCTGCCGGCATCGTCCTGGGCGGCAACGATCAGTTTGTGATCCTTGAAGGTCAGGTAGGTCGAGCCGGTGGTGGCACCGGACGAAATGACGTTACGCCAAAAGCTGTCGGCCATTGCCGAACCGACGGGCAGAGACAGCAGGGCAAGGGTGGCGACAGCAAGTTTGAGACGCATGTTGGGTGACTCCACTGGTGTTGAATAACCGGTTGGATCGCCGTTTCCCCGATCCGGTTCCGTGAGCGGCTATTTCTGCTCGCTCTGTGGCGTCACCCGCAGCACTTCCTCAAGGGTTGTCAGCCCCGCAGCAACTTTCTGCGCGCCGGACAATCGCAGGCTGCGCATGCCTTCCTTGAACGCCTGCCGACGGATCGCGGTGAGGTCGGTGTCGGGGCTGATCAAGGCCTTGAGGCTGTCGGTCAGTTGCATGATTTCGTAGACCCCGGCGCGCCCGTGATAACCGGTGTCGCGACACTCCAGGCAACCGATGGCCCGTTGCGCATTGCCCGGCAGCGGCGCCTGCCACGGCCGGGTCAGGGTTTGCCAGTCTTCTTCATCAAGAGTCAGCGGCGCCTTGCAGTGCGGGCACAGGGTTCGCACCAATCGTTGCGCCATGACGCCGAGCACGGTGGCCTTGATCAGGTAATGCGGCACGCCGAGTTCCAGCAGACGGCTGATGGCGCTCGGCGCATCGTTGGTGTGCAGGGTCGAGAGCACCAGGTGCCCGGTCAACGCCGCCTGGATCGCCATTTCGGCGGTCTCCAGGTCACGGATCTCGCCGATCATGATGATGTCCGGGTCCTGCCGCATCAGCGCGCGCACACCGGCGGCGAACGTCAGGTCGATGTTGTGCTGGACCTGCATCTGGTTGAAGGCCGGCTCGACCATCTCGATCGGGTCCTCGATGGTGCAGAGGTTGACCTCCGGAGTCGCCAGTTTTTTCAGTGTGGTGTACAGCGTGGTGGTCTTGCCGGAACCGGTCGGGCCGGTGACCAGGATGATGCCGTTGGGCTGACGGGTCATGTCCTGCCAGCGCCTCAGGTCGTCGGTGGAAAACCCCAGCTGATCGAAATCCTTGAGCAGCACTTCCGGGTCGAAGATCCGCATCACCATTTTTTCGCCGAACGCGGTGGGCAGGGTCGACAGGCGCAACTCGACTTCGCCGCCGTCCGGGGTCTTGGTCTTGACCCGGCCGTCCTGGGGTTTGCGCTTCTCGGCGACGTTCATCCGGCCAAGGCTTTTCAGGCGGCTGACAATGGCCATCGTCACCTGGGGTGGAAATTGATAGACGTTGTGCAGCACGCCGTCGATGCGAAAGCGAACGGTGCCTTGATCGCGCCGGGGTTCGATGTGGATGTCGCTGGCCCGCTGCTGGAAGGCGTACTGGAACAGCCAGTCGACGATGTTGACGATGTGCGCGTCGTTGGCGTCCGGTTCCTGATCGCTGGCGCCGAGGTTGAGCAGTTGTTCGAAGTTGCCGAGGTTGCCGCTCTGCGCATCGGCATTGCTGGCGCCGCTGACCGATTTGGCGAGGCGGAAGAATTCGACGCTGAAACGCTGGATGTCCGCCGGGTTGGCCACCACCCGTTTGATCGGCAGTTTCAGGACGTGAGTCAGATCGGCCTCCCAGCCGCTGACATAGGGCTGGGCGCTGGCCACGGTCACCGCGTCGCGGTCGACCGACACCGCGAGAATCTTGTGGCGCTGGGCAAAGGCATAGGACATCAGCGGCGTGATGGCCGCGACGTTGATCTTCAGCGGATCGATCCGCAGGTACGGCTGGCCGGCCTGCTGCGCCAGCCACAGGGTCAGGCTTTCCAGGTCGAGGTGTTTGCCCGGACGGCTGAGGTCGTCCAGTTGCTGGCTGGCGATGAATTCCAGGGGGTGCTTCTGGCCGTGGGCGGCATGCCGGCGCCGGGCATTCAGCGCCTGCTCGGCCGAGTCCTGGCAGATGAACCCTTGGGCGACCAGTTCACGCAGTACCTCATTGAGATCCAGCCAGCGGTCCTGAGTGGCGAGTTGAACGGACATGCGGGCTCCTTTTGAACGACATTGCGCAAAGGATAGTCGTGGCCCTGCCGACCGTTGGGCCACTACCCGACGAAGACGTTTCGGTTCTTGTCAGCCGGCCGCCTGCGCCGGTGCATCCCACGCCACGTCGGGGTTTTGCAGGTTCACCGAGCAGACGCTGATCAGGTTACGAAGTTTTTCCGCGATCACCTGGGCGCGGTGCCAGCTCAGGCCGCTCATGACGATGTCGATCGACAGCAGATCGTCCAGCCGCTGGACATTCACCTGTTCCGGGGTGAGGCACTGCAAGGCGAACAGGTTCAGGACCCGCACCAGCAAATCCGGCTCGGCCTCGGCCAGGATCTGATACTGCGCAAGGCAATGGGCGTTGCTGGCGTTCCACACATCGGCACGGGGCGCAGGGGTGTTGACGGCTTCGAGGTGTGGCATGGGAGGTCTCCGGAATCAGTGGAGGAATTTTTACATCCGATGCCGGGCATTTCTTGTCTAAGATGAGCTGATCAGGCGGTTGATTGGTGGAATCAATTCGCTATTGGCTTCTTTTGAGGATTATTTATGCACAGCGAGTTGGACAGCTACGACCGGCGCATTCTCGCCCTGCTGCAAGAGGACGCTTCCTTGTCCAGCGCACAGATCGCCGAGCAGGTGGGGCTGTCGCAATCGCCGTGCTGGCGACGGATTCAGCGGATGAAGGAGGAGGGGATCATTCGTGGCCAGGTGACTTTGCTCGATCGCAAGAAGATCGGTCTGAACACGCAGATCTTTGCCGAGATCAAACTCAACGCCCACGGCCGTTCGAACTTCACCGAATTCACCGAGGCGATTCGCGGTTTTCCCGAAGTTCTGGAGTGTTACGTGCTGATGGGAGCGGTGGATTTTCTGTTGCGGATTGTCGCGGCGGACATCGAGGCGTATGAGCGGTTCTTCTTCGAGAAGCTGTCGCTGGTGCCGGGGATTCAGGAAGTGAACTCGATTGTGGCGCTGTCGGAGATCAAGTCCACGACCAGTTTGCCGGTACTGCGCTGATCACGCGGGGGATGATCGTTCCCACGCTCCGCGTGGGAATGCCTCAATGGACGCTCTGCGTCCGCTTTGGGACGCGGAGCGTCCCGGGCTGCATTCCCACGCAGACGGTTCGACGCCTCGACGTGGGAACGATCTTTCGCCGGTGTTACATGCGCAGCAGCATTTTCCAGGCGCGATTCTGGTACACCGCAATCGCCTGATGCTTGCGCGCATCGAGCAGTTCGTCGGTAATGGTCGGCTCGTTGGCCAGTTGCGCCAGTTTGTTCAGCTCGCCGTACAGCCGATCCATTTCCGGGATGTCCAGCACGTTGCGCGCGTGGTGCAGCCAGACCTGTATGCGTTCAATGCGCGGCAGTTGCTCGGCCAGATCTTCCGGCTGCTGCTGATAACGCTGCAATTGCAGCGAAGTGGCTTCTTCGCCCAGCAGGCGCGGCAGCCAGCTTTGCAACTGCGCGGCACCCTGGCGATTGCCACGGGTGTTGCGGTCAGCCGTCCAGGTGCGGGCCAGCAACCAGCGCGAAGCGTTCAGCGAGAACAGGCCCCAGCGCGGGTCTTCCAGTTCTTCGAGGAACTGCTCCGGCGCGGCTTTGCGCACGTCCTCGTCTTCGATGCCGACCTGCACCAGCGGACGCCAGTCTTCCAGCAGCGCATCCAGCGCAACGCGCAAGTCGTGAGTCGAAGGACGCGGTGCGGCCTGGCCGAGGCTGCTCAGCAGGGCGCGCATTTCCGCGAGGTTCTCGACCCAGTCCTGCAGCAGGCGCCAGTGGCCGTTGAAGCGATACTGTTCGGCCAGACGCTGGCTGCTGCCGAGCAAGTGCCAGGCCAGGGCGGCGAAGGCGTCGTCCAGCGGGGTTTCAGCAGTGATGGCCGGCGCCGGCAGGCTCAGCGAGTAGCTGTTGGCGTCGTACAGACGATAGCCGCGCTCGGCCTTGCTGATGTCGCACGGCATCAGGGCCAGGGTTTCGGCCAGTTCGGCGGCCAGTTCCAGCAGCGCGGCAGGTTCGCCTTCGCGCAATTCCAGTTCCAGCTCGCAGATTTCTTCTTTCTGTTTGCCGACTACCACGTGGCCCAGATCCAGCGCGGCTTCGATGACCACTTTGGTCTTGCCACGGCCCCACGCGATTTCGGCGCGTTCGCGGACGAAATCGGTGGTGAAGATCGGCTTCAGGGTTTTCTTGTCCAGCTCGGCGAGGGACTCGGGCCAGCATTCGCCGTCGAGTTTCTTCACGTCGAGCTTGGCTTTGGGCAGGTTCCAGTCGTACTCGTTACGCTCGGACAGACCGGCGACGCTCTGGCCACGGGTCTTGAGGGTCTGAATCACCTCTTCGCCGTCCTTGCGCAGGCGCAGGGCAACCTTGGCCCGGGCCAGGTCACGCTCAGGCGTGTCGAAGTACTGATTCATCAACTCACGGCGTTCCCAGCCACTTTTGTTGCGTTTTTTCAGGAGAGGGTGCTCGCGCAGGGCGGCGAGGGTTTCGCGGCTGACGCGGAGTTTGATTTCGGTTTCTTTCTGCATGGCCGGAAAATCCAGGATCGGGAGCGCAGCCGGGGGAATGTGTGGCTGCCAAGGCCGTGCAGTGTACAGGACTGAACCTTCCTACGCTTTGCGGCGGTTTATTCTCGGCGCCGGATGGTTCTATGATGAACCTCAATCCGGGAGTTGGAGTCAGCGATGCCTTTGCCGTCCATGCAAGACCAGTTCGCTGCACTGATCGCCGCGCCGTCGGTCAGTTGCACTCAGCCGCGGCTCGATCAGTCCAACCGGGCGGTGATCGATCTGCTCGCGGGCTGGCTCGGCGACCTCGGTTTCAGCTGCGACATCCAGCAGGTCAGCTCCGGAAAATTCAACCTGCTCGCCAGTTTTGGCAGCGGCCCCGGCGGGCTGGTGCTGGCCGGGCACAGCGACACGGTGCCGTACGACGATGCGCTGTGGAAAACCGACCCGCTGAAACTCACCGAAGTCGACGGCCGCTGGGTCGGCCTCGGCAGCTGCGACATGAAGGGCTTTTTCGCCCTGATCATCGAAGCCGTGCAACCGCTGCTCGATCAGCCGTTCAAACAACCGCTGCTGATCCTCGCCACCTGCGATGAAGAAAGCTCGATGTCCGGTGCCCGTGCGCTGGCCGAAGCGGGGCGACCGCTGGGCCGGGCTGCGGTGATCGGCGAGCCGACCGGGCTCAAACCAATCCGCATGCACAAAGGCATCATGATGGAGCGCATCGATATCCTTGGGCAGAGCGGCCATTCGTCGGATCCGCGCCTGGGGCACAGCGCCCTCGAAGCGATGCACGATGCCATCGGCGAACTGCGCGGCCTGCGCCTGCTGTGGCAGCGCGAATTCAACAACCCGCAGTTCAGCGTGCCGCAGCCGACCATGAACTTCGGCTGCATCCACGGTGGCGACAACCCCAACCGCATCTGCGGTCAGTGTTCGCTGGAGTTCGACCTGCGGCCGTTGCCGGGAATGGACCCCAAGCTCTTGCGCAGCGAGATTCTGCGCAGGCTCAACCCGGTCGCCGAACGCCATCAGGTGAAAATCGATTACGCGCCGCTGTTTCCCGAAGTGCCGCCGTTCGAGCAGGCCGAAGACGCGGAACTGGTGCGAATTGCCGAAAAACTCACCGGCCATACGGCCGAAGCGGTAGCGTTCGGCACCGAAGCGCCTTATCTTCAGCGCCTTGGCTGCGAAACCATCGTACTTGGCCCCGGCGACATCGCCTGTGCGCACCAGCCGGGCGAGTACCTCGAATTGTCACGTTTGCAGCCTACCGTGCATCTATTGCGGCAGTTGATCGAACATTACTGTCTCAAAGCTGTATAAATTGCCCACACACCCACCCGTATTCATGAGGAGAGCGCGCGTGTCGCCAAGCCTGTTCCGACGATAACCATCAGCCCGCTGTGCGTTTTCCGTTCTGCCCTTTTTCCGGCTGCTATTTATTACAGGCCCAGGTTCATGCCCGAATACGTCAATTGGCTTCGCCACGCGTCTCCTTATATCAATGCTCACCGCGATTGCACCTTCGTTGTCATGCTCCCGGGCGACGGCGTGGAGCATCCGAATTTCGGCAACATCGTCCATGACATCGTGCTGCTGCACAGCCTCGGCGTGCGGCTGGTACTGGTTCATGGTTCCCGTCCGCAGATCGAAACCCGCCTTGCTGCACGCGGCCTGACCCCGCATTACCACCACGGCATGCGCATCACTGATGCCGCGACGCTGGAGTGCGTGATCGACGCGGTCGGCCAGTTGCGTATTGCCATCGAAGCGCGGCTGTCGATGGACATGGCTTCGTCGCCGATGCAGGGCTCGCGCCTGCGGGTGGCCAGCGGCAACCTTGTTACGGCGCGGCCGATCGGCGTGCTGGAAGGTGTCGACTATCACCACACCGGCGAAGTGCGCCGGGTCGACCGCAAAGGCATCAACCGCCTGCTCGATGAGCGCTCCATCGTGTTGCTGTCGCCGCTGGGTTATTCGCCGACCGGTGAAATCTTCAATCTGGCTTGCGAAGACGTCGCCACCCGCGCCGCCATCGATCTGGGTGCAGACAAGCTGCTGCTGTTCGGTGCCGACCTCGGTCTGATCGACGAAAACGGCAAACTGGTGCGCGAGCTGCGTCCGCAACAGGTACCGGCGCATTTGCAGCGTCTGGGCAGCAACTATCAGGCCGAACTGCTGGATGCCGCCGCCGAAGCCTGTCGTGGCGGCGTGGCGCGCAGCCATATCGTCAGTTATGCCGAGGACGGCGCGCTTCTGACCGAACTGTTCACCCGTGACGGTGGCGGTACGCTGGTGGCCCAGGAGCAATTCGAACTGGTGCGCGAGGCGGCGATCGAAGACGTCGGCGGTTTGCTCGATCTGATCAGCCCGCTGGAAGAGCAGGGCATTCTGGTGCGTCGCTCGCGCGAAGTGCTGGAACGCGAAATCGAGCAGTTCAGCGTGGTCGAGCGTGAAGGGATGATCATCGCCTGTGCGGCGCTGTATCAGATTGCCGATTCGGATGCCGGCGAGCTGGCGTGCCTGGCGGTGAATCCCGAGTATCGCCATGGCGGTCGCGGCGACGAATTGCTCGAGCGCATCGAGACCCGTGCCCGGGCGCAGGGCCTGAAGACTTTGTTCGTCCTCACCACCCGCACTGCCCACTGGTTCCGCGAGCGCGGTTTCGAGCCGAGCAGCGTTGAACGCCTGCCGGCGGCGCGGGCTTCTCTCTATAACTATCAGCGCAATTCGAAGATCTTCGAAAAGTCTCTGTGATATGCGATTGCCCCCACGGGATGCGTGGGGGCAATTTGTTTACTCCGCTACAAATTTCGCACTGACATACGGCGAGTAGTCAGGCAAAACGCTTTCGACCTTGCCCTGTTCCTTCAAAAATTTTGCCGTCTCACCAATTGCCTTCGCCGTGCCGCCGTCCAGCAGCGCCGTGGTCTGTTGCGCCTGGGCGTCCGGGAAGGCCGAACCCGCGAGCAATTCCGGTACGTCGGCAGCATTGGCACCGGTCAGTTTGGCGATTTTTTGTACAGGCACCGAGTCGGCTGTCCAGCTGTCTTTATGGGCGGCGTAATCCGCGAACGAGTCCAGAGTCACCTTGGCGAACTTGGCCACGACTTCAGGATGCTTCTCGGCAAAGTCCTTGCGCGCGACCCAGACTTCGAAGGTCGGCGCGCCCCACTGGCCGACCTGCGCGGCATCGGTCAGGGTCTTGCCGGTCTTGCGGATTTCACCCAGCGCCGGCGACCAGACAAAGGCACCGTCGATGTCGCCACGCCTCCAGGCTGCCGCGATTTCTGCGGGTTGCAGGTTCACCACTTTGACTTTCGAGGTGTCCAGGCCCCAGTGCTTGAGCGCACCGAGCAGGCTGTAGTGGGAGGTGGAAACGAACGGGGTGGCGATGGTCTTGCCGATCAGGTCTTCGGGCTTGTTGATACCGCTGCCGTTACGCACCACCAGTGCTTCGGCGGCATTGATCTGCGCCGAGACGATAAAGGCCACGATCGGCAGATTGCGCGAAGCAGCGGCCGCCAGCGGGCTGGAGCCGAGGTTGCCGATCTGCACATCGCCGGAGGCGATGGCTGTCACAACTTCCGGGCCGCTGTTGAACCGACGCCAGTCGATTTTCTCGCCGATGGCCTTCTCGTACACGCCGTCGGCCTGGGGGACTTTGCTCGGGTCAATACCGGTCTGGTAGCCGACGGTGAGGTTGGCGGCATGGGCTGAAAAAGAAATCAGCGCCGACACACAAACTGTAACAAATTGACTAGATAGTGCGCGTTTGGCCATCATGGCGTCGCCTTTTCGATAGGGTTTGACGAATCGGGGTTGCGTCAAAGCTAATCGATCTAAAAAAAGGCTAACAAATACCATTTAGTAATGAGCTTAGTCGCCGATACGCTGTATCCGGTAAGGATGGCAAATGGCTGGCCATATAGCTGAAAGGTATCAAAAAGAATTAATAAATTCTTTTTGGGTTTATCAGGAAGTCTTTACCCTGCAGGGACCAAATCACTGCGATTAGACCTTGGTCGTAGACATACAAGGTTACGATTGACTTGTCAGTCACGGTCTGGCGCTAATCGCGCATCTTAGGATCCAGGGGCATCAGACCCCGGACCAGGAACACAAGAATTAGAAACGAGAGGAGCGAAACATGAACAAGTCCACCTTGGCCCTGGCCGTGGCCGTAGGGGTTTTGGCGCAGCAGGCAGGCGCCGCCGGTTTCATCGAAGACAGCAAGGCCACCTTGGGGCTGCGTAACTTCTACATCAACACTGACAACCGTAGCGGCACTGCCGAACCAAGCCGCAACGAAGAGTGGGGCCAAGGCTTCGATCTGCGTTTCATCTCCGGCTACACCCAAGGCACCGTAGGCTTCGGTATCGACGCCATCGGCCTGCTGGGCGTACGTCTGGATTCGGGCGGCGGCACCAACGGCAACGTTGCTGCTAACGGTAATCCTGGCACCGCTTACGGCGGCACTGTTTTCCCAAGCGAATCCAATGGTCAAGCGGTTGATAACTTCTCCAGCCTGGGCCTGACTGCCAAAGCCAAGATTTCCCAGACTGAACTGAAGCTGGGTACCCTGCAGCCGAAGAACCCGGTCATCGTGACCAACGACGGTCGCCTGCTGCCACAAACCTGGCAGGGTGGCCAGATCACTTCCGGCGAAATCAAGGACCTGACCCTGGTCGGTGGTCAGATCGAGCACGCGAAGGGTCGTAACTCCAGCAACAATGAGCAGCTGTCTATCAACGGCGCGGCACCGCGTACCGTTAACAGCAACAAGTTCATTTACGCCGGTGGTGACTACAAGATCACCAAAGACCTGACTGCCCAGTACTACTACGGCAACCTGGAAGATTTCTACAAGCAACACTTCCTGGGTCTGGTCCACAACTGGGCAATCGGCCCGGGCGTATTGAAGTCTGACTTCCGTTACTTCAACAGCTCTGACGACGGCCGCAACGGCAACACGCCTGCTTACTTCAGCAGCGGTAACTACTCCGGTGTTGCCAGCGGTCGCGGTAAAGTCGACAACAACCTCTACAGCGGTCTGTTCCTGTACACCGTTGAAGGTCACACTTTCGGTGGCGGCTACCAGGTTTCCAACGGCAGCAGCGACTTCCCTTGGCTGAACCAGGGCGACGGTTCGTCGAACTACACCATCACCGACATGCAGATCCAGAAGTTCGGCCGTGCCGGCGAACGTACCTGGCAAGCTCGCTACTCGTATGACTTCGCCAAGGTTGGCGTACCGGGCCTGACCGCCGGTATGGTTTACCTGCGTGGCGATAACATCGACACCGTAACTTCCACCGGTCGTGAAAACGGCAACGGCGACACCGAGTGGGAACGCGACCTGACCATCGGTTACGTCGTGCCGGAAGGCCCGCTGAAAAACGTCGGCTTCATGTGGAAAAACGCTACCTGGCGTACCAACATCGCCGGTGTTCGCGACCAGGACGAAAACCGTCTGATCCTCAGCTACTCGATCCCGCTGCTGTAATAGCGCGCTCAGGTAACTGATGTAAAAAAGCCCCGTCCGGCATCGCGCCGGAAGGGGCTTTTGCGTTTTCGGGTCCGGCTCACCCCCGTAAGCCTTTCCCGATGTTCCCCTCTTTACAGCAACTCAAGGCCTTCTCGAACCTTGAGGGCGATGTTCGTCGCGATGCTGCGGGACGTCCAGTGAACAGATGTTTAATATTCTATAAAGATATAAATATTTAGTTATTTATTCTTTTTCAGAAGATCGAATCCCGAGCTACAGTTGAGGTCTCCAACCACTCATCAGGAGCCGCACCATGAGCCTCAGACTTGGCGATATCGCCCCCGATTTCGAACAGGATTCCAGCGCCGGCAAGATTCGTTTCCACGAATGGCTGGGCGATAGCTGGGGCGTGCTGTTTTCCCACCCGGCGGACTTTACCCCGGTCTGCACCACCGAGCTGGGCTTCACTGCCAAGCTCAAGGACGAGTTCAACAAGCGCGGCGTGAAAGCCATTGCCCTGTCGGTCGACCCGGTGGACTCGCACCACAAGTGGATCGAGGACATCAACGAAACCCAGAACACCATCGTCAACTTCCCGATCCTGGCCGATGCCGATCGCAGGGTGTCCGATCTGTACGATCTGATCCACCCGAACGCCAACGACACCCTGACCGTGCGTTCGCTGTTCGTGATCGATCCGAACAAGAAGATCCGCCTGACCATCACCTACCCGGCGAGCACCGGGCGCAACTTCCACGAGATCTTGCGGGTGATCGATTCGCTGCAGCTCACCGACAACTACAAGGTGGCCACCCCGGCCAACTGGCAGGACGGTGAAGAGGTGGTGATCGTGCCGTCGCTCAAGGACGAAGACGAAATCAAGCAGCGCTTTCCGAAGGGCTATCGCGCGGTGAAACCGTACCTGCGCCTCACACCACAGCCGAACAAGTGATCTGACCGGGCGCATCTCGTTGCAGATCGTTCCCACGCTCCGCGTGGGAATGCCGCCCGTGACGCTCTGCGTCACAGTGGCCGCGGAGCGTCCATGGATTCATTCCCACGCAGACGGTTCGACGCCTCGACGTGGGAACGATCATCAGTGTCGGAGAGCGATCAGTACGAACCACGATGCAGGGTTTCAGGCCGCTTTGACGGCCTGTTTTTTTGCCGCAAGAAAATGAAATGCATATCTCCATAAAGAATAACCAAATGAATAAATATGATTTATGGATATATGAATCAACTGGTAAGGTCACTGACATCGAAGCGAGATCGCAACCCGCGAATCGCCTGTAACGCGCAAGGAATCGTCTGAATGCTGGTCGTCTCACTCGGTGGCAGTCCCAGTCAACGTTCCCGCTCCGGGGTGTTGCTGGAGCGCTCGCAACGCTGGTTGCAGCAGCAAGGGGTGGAAGTGGTGAGTTATCAGGTGCGGGACTTCCCGGCCGAAGACCTGCTCCACGCCCGCTTCGACAGCCCGAAGGTGCTCGACCTGCTGCAACAGATTGAAAACGCCGATGGCCTGCTGATCGCCACGCCGGTGTACAAGGCGTCGTTTTCCGGCGCCCTGAAGACCGTGCTGGATCTGCTGCCCGAGCGTGCGCTGAACCACAAGATCGTTTTGCCGATGGCCACCGGCGGCAGCATCGCCCACATGCTGGTGGTCGATTACGCCCTCAAGCCTGTGCTGTCGGCGTTGAAGGCCCAGGAAATGCTGCAAGGAATTTTTGCCGAGGACAGCCAGATCGCCTACGGCGAAGGCAGTGCCCAGGCGCAGTTGGCGCCGGCGCTGGAGCAGCGGTTGCATGAAGCGCTGGACCAGTTTGTCAGCGCCATGGCCCGCCGGCCGAAGCCGCTGGAGCCGGGGCTGTTGAATGAACGTTTGTTGAGTGCTCGCTGGAGCATTTGAAGCTTCACCCGCATTTGAAGTACTCACCTTACTCAGCCGCCAACGGCCAAGCAGGTGCAGCCAAAACCCAACAGCAAAAAGGAGAGCGCTATGCGCACTGTATTTTTGCGTCGTGGTCTGGTCGCTCTGTTTGCTGCGGCTGTGTCCTTCGGCGCCATCACTCAAGCTCAAGCCGAAACCCTGCGTATCGGTTATCAGAAGTACGGCACACTGGTGCTGCTCAAAGCCAAAGGCACGCTGGAAAAACGCCTCGCCGCCCAAGGCGTCGACGTGCAATGGACTGAATTCCCCGGCGGCCCGCAACTGCTCGAAGGCCTGAACGTCGGCTCGATCGACTTCGGTGTCACCGGCGAAACCCCGCCGGTCTTCGCCCAGGCGGCCGGTGCGGATCTGCTCTACGTGGCCTACGAGCCGCCAGCGCCGAACAGCGAAGCGATCCTCGTGCCGAAAGATTCGCCGATCAAATCGGTGGCGGATCTCAAGGGCAAGAAAGTCGCCCTGAACAAAGGCTCCAACGTCCACTACCTGCTGGTGCGTGCGCTGGAAGACGCCGGCCTCAAGTACACCGACATTCAAACCGTATTCCTGCCGCCGGCCGATGCCCGCGCCGCGTTCGAACGTGGCAGCGTCGACGCCTGGGTCATCTGGGACCCGTACCAGGCCGCCGCCGAAAAACAGCTGCAAGCGCACACCCTGCGTGACGGCAAAGGCATCGTCGACAACCACCAGTTCTACCTGGCGACCAAACCCTACGCACAGAAAAATCCCGAGGTGATCAAGACCCTCGTGGAAGAAGTGCGCGCCGTAGGCGAATGGTCCAAGGCCAACCCGGAAGACGTGACCCAACAGGTGTCGCCGCTGCTCGGCCTGCCGGCAGACATCACCCTGACCTCGGTGAAACGCCAGGGCTACGGCGCGCTGTTCCTGACCCCGGAAGTGGTCGCCGCACAACAGAAAATCGCCGACACCTTCTACCAGCTCAAGTTGATTCCCAAGCCGTTGAGCATCAAGGACGTGATCTGGACCCCACCGGCCGCTGTGGCCCAAAGCTCGGTCACCCAAGCCCAGTAAATCGAATCCCCAAGGAGACCACTCCATGAGCCTCAACATCTTCTGGTTCCTGCCTACCCACGGCGACGGCCATTACCTTGGCACCGCCGAAGGCGCCCGCGCCGTCGACCACGGCTATCTGCAACAGGTCGCGCAAGCGGCGGATCGACTGGGTTTTGGCGGCGTGCTGATTCCCACCGGCCGCTCCTGCGAGGACTCGTGGCTGGTGGCGGCATCGCTGATCCCGGTGACCCAGCGTCTGAAATTCCTTGTCGCCCTGCGGCCCGGGATCATTTCCCCGACGGTGGCGGCGCGTCAGGCGGCAACGCTGGATCGTCTGTCCGGCGGTCGTGCGCTGTTCAACCTAGTGACCGGTGGCGATCCGGAAGAGTTGGCCGGCGACGGTCTGTTCCTCGATCACGAAGCGCGCTATCAGGCCTCGGTGGAATTCACCCGGATCTGGCGCCGGGTGCTGGAAGGCGAAACCGTGGATTACGACGGCGAGCACATCAGCGTCAAGGGCGCCAAATTGCTCTATCCGCCGATCCAGCAACCGCGTCCGCCGCTGTATTTCGGTGGTTCGTCGGAAGCGGCGCAGGATCTGGCCGCCGAGCAAGTGGAAATGGTTCTGACCTGGGGCGAGCCGCCCGCAGCCGTTGCCGAGAAGATCGAACAGGTGCGCGCCAAAGCCGCCAAGCTCGGCCGCACCGTGCGCTTCGGCATTCGTCTGCATGTGATCGTGCGGGAAACCAACGCCGAAGCCTGGCAAGCGGCGGATCGCCTGATTTCGCATCTGGACGACGACACCATCAAACGTGCCCAGGCTTCGCTGGCGCGGTTCGATTCGGTCGGCCAGCAACGCATGGCCGCGCTGCACGGTGGCAGCCGCGACAACCTCGAAGTCAGCCCGAACCTGTGGGCCGGCGTCGGTCTGGTGCGCGGCGGTGCCGGGACGGCGTTGGTCGGCGACGGCCCGACCGTAGCTGCACGGGTGAAGGAATACGCGGATCTGGGCATCGATACCTTCATCTTCTCCGGTTATCCACACCTCGAAGAATCGTATCGGGTGGCTGAACTGCTGTTCCCGCACCTCGACGTCGAGCGTCCGGAACTGCCGAAAAGCGCCGGTTACGTCAGCCCGTTCGGCGAGATGGTGGCCAACGACATTCTTCCCAAAGCCGCGTCCCAGAGCTGAGGCGCCGCCATGAAGAAATTTATCCACAGCCTCGCGCCCTGGGCGTTGCCGGTGTTGTTGCTGGCGGTGTGGCAGTTGTCGGTGTCGGCGGGTTGGTTGTCGACGCGGATTCTGCCGGCGCCGGTGGCGGTGATCGAAGCCGGCGTGAGCCTGGTGCGCAGCGGCGAAATCTGGACGCACCTGGCGATCAGCGGCTGGCGCGCCGCGCTGGGCTTCACCATCGGTGGCAGCATCGGTCTGGTGCTGGGCTTCATCACCGGCCTGTCGAAGTGGGGCGAACGCCTGCTCGACAGCTCGGTGCAGATGATCCGCAACGTGCCGCACCTGGCGCTGATTCCGCTGGTGATCCTGTGGTTCGGCATCGATGAGTCGGCGAAGATTTTCCTGGTGGCATTGGGCACGCTGTTCCCGATCTACCTCAACACCTATCACGGCATCCGCAACGTCGACCCGGCGTTGGTTGAGATGGCGCGTAGTTATGGCCTGTCCGGTTTCAGCCTGTTCTGGCAGGTGATTCTGCCGGGTGCGTTGCCTTCGATTCTGGTCGGCGTGCGTTTCGCTCTGGGCTTCATGTGGCTGACCCTGATCGTGGCGGAAACCATCTCTGCCAGCTCCGGCATCGGTTACCTGGCGATGAACGCCCGCGAGTTCCTGCAGACCGACGTGGTGGTGCTGGCGATTCTGCTGTACGCGGTGCTCGGCAAGCTGGCCGACCTCGCGGCCCGTGGCCTTGAGCGTGTGTGGCTGCGCTGGCATCCGGCGTATCAAGTGGCGAAAGGAGGTGCGGCATGACCGCTCAACAACCTCCACGCCTGCTGCGCGGGATTCCGCTGGCGGTGCGCAACCTGCAAAAGACCTTCGGCTCGCGGCAAGTGCTGCGTGACATCGATCTGCAGATTCCGGCGGGGCAATTCGTCGCGGTGGTCGGGCGCAGCGGATGCGGCAAAAGTACTTTGCTGCGCCTGCTCGCCGGTCTCGATCAACCCACCGGCGGCGATTTGCTGGCCGGGGCTGCACCGCTTAGCGATGCGCGGGATGACACCCGGTTGATGTTCCAGGAAGCACGGCTGCTGCCGTGGAAAAAGATCATCGACAACGTCGGTCTCGGCCTCAAGGGCGACTGGCGCCCGCAAGCTTTGCAGGCGCTGGATGCGGTCGGTCTGGCCGATCGCGCCAATGAATGGCCGGCGGCGCTGTCCGGCGGGCAGAAGCAGCGTGTGGCGCTGGCCCGGGCGCTGATCCATCAACCGCGTCTGTTGCTGCTCGACGAGCCGCTGGGCGCGCTGGATGCGCTGACCCGGATCGAGATGCAGCAACTGATCGAGCGTCTCTGGCAACAGCATGGTTTCACCGTGCTGCTGGTGACCCACGACGTCAGCGAAGCGGTGGCGATTGCCGACCGGGTGATTCTGATCGAGGACGGCGAAGTCGGCCTCGACCTGCAAGTGGAGCTGCCGCGCCCTCGGGTGCGTGGCTCCCATCGCCTGGCGGCGCTGGAAACCGAAGTGCTCAACCGTGTGTTGTCCCTGCCCGGCGAACCGCCGGCGCCGGAACCCGTTTCACCCTTGCCTACGCAACTGCGTTGGGCTCAATAACTCAAGCAAACGACAGGAATCAATGCCATGACTATCAAAGCCATCAACGTACGCAACCAGTTCAAAGGCGCGATCAAGGAGATCGTTCTCGGCGACGTGCTGTCGGAAATCGACGTGCAGACCGCTTCCGGCATCGTCACGTCGGTGATCACTACCCGTTCGGTCAAGGAGCTGGAACTGGAGGTCGGCAGCGAAGTGATCGCCTTCGTGAAATCCACCGAGGTGTCCATCGCCAAGTTGTAAGGGCGTGGGACAAAAACAACCCCGAAGGGTGTGAGCCCTTCGGGGTTTTTTGTGCCTGTCGCGTGCCGCGCTAGAGAACCCGCTTGGGCAGATAGGGCGGCAGATACAGCCCGATATAGGCATCGAACACCCGCATGCCTTCCTCGGCCATGCGCGGTGTGATCTGTCCATGCTGCTGCACCGAGCGGGCGTAGACGCGGTCGCCCAGCTCCATGGCCAGCGCGAACACGTCCACATCGTCCGGCAGGCGCGGCAGCTCGAAGTGATGATCGAACAACTTGTGCATCAGGTCGCCGAGTTCGAGGTCGTGCTGGCGGTCGGCCTGGGTGACTTCGGTGAGGCCGTGCTGCGCGAGGATCAGCTGGCGGGCGGCGGCATCCTCGCCGTAGATCTCCAGCATCCGCTCCTCGACCAGTCGCGACAGGTCACGCCAGTCGCGCAGGGCATCGTGATCGATCGGCGCTTGCAGGCAGGCACGGAAGGCCGCGTGCACATCGGCGGTCAGCGCTTCGAGCAGCGCCGGGACGCTGGCGAAGAAGTGGTAGACCGAGGAGGGCGGAATCTGCGCGCGCTCGGCCACGCTGTAGATCGACAGGCTCGCCACGCCCTCGGCGGCCAGCAGCGTGCGCGCGGCGTCGAGTATCGAATCGATCCGTGCCTGACTGCGGGCACGGGGTTTGCGGACGGGGGCGGGACGCGTCATGAAAGTCTCCTGCGGGGCAGCGGGCATTGTACGAGCCGGCTCTTGCGTTGTCTTGTCGGCCGCCATCGCTGGCAAGCCAGCTCCCACAGGTATCTGTGTCGAACACAAGATTTGAGTACACAACAGAACCCTGTGGGAGCTGGCTTGCCAGCGATCCGCCGCAGGCGGCCATAAAAAAACGCTGCGGGCTGATGAAGCCGGCAGCGCTTTTTATTCCTGCAATCCGCTTAAACGGTGTGCAGGTACCAGTTGTACTCGAGGTCGGAGATGGAGTGTTCGAACTCCTCCAGCTCGCTCTCTTTACAGGCGACGAAGATATCGATGTATTTCGGATCGATGTACTTGGCCATCACCTCGCTGTCGTCCAGCTCGCGCAGGGCATCGCGCAAGTTGTTCGGCAGGCTCTGCTCGTTCTGCTCGTAGCTGTTGCCTTCGGTGGGAGGCGGCGGCTCGATCTTGTTGGTCAGGCCGTGATGCACGCCCGCCAGCACCGAAGCCATCAGCAGGTACGGGTTGGCGTCGGCGCCGGCCACGCGGTGTTCCAGGCGGACTGCGTCGGCGGAGCCGGTCGGTACGCGCAGGGCCACGGTGCGGTTGTCCAGACCCCAGCTCGGCGAGTTCGGCACGTAAAACTGTGCGCCGAAACGGCGGTAGGAGTTGACGTTCGGGCAGAGGAAAGCCATCTGCGCGGGCAGGGTCTCGAGCACACCGCCGATCGCGTGACGCAGCGCGGCGTTCTGCTCGGGATCCTCGCTGGCAAAAATGTTTTTGCCTTCTTTGTCGAGAACCGAAATGTGGACGTGCAGACCGTTGCCTGCCTGGCCCGGGTACGGCTTGGCCATGAAAGTGGTGTCCATTTCATGGTCGTAGGCGATGTTCTTGATCAGACGCTTGAGCAGGACCGCGTAGTCGCATGCCTTGATCGGGTCGGCGACGTGGTGCAGGTTCACTTCGAACTGCGCCGGGGCACTTTCCTTGACGATGGCGTCGGCCGGGATGCCTTGCTCTTTGGCGCCTTCCAGAATGTCCTGGAGGCAGTCGACGTATTCGTCGAGGTCGTCGATCAGGTAGACCTGGGTCGAATGCGGGCGTTTGCCGGAGATCGGCGAGCGTGGCGGCTGAGGGCGGCCGTTCACGTTTTCCTGGTCGATCAGGTAGAACTCGAGTTCGAATGCGGCGCAGATGGTCAAGCCCAGCTCGTCAAACTTTGCAACAACTTGACGGAGCACTTCGCGCGGGTCGGCGAAGAAAGGGTCACCTTCGAGTTCGTGCATGGTCATCAACAGTTGCGCGGTCGGGCGCTTCTGCCATGGCTCGTTGCACAGGGTATCGGGGATTGGATAGCAGATACGGTCGGCGTCGCCGATGTCCAGGCCCAGGCCGGTGCTTTCCACCGTCGAACCATTGATATCCAGAGCAAATAGAGAGGCCGGCAGGTTGATGCCTTTCTCGTAAACCTTGTGGAGGCTGGTGCGTTCGATGCGCTTGCCGCGCACCACACCATTCATATCCGCAATCAGAAGGTCAACGTACAGAACCTCAGGATGTTCCTTAAGGAACGCGTTCGCTTCGTTAAGCTGAACGGCACGCGGGGGTACCGACATGATGCAACACCTTTGTTGTTAAAAATATCAATCATTGATCTTTTCTGGTTTCAGTCAACCCGAACGGCCTGCCGAAGTCAAGCGAGGCCTTTTCTGCCCTGAAAAAGCGCCACGAGGGCATTTATGGGGCACTTTGGGGCATTTTTTTATCCGTGAAGGACGCGCCACCCGCAGGCTTGAGCAGGCCGTGTTGTATTTTTTACGGGGGTGTTGTGTAAAAAAATGAACAAGGCTAAGCTCGGATCAAACCCATAACAGCAATAATACCGGGGTGCTTCATGTCTCGCCTGCCGTTAATCGGCGTCACCGACTGCTCTTTGCAGTCCGGTCTGCATGCTTATCACATCAGTGGCGACACGTCCGTCCGCAGCGCGGCCAGCAAGGCCTGCAACGTGCCAGCGATCTCCCAGCCCATGGCAGATCGAGCGGCAGCGTCCGATATTCTGGACGTGTGCGAGGGCATCCTCTTTAGCGGTTCTCCTTTCAATATAGATCTCTTTCCTGCTCCCGGCCTGCACCGCGTCCGTCGCCGTGCCCGTGATTCTGCACGCCCGGGATGTGCACAGGAAATGCAACGCCAGCGTAAAGGGCAGGTAAGCTCCTCCTTCATTGTCTATGCGCGGTGCCGGGCGTAAGCCGGCACTGCGCGCAAGCAAGGCCCTTTAACGCGACGCCTGGTGCGTCAAACATTGCCTGACATCTGTCAGGAGACTCAGCCCAGAGGCATTTATGAGTAACAACCTCGACCAGCTCACCGATTGGTTGAAAGACCACAAGATCACAGAAGTCGAATGCATGATCGGCGACTTGACCGGTATCACCCGGGGCAAGATCTCGCCGACCAACAAGTTCATCGCCGAAAAAGGCATGCGCCTGCCAGAAAGCGTTCTGTTGCAGACCGTGACCGGCGACTACGTCGAAGACGACATCTATTACGAACTGCTCGACCCGGCCGACATCGACATGATCTGCCGCCCCGACCAGAACGCCGTGTACCTGGTGCCATGGGCCATAGAGCCGACCGCCCAGGTGATCCACGACACCTACGACAAGCAAGGCAACCCGATCGAGCTGTCGCCGCGCAACGTCCTCAAGAAAGTCCTGAAACTCTATGCCGACAAGGGCTGGCAGCCGATCGTTGCGCCGGAAATGGAGTTCTACCTGACCAAGCGCAGCGACGACCCTGACTATCCGTTGCAGCCGCCGGTCGGCCGTTCCGGGCGTCCGGAGATCGGTCGTCAGTCGTTCTCCATCGAAGCGGCGAACGAATTCGATCCGCTGTTCGAAGACGTCTACGACTGGTGCGAATTGCAGGAACTGGACCTCGACACGCTGATCCACGAGGACGGCACGGCGCAGATGGAAATCAACTTCCGTCACGGCGATGCCCTGTCCCTGGCCGACCAGATTCTGGTGTTCAAGCGCACCATGCGCGAGGCCGCCCTCAAGCACAACGTGGCCGCGACCTTCATGGCCAAGCCGATGACCGGCGAGCCGGGCAGTGCGATGCACCTGCACCAGAGCATCATCGACATCGAGACTGGCAAGAACGTGTTCTCCAATGACGACGGGACCATGAGCCAGCTGTTCCTGCACCACATCGGTGGCCTGCAGAAACTCATCCCCGAGCTGTTGCCGCTGTTCGCACCGAACGTCAACTCGTTCCGCCGCTTCCTGCCGGACACCTCGGCGCCGGTGAACGTTGAGTGGGGCGAAGAAAACCGCACCGTGGGCCTGCGCGTCCCGGATGCCGGCCCGCAGAACCGCCGGGTGGAAAACCGCCTGCCGGGCGCCGACGCCAACCCGTACCTGGCGATTGCCGCGAGCCTGCTCTGCGGCTACATCGGCATGGTCGAAGGGATCAACCCGAGCGCACCGGTTGTGGGCCGTGGCTACGAGCGCCGCAACCTGCGCCTGCCGCTGACCATCGAGGACGCCCTGGAGCGCATGGAAAACAGCGCGACCATCGAGAAATACCTGGGCAAGACCTTCATCACCGGCTACGTCGCGGTCAAGCGGGCCGAGCATGAAAACTTCAAGCGCGTGATCAGTTCCTGGGAGCGTGAGTACCTGCTCTTCGCCGTCTGATACGCCGGGCGCGGTGGCCAGCCGCCGCGCCTTCACCGATAACAAGGAGAATTGGCATGACCAGCAACAACCCGCAAACCCGTGAGTGGCAAGCCCTCAGCAGCGATCACCACCTGGCCCCGTTCAGCGACTTCAAGCAGCTGAAAGAAAAGGGTCCACGGATCATCACCAACGCCAAGGGCGTGTACCTGTGGGACAGCGAGGGCAACAAGATCCTCGACGGCATGGCGGGTCTGTGGTGTGTGGCGATCGGTTATGGACGCGATGAGCTGGCGGATGCTGCCGCCAAACAGATGCGCGAACTGCCTTACTACAACCTGTTCTTCCAGACCGCGCACCCGCCGGCGCTGGAACTGGCCAAGGCCATCGCCGACGTGGCGCCAGAAGGCATGAACCACGTGTTCTTCACCGGCTCCGGTTCCGAAGGCAACGACACCATGCTGCGCATGGTTCGCCACTACTGGGCGATCAAGGGCCAGCCGAACAAGAAAGTCATCATCAGCCGCAAGAACGGCTACCACGGTTCCACCGTGGCAGGCGCAAGCCTGGGCGGCATGACCTACATGCACGAACAGGGCGACCTGCCGATTCCGGGCATCGTCCACATCGCGCAGCCGTACTGGTTCGCCGAAGGCGGCGACATGACCCCGGAAGAGTTCGGGATCTGGGCGGCCAATCAGCTGGAAGAAAAGATTCTGGAAGTCGGCGTCGACAACGTCGGTGCCTTTATTGCCGAGCCGATCCAGGGCGCCGGCGGCGTGATCATTCCGCCAGACACCTACTGGCCGCGCATCAAGGAAATCCTCGCCAAGTACGACATCCTGTTCGTGGCCGATGAAGTGATCTGCGGTTTCGGCCGTACCGGCGAATGGTTCGGCAGTGATTTTTACGACCTCAAGCCACACATGATGACCATCGCCAAAGGCCTGACGTCCGGCTACATCCCGATGGGTGGACTGATCGTGCGCGACGAAGTGGTGGCGGTGCTCAACGAGGGCGGCGACTTCAACCACGGCTTCACCTACTCCGGTCACCCGGTAGCGGCGGCGGTGGGTCTGGAAAACATCCGGATTCTGCGCGAAGAGAAAATCATCGAACGCGCCCATGAAGAAACGGCACCGTATTTGCAGAAACGTCTGCGCGAACTGAACGATCACCCGTTGGTGGGTGAAGTGCGCGGAGTCGGTCTGCTGGGGGCCATCGAGCTGGTGCAGGACAAGGCCACTCGCAAGCGTTACGAAGGCAAGGGTGTGGGCATGATCTGCCGCCAGTTCTGCTTCGACAACGGGCTGATCATGCGTGCCGTGGGCGACACCATGATCATCGCGCCGCCGCTGGTGATCAGCAAGGCGGAGATCGATGAACTGGTTACAAAGGCACGCAAGTGCCTGGACCTGACCCTGAGTGCGTTGCAGGGCTAAGTGCTAGGCTCTGAGCGATGGAGCTGTTGCGCTGTCGCTCGGAGCTGTCAGAAAGGCTGGTCTTTTCTTGAAAGACCGCCTCGGATCTTGCCAGACTAGCCGCGGTTCCAGTTGTCCGGGTTCGGCCGCTGAACAAAGTGGTTCAAAAAAGAAAAATTTGGAGCATTAACGCATGAAGGCATTAGGCAAAAAGCTCGCTGGCAAGACTCTGCTCGCCATGTCCCTGATGGGCGTGATGGCGGGTGCGGTTCAGGCGGACGACAAGGTGTTGCACGTTTACAACTGGTCCGACTACATCGCGCCGGACACGGTTGCCAATTTCGAAAAAGAGACGGGCATCAAGGTCGTCTATGACGTTTTCGACAGCAACGAAACCCTGGAAGCCAAGCTGCTGGCCGGCAAATCCGGTTACGACATCGTGGTGCCTTCCAACAACTTCCTGGCCAAGCAGATCAAGGCCGGCGTTTATCAGGAACTGGACAAGTCCAAGCTGACGAACTGGAAGAACCTCGACGAAGACCTGCTCAAGGCCGTTGGCGACGCCAGCGACCCGGGCAACAAGCACGCGTTCCCGTACATGTGGGGTTCGATCGGCATCGGCTACAACCCGGCCAAGGTCAAGGCTGCACTGGGCATCGACAAGATCGATTCCTGGGACATCGTGTTCAAGCCTGAAAACATCGAGAAGCTGAAAAGCTGCGGTGTGAGCTTCCTCGACGCGCCGACCGAAATGATTCCCGCGGCTCTGCACTATCTGGGCAAGCCCACCAACAGCAAGGACAAGGCTGACCTGAAAGCCGCCGAAGACCTGTTCCTCAAGATCCGTCCTTCGGTGGCTTACTTCCACTCCTCGAAGTACATCTCGGACCTGGCCAACGGCAACATCTGCGTGGCGGTCGGCTACTCGGGTGACCTGGAACAATCCAAGACCCGCGCCAAGGAAGCCGGTGACAAGGTCAAACTGGCCTACACCATTCCGAAAGAAGGTGCCGGTACTTTCTACGACATGGTCGCCATTCCCAAGGATGCCGAAAACGTCGAAGCCGCCTACAAGTTCATGAACTACCTGCTCGAGCCGAAAGTGATGGCCGAAATCACCAACGCCGTGCGTTTCCCGAACGGCAACAAGGCGGCCACCGCCCTGGTGGACAAGGAAATCACCAGCGATCCGAGCATCTACCCTTCGGCTGAAGTGAAGAAGCAGCTCTATGCGATCAGCGATCTGGACGCACCTACCCTGCGCCTGATCACTCGCAGCTGGACCAAGATCAAATCCGGTAAATAAGCCGGTTTGAAGCAGTCACCGCTGGCCGTCGCCTTCATCTGGGCGGTCAGTGGTGCAATTAAATGACAGAAAGTTTTGCTGGAACGGTTTTTCGAAGGTAAGTTGCGCGCCGGTTTTGTTGCCGGGCAACCGTGACTGTCATGCAGCACGGGGCAACTTGGGCCCAACTAAATTAGAGGACCTCCACTTGCCTATTTTTTCTTCTTTGCGCAATGCCCTGCTGGCCGCTGCCGGCCTGACGTTCGCTGTCGGTGCCCAAGCCGCCGGTACTGTGCATATTTATAACTGGTCGGATTACATCGGCGAGACCACTCTGGCCGATTTCCAGAAAGAAACCGGGATCAAACCGGTCTACGACGTGTTCGATTCCAACGAAACCCTGGAAGGCAAACTGCTCGCCGGGCGTACCGGTTACGACGTGGTCGTGCCGTCGAACCACTTCCTCGGCAAGCAGATCAAGGCGGGCGCGTTCCAGAAGCTCGACAAGGCGCAACTGCCGAACTATTCCAACCTCGATCCGGTGCTGCTCAAGCGCCTGGAACAGAACGATCCGGGCAACCTGTACGCGGTGCCGTACCTGTGGGGCACCAACGGCATCGGCTACAACGTCGATAAAGTGAAAGCCGTGCTCGGCGTCGACAAGATCGACTCCTGGAGCGTGCTGTTCGAGCCGGAGAACATCAAGAAGCTGCACAGCTGCGGCGTGGCGTTCCTCGATTCGGCCGATGAAATGATGCCGACCGTGCTCAACTACATGGGCCTGAACGCCAACAGCACCAATCCCAAGGATTACGAGAAGGCCACGGCCAAACTGCTGGCGGTGCGTCCGTACGTAACCTACTTCCACTCCTCGAAATACATCGGCGATCTGGCCAACGGCGACATCTGCGTGGCCATCGGTTTCTCCGGCGACATCTTCCAGGCCAAGAATCGCGCCGAAGAAGCCAAGAAGGGCGTGAACATCGCCTACTCGATCCCGAAAGAGGGCGGCGCGCTGTGGTTCGACATGCTGGCGATTCCGAAGGATTCGGCCAACGTCAAAGAGGCCCACGCCTTCATCAACTATTTGCTGAAACCTGAGGTGATCGCCCAGGTCAGTGATTACGTCGGTTACGCCAACCCCAACCCGGGTTCGGACAAGCTGATGGAGCAGTCCATCCGCACCGACGAGTCGGTTTATCCACCGCAGGCCGTGCTCGACAAGACCTACGTGTCGATCGAGTTGCCGCCGAACATTCAGCGTTTGATGACCCGCAGCTGGACCAAGGTCAAGTCGGGTAAATAGCTTCAACGTACAAACTATCCTGGGTTCGTCTTGCGTGGGCGAACTGCACTCTTTTTTTCTGGGAGTTTTGTAAATGGCAGTTGCCTCCGGCGCCTATAAGAAAGCCCTCGAGGGCGACCAGACACCGAAACAGGTGCTGGTCAAAATCGACCGGGTCACGAAGAAGTTCGACGAGACGGTTGCCGTGGACGATGTGTCCCTGGAAATCAAGAAGGGCGAGATCTTCGCCCTGCTCGGCGGTTCGGGATCGGGCAAATCCACTCTGCTGCGGATGCTGGCAGGGTTCGAACGGCCCACGGAGGGGCGCATTTTCCTCGACGGCGTCGACATCACCGACATGCCGCCGTACGAGCGACCGATCAACATGATGTTCCAGTCCTACGCCCTGTTCCCGCACATGACCGTGGCGCAGAACATCGCGTTCGGCCTGCAACAGGACAAGATTCCCAAGGCCGAAATCGACGCCCGCGTGGCCGAGATGCTCAAGCTGGTGCAGATGAGCCAGTATGCCAAGCGCAAGCCGCACCAATTGTCCGGCGGCCAGCGTCAGCGTGTGGCGCTGGCGCGTTCTCTGGCCAAGCGGCCGAAGCTGTTGCTGCTCGACGAGCCGATGGGCGCACTGGACAAGAAACTGCGTTCGCAGATGCAGCTCGAGCTGGTTGAGATCATCGAGCGCGTAGGCGTGACCTGCGTGATGGTGACCCACGACCAGGAAGAGGCCATGACCATGGCCGAGCGCATCGCGATCATGCACCTGGGCTGGATCGCCCAGATCGGCAGCCCGATCGACATCTACGAAACCCCGACCAGCCGTCTGGTCTGCGAATTCATCGGCAACGTGAACATCTTCGAAGGCGAAGTGATCGACGACGCCGAAGGCCACGCGACCATCACCTGCAAGGACCTCGACCGGCAGATCTACGTCGGCCACGGCATCAGCACCTCGGTGCAGGACAAGTCCGTGACCTACGCGATCCGTCCGGAAAAACTGCTGGTCACCGCCGACCAGCCGACCTGCGAATACAACTGGTCGAGCGGCAAGGTGCATGACATCGCCTACCTCGGCGGTCACTCGGTGTTCTACGTCGAATTGCCGAGCGGCAAGCTGGTGCAGTCGTTCGTGGCCAACGCCGAACGCCGTGGCGCACGTCCGACCTGGGGCGATCAGGTTTACGTGTGGTGGGAAGACGACAGCGGCGTGGTACTTCGCTCATGAACATGCGCAAATTCAAACGCCGGCTCAATCGAATAATTCCCGGTGGCCGCCAGTTGGTCATCGGGGTTCCGTTCATCTGGCTGTTCCTGTTCTTCATGCTGCCGTTCTTCATCGTTTTGAAGATCAGCTTCGCCGAAGCGGACGTGGCCATCCCGCCGTACACCGAGATCTACACCTACGCCGAGCAGAAGCTGCAACTGCTGCTGAACCTGGGCAACTACGCGATGCTCGGCGACGACGAACTGTACATCGCCGCCTACCTCGGCTCGCTGAAGATGGCGTTTTTCAGCACGCTGCTGTGCCTGTTGATCGGTTACCCGATGGCCTACGCCATCGCCAGTGCCCGTAAAGAGCTGCAAACGGTGCTGGTGCTGCTGATCATGATGCCGACCTGGACCGCGATCCTGATCCGCGTCTATGCGTGGATGGGCATCCTCAGCAACAACGGCCTGCTCAACGGGTTCCTGATGAGCATGGGCTTGATCGACGAGCCGCTGCAGATCCTCAACACCAACCTCGCGGTGTACATCGGCGTCGTCTACTCGTACCTGCCGTTCATGATCCTGCCGCTGTACGCCAACCTGGTGAAGCACGACACCAGCCTGCTGGAGGCCGCTTCCGACCTGGGTTCGAGCACCTTCAACAGCTTCTGGAAAATCACCGTGCCGCTGTCCAAGAACGGCATTATCGCCGGCTGCATGCTGGTGTTCATCCCGGTGGTGGGCGAGTTCGTGATCCCGGAACTGCTGGGCGGTCCGGAAACCCTGATGATCGGTAAAGTGCTCTGGCAAGAGTTCTTCAACAACCGTGACTGGCCGGTGGCGTCCGCCCTGGCGGTCGTGATGCTGGCGATCCTGATCGTGCCGATCATCCTGTTCAACCGCAGTCAGGCCAAGGAAATGGAGGGTAAAGAATGAAGCGCTTCCGTTTCTCCAGCCTGATGCTGGTGCTCGGCCTGTTGTTCATCTATCTGCCGATGCTGATTCTGGTGATCTACTCGTTCAACGCCTCGAAACTGGTAACGGTGTGGGGCGGCTGGTCGGTGAAGTGGTACGTCGGCCTGCTCGACAACTCGCAACTGATGGGCTCGGTGGTGCGCTCGCTGGAAATCGCCTGCTACACCGCGATTGCCGCCGTGGCGCTGGGTACGCTGGCAGCCTTCGTGCTGACCCGCATCACCCGTTTCAAGGGCCGCACGCTGTTCGGCGGCCTGGTGACCGCGCCGCTGGTCATGCCTGAGGTGATTACCGGTCTGTCACTGTTGCTGCTGTTCGTGGCGATGGCGCAGATGATCGGCTGGCCGCAGGAGCGGGGCATCGTCACCATCTGGATCGCTCACACCACGTTCTGCGCGGCGTATGTGGCGGTCGTGGTGTCGGCGCGTCTGCGCGAGCTGGACCTGTCGATCGAAGAAGCGGCGATGGACCTCGGCGCGCGTCCGTGGAAGGTGTTCTTCCTGATCACCATCCCGATGATCGCGCCGTCGCTGGCAGCGGGCGGCATGATGTCGTTCGCGCTGTCGCTGGACGACCTGGTATTGGCGAGCTTCGTCTCCGGCCCGGGTTCGACGACCCTGCCGATGGAAGTGTTCTCGGCGGTGCGTCTGGGCGTGAAGCCTGAGATCAACGCCGTGGCCAGTCTGATTCTGCTGGCGGTGTCGCTGGTGACCTTCCTGGTCTGGTTCTTCAGCCGCCGTGCCGAAGAAGCTCGCAAGAAAGCGATTCAGCAGGCCATCGAAGAAGGCGCTGCGGATTCGTGGAAGCAACCGGACGTGCGCCGGGCGCCGACGCCGGAAGCGGCGTAAGCCTCCCGGTACAAAAAAACCTCGCGACCGATAACGGTCGCGAGGTTTTTTTATGCCCGTCAGGAAACCCAGGGCGACTGGCGAATCACTTCGACGAAGTTCATCGGCTTGAATCCCGGCGCTTGATCCTTCAACACATCGGTCTTCACATTGCCGAACGTCGTCTGCGGGCGATGACGCAAGCCATCGGCGAACGCGCAGATGATGCACTCCTTGAAACCTTCGCCCCGTGGATGCGCATGCACCACCGCCTCGCGCTGCACCGTGGTGAACGCCGCGTAGTCCATGCCCAGCACGTCCATCTCGACGCCTGCGGTCACCAGCGCCACGGTCGGGCGCAGATGCTTCGGCACCCCCGGCGTGGTGTGCAGGGCGATCGACAACCAGACCTGCTCGATGTCGTCATCGCTCAACCCGTACGGCTTGAGAAACGCGGCGGCTGCGTTGGCGCCATCGACTTCGAAGCGCTCGTCATCGCTGCGGTGACCTTCGACCAGACCCAGGTCGTGGAACATCGCGCCGACGTACAGCAGTTCCGGATCGTAGGCCAGTTGCTGGCGCTCACCGCTCAAGGCGCCGAACAGAAATACCCGGCGCGAGTGGTGGTAAAGCAGGTCGGATTCGATGTCGCGGATGTACTCGGTGGTGGCCCGGGCGAGGGCGCTGTCGGGGATCCGGATACCGGCGATGGTCGTGGTCATGTTGAGCTTCCTCGTCGAAAACGCCGTCGCGGCGCTGATGGGGAAAGTCTGTTCCCGGGGGCAAAACCGGACAATCGATCCATGGCTGCGATCCTTGCCATTCCACCTGCAAATCGTGCCAGCTCGCTTCTGCGGCGAGGATTGGCTAGGGTTGGCGCTGATCCGCCATTCCCCGGGAGCCGACATCGCCATGAACAGAACCGTCGCCATCGTGGTGTTCCCCGGCGTGCAGGCGCTGGACGTCAGCGGGCCGATGGATGTGTTCGCCGAGGCCAACCGCTTCCTGGCGCCGGAGGATCATTACCGGCTCGACGTGATCGGTGTCGAGCGCGGGTCGATGGCGTGTTCCAACGGGCTGACCCTGAGTGCTCACCAGTATTTCAGCGAAGCGCAGGAGGCTTATGACTTGCTGCTGGTGGCGGGTGGGCCGCAATTGCCGTTTCTGGATTTCGGCGAGACGTTTGATGCCTGGCTGTGTGAGGCCTGTGGGAGGGCGCGGCGATTCGGCTCGATCTGCAACGGCGCGTTCATGCTCGCCCGTGCAGGATTGCTGGACGGGCGTACGGTCACCACCCACTGGAACGACGCCGAAGCGCTGGCGCAGTTGTGCCCGTCGAGCCGGGTCGAGGCCGATCGGTTGTACGTCGAGGATGGCCAGCTCTACACCTCGGCGGGGGTGACGGCGGGGATCGATCTGTCGCTGTACCTGCTGGCGCGAGATTACGGGGCCGAGGTGGCGCTGAGCGTGGCCAAGCGGCTGGTGGTGTTCACCCAGCGCTCGGGCGGGCAGTCGCAGTTCAGCCCGTTCCTTACGTCTCATGCCGAACCGACGTCAGCGGTGGCGATGGTGCAGCTGTATGTGCTGGCCAATCTCACGGGCGACCTGACCATCGCCGATCTGGCGAACGCGGCGAACATGAGTGCGCGAAATTTCTCTCGGGTGTTTGCCCGCGAAGCGAAAGTCACCCCGGCGGAATTCGTCGAGCGGGCGCGGGTGGATGCGGCACGGGTGATGCTCGAAAGCACCACGGCGCCGCTGAAGACTGTGGCGTATCAGTGCGGGTTTCGCGATGCGCAACACATGCGCAGCGTGTTCAACCGGCGGCTGGGGGTGACGCCGCAGCAGTTTCGGTTGAATTTTGCGGCAATGGTTTGAGCGGCGCCTATTGAGCCGCTCGCGCCGGCAACAGCTTCAGCGTACTCCGCGTATTCGCCGTCACCTCTTCCTCACTGAAATGCGCCTGCACATACATCCCGTCCACATACGCTTCCGCCTGATCGTCATAGTGACTGTCGAACGGCACGCCGCTCTGGCCGACCGGGTTGATGGTCAGGCTGTGAGCCGGATCGGCGAAGTCCACCAGCCGACGGGTCGACGGGCCGTAGGTCACCGGCCACGGCGCGGGGCCGATCTTCGCCGAGAGGTTGTTCGGCACTTCATGTGAGCCCGGTGCGGCGAACGGACCGACGTTGAAAATGCGGTCCAGCGGTTTCTGCTGACCCAGCGGATGACCATGGGTGAGCGTGTGCGCCTTGCCCCATTGCCAGCCGGAAGCGTCGTCGCCGAGGGTCGACTTCAGGTGCGCCATGCTCGCTTGCCACGCGGCGCGCACGGTGTCGACGCGGGTCTCCTTGTTCGGCGTGCTGCGGTTGTCCCACCACGGTGAATCAGCATTCGCCGCGAGCCTAGGAAGGGCTGCATCGATCACTCGGGTCGACAGCAGGGTTTCGAAGAAATCATTGCCCAGCTCATCGCGCATTGTCGCGTAGGCGAGGTCGTAGAGGAACTGGTTGAACACCGTCGCACTGACCGAATCCAGCGGATAGTCGCCTTGCCATTGGGCCAATTGTTCGATCAGCTTCTGCTCGGCGGGATTGCCCGCCACTTCACGCAGTACCGGCAGCAACGGCGCCAGCAGACGCGGGCCATAACCGGTGGTGGTGCCCAGTTGCAGTTTCTGGTTGGCCTCGTTGTCCCACTTCACGCTCTTGTCGGCGAGCTGGCGGTTGAGCTGCTGGCCACGGTCGGCGAGGTTGTAGTAACCGGGAATCTCCATGCCGGTCGGCGACACGGGCTGGAAGTTGGCCGAGACGATATAGCCCCGCGCCGGGTTCTCCTCCTGCGGGTTGGCGCTGAACGGGAAGTAGCCGTCCTTGTCCGCCTGATTGCTGTTGCCGTCGAGAATGAAGCCAGGCTTCACCCCGGCCGGCCGCTTGGGCAATAGCGCCGAGGCCCACCAGGCGATATCGCCCTTGGCGTTGGCATAAACGATGTTCAGCCCCGGCGCCTGCACCTTGGCGGCTGCGGCACGAGCCTTGGCCAAGGTGTCGGCGCGGTTAAGCTGGTAGAAACCTTCGAGGATCGGGTTCGGTGTTTCGAGGAACGCCCACCACATCGCAATCGGAGTTTTCCCTGCGGCTGTACCGAGGGCGTCGTTGACGATCGGCCCGTGGGGCGACTGGCGCAGGGTTATGGTCACCGGCGTCTGGCCTTTCACGGCGATCTGCTGCTCGGTCTTGACCATGTCGGTCCACTGGCCGCGATACCAGACCTGATCCGGGTTGTCCGGATTGACCTTCTCGGCGATCAGGTCCAGATCATCGTTCTGAAACATGGTCAGGCTCCAGCCGAAATCCAGGTTGTGGCCGAGAAACGCAAACGGCACCAGCGCCTGATGATGGCCGTAGAGTTCAAAACCCGGCGCCGACAGCTGCGCCTCGTACCACACCGACGGCACCGAAAAACGAATGTGCGGATCGCCCGCCAGCAACGGCTTGGTGCTCTTGCTGTGGCTGCCGGCGATCACCCAGGCGTTGCTGCCTTCGAACTGCGGCAGACCGTTGTCGATCAATGCCTGTTCGCTGACGCGGGCGAGGGTGTTCAGGTCTTTCCAGTCTTCGGCGGCGAGGGCCGGTGCGCTGCTGGCGTGACCTTTGGCGAGCACGCCCTTGGGCTGCCAGTCGAGGTCGAAGACGTTGAGGTAATCGGCGCCCAGTTGATCGCGCACGTAGGTCAGCAACGGTTCGGTGCGAAACGCGGCGGCAAAGCTGTAGGCCATGTAGCCGGCGACGCTGATGCTGTCCTCGGCGGTGAACGGCCGCTTGGGGATGCCCAGCACGTCGAACTCGACAGGGGCGGCGTGCGAGTCCTGATATTGATTGATGCCGTCCAGATAGGCTTGCAGGGCCTTCCACGCTGGTGACTGCTTGTCGAGGCCGGCCACGTAACTGGCGGCCCGCTCGCGGATGCGCAGGCTGCGGAACAGCTTGTCGGTGTCGAGCAGTTTCGGCCCGAGCACTTCGGCCAGTTCGCCCCGGGCCAGGCGACGCATGGCTTCCATCTGAAACAGGCGATCCTGGGCGTGCACATAGCCGAGGGCGCGGTAGAGGTCGGTCTCGTTTTCGGCACGGATGTGCGGCACACCGCGCTCGTCGTAACGCACGGTCACCGAGCCTTGCAGGTTGCGCAACTCCACTTGGCCCTGACGCGTCGGTTGCTTGCTGTAGACATACCACCCGCCGGCGGCGAGCAGGACAACGATGAGCAAGGCAAGAACGGTGAAGACGCGTTTCATGGTGACTCCTTGTGCATTCGGGGTTGCCGCCCGTGCGGGCTGCAAACAATTAGCACACGCCTCGTGTGCTGCGCATCGCCGTCCTTGAAATGTCCGGAATGCCTTACTTCTTCTCGGCCGGCCACGGGCAGTAACAACCGACCGCCAGCGTATGAGTCGCATTGACCGGACGATCATCACTCAAGGCTTGCAGGATCGGTTCGATAAAACTGTTGCTGGAGTTGCACGTCAGGCCTTCGCTGTAGGGGCCGAAGTACGCCAGTCTGCCGCTGCGGTCCCAGATCGCCACGGCCGGGCTGGCGGGAATCTGTTCGGAGCCGGGCAGGACCGTGATGGTTTTGAGATTGCTGAGGGTTGCCGGCAACTGGCCGTGGCTGCCGGCCTTCTGCACCGCAAAGAACTCCACGCCCTTGGGGCCGAACTGTTCGACCATCTCGCTCAGGTGCTGTTGATTGCCGACGTTGCACGGGCAGGCGGGATCCCAAAAGTGCACCAGACGGATATTGCCGGGGCCGGCGAGGTCGTCGGGCAGGCGCAACGGGTCGCCGGAAAACACAGCGGTGTGTTCGCTGAACGCCCGCAGGTAGCGGCCCTGAAACCAGTCGTACGCGGCCCACAGCACGCCGGCACACACGATGGCGAGCAGGCTGGCAAACAGTGCGGTGCGGTAGGGCGAACGCATGGTTTTGATTCCTTGAGAGCGCGCTAGCTTGCCATGCTTGCCGCGACAGATGAATATCGCAGGCCGATAAAGTCCGTTTACCGTTCTGGAATTGCCCATGTCTGTTGCCTTCGATCCCGATCATCTGCGTGCGAGCCTCAAGCCTTTGGCCGAGTGGCAGCCGTTGTCCGAGGAGGCGAAGGCGTATCAGCGGTTCTACAAGACTGACTTTCCGGAGCGCGATGTCTGGCGTGGGATGGGCCGGTTCGACATCGATGGCTATCAACTGGTCAGTCATTGCTGGTGGCCGGCAGAAACCGCCAGGGCCACGCTGTTTCTGGTGCACGGTTTTTATGATCACACCGGTCTTTACCGGCATGTGATCGAGTGGGCGCTGGATCAGGGCTTCGCGGTGATTGCCTGCGATCTGCCGGGGCATGGTCTGTCCAGCGGCGAGCGGGCGAGCATCCGCGACTTCTCCGAGTATCAGGATGCGCTGCAAGGCCTGTTCGCCGAGGCGCGCTCGATTGCCCTGCCGCAGCCGTGGCACTTGTGCGGGCAAAGCACCGGCGGGGCGATCATTGTCGATCACGTGCTCAACCATGGTGAAAACAGCCCGGCGCAGGGACAGTTGATTCTGCTGGCGCCGTTGGTGCGTCCGCGTGCCTGGGGCTGGTCGCAGTTCAGTTATTACCTGCTGCGGCCCTTTGTCAGGGGCATCGCCCGACGTTTCAGCGAGAACTCCAACGATCCGGATTTCCTGCCGTTCCTGCAGGCCGATCCGTTGCAGCCCAAACGCTTGCCGACTGCCTGGGTCGGGGCGTTGTCACGCTGGATCAACCGGGTCGAATACGCGAAGAAAAGTTCACGCCGGCCACTGATCGTTCAGGGCCAGGCGGACATGACCGTGGACTGGCAGCACAACCTGCAAGTGATGAAGTGGAAGTTCGACCGGCCGCAGATTCTGTTGCTGGCCGAGGCGCGGCATCACCTGGCCAACGAGACGGCGGAAATGCGCGAGGAGTATTTCGAGTTCCTGAGCAAGCGGATCAAGGGCCGCAACCCCTAGATCACTGACTGAGGTTCGAGGTGCTCTGGCCGACGGCCAGCCCTGCGCGAATCGCGGCCAGCGCGGCCTGATAGTAGGCTTTGCCTTCGGTGGATTCGGCAAAGGTCGCGAACTCTTCCAGTTCTTCATCCGACAGATCGCGATAAACGTACAGCAGCGTGTTGTTCAGGTCGGCACCGATCTGATCCATCAGGCGCTGGCGTTGACCATTCAACATGCCTTGGGCCTGACCGCCGCCGAGCAGGCCGGGGATCATCGAGCTCAGGCTGTCCGCCGCCACGCCGGCAATCGCCAGGCTGACTTCGGCACCGGCTTCACGGGCGGGCAGGGCCTGGGCGAGGTGGCCGATGATCAGCAAACGACTGTCGCTGGCCGGCATCTTCGGCAGGCCCTTGGCGTTCTTTGCCAATTGATCGCGACGGGTCGCCAGCAGTTCGGCGGCGACGATCTTCTTGCCCAGCGGTGACTGAAAGAACGACAGGGCCGGTTGCGGATCGGCGAGGTTCTTGCGCAGCTGCGCTTCGGCGCGTTGATCCACGGCCTGGGGGGCGAAGCGCTGGTTGCTGTTATTCACCAGCGCCTGAAACACCGCCGGCGGCAGGCTGTTCTGGTAACGCTGCTGCGCGGCACTCAGGGCGTCGTTGAAATGCGCGCGTTGTTCTGGCCAGCCGGCGACCTTGTACAACTGGTCATGGCCGTCCGCCCAGGCGGGCAAAACGCAGAACATCAACAGTGAAAAAAGCAAACGGCGCATAAGGACTCCTGTCGGCAGCCGACTATTCTCCGTGCGGTGCCAGTACTTGTCGAGAATTCGTATCAAGCCGCCGCGTGGCTCTGTCGGATTTCTTGCCGCAGGCATACTATGCGCGCCATGCAAATATCCTCTGATCACCCGCTGCTGTTACGTATCGTCGACGACCTGGCCGAGCGCGGCTGGTCGCAGCAGAACATTTTCCTGCCTGCGGATTTGACCCGCGCACTGGCGGCCGAGTGCCGCAAACGTGACGCCGAAGGTGAACTGGCGCCGGCGGGGGTCGGACGTGGCCCGTTTTCGGAGATCCGCGAGGGGATTCGTGGCGACCATATTCAGTGGATCGACCCCGGTCAGGCCGAGGCCAGTGACCGCTACCTGAACCTGATGGACAGCTTGCGCGAAGCGCTCAACCGGGGCCTGTTCCTCGGGCTTGAAGACTTCGAGTGCCACTTCGCCCTGTACCCGCCGGGTGCGTTCTACCGCAAGCACGTCGACCGTTTCCGCGACGATGACCGGCGCATGGTCTCGGCGGTGATCTACCTCAATGACGGCTGGCTGCCGGAGGATGGCGGGCAACTGCGCATGTACCTGGAGAATGAGCGTGTTCACGACGTACAGCCTACAGGCGGGTGTCTGGTGGTGTTTCTCTCCGGCGAAGTCCCTCATGAAGTGTTGCCGGCCAATCGCGAGCGGCTGTCGCTGACAGGCTGGTTCCGCCGCCGTGGCAACGAGCCGTTCTGAGATGCACAGGATTCTTGTGAGCCGCTGCCTGCTTGGCCATCGCGTGCGTTATGACGGTGGAGCCAGCGGGCCGTTCGATCTGCTGGAGCAGTGGATCAGCGAAGGCCGGGTAGTGCCGCTGTGCCCGGAAGTCGCCGGTGGTTTGCCGACGCCGCGGGCAGCGGCAGAGATTCCGGGCGGGCAGGGCAGCGAAGTGCTGGACGGACTCTCCTCGGTGATCACTACCGAGGGCGAAGACGTCAGTGCGCAGTTTCTGGATGGTGCGCGGCAGGCGCTGGCGCTTGTGCAGAAGCACGGGATTCGGGTGGCGGTGCTCAAGGCCAACAGCCCTTCGTGCGGGAATCTGTTGACCTATGACGGCACGTTCAGTGGGGTGAAGGTGAGTGGCGAGGGCGTTACCGCCGCGTTGCTGAAGCGCCATGGGGTGCAGGTCTTCAGCGAACTCGAACTGCCGCAAGCCGCACAGGCCCTCAGCTTGCTCGACTAGTCACGTTCACTTCAGTTTTCCGTAGCCTGCACACTCAACCACTTCTTCGACAACGCCTCCAGCCGCCCATCCGCCCTGATCCGCTGCAAGGCATTTTCCAGACTCGCGTGAAACGCCGGGTTGCCCTTCTGAAACGGAATCGCCAGATCCACCGGCGGCCCGACCTTCGGTTTCTCCTCGGTCAGCGTCTGCACCAGCACCATCGGCCGAGGTTGCTCGTCCTTTTTCGCCAGCAACTGCGCATTGACCTGCGTGTAAGGCTCGCTCACGTCGAAACGATCCTTGAGCTCGGGTGTCAGTGCTATGTGGTTGAGCGCGACGTCGTACTTGCCGCTTTCAACGCCCTGGAGCAGATCGGCTTCGTCAGTGACGATGAAGTCGGCGCGCACATCCAGTTCGTTGGCCAGCAGTTGCCCAAGCTCGACCTCGAACCCCGTGAGCGTGTCGCCGTCCTTGAAATTGAAGGGCGGTGTATTAGCCTCAAGGGCTATGCGCAACTCGCCACGGTCGTAGACGTCATCAATCAGTTCGGCGTGAGCCAGAGGGCTCAGAAGGGGAAGCAGGCAGATCAGGCCAGGCAGAAAACGCATGGTCACTCCTTTGAAATCGATATCGGCCTGTTTTCCAGGCTCGCTTTGCTATGGTTGTCGAGTGCCTTCGACAACGAATGGTCATGAAGTTGTCATGACCGTGCGGATTTTACGGAAAAACTGGAGAAGAAAATGAAAAGCTTTATGTCACGTGCAGCGTTGGCCGGTGTGCTGATGGGTGTTTCGGTACTGGCCAGTGCGGCCACACCGGCACCGAAGGGCGCCGAAGTGTTCATCGTTTCTCCCGAGGACGGAGCCACGGTTTCGCAGACCTTCACGGTCAAGTTCGGTGTAAAGGACATCGCGCTGGCACCGGCCGGTGATGTCACCAAGAACACCGGTCATCACCATCTGCTGATCGATGCCAAGGAAATCGTTCCGGCCGGCTCCGTCGTGCCGACCGACGCCAACCACATGCACTTCGGCAAGGCGCAGACCCAGGCCGACATCAAGCTCGCGCCGGGCAAGCACACCCTGCAGCTGGAGCTGGGTGACAGCGGCCACATGGCGTTCGATCCGCCGATCGTGTCGAAGAAGATCACCGTCAACGTCGAATGATGTTTTCGCGTGCATGAAAAAGGGAGCCCGAAGGCTCCCTTTTTTGTCGCTCAGCGTCGGATCAGAACAACACGCGGCTACGGATGGTGCCGTTGACGTGTTGCAGCTTCTCTTGCGCCAGCTCCGAGTACTCGGCGTCGACGTCGATCACCACGTAGCCGACCTTCTCGTTGGTCTGCAGGAACTGACCGGAGATGTTGATGCCGTTTTCGGCGAAGACCTTGTTGATCTCGCTCATCACACCCGGGATGTTCTCGTGGATGTGCAGCAGGCGGTGCTTGCCAGGGTGAGCCGGCAGGGCCACTTCCGGGAAGTTCACCGACGATACCGAAGTACCGTTGTCGCTGTACTTGACCAGTTTTTCTGCCACTTCCAGACCAATGTTGGCCTGCGCTTCAGCGGTGGAACCGCCGATGTGCGGGGTCAGGATCACGTTATCCAGGCCACGCAGCGGGCTTTCGAACTCTTCGTCGTTGGAGCGCGGCTCGACCGGGAACACGTCGATGGCGGCGCCGATCAGGTGCTTGTCCTTGATCGCAGCAGCCAGGTGATCCAGCTCGACCACGGTGCCGCGTGCAGCGTTGATCAGGATGCCGCCCTTCTTGATGGCACGGATTTCCTTCTCGCCGATCATCCACTGGGTCGCAGCGGTTTCCGGAACGTGCAGGGTGACGATGTCGGACATGCCCAGCAGCTCGTGCAGGTTGCCGACCTGGGTCGCGTTGCCCAGTGGCAGCTTGGTCACGGTGTCGTAGAAGAACACCTGCATGCCCAGACCTTCAGCCAGGACCGACAGCTGAGTACCGATGGAGCCGTAGCCGACGATGCCCAGTTTCTTGCCACGGATCTCGAAAGAGTTGGCTGCGGACTTGATCCAGCCGCCACGGTGGCAGGAAGCGTTTTTCTCAGGGATGCCGCGCAGCAGCAGGATCGCTTCGGCCAGCACCAGCTCGGCCACGGAGCGGGTATTGGAGTACGGCGCGTTGAACACGGCGATGCCGCGCTCGCGGGCCGCTTCCAGGTCAACCTGGTTGGTGCCGATGCAGAAACAGCCGACCGCGACCAGCTTCTTCGCGTGATCGAAGATCTCTTCGGTCAGCTGGGTGCGCGAACGAATGCCGATGAAGTGAGCGTCAGCGATCTTTTCCTTGAGCTGGGCTTCCGGCAGGGAGCCTGTCAGGTATTCGATGCTGGTGTAGCCCGCCGCCTTGAGGACGTCGACAGCCGATTGGTGGACGCCTTCGAGAAGAAGGAACTTGATCTTGCTCTTATCGAGAGAAGTCTTGCTCATCTGCGTAAACCTGTATCCCGGAGAAAAATGGCAGGAAATGGTCAACAGACATTGACCTGGACGACAAGAAAGCCGTCACCGCAGAACCGGCCTTGGGCACTGGCCTGCGGGGTCGGTATGCTAGCATAGCCACCCCGCTAAACACTCATTCCTGCGACGTGAAGCGTTCTCAGGATGACCATGAATTGTTCGAGAGTTCCGTCGATGACCAATCCTGCCCTGATTGATGAACTGAAGACCCTGGTCGAGCCTGGCAAGGTCCTGACCGATGCCGACTCCCTGAACGCTTACGGCAAGGACTGGACCAAGCACTTCGCCCCGGCGCCCAGCGCCATCGTGTTCCCCAAGACCATCGAGCAGGTGCAGGCCGTCGTCCGCTGGGCCAACGAACATAAAGTGGCGCTGGTGCCGTCGGGCGGGCGTACCGGACTTTCCGCCGCGGCCGTGGCCGCCAATGGCGAAGTGGTTGTGTCGTTCGACTACATGAATCAGATTCTCGACATCAACCTGACCGACCGCACCGCCGTCTGTCAGCCGGGCGTGGTCACCGAACAATTGCAGAACGCCGCCGAAGAACATGACTTGTACTACCCGGTGGACTTCGCTTCGGCAGGTTCCAGTCAGATTGGCGGCAACATCGGCACCAATGCCGGCGGGATCAAGGTCATTCGCTACGGCATGACCCGCAACTGGGTGGCGGGCATGAAAGTGGTGACCGGCAAGGGCGACGTGCTGGAACTGAACAAGGACCTGATCAAGAACGCCACCGGTTATGACCTGCGCCAGCTGTTCATCGGCGCCGAAGGCACCCTGGGTTTTGTGGTCGAGGCCACCATGCGCCTGGATCGCTCGCCGAAAAACCTGACCGCGATGGTCCTCGGCACCGCCGATTTCGATTCGATCATGCCGGTGCTGCACGCCTTTCAGGGCCGACTCGACCTGACCGCGTTCGAGTTTTTCTCCGACAAGGCCCTGGCCAAGGTCATGGGCCGTGGCGATGTGCCGGCGCCGTTCGACACCGACTGCCCGTTCTATGCCTTGCTGGAATTCGAGGCGACCACCGAAGAAGTGGCCAACACCGCCCTGGAAACCTTCGAGCACTGCGTGGAGCAGGGTTGGGTACTGGACGGTGTCATGAGCCAGAGCGAAACCCAGTTGCAGAACCTGTGGAAGCTGCGCGAGTACATCTCCGAAACCATCTCCCACTGGACACCGTACAAGAACGACATCTCGGTCACTGTCTCGAAAGTCCCGGCGTTCCTGCGGGAAATCGACGCGATCGTCGGCAAACACTATCCGGATTTCGAAATCGTCTGGTTCGGCCACATCGGCGACGGCAACCTGCACCTGAACATTCTCAAGCCGGACAACCTGAGCAAGGACGATTTTTTCGCCAAGTGCGCCACCGTCAACAAGTGGGTGTTCGAAACCGTCGAGAAGTACAACGGTTCGATTTCCGCCGAACACGGTGTGGGCATGACCAAACGCGATTACTTGACCTACAGCCGCTCGCCGGTGGAAATCGAATACATGAAAGCGGTCAAGGCGGTGTTCGACCCGAACGGCATCATGAACCCGGGCAAGATCTTCGCGGTTTGATTGGCAATCCCTGATGAATCAATGAAGGCAGGAGTCGGTAATGAGCTATCAGCACCAGTATGTCGACGGTACGCGGATTCATTTTCCGCTGGGGAAAGTGGTGTGCATCGGGCGTAACTACGCCGAACACGCCAAGGAACTGGACAACCCGGTGCCTACCGAGCCGTTGCTGTTCATCAAGCCGGGCAGTTGCGTGGTGCCGCTGGAAGGCGGTTTCAGCATTCCGACCGAGCGTGGCTCCGTACATTACGAGGCGGAAATCGCCGTGTTGATCGGCAAGCCGCTGTCGACCAACCCGAGCCGCGAAGAAGTGCTGGACGCGATCTCCGGTTTCGCCCCGGCGCTGGACCTGACCCTGCGCGACAAGCAGGCCGAGCTCAAGTCCAAGGGCCTGCCGTGGGAAATCGCCAAGTCGTTCGACGGCGCGGCGGTGATTGCGCCGTTCGTGGTCGGCAGCACTTTCGCCGACCTGACCGACATCGGCATCCGCCTGACCATCAACGGCGAAGTGCGCCAGGACGGCAACAGCAGCGCGATGCTCAATCCGATCGTGCCGATGATCCAGCACATGGCCGGCTGCTTTTCGCTGCAGGCCGGTGACGTGATCCTGACCGGCACGCCGGTGGGCGTCGGCCCGCTGAACGTTGGTGATGAGATCGTGCTGGAGCTGCCGGGCGCCAGTCGCTTCACCAGCAGCGTTCGCTGATCCGTACATCGCGTTCCCGAGCGGGAGATTGCAGATTTGAGCTCAGCCCTCAAGTCTGCAATCTCCCGTTTTCGTTTTGTGATGCGACCTGCAAAGACGCAGGGCATTCCGGCCATTTGCCGTTTTTTTCACATTCTGTCCGGATAATTCCGGTCATTCTGGCGTCTGAGCCGGCCTCTTTGTGCTATTACCCTTAGCCTGAATTTTCGGAACGCGTCCTTTGATGTCATCTCAAACTCAGCTCAAACCCGCCCGCCGTTCGCGCTTCGCCCTGCGCTGGTATTCCTGGATTGTGTTGGCAGCCGTCGCTGCGTACGGGCTGGCGTTTGCCATGCATTGGGATGACCGTGGCCTGTTGTGGGTGCTGGAGCGTTTTGAAAGCCCGGCCGAGAAACAGGAAAGCGTCTGGCTTCCGGACTACCGCGTGGTGATCGACGCCAAGCTGCTGCCGGGGATGGAAAAGGACGAAGCTTCGGACCTGTCCTATAACCCGCAGACCAAAACCCTGTTTTCGGTGATGGGCAAGAATCCGTTCCTGGTCGAGCTGACCCTGCAGGGTGACGTGCTGCGCAAGATGCCGCTGGTGGGCTGGAGCAATCCCGAAGGCCTGACGGTGATGGAAAACGGCTTGATGGCGATTGTCGATGAGCGCGAGCACCTGCTCTCCATCGTCAAGGTCGATGCCGAGACCCGCGAACTCAAGCGCGACGATTTCCCGAAATACGACTTGGGGCCGTCGAAAGACCAGAACAAGGCTTTTGAAGCCATCACCTGGGACGCCCGCAACCAGCAACTGCTGCTGGGCGAAGAGCGTCCGCCTGCGCTGTTCACCTGGAAAAGCGACGGCAGCCAGACGCTCAAGGGCGACAAGCAGAAACTCGACAGCGACGAACTGGACCTGCGCAACCTCTCGGCCCTGGCAATTGACCCGCGCACCGGCCACACCCTGGTGTTGTCCGCCGATTCGCATTTGCTGCTGGAGCTGGACGAGAAGGGCGAGCAGGTCAGCTTCATGACCCTGCTTGGTGGTTTCAACGGCTTGAAGAAAACCATTCCCCGCGCCGAAGGCGTGACCATGGACGAGGCGGGCACGCTGTACATGGTCAGCGAGCCGAACCTGTTCTACCGCTTCGAAAAGCAGAAGTAACGACTCCTACAGCAATTGCAGATCTGTGCAGTTGTGGCCTGAGGCAAGTGGCCATTAAGCTTCAGTTCAGACAGGCGTGATATTTCATCCGCCTGTTTTGACTCCGAGCCTGCCCGAATGCGTCGACTTGCCCGTCCCAAGCCTCTGTTCATCATCCTGTCGGTGATTGCCCTGATCGCGTTGATTGCGATCGGCCAATACATGCGCCTGTTCGAGCGTGCCTGGTTCAACCTGCATACGCTATGGCAGCCGATGAGCAGCGAGGCGATCGGGCTGGATCAATACCGGGTGGAGATTGAAGCGAAGGTCATCGACGGGCTGAACGACGATGTCTCGGCGCTGACCTACGATCCGGTGCGCAAGAGCCTGTTCACCGTGACCAACAAGAATGCCGAACTGGTCGAGCTGTCGCTGGACGGCACGATCCTGCGCCGTGTCGCCTTGATCGGCTTCGGTGATCCGGAGGCGGTGGAGTTCATCAGCGCCGACACCTACGTGATCACCGATGAACGCCAGCAACGCCTGATCAAGATCCATCTGGAACACGGCACCACGTTCCTCGATGCAGCGGACGCCGAGCAAATGACCCTCGGTGTGCACATGAGCGGCAACAAGGGCTTTGAAGGCCTGGCTTACGACTCGGTGGGCAAGCGCCTGTTCGTGGCCAAAGAACGGGATCCGATGCTGATCTATGAAGTGCACGGGTTTCCGCACTTCAATCCGGAAAAATCCTACGCGGTACACGTGATCAACAATCCCAAGCGCGATGCCGGGATGTTCGTGCGCGATCTGTCGAGCCTGCAATACGACGAGCGCAGCGGCCATTTACTGGCGCTGTCCGACGAGTCACGGCTGATTCTGGAACTGGATGTGGACGGGCGCCCGTTGAGCACCATGTCATTGAGCGGTGGCCGGCAGGGCCTGAAGAAAACCGTGCCGCAGGCGGAAGGTATCGCGATGGATGACGACGGGACGTTGTATCTGGTGAGCGAGCCGAATCTGTTTTATGTCTTCAGGAAGCCTGCGCAGAATTAACCAACACCACAAAACACTGTGGGAGCGAGCAAGCTAGCTCCCACAGGTTTTTCATCTGCCCACAAATATGTGGGCAGCCTGGTTTATTCAGCTTTGAGGGTCTTCACACCTTCGCTGGTACCCAGCAACAGCAGATCCGCCGGACGCGCCGCGAACAAACCGTTGGTGACCACGCCGACGATCGCGTTGATCTGCGCTTCCAGCTCCACCGGATTGGTGATCTGCAGGTTGTGCACGTCGAGGATGATGTTGCCGTTGTCGGTCAGCACGCCTTCGCGGTAGACCGGGTCGCCGCCCAGCTTCACCAGCTGGCGGGCGACGTGGCTGCGAGCCATCGGAATCACTTCCACCGGCAGCGGGAACGCGCCCAGCACCGGCACCAGTTTGCTGGCGTCGGCGATGCAGATGAATGTCTGGGCCACAGCCGCGACGATCTTCTCGCGGGTCAGGGCTGCGCCGCCGCCCTTGATCAGGTTCAGGTGCTCGTCGCTTTCATCGGCGCCGTCGACGTAGAACTCCAGGTTGCTCACGGTGTTCAGCTCATACACCGGAATCCCGTGGCCCTTGAGGCGCGCAGCGGTGGCTTCGGAGCTCGCGACCGCGCCATCGAACGCGCCCTTGTGCTGGGCGAGGGCGTCGATGAAGCAGTTGGCGGTGGAGCCGGTGCCGACGCCGACGATGCTCTTGTCGTCGAGTTTCGGAAGGATGAAGTCGACGGCGGCCTGGGCAACGGCCTGTTTGAGTTGATCCTGGGTCATGCGGGCTCCGGAAGCGGGCAAGGTAAGAACGGAAAGGCCGGCATTATAGCCTCAAGCCGGGCTAAAACCTCTGGATTCGTGTGGTCGTGCGCCCAAAAGGCGGGTTAGACTCGCTGGTCCCGCCCAACCGCCAGTGATGCTTTCCGATGCTCGAACAGTACGTCAAGAAGATCCTCACCTCGCGCGTTTATGACGTTGCCGTAGAAACCCCGCTGCAGAACGCCCGCCAGCTCTCCGAGCGGCTGGGCAACGACATCTGGCTCAAGCGCGAAGACTTGCAGCCGGTGTTCTCGTTCAAAATTCGCGGCGCCTACAACAAGCTGACCCAGTTGAGCGACGAAGAGCGCGCTCGCGGCGTGGTCACCGCGTCGGCGGGCAACCATGCGCAAGGCCTGGCCCTGGCGGCGAAAGTGCTGGGCGTGAAAGCGACCATCGTGATGCCCAAGACCACCCCGGAGATCAAGGTCGAAGGCGTGCGCTCCCGTGGCGGCAAGGTGGTGCTGCACGGCGATTCCTTCCCGGAAGCCCTGGCCTACTCGCTGAAACTGGTCGATGAAAAAGGCTACGTCTACATCCACCCGTACGACGATCCGCACACCATTGCCGGGCAGGGCACCGTGGCGATGGAAATCCTGCGCCAGCATCCGCAGCCGCTGGATGCGATTTTCGTTCCGGTGGGCGGCGGCGGTCTGATCGCCGGTATCGCGGCGTACGTGAAATACCTGCGGCCGGACATCAAGGTCATCGGCGTCGAGCCCGATGACTCCAACTGCCTGCAAGCGGCGATGGCGGCGGGCGAACGCGTGGTGCTGCCGACTGTAGGCATCTTCGCCGACGGCGTGGCGGTGGCGCAGATCGGCCAGCACACCTTCGACATCTGCAAGGATTACGTCGATGAAGTGATCACCGTCAGCACCGACGAAATCTGCGCGGCGATCAAGGACATCTACGACGATACCCGCTCGATCACCGAACCGGCCGGCGCGCTGGGCGTGGCCGGGATCAAGAAGTACGTCGAGCAGCGCGGCGTCAGCGGCCAGACCTTCGTGGCCATCGACTCCGGGGCCAACGTCAACTTCGACCGCTTGCGCCACGTCGCCGAGCGCGCCGAGCTGGGTGAAGGCCGCGAAGCGATCATCGCCGTGACCATCCCCGAGAAGGCCGGCAGCTTCAAGGCCTTCTGCGAGGCCATCGGCAAGCGCCAGATCACTGAATTCAACTACCGCTACAACAATGGCAGCGAAGCGCACATCTTTGTCGGCGTGCAGACCCACCCGGACAACGACCCGCGTAGCGCACTGCTGGCGAGCCTGACCGAACAGGGGTTCCCGGTGCTCGACCTGACCGACAACGAACTGGCCAAGCTGCACATCCGTCACATGGTCGGCGGTCGCGCGGCGCACGTGGTCGATGAAGTGGTGCTGCGCTTCGAGTTCCCGGAGCGTCCGGGCGCGCTGTTCAACTTTCTCAACAAGCTCGGCGGTCGCTGGAACATTTCGATGTTCCACTACCGCAACCACGGCGCAGCGGACGGCCGCGTAGTGGCGGGCCTGCAAGTGCCCCACGACGAACGTCATCTGGTGCCCGCAGCCCTTGAGGAAATCGGCTACCCGTACTGGGACGAAAGCGACAACCCGGCCTATCAGCTGTTTCTTGGCTGAACGGCTACGCTGATGGGTATGGCCCAAGGAAAGAGAAATTCATGGAAACCCTGACCACCCTGAAAGTCCTTCACGTCGCGGCGACCGTGGTGATACTGGCGAGCGGGCTGGGGCTCGCCGCTGTTTCCTGGCGTAATCGCAGCGAGGGGCCGGCCAGCACGATGCAGCGACCCTGGTTGTTCGTCTGGTGTCTGATGCTGATCGGCGTGCTCAGCATGCCTTTCACCGGCTGGTGGTTGGTGCACCTGATTGGCTGGCCGTTGGGACAGTTTTGGATTCTGGGGTCCAGCGTGATCTATGCCGTGGCCACATTCAGCGCGGTCTGGCTGCTTGTTCGGCTTAATCGGCTATGGACCAGCGGGGTCGGCAACCGGAAATTCAATCTGGCGCTGGCCATTGTCAGCGGCGTCGGATTTCTGGCCATTGCGGCGTTGATGGGGGCGAAGCCGGTTTAAGGCTTGGGACCGCTTCGACCCCGTTCGCGAGCAGGCTCGCTCCCACATTGATCTGACGCGTTCACAAATTCTTTGTGGGAGCTGGCCTTGCCAGCGATGGCAGTATCAGTCGCGAAGGCTTATGACGGGCCAGCCACGTTTCTCGGCTTCGGCCCGCAGGTTCGGATCCGGGTCGACCGCCACCGGATTCGCCACCTGTTCCAGCAGCGGCAGGTCATTCATCGAGTCGCTGTAGAAATAGCTGCCTTCCAGCGAATGCCCGGTTTCTTCCAGCCAGCGGTTCAGGCGCGTCACCTTGCCTTCGCGGAAGCACGGCACATCGGTGCTGCGCCCGGTGTAGCGACCGTCCTGCATCTCGCACTCGGTAGCGATCAGGGTTTCGACGCCCAAGCGCACGGCGATCGGCGCGGTGACGAAGCGGTTGGTGGCGGTGATGATCACCAGTTTGTCGCCGGCATCGCGGTGCTTTTTCAGCAACTCAAGCGCCTTCGGCAGCATGATCGGCTCGATGCAGTCGCGCATGTAATCGTTGTGCCACTGCTCAAGCACGGCCATCTCGGTGCGCCCGAGGATTTCCAGACAGAAGTTCAGGTACGCGGCGTTATCCAGTTTGCCGGCCAGGTAATCCTGATAGAACTCGTCGTTGCGCGCTTTGTAGGCGACCGGGTCGAGGAAGCCGCGTTCGCACAGATAATCGCCCCAGGCGTGATCGCTGTCGCCGCCCAGAAGGGTGTTGTCCAAATCGAATAAAGCCAGGCGCATTGCAGTTACCCGCTGAAAAGTCAGTAAAAAGGCCACAAGAATACGGTCTTTTCACAAGAGTGCACATAAGCTCGGAACCCTCGTTGCCGCCTTCACAACCTTTGTGGAACAATGCGGCGACATGCGTTTGCGAGGTTGTTGCCGTGATCGACCCCGATGGTTTCCGCCCTAATGTCGGGATCATTCTGACGAATGACGCCGGCCAGGTGCTATGGGCTCGCCGTATCAATCAAGATGCCTGGCAGTTTCCACAAGGGGGAATCAATCCCGAGGAGACGCCGGAAGACGCCTTGTACCGCGAGCTGAACGAAGAAGTTGGCCTGGAACGCGAAGATGTTGAAATACTGGCCTGCACCCGGGGCTGGTTGCGCTATCGTTTGCCGCAACGTCTGGTGCGAACCCACAGCCAACCGCTGTGCATCGGCCAGAAACAGAAATGGTTTCTCCTGCGCCTGATCTCCAACGAGCAGCGGGTGCGGATGGATTTGACCGGTAAACCGGAGTTCGATGGCTGGCGCTGGGTCAGTTATTGGTATCCGTTGGGCCAGGTGGTGACATTCAAGCGCGAAGTGTATCGCCGCGCTCTCAAAGAGCTTGCCCCGCGCCTTTTAGCGCGCGACTGACGACGGAGTTCGACCCCGAGCCATGCTCAATACGCTGCGCAAGATCGTCCAGGAAGTTAACTCCGCCAAGGATCTCAAGGCGGCGTTGGGGATTATTGTGTTGCGCGTCAAAGAGGCCATGGGCAGCCAGGTCTGCTCGGTCTACCTGCTTGATCCAGAGACCAATCGCTTCGTGCTGATGGCCACCGAGGGCTTGAACAAGCGCTCGATCGGCAAGGTCAGCATGGCACCCAACGAAGGTCTGGTCGGCCTGGTCGGCACGCGTGAAGAACCCCTGAACCTCGAAAACGCCGCGGATCACCCGCGCTACCGCTACTTTGCCGAAACCGGCGAGGAGCGCTACGCCTCGTTCCTCGGGGCGCCGATCATTCACCACCGCCGCGTCGTCGGCGTGTTGGTCATCCAGCAGAAAGAACGCCGCCAGTTCGATGAAGGTGAAGAAGCCTTCCTCGTGACCATGAGCGCGCAGCTCGCGGGCGTAATCGCCCACGCCGAGGCCACAGGTTCCATCCGTGGCCTCGGCCGTCAGGGCAAGGGCATCCAGGAAGCCAAGTTCGTCGGCGTACCGGGTTCGCCGGGCGCGGCGGTCGGTACCGCGGTGGTCATGCTGCCACCGGCGGATCTGGACGTGGTGCCGGACAAGACCATCACCGACATCGACGCGGAACTGGCGCTGTTCAAGACCGCCATCGAAGGCGTGCGCGCCGACATGCGTGCGTTGTCGGCCAAACTGGCGACCCAGCTGCGCCCGGAAGAGCGTGCGCTGTTCGACGTCTACCTGATGATGCTCGACGATGCCTCGCTGGGCAGCGAAATCACCAACGTGATCAAGACCGGCCAGTGGGCCCAGGGCGCGTTGCGTCAGGTCGTGACCGATCACGTCAACCGTTTCGATTTGATGGACGACGAGTACCTGCGTGAGCGGGCGTCGGACGTCAAGGACCTGGGCCGACGCCTGCTCGCCTACTTGCAGGAAGAGCGTCAGCAGAACCTGGTTTACCCGGAAAAAACCATTCTGGTCAGCGAAGAACTGACGCCGGCGATGCTCGGCGAGGTGCCGGAAGGCACGCTGGTCGGTCTGGTGTCGGTACTCGGTTCGGGCAACTCCCACGTCGCGATCCTGGCCCGGGCCATGGGTATCCCGACTGTAATGGGTCTGGTCGATCTGCCGTACGCCAAGGTCGACGGCATCGAAATGATCGTCGACGGCACACGTGGCGAGGTTTACACCAACCCCAGCGAAGTGCTGCGCAAGCAGTTCACCGAGGTGGTGGAGGAAGAGAAGCAACTGGCGCTGGGGCTCGATACCCTGCGCGACCTGCCGTGTGTGACCCTGGACGGCCACCGCATGCCACTGTGGGTCAACACCGGCCTGCTGGCGGACGTGGCGCGAGCGCAGAAGCGCGGCGCCGAAGGTGTCGGTCTGTACCGCACCGAAGTGCCGTTCATGATCAACCAGCGCTTCCCGAGCGAGAAGGAACAACTGGCGATCTACCGCGAGCAGCTCGCCGCGTTCCATCCGCAACCGGTGACCATGCGCAGCCTGGACATCGGCGGCGACAAGTCGCTGTCGTACTTCCCGATCAAGGAAGACAACCCGTTCCTCGGCTGGCGCGGGATCCGCGTCACTCTCGACCACCCGGAAATATTCCTGGTGCAGACCCGTGCGATGCTCAAGGCCAGCGAAGGCCTGAACAACCTGCGGATCCTGCTGCCGATGATCTCCGGCATCCACGAGCTCGAAGAGGCGCTGCACCTGATTCACCGGGCCTGGGGCGAAGTGCGCGACGAAGGCACCGACGTGCCGATGCCGCCGGTGGGCGTGATGATCGAAATTCCTGCGGCGGTTTACCAGACCAAGGAACTGGCGCGGATGGTGGACTTCCTGTCGGTCGGCTCCAACGACCTGACCCAGTACCTGCTGGCGGTGGACCGCAACAACCCACGGGTGGCAGATCTTTACGACTACCTGCACCCCGCGGTGCTGCAAGCCCTGCAAACCGTAGTGCGCGACGCCCATGCCGAAGGCAAGCCGGTGAGTATCTGCGGCGAGATGGCTGGTGACCCGGCGGCAGCGGTGCTGTTGATGGCGATGGGTTTCGACAGCCTGTCGATGAACGCCACCAACCTGCCGAAGGTGAAATGGATGCTGCGCCAGATCAACCTGAGCAAGGCCAAGGATCTGCTGGCGGAACTGATGACCATCGACAACCCGCAGGTCATCCACAGCTCGCTGCAACTGGCGTTGAAGAATCTTGGGTTGGCGAAGATGGTCAATCCGGCGGCGGTCAAACCCCTCTAGATTAGTGGCGATCCCGAAAAGCCCCTCACCCTAACCCTCTCCCAAAGGGAGAGGGGACTGATCGCGGGATGCTGCAGATATGCATCGACCTGAACGAGTTGTATTGAATCCATAATCGACTCGATCTTTCAGGTCGATGTAAGGCTCAAGACACCTCGGTCGGCTCCCTCTCCCTCCGGGAGAGGGCTGGGGTGAGGGTGGCTTTTAAATTTTGATCTCCACTTCCCCCAAATGCCCGCCATACGGCCCGAAACTGCGCTCGACCATCCGCCGCGTCCCGTCCGCCTGCACGATCAACGCCGTACTCGCCCGCGTCCCGTAACTCTGGCTGGCAATAAACACACTCGACAACAACGACTCGGTCGCCAGCCCCACGCCGGTGTCCGGCAGCTCGGCAAACGGTGCCGTTTGCGCATCGCTCAATAAAGCCAACAACCGCTCGGGCTGCGGATCATCCAGCACGGCACTCAATGCCGCCTTGGCCTTGAGCAGTTTCGGCCACGGCGTATCCAGCCCGGCGTTGGACAGACCATAGACGCCGGGCTGCAACATCACCGGTTCCGAAGACCGCGCATTGAAGTGCCACAGCTCGTTGGCATTGCCCAGCAGCAGATTGAACCCGGCATATTCCGGCGAACGGGCGACAACGTCAGACAAATAGTCATCGATCGACAGGTTTCCGGTCAGAAAACCCGCCACCAGTTCACCCCGGGAGCGCCGGGCCGGCGGCTGATGCGGATCGCGAATGTTGGTCAGCGCCGCAAAACGACCGTTGGCGCCCAAGCCGAGCCAGGTTCCCCCGGCCTCAAGATCACGGCCGGCGTGAACATGCGGCGACTCGGGCCACTGGGCCAGCGGCAGGCTGGGCCGGGCGTAGAACTCGTCGCGGTTGGCCGCGACGATCAGCGGCTGGGCATGCCCCGGTCGCCAGGCGAAAACAATCAGGCACATAAGGTGGTCCTTGTGTGTTTTTTGCCCACTCTACGCAGACATCGTCCGTGCATCCATCGCCGGTGGAGCCGAAGGGTATCCATCCGTTACCATGCCGCTCCGGTTTTGGGGACGCGCCTTGGGAGGCAGTCATGGAATTTCTGCTCTATCTGGCGCTGGGCGCCTGTGCGGGCGTACTGGCCGGGCTGTTCGGGGTGGGCGGCGGGATCATCATCGTCCCGGTGCTGGTGTTCAGTTTCACCTTGCAGGGCTTCGATCCGTCGATCCTGACCCATCTGGCGGTCGGCACGTCCCTGGCGACGATCATCTTCACGTCGGTCAACGCGGTGCGCGAGCATCATCGACGCGGCGCGGTGCGCTGGCCGATCTTCAAGTGGATGACCGTTGGCATTCTGCTCGGCGCCGGTTTCGGAGCGCTGACCGCCGAAGCGATCTCCGGGCCCAACCTGCAAAAGATCATCGGTGTGTTCGCCCTGGTGATCGCGGCGCAGCTGGCGCTGGACGTCAAACCCAAGGCCAGCCGAACGGTGCCGGGTAAACTCGGTCTGACCGTGGCCGGCAGTGTGATCGGCTGGGCATCGGCGATTTTCGGGATTGGCGGCGGCTCGCTGACCGTGCCGTTCCTGACCTGGCGCAGCGTGCCGATGCAGCAGGCGGTGGCGACCTCGTCGGCCTGCGGTCTGCCGATTGCTGTGGCCAGTGCAATAAGTTTCATGATTCTGGGCTGGCATGATCCGTTGCTGCCGGCCCATAGTCTCGGTTTTGTGTATTTGCCGGCGCTGCTTGGCATTGCGCTGACCAGCATGGTGTTCGCCCGTCTCGGCGCGCGGCTGGCGCACAAGTTGTCGCCGAAGTTGCTGAAACGGCTGTTCGCGGCTTTGCTGTTTTGCGTGGGCCTGAGCTTTCTGTTCTGAGCCGTGTGTTTTGGCAGGTCGCAATCCTGGCTTAATCCTGAGGTGACAGCGTCGCCCGGGAATTTTTGAAGATTTGAATGCTAACGAGGAGTCGCAATGCTGCCTTACCCGCAGATCGATCCGGTGGCTTTGGCCATCGGTCCGCTGAAAATCCACTGGTACGGCCTGATGTACCTGGTCGGCATCGGCGGCGCGTGGCTGCTGGCATCGCGCCGGCTCAACCGTTTCGACCCGACCTGGACCAAGGAAAAACTCTCCGACCTGGTGTTCTGGCTGTCGATGGGTGTGATTGTCGGCGGGCGTCTGGGCTATGTGCTGTTCTACGACCTGAGCGCCTACATCGCCAACCCGACGCTGATTTTCGAAGTGTGGAAGGGCGGCATGTCGTTCCACGGCGGTTTCATCGGCGTGATGCTGGCCGCGTTGTGGTTCGGCAAGCGTAACGGCAAGTCGTTCTTCCAGCTGATGGACTTCGTGGCGCCGATGGTGCCGATCGGTCTGGGCGCCGGACGCATCGGCAACTTCATCAACGCCGAGCTGTGGGGCAAGGCCACCGACGTGCCGTGGGCCATGGTGTTCCCGCCGTTCAGCGACCCGGCGCAACTGCCGCGTCACCCGTCGCAGCTGTATCAGTTCGCACTGGAAGGCGTGGCGCTGTTCCTGATCCTCTGGCTGTTCTCGCGCAAGCCACGGCCAACCATGGCGGTCTCCGGCATGTTCGCGCTGTTTTATGGCATCTTCCGTTTCATCGTCGAATTCGTCCGCGTGCCGGACGCGCAACTGGGCTACCTGGCCTGGAACTGGCTGACCATGGGTCAGGTACTCTGCGTACCGATGATCATCGGCGGGCTGTTCCTGATCTGGCTGGCCTACCACCGCGCCCCGGCGGCGCCGGTTGCACCGACAGCTTAAATATTCGAACCCCGGCGACGTTTGCCGGGGCTCAAGGACACAGGTAACTCATGAAGCAATATCTCGATCTGGTGTCGCACGTCATCAACAACGGCACCAAACAGGCCAACCGTACCGGCGTGAACACCATCAGCTTTCCGGGCGCCATGCTGCGCTTCGATCTGCAGGAAGGATTCCCGGCGATCACCACCCGCAAGATGGCCTTCAAATCGGCCATCGGCGAGATGTGCGGCTTTCTGCGTGGTGTGAACAACGCTGCGGAATTCCGTGCGCTGGGCTGCAAGGTCTGGGATCAGAACGCCAACGAAAACGCCCAGTGGCTGGCCAATCCGTTCCGTCAGGGCGAAGACGACCTCGGCGAAATCTACGGCGTGCAATGGCGCAAATGGCCGGCGTACAAGCAGATCCCGTTGAGCAACACCGCCGCCATCGAACAAACCCTGAGCAACGGCTACAAGCAGATTGCACAGGGCGAAGAAGACGGCCAGGCCTATGTGGTCTTGTACAAAGCCATCGATCAGGTGCGCCAGTGCGTCGACACGATCATCAAGGACCCGGGCAGCCGCCGCATCCTGTTCCACGGCTGGAACTGCGCCCAGCTCGATGAAATGGCCCTGCCGCCGTGCCATCTGCTGTACCAGTTCCACCCGAATGTCGAGACCAAGGAAATTTCCCTGACCCTCTACATCCGCTCCAACGACCTGGGTCTGGGCACACCGTTCAACCTCACCGAAGGCGCCGCGCTGCTGAGCCTGATCGGTCGCCTGACCGGCTACACGCCGCGCTGGTTCACCTATTTCATCGGTGACGCCCACGTCTACGAAAACCACCTGGACATGCTCAACGAACAGCTCAAGCGCGAGCCGTTCGCCATGCCGAAGCTGAAGATTTCGGACCGCGTGCCGGAGTTTGCCAAGACCGGTGTTTATCAGCCGGAGTGGCTGGAGCTGGTGGAGCCGAGCGACTTCTCGCTGGAAGGCTACGAGCACCATGCGCCGATGACCGCGCCGATGGCGGTCTAGTCGGCAGGATCGTTCCCACGCTCTGCGTGGGAATGAATCCCGTGACGCTCCGCGTCACTTTGGACGCGGAGCGTCCATGGCGGCATTCCCACGCGGAGCATGGGAACGAGCGTCAATCGTTAGTGGCCGTGGCTTCTGCCCACATGGGAATGTTCGACTTCGGTTGCCACAACCCCGCCACTGACTTCCAGCCTCTGCAAAATCCCGCACTGATCCGCCTCCGGCCCTTCGCCACAGCGCTGGCGCAGGTCGAGCAGTTGCGTCTGCAACGCCAACAACCCATCGATTCGCGCCTTGACGTGCTGGATGTGCTCGTCGATCAGCGCATTCACGCTTTCACATTGATCCTGCGGGCTGTCGCGCAAGGCGAGCAGGCTGCGGATTTCTTCGAGGGTCATGTCGAGGGTGCGGCAGTTGCGGATGAAGGTCAGGCGCTCGGCGTGGGCCTGGGTGTAGACGCGGTAGTTGCCGTCACTGCGGGCCGGTTCCGGCAGCAGGTTTTCACGCTCGTAGTAGCGGATGGTTTCCACGGCGCAATCGGTCTGTTTCGCCAGTTCTCCGATCTTCATGACGGCAATCTCCAAAAGGGTGCTTGACCCTATAGTGGCTACAGGGTCTTTACTTGGCAACAGGCACCTTCATGGACGCGACCAATGAGCGATTCCCTGCACACCCACAAGCCCGGCGACGGGCACGATCACAGTCACAAACTGCAGCCTGTGCATAAACATGCCCACGCCGGCGACTCCTGCTGCGGGTCGAAAACCGTTGCGCCTGCGCCGGTTCATTCGAGTGAAGACTCGTGCTGCTCGTCGAAAGCCACCGCGCCGTCACTGGTGAAACTGAGCGAGGCAAAAAGCGCTGACGCCCGGCTGAGCAGCTTCCGCATCGAGGCGATGGACTGCCCGACGGAGCAGACGCTGATCCAGAACAAGCTCGGCAAACTGGCCGGGATCCAGCAACTGGAATTCAACCTGATCAACCGCGTGCTCGGTGTGACACACAATCTGCCGGACACCGCGCCGATCATCGACGCGATCAAATCCCTGGGCATGCAGGCCGAGCCGCTGGAGGCGGGCGTCGAAGCGCCAACGACGGCGCCGGTGAAAAAACACTGGTGGCCGCTGGCGCTGTCCGGCGTCGGTGCGCTCGCTGCCGAAGTGATCCACTTCACCAGCGCCGCCCCGACCTGGGTGGTGGCGATCATTGCGCTGATTTCCATCCTCAGCGGCGGCCTCACCACCTACAAGAAGGGCTGGATCGCCCTGAAGAACCGCAACCTCAACATCAACGCCTTGATGAGCATCGCCGTGACCGGCGCCGTGTTGATCGGCCAGTGGCCGGAAGCGGCGATGGTGATGTTCCTGTTCACCGTGGCCGAGCTGATCGAAGCGCGCTCGCTGGATCGCGCACGCAACGCCATCAGCGGCCTGATGCAGATGACGCCGGAGCAGGCCACTGTGTTGCAGGCGGACGGCAACTGGGTCGAACTGAATGTGAAAAGCATCGATCTCGGCGCCCGCGTGCGGGTGAAACCCGGCGAGCGCATCGCGCTGGACGGTGAAGTCGTCAGCGGCAGTTCGACCATCGATCAGGCGCCGATCACCGGTGAAAGCCTGCCGGTGGAGAAAACCGTTGGCGACAAGGTGTTCGCCGGCACCATCAACCAGGCCGGATCGCTGGAATATGCGGTGACCGCAGCGGCGAACAATTCCACTCTGGCGCGAATCATCCACGCCGTGGAGCAGGCGCAAGGCGCGCGGGCGCCGACTCAGCGCTTCGTCGATCAATTCTCGAAAATCTACACCCCGGTGGTCTTCGTCCTGGCGCTGGCCGTGGCGATCATCCCGCCGCTGTTCATGGGTGCCGCGTGGTTCGACTGGATCTACCGCGCGCTGGTGTTGCTGGTGGTCGCTTGCCCGTGTGCATTGGTGATTTCCACTCCGGTAACCATCGTCAGCGGCCTCGCCGCAGCGGCGCGCAAAGGCATTCTGGTCAAGGGCGGCGTGTACCTGGAGGGCGGTTTCAAGCTCGACTATCTGGCCCTCGACAAGACCGGCACCCTCACCCACGGCAAACCGGTACAGACCGATTACCTTTCCCTCGACCCGACCGCCGACGCCACGGCCCCGGCGATTGCCGCCGCGCTGGCCGGGCGTTCCGATCACCCGGTGTCGCTGGCCATCGCCAACGCGGCTGTGGATAAAGGTTTCGCGGCTCTGGTTGTGGATAACTTCGAAGCGCTGGCCGGCCGTGGGGTAAAGGGCGAGGTCAACGGTCAGGTCTACCACTTGGGCAACCACCGTCTGGTGGAAGAACTGGGCCTGTGCTCGCCGCAACTGGAAGAAAAACTGTTCGCGCTGGAGAAACAGGGCAAGTCCGTGGTGTTGCTGCTCGACCGTTCCGGCCCGCTGGCATTGTTCGCCGTGGCCGACACGGTCAAGGAAACCAGCCGCGAAGCGATCCGCCAACTGCACGAACTGGGCGTGAAAACCCTGATGCTCACCGGCGACAACGTCCACACCGCGCAGGCGATTGCGGCGCAGGTCGGGATCGATCAGGCCAAGGGCGACTTGCTGCCGACCGACAAACTGCAAGCCATCGAAGAACTGTACGCGCAGGGCCGTCGAGTCGGCATGGTCGGCGACGGCATCAACGACGCACCGGCACTGGCTCGGGCCGAGATCGGCTTTGCGATGGCGGCGGCCGGCACCGACACCGCGATCGAAACCGCCGATGTCGCCCTGATGGACGACGATCTGCGCAAGATTCCGGCCTTCATCAGCCTGTCGCGCCATACCGCCACTATCCTCAAACAGAACATCGCGCTGGCGCTGGTGATCAAAGCGATCTTTCTTGGGGTAACCTTCGCCGGGCTCGCCACCATGTGGATGGCGGTGTTTGCCGACATGGGCGTGAGCCTGCTGGTGGTGTTCAACGGTTTGCGCCTGCTGCGCAAATAGAGGAAGAGGGGCGGTTGTGCTGAGTGCCGAGCTGAAAGCGTTTTACATGGTGGCCCGTCTGGGCAGCATCACGCTGGCGGCGAAAAAGCTCGGCCTCAGCCAACCGACCGTGACCACCCAGATCCGCAATCTGGAAAGCCAGTATTCGGTGGAGTTGTTCTACCGTGGCGGCCGGCGCTTGAGTGTCAGCGACGAAGGTGCGCGACTGTTGCCGATGGTCAAAGCCTTGTTGCAGCAGGAAGCCGATATCGAGTTCTTCCTGCGTAACAGCGGCCAGGTGCAGGGCACCCTGCGCATCGCCGCCACCGCGCCGTATTACATCCTTGATCTGGTTAAGACCTTCCGCGAGCGTTTGCCACAGGTAGAAGTGTCGGTGGAAATCGGCAACTCGCAGCAGGTGCTCGAAGCGCTGGAGGATTATCGGGTGGATGTCGCGGCCTCGTCGCAATTGCTCGACGATGCGCGGCTGATCCGTAGAGTGCTAGGCAGCGATCCGCTGGTGCTGGCGGTGCATCGCAATCATCCGCTGGCGGCGCACGAGCATGTGACGCTGAGTGCGCTGGCCGGGCATACCTTGTTGATGCGTGAATCCGGCTCAACTACCCGTCGCCTCACCGAAGAATTGCTGGCCAGCGCCGGCGTCAGTTTCGGCCCGTTGCTGGAGATCGGCAGCCGCGAATCGATTCGCGAGGCGGTGCTGCGCAACATCGGCATCAGCATCATTGCACGTCAGGAAGTGCCGCACGATCCGCAGTTGCGGGTGCTGACCCTCGAAAATGCGCCGCAGATTCCCGAATACCTCTACTGCCTCAAGGAACGCAAGAACGCCCGCTTGCCGGCAGCGTTTCTCGGACTGGCGCAGGAAATGTCCCCGGCTTAGTGATCGTTCCCACGCTCTGCGTGGGAATGCAGCCCGGGACGCTCCGCGTCCCTTCCAGAGCCGAACGCGGAGCGTCCGTTGAGGCATTCCCACGCAGAGCGTGGGAACGATCTGTGGTGAACCAAAAATCCTGAATACCACTATCGGCGGTTTTTGCCTCACTGCCATATGACCGACGCATTACAACTCTAGGATTCGTCTCATCTGCTTGATGAGGCCTGTCCATGAACCCTGCAATTGCAACTGCCCTGACCAACCCCGGCGCACCGATGAAAGTGCGCGGCGTGCAGAAGCGCTTCGGCGCATTCACTGCGCTGGATAACGTCTCCCTCTATGTCGCGGCCGGTGAACTGGTGTGCCTGCTCGGCCCGTCGGGCTGCGGCAAGACCACGTTGCTGCGTTGCATCGCCGGTCTGGAGAAGCAGGACAGCGGCGAGTTGTACCTCGGCGAGCGCGATGTTTCCCACCTCGCGCCGCAGGCCCGCGACTACGGCATCCTGTTCCAGTCCTACGCGCTGTTTCCCAATCTGACCGTCGAAGCGAACATTGCCTACGGCCTCGCCGGCAGCGGTCGCGATGAAGTGCGCCGTCGCGTCGGTCAGATGCTGGAACTGGTCGGCCTCACCGGCAGTGAGAAAAAGTACCCGGGCCAGTTGTCCGGTGGCCAGCAGCAACGGGTGGCACTGGCCCGGGCTCTGGCACCGGCGCCGTCGCTGCTGTTGCTCGACGAACCGATGTCGGCCCTCGATGCCCGGGTCCGCGAGCATCTGTGCACCGAGCTGCGCCAGCTGCAACGCAACCTCGGCATCACCACCCTGATGGTCACCCACAATCAGGACGAGGCCATGCTGATGGCCGACCGCATCGCCGTGATGAACAACGGCAAGGTCGAGCAGTACGCCACTCCGCAGGACATCTACAACCGCCCGGCCACGCCGTTCGTGGCCGAGTTTGTCGGCCAGGGCAACTGGCTGCCGTTCCAGCGCAGCAGCGACAGCCACGCCAAGGTCGGCGGGATGAACCTGCGCCTGGCCGACGGCAGCGTCCACAGCCCGTCGGGCCGGCTGTTCTGCCGCCCGGAGGCGATCAACGTCAATCCGCTGGTGCACGAAGAAAACCTGTTCCCGGCCAAAGTCCGCGAGATCACTTTCCTCGGCAACCGCTGCCGCATGAGCTTCGAGCTCGATCAATTGCCTGGCCACGCTTTGCTCGCCGAACTGGCACCGGAAGCCATGCCGCGCCTCGGCGCCCAGCAGATCATGGTCGCCTTGCCGCCACGCAGCCTGCAGGTGTTTGCCTGATGAACAGCAACCTCGCACTGCCGCTGCCGCAAAAGCAAGCGCGGCAGGTGTCCGGGGCCGAGGTCGGCGACCGGATCTTCGTCCTCGGCGGCAAACTCCTGCTGCTGGTGCTGCTCGGTGTGGCGGTGCTGTTGCCATTGCTGGCGATCTTCTGGCGCGGCTTCAGCAGCGAAGCCGGGCAGGGCGGTGGCTGGCTCGCTGCGAAGGAACTGGTGACCAGCGACAATTTCCACTGGCTGCTCGGTAACAGCCTGAAAGTTTCCCTCAGCGTCGCGGCGATCGTCGTACCGCTGGCCTACCTGTTTGCCTACGCCTTGCAGCGCACGTTGATTTCCGGCAAAGGCATCTGGCGTGGGATTTCCCTGCTGCCGCTGATGGCGCCGTCGATGCTGCCGGGGATTGCGCTGGTCTATCTGTTCGGCAATCAGGGCATGTTGCGCGGGCTGCTGTCGGACAACATCTACGGTTTCTGGGGCATTGTTCTGGGTGAGGTGATCTACACCTTCCCACACGCCTTGATGATTTTGCTGTCAGCCCTGTCGCTGGCGGATGCGCGATTGTTCGACGCTGCATCGAGCATGGGCGCCAGTCCTGCGAAAGCCTTCCGCAGCATCACCTGGCCGGCGACTCGCCAGGCCGTGTTCGCCGCGTTCTGTCTGGTGTTCACCCTGACCATCACCGATTTCGGTGTGCCGGTGGTGGTCGGTGGCGACTATCAAGTGCTGGCGCTGGAAGCCTACAAAGCGGTGGTCGGCCAGCAGCAATTCGGTCGCGGCGCGTTGATCGGCATGGTTCTGCTGCTGCCGGCGCTGTTCAGTTTTGGCGTCGATGCCTGGCTGCGTCGCCGTCACGGCGACTCCATGAGCGGTCGCGCCCAGGTGTTCAAACCGGCGCTGTCGAAGAAGCGCGATGCCTTTTATCTCAGCGTTGTGCTGCTGATCAGCGCTGCGTTGCTGCTGGTGTTCGGCATGGCGGTGTTCTCGTCGCTGGTGAAGTTCTGGCCGTACAACCTGTCGCTGTCGCTCAACCACTACCAGTTCAACGAGACCGCCGGCGGTGGCTGGCTGGCCTACGGCAACAGTTTGAAGATGGCGCTGGGCACGGCGTTGATCGGCAGCGTGCTGATCTTTACCGGCGCGTACCTGATGGAAAAGACCCGCAGCCAGCGCGGCCTGAATCTGACACTGCGCATGCTCAGTTTCGTACCGATGGCGGTGCCGGGGCTGGTGCTGGGTCTGGGTTACGTCTTCTTCTTCAACCTGACCGGCAACCCGCTGCACGTGCTGTACGGAACCATGACTCTGCTGATTGTCTGCACCATTGCTCACTATTTGACCACCGCGCAGATGACCGCCACCACCGCGCTGCGCCAGCTCGACGCCGAGTTCGAAGCCGCCGCGCTGTCGCTCAAGGCGCCGCTGTACCGGCATTACCTGCGGGTCACCGTGCCGATCTGCCTGCCGGCGCTGCTGGACATCGTGCGCTACCTGTTTGTCTCGGCCATGACCACCGTGTCCGCCGCGATCTTCCTCTACAGCCCCGACACCCTCCTCGCGGCGGTGGCGGTGCTGAACATGGATGACGCCGGCAACGTCGGCGGCGCGGCGGCGATGTCGACCCTGATTCTGTTCACCTCGGCGGGCGTGTCCTTGCTGCTGGCGTGGGCTTCGCGCGGCTTGCTGCGCCGTTCCCAGGCCTGGCGGCAAACCGCGCCCGGTCACTGATCCACGACTTATCCCTTCAGCCTCAACTCACCGACAGGAAAACGATCATGTTCAAGCCTATGGCCCTGGCCGCTGCTGTGCTCGCTACTTTCAGCCTGAATGCCTTCGCGGCAAAAACCGAGTTGACGGTGTACACCGCCCTCGAAGCCGAGCAGTTGAAGTCCTACAAAGAGGCCTTCGAAAAGGCCAACCCGGACGTCGAGATCAAGTGGGTGCGCGACTCCACCGGGATCATCACCGCCAAACTGCTGGCCGAAAAGGATCGCCCGCAGGCTGACGCGGTCTGGGGCCTGGCGGCGTCGAGCCTGGCGATCCTCGATCAGCAAGGCATGCTGCAAAGCTATGCGCCGAAGGATCTGGGCAAGATCGGCGCGAACTACCGCGACGCCGCCAACCCGCCAGCCTGGGTCGGCATGGACGTCTGGGCCGCGACGATTTGCTTCAACACCGTCGAAGCCGAAAAGCAGGGCCTGAGCAAACCGGTGAGCTGGCAGGACCTGACCAAGCCTGAGTACAAGGGCAAGATCGTGATGCCGAACCCGGCCTCGTCCGGCACCGGTTTCCTCGACGTCAGCGCCTGGCTGCAAACCTTCGGCGAGAAGCAGGGCTGGGCCTACATGGACGGTCTGCACCAGAACATCGGCCAGTACGTTCACTCCGGTTCCAAGCCTTGCAAACTGGCGGCAGCGGGCGAATTCCCGATCGGGATTTCCTTCGAATACCCGGCCGTTCAGCTGAAGCGTCAGGGCGCGCCGCTGGACATCATCCTGCCGAAGGAAGGCCTCGGCTGGGAGATCGAAGCCACCGCCGTGATCAAAGGCACGCCGCACGAAGAAGCTGCGAAGAAACTGGCCGACTTCTCCGCCAGCGCCCCGGCGATGGATCTGTACAAGGAAAACTTCGCCGTCCTCGCCCAGCCGGGTATCGCCAAGCCGCAGACCGAACTGCCGGCCGACTACGAGCAGCGCCTGATCAAGAACGACTTCGCCTGGGCCTCGAAGAACCGCGACGAGATCCTGACCGAATGGCGCAAGCGTTATGACGGCAAGTCCGAGAAAGTCGCTGCCAAGTAAATCTTCTTACCCGATCGTTCCCTGACGGAGCATTGATCGTTCCCACGCTCCGCGTGGGAATGCAGCCAAGGACGCTCCGCGTCCTCTGTGACGCAGAGCGTCACGGTATTCATTCCCACGCAGAGCGTGGGAACGATCATTGAGGTAGCTGCATGACACAACACAAAGACTTGCTGATCGTCGGCGCCGGCATCCTGGGTCTGTCCCACGCCTGGGCCGCCGCCCGGCGCGGTCTCAAGGTCACGGTTTTCGAGCGCACCACCACGCCACTTGGCGCCTCGGTACGCAACTTCGGCCAGGCCCTGGTCACCGGCCAGCCACCGGGTCCGATGCTCGAACTGGCCAAGGCCAGCCGCGAAATCTGGGGCCAGTGGGCGCAGCTCGCCGGCCTGCAACTCAAGCGCAACGGCTCGTACCTGTTCGCCCGCACCGAAGCCGAAGAGCACTTGCTCGAAGCCTTCTGCGCCGGACGCGCCGTCGAGCACGACTACCGCGTCGAACTGCTGCGCGGTGCCGCGCTGCGCGATCTGTACGGCGGCCAGTTCAGCCATCACCGCGCCGCGCTGCACGGTATGGACGACCAACAGCTGTATTCCCGGGAAGCGATTCCGGCGCTGATCGAATACCTGCGCCGCGAGCTCGACGTCGAGTTTCACTTCTCGACGCTGGTTCGCGACGTCGAGCCTGGGCGCCTGCAAAGTACTGCCGGCACATTCTCCGCCAAGCAGATCATCGTCTGCTCCGGCCACGATTATCAGACCTTGCTGGCCGAGCCGATTGCCGCCCTCGACCCGCAAATCTGCCGCCTGCAAATGCTCCGCGTCCGGCCGCAGATCGACCTGAACTTGCAACACGCCTTGCTCACCGGCCTCAGCTGCGTGCATTACGGCGCCTTCGCTGACCTGCCGGAAGCAGCGGAAGTGCAGGCGCAAATCCTGCGCGAACAACCGCACCTGCAGGCAAACGGCATTCACCTGCTGATCAGCCCGACACCTTATGGCGAGCTGATCATCGGCGATTCGCACCATTACGGCAGCGATCCATCACCGTTCAACGCCGAGCAGGTCGACAACTGGATGCTCGAACTGGCCGAACAGACCCTCGGCTGCAAGGTGCAAGTGGTCGAGCGCTGGCAGGGTGTCTATGGTTCCCGGGGTCCGGGGCCGTTTTCGTTCCTGCGTCCGGCGCCGGGGCTGAGTGTGGCGCTGATGCACAGCGGCGTCGGCATGAGCGTCGGCCCGGCCATGGCCGAGCGCAATGTTGCACAGCTTTTTGGAGAGCACTGATGTTGAGTCACGAGCAAGTCATCGACCGGGTGTTCGGCCTCTATGAGCGCTTCGGCGCCAGCGACTACATCGGCGAACCGGTGTCGCAGATCGAGCACATGTCCCAGGCGGCGCAACTGGCCATCGCCGAAGGCTTCGACGACGAAGTGGTGCTTGCCGCGTTCTTCCACGACATCGGCCACTTGTGTGCCGAAGGCGCAGAGAACATGGGCGGTTACGGCGTGGTCAGCCACGAACGCCTCGGCGCGGATTACTTGCGTGAGGCCGGCTTCAGCGAACGCCTGGCGCGACTGGTGGAATATCACGTCCAGGCCAAGCGCTATCTGACGCTCAGGGAATCGGGCTATTACGACCGCTTGAGCGAAGCCAGCCGCCGCACCCTGGAATATCAGGGCGGGGTGATGACCGAGGCTGAAGCGGATGCGTTCGAGCAGGATCCGTTGTGCGCCGTCAGCCTGCGAATGCGCCAGTGGGATGAACTGGCGAAGGAAATGGCGGTGCCGGTGATGGATTTGTCCGTTCTGAAGCGCAAGGCTGAAGCTTTGTTGTCTGCCTAGTGAATGCTGCCCTCATCGGAGTGCCGCCCGCCCAGCCCTCTCCCGAAGGGAGAGGGTTGGGGTGAGGGTCTGGGATTTAAAGCTCAAGCACCTTTTCCACCAACGACTCAATCTGCTCCTGCCGCTCCGCCTGATTCAGCTTCGGATGCGGATTCAGAGAAGACCATTGCGGATGCGCGCGCGCCTTGTTCAGTGCTTCCGGCAACTTGCCTTCGCGCCAGGTCTTGTCCTGCGGCGTAGCCACCTGAATGCTGTCCAGCGCCGCATGGCCTCGGGCATTCAGCGCTTGCAGCAGTTGCCGCTGACGCAATGCCAGCAGGCGCAACACGTTGTCGTCGACCGTCAGCTCCCGCTGCCCCTTGATCTTGCCGATCAAGCGGTTGCCATAGCTGCGGGCGGTTTGCAGCGCGCCGCCGGCAATGGCCCCGGCCAGAGCGGCGGCGCCGAGGGTGATGCCGCCCACCAGCAGATCCACACCCGCACCGGCTGCGGCACCGGCGGCAATCCCGCCGCCGACTCGCACGCCGAGTTGCTTGAGGGTTTCCGGGTTGAACAGGTCATCGCCCCAACGTCCGTCGAGCAACGGTAGATCGCTGGCGGCGGCGTCCTGCGGGCGGAAGGCGTAGAGCTTCAGCAGCGCCTCGACGCACTTCTGTTCGCGTTGACGCACGGCTTTGCGCAGTTCGCTGATGGCTTGTTGTTCCTGTTCAGCGTTGCTCGCCACACTGCGCCGGCAGGCGGCGCAGTCGATCAGCAATTCGGCAATCAGGCGTGCGGCGCTTTGCTCGCGGGCGAGGCGCTGGGCCTGTTGATCGGCGATCAGGCGTTCAAGTTGTGGGCGGGCGTTTTCCAGCAACAGTGCGAGGCTTTCATACAGCCGCCGCTCACCGTCCTCGGGCGGGGCGACGCTGTCGAAACGCACCAATGCATGCAGGCCGAGACGCGCCAGTGCTTCGCGCCAGTCCGGCTCGCGGTGGTTGGCGCTGCTGACGAAATTCAGCACCGGCAGCAGCGGCTTGCCGCAACTGGCCAACACTTCCAGTTCATCGCGGTACTTGGCCAGCACCGGTTCGCGGGCGTCGATCACGTACAGGCCGGCATCGGAATCGAGCAGTTGCCGCAGGACTTTGGCTTCCTGTTCGAAACGCTGGCGCGCTTCGCTGCCGTCGAGAAACCGCGCCAGCCGTGCCGGGCCGTCGAGGCGTTCGCCGGGGCGCTCCAGACGTTCCAGAAAATCCAGCAGGGCGATGGCGTCTTCCAGACCGGGCGTGTCGTAGAGGTCGAGCAACGGCTCGCCATCCACCGACAACCGCGCGCCTTCGACATGCCGCGTGGTACTCGGTCGATGGGAGACTTCGCCGAAGCCGACGTCGCGGGTCAGGGTGCGCAACAGCGAAGTCTTGCCGACGTTGGTGTGGCCGACCACCGCCAGTTTCAGCGGCGCTTTCCAGGCATCAGTCATGTCCGTGCTCCAGCCAGTTCAACGGGGCGCAATCGGCGAACGGCAGCTCCAGCTGTTGCAGCGCCACGTGCCAGTCACCGAGGCGTTCGGCGTCCAGCGCCTGACCTTGCGGCGCCTGCAATAGCCAGACGCGGGTCGCGGCGGCATTGCGCGCCAGCTCGGCGATCAGCGCCAGGCTGCCGCGATCCGGCGAGCGCCGTGGGTCGCAGGCAATCGCGAGGCGCGCCGGCGGGAAGCGGCTGAGCTGTTCGAGCAGTTTGTTGCGCGATTCACGGCTGTCGAGGATGCCGGCGTTGCTGACGTTTTTCGGCAGCGTCGGCGGCCATGAGTGTTGATCGTCGAGTTCGATCGCCACCAGCAACGCGCCATCGCTGGCGTGTTCGCCGACGGTGCTTTCGACGCGGTGCATTTGCGCAGGTTCTGGGTCGGTGATGCCGAGGCGTTCGCTGGTCGGCATCAGGCGCTCGCGCAGTTGGGCGTAACCGGGCAGGTTCAGGTCCAGACGCAATGCGGCTTTGCCGCTGTTCCAGCGCCAGAAGCAAAACAGCGCCAACAGCAGACGCGGCAGCACGCCGTACACCACCAGCACGCCGACCAGCCAGGTTGCCCAGGCCTGACGGGCGCTTTCGATGTTCAGCGCGGTGTCGCCGCTGGCGCGGATCATGTCCACGGTCGGCACGTTGAAGCCCAGCAGCGCCGGCAATGCGCCGAGGGCCTGGGTCATGTTGATGAATGTGTCGGCGCTGAGAATCGTGGTTTCCCAGACGAAGCCGTAGCGCCGGGTCGCCATCAGCGTCAGCAGCAAAACCAGCGCGCTGAACATCGCCAGCAACCACAGGCCGTTGACCAGCGTGCCGAGCGCCCAGCGATTGAGCCTCTTGCGTTGCAGCATCAACAGCAGGGCCGGCGCCAGTTGCGCCGCCTTGGCATCGCGGGCGAGTTTTTCACTGAGCCACAGCCACAAGCGGCCAAGGGTGGTGCCGTGTTCGCCGGCGAAGATCAGTCCCAGCGCCCAGCTCAACAGCAGAATCAGATTCAGCCCGAGCAGACTGCCCAGCGCCCAGAATACATTGACCGGCGTCTGGCCCAGTGCGGCGAAGGCCAGCCCTGCGCCGCTCAATACGGCGAAGATCGCCAGCAGCACCAGCGCCAGGCGCGCGCCTTGCAGCCAGTGCTTGAGCGCCGAGGTCAGGCCGTCGCGCTCGGCCAGCCACAAGGCCCGGCGTTGAATGCGTCCCGGCAGATCGCCGCCGGCCGCGCGGGCCAGGCGATTGGCTTCCAGATCATCCAGCGGGCCTGCGTGTTCTTCGCGCAGACGCACGGTTTCGGTGAGCCAGAGGTTTTGCAGTGAAGTCAGTTCAGTCACGCGGCATCCCGTTGCTTGATTGAGCCGTGAGCATAACCGCTGTGGCGCTTATCGGGGTAAGGGCGGCTCTGGTATCCTCGCCGGCATGACTAAATCACTCCCCCTCAGCCTGATCGCAGCCCTCGGTGAAAACCGCGTGATCGGCGTCGACAACAGCATGCCCTGGCACCTGCCCGGAGACTTCAAATACTTCAAGGCCACGACGCTCGGCAAGCCGATCATCATGGGCCGCAAGACCTGGGATTCGCTGGGGCGTCCGTTGCCGGGCCGTCTGAATATCGTGGTCAGCCGTCAGGCCGGTCTGGTGCTGGAGGGCGCGGAAGTCTATCCGTCGCTGGAAGCCGCCGTGGTTCGCGCCGAAGCGTGGGCGAAAGAGCAGGGCGTCGACGAGTTGATGCTGATTGGCGGGGCGCAGTTGTATGCGCAGGGGCTGGCGCAGGCGGATCGTCTGTATCTGACCCGTGTGGCACTGAGCCCGGAAGGCGATGCGTGGTTTCCGGAGTTCGATCTGAACCAGTGGACACTGGTGTCGAACGTGCCGAATCCGGCTGAAGGCGACAAACCGGCTTACAACTTCGAAGTCTGGGAAAGAAGATAGCTACAAGCTTCGAGCTGCAAGCCGCAAGTAAAAGCTGGAATGCTCTTCTTGCAGCTTGCAGCTTGCAGCTGGCTAGCTCGCTAGCTGCGCATGCTCATCGGCATCCAGCAGTGCCTTGTCGGTCTGCTGCATCACCTGGCTGGTAATCGCGCCAGCGGTGATCGAACCGCTCACGTTCAGGGCCGTACGGCCCATGTCGATCAGCGGCTCGACCGAAATCAGCAACGCCACCAGCGAAACCGGCAAGCCCATGGCCGGCAGCACGATCAGCGCGGCGAAGGTCGCACCGCCACCCACGCCCGCCACACCAGCCGAACTCAGGGTCACGATCGCCACCAGCGTCGCGATCCACAGCGGATCCAGCGGGTTGATGCCGACGGTTGGCGCAACCATCACCGCCAACATCGCCGGGTACAGACCGGCGCAGCCGTTCTGGCCGATGGTCGCGCCGAACGAAGCAGCGAAGCCTGCCACCGATTGCGGAATGCCCAGACGACGGGTCTGCGCTTCGATGCTCAGCGGGATGCTCGCTGCGCTGGAGCGGCTGGTGAACGCGAATGTCAGCACCGGCCAGATCTTGCGAAAGAAACGCAGCGGGTTTATTCCGGCCGCCGACACCAGCAAACCGTGCACCACAAACATCAGGCCCAGGCCGAGGTACGACACCACCACGAAACTGCCGAGCTTGATGATGTCCTGCAGGTTGGAACCGGCCACCACTTTGGTCATCAGCGCCAGCACGCCGTACGGGGTCAGCTTCATCACCAGACGCACCAGACGCATCACCCAGGCTTGCAGGGTGTCGATGGCGTTGATCACTTTCTGACCTTTCTCGACGTCATCCTTGAGCAGTTGCAGCGCGGCAACCCCCAGGAACGCAGCGAAAATCACCACGCTGATGATCGAGGTCGGCTTGGCCCGCGCCAGGTCGGCGAACGGGTTCTGCGGGATGAACGACAGCAGCAGTTGCGGCACATTCAGGTCGGCGACCTTGCCCGCGTAGTCGGTCTGAATGGTTTGCAGACGGGCCATTTCCTGCGTGCCGGCAACCAGGCCTTCGGCGGTCAGGCCGAACAGGTTGGTCAGGCCGATGCCGATCAGCGCGGCAATCGCGGTGGTGAACAGCAGCGTGCCGATGGTCAGGAAGCTGATCTTGCCCAGCGACGAAGCGTTGTGCAGACGGGCCACGGCGCTGAGGATCGAGGCGAACACAAGCGGGATAACGATCATTTGCAGCAGTTGCACGTAACCGTTGCCGACCAGATCGAACCAGCCGATCGAGGCTTTCAACACCGGGTTGCCGGCACCGTAAATCGTGTGCAGCGCGACGCCGAATGCCACGCCCAGCACCAGTGCGAGCAGGACTTTTTTCGCCAGGCTCCACGAGGTGTGACGGGTTTGCGCCAGGCCGAAGAGCAGGGCGAGGAACACCAGCAAGTTGAGAATCAGGGGCAGATTCATGAGGACTCCAGAAAAGACTGTGCCAACAACCTTCCGGGGCTGTTGCGAACCGGCAAGCCTAACAGTTTGATTTCCAATGATTTAATACCGAAATCAAAGGTCGTCCGTCGTTTTTGGAATAAGCGGGTGTCGTTCTCGGGGATGCAACTGGCGCGAAACGGACGTGGACGGTCGCTGACAGACGGGGACTGTCACATTTATTTGTTAGCGTCGATTTCTTTGACCCAGGGAGAAGCGCCAATGAAGTTTGCACCGAAATTTCTGGCTGTCGCACTGACTGTGGGGATGGGCCTGGCCACTCAGGCGTTCGCCACCGACCTGAAACACTGGCCCGCGGATCAGGCCAAGGCACTGGACGCGATGATCGCCGCCAACGCCAACAAAGGTAACTACGCGGTGTTCGACATGGACAACACCAGTTACCGCTACGACCTCGAAGAGTCGTTGCTGCCGTTCATGGAAAACAAGGGCCTGATCACCCGGGACAAGCTCGATCCCTCCCTGAAACTGATGCCGTTCAAGGACACCGCCGACCACAAGGAAAGCCTGTTCAGTTACTACTACCGCCTCTGCGAAGTCGACGACATGGTCTGCTACCCATGGGTGGCGCAGGTGTTTTCCGGCTTCACCCTCAAGGAACTCAAGGGCTACGTCGATGAGCTGATGGCCTCGGGCAAACCGGTGCCGGCGACTTATTACGAAGGTGACGTGGTCAAGAATCTGGATGTGAATCCGCCGAAGATCTTCACTGGCCAGAAAGAGCTGTACAACAAACTGATGGAGAACGGCATCGAAGTCTACGTGATGACCGCCGCCTCCGAAGAACTGGTGCGGATGGTCGCGGCCGATCCGAAGTATGGTTACAACGTCAAACCGCAGAACGTGATCGGCGTGACCACGTTGCTGAAGAACCGCGAGACCGGCGAGCTGACCACCGCGCGCAAGCAGATCACCGCCGGCAAATATGACGAGAAGGCCAACCTCGGCCTCGAGCTGACACCCTACCTGTGGACTCCGGCAACCTGGATGGCCGGCAAGCACGCGGCAATCCTGACCTATATCGACGAATGGAAAAAACCGGTACTGGTGGGTGGCGACACACCGACCAGCGACGGCTACATGCTGTTCCACGATGTGGACGTGGCCAAGGGTGGCATTCACTTGTGGGTCAATCGCAAGGACAAGTACATGACCCAGATTCAGGGCATGATGGCCAAGCACGCGGCGGCCCAGGCGAAAGAAGGTTTGCCGGTGACGGCGGACAAGAACTGGGTGATCGTCAAACCTGAAGAAATCCAGTAATTGCTACGGTGATCGCTCCCGAGCAGAGCGCGACGATCGTTCCCACGCTCTGCGTGGGAATGCAGCCCGTGACGCTCCGCGTCACTGGACGCAGAGCGTCCCTTGAGGCATTCCCACGCGGGAGCGTGGGAACGATCAAAACCTGAAGGCAAAAAAATGCCCCGCACTTGGCGGGGCATTTTTATGCGCGACGGTTAAGCATCACAGCCCGTCGAGCATCGCCTTGTTGCGCACGGCACCCTTGTCGGCGCTGGTCGCCAGCAGGGCGTAGGCCTTGAGGGCGGTGGTCACTTTGCGTGGACGCTGTTCGACCGGTTTCCAGCCTTTCTTGTCCTGCTCGACCCGGCGTGCCGCCAGTTCTTCATCGCTGATCAACAGGTTGATCGAGCGGTTCGGAATGTCGATCAGCACCTTGTCGCCGTCCTGTACCAGACCGATCGCGCCGCCGGCCGCAGCCTCTGGCGAAGCGTGGCCGATGGACAGACCGGAAGTGCCGCCGGAGAAACGGCCATCGGTCAGCAGGGCGCAGGCTTTGCCCAGGCCTTTGGATTTCAGGTACGAGGTCGGGTAGAGCATTTCCTGCATGCCCGGGCCGCCTTTCGGGCCTTCGTAGCGAATGATGACGATGTCGCCTTCCTTCACTTCGTCGGCGAGGATGCCGCGCACGGCGCTGTCCTGGCTTTCGAAGATCTTGGCGTTGCCTTCGAACACGTGGATCGACTCGTCAACACCGGCGGTTTTCACCACGCAGCCGTCCAGGGCGATGTTGCCGTACAGCACGGCCAGGCCGCCTTCTTTCGAATAGGCGTGTTCAAAGCTGCGGATGCAACCGTTTTCACGGTCGTCGTCCAGGGTTTCCCAACGGGTCGACTGGCTGAACGCGGTTTGCGTCGGAATGCCGGCCGGGCCTGCCTTGAAGAAATGGTGCACGGCTTCATCGTCGGTCTGGGTGATGTCCCACTTGGCGATGGCTTCTTCCATGCTGCGGCTGTGCACGGTCGGCAGGTCGGTGTGCAGCAGGCCGCCACGGGCCAGCGAACCGAGGATGCTGAAGATGCCGCCGGCGCGGTGCACGTCTTCCATGTGGTACTTCTGGATGTTCGGCGCGACCTTGCACAGCTGCGGCACCTTGCGCGACAGACGATCGATGTCGCGCAGGTCGAAGTTGATCTCGGCTTCCTGGGCCGCGGCCAGCAAGTGCAGGATGGTGTTGGTCGAACCGCCCATGGCGATGTCGAGCATCATCGCGTTCTCGAACGCCTTGAAGTTGGCGATGTTGCGCGGCAGTACCGACTCGTCGTTCTCGCCGTAGTAGCGTTTGCACAGTTCGACGATGGTGCGGCCGGCCTGCAGGAACAGCTGCTCGCGATCGCTGTGGGTGGCCAGGGTCGAACCGTTGCCCGGCAGTGCGAGGCCCAGGGCTTCGGTCAGGCAGTTCATCGAGTTGGCGGTGAACATGCCGGAGCACGAACCGCAGGTCGGGCAGGCGCTGCGCTCGTACTCGGCAACCTTCTCGTCAGAAGCGCTGGAGTCGGCGGCGATCACCATGGCGTCGACGAGGTCGAGACCGTGGCTGGCCAGTTTGGTCTTGCCGGCTTCCATCGGGCCGCCGGACACGAAGATCACCGGAATGTTCAGGCGCAAGGCCGCCATCAACATGCCCGGGGTGATCTTGTCGCAGTTGGAAATGCAGACGATGGCGTCGGCGCAGTGGGCGTTGACCATGTACTCGACGGAGTCGGCGATGATCTCGCGGCTCGGCAGCGAATAGAGCATGCCGTCGTGGCCCATGGCGATGCCGTCGTCAACCGCGATGGTGTTGAATTCTTTTGCAACGCCGCCAGCGCGTTCGATCTCACGGGCAACCAGTTGGCCCAGGTCCTTCAGGTGAACGTGGCCCGGTACGAACTGAGTGAAGGAGTTGGCAATGGCGATGATCGGCTTCTTGAAGTCGTCATCTTTCATCCCGGTGGCGCGCCACAGTGCGCGGGCGCCGGCCATGTTGCGGCCGTGGGTGGATGTTTTCGAGCGGTAATCTGGCATGGAGCACTCCGGGCGGCTAATCAGGTATCAAAAGGGAGTGAGCTTCTATTGACGTCTGGAACACTCAGAAATGGCCGTGTGTCCTGATGTTGCCGATGACGTTGCGGGATCGCCGCTGGTCTCAGCCTGAGCTCATAAACCCGCCGGGGATGAATGGCGATGAATCTCGCGATTCTACACCGCTGGCGTCAGGAGGGAATGGCGCAAAGCGTTGTTCCAGTACTGACGAAACGTGCGGGATGACGACCGGCAGGATTAATCGCTGTCCGGTTGCCCCACCAGATCGTTGCGCCGACTGATCCGCGCATTCAACGCCAGTGCCACCCCGCTAAGTATTACGAAGCTGTAGCCCAGCGTGGATTGCAGATTGGTCGGGCTCAGGCTGATCAAGGCACTGATCAAGCCGCCGCAGATGAAAATGATCGTGCTGCCGGCCGAGGCCGACGTGCCGGCGTTTTCCGGAAACAGACTCATGGCCCGGGACGTGGCCGCCGGTCGGGCAATGGTGGTGCCGGCGGTACAGATCAGCATCGGGATCAGCACGGTCGCCGGAGCCAGTGCAAAGTTCGACGACAGGTACAGCATGGTCACGCCGGCGAACAGGATCAGGCTCAGGCCGACGACCATCTGCTGGCCGCTGTTGATGCGCCTGCTCAGCACGCTGGCGAGGATACCCCCGGTGACGTAAGCCGCACCGTAGATCAGCAGGATCAACGAAAACTCGTAAGCGGACAGTTGCAGCCGATCCATGAAGATCAGCGGCGAGATCACGATGAATGAAAAGTGGCAGGCGAACGCAAATGCCGAAATCAGCCAGTAGCCGACGAAGTCGAAATCTCCCAGAACCCGTCGATATGCCGTGAGGAAGTTCGTACGTGTGCCAGTGGCGGTAGGTCGGGTGTTCTCCAGAAACAGCCAGGCCTTGAGCAGCACTGCGGCTGATAATGCGATGAACACCCAGAAGCTGCCGCGCCAGCCCAGCGTCGCCTGAAGAAAGGTGCCAGCCAGCGGCGATATCGAGATGAAAATCCCGCCGGCGGTGACCATTAAAATCCGTAGGCGGTCACGTTCTTCGCCTTCGAACAGGTCCTGCACCAGCGCCTGTGACAGCACGAAGCAACCGCAGCCCAGCGCCTGCAACACCCGGAACATCAGAAACAGCGAATAGTCCGAGGTCATCACGCAACCGAGGGCGCCGAGTATGGAAACGCTCATGCCGGCGAGCAGCAGCCCCTTGCGTCCGATCACATCCGACAGCGGGCCGATCAGCAACTGGGCGAAGGCAATTCCGACCGCAAACAGGCTGATCGACAGGGCGATGTCCGCCGAGGTGCGGCGAAAGTGTTCGGCCAGTGCCGGGAACGAAGGCAGCAGGACATCCAGTGGAAAGACGCCGAGCAACACCATTGCCAGCAAAAGACTGACAGCCCCGCGCCGCTGTCGTCGGGTCACCACAGATTGTCCGTCATCCATCGATCAGTCCCGCCCTGGCAAATAGTGTCTGGTTTTGAGGTTCGGCGAAAAATCCGGCTTTCTTCAATGCGTTCAACGTAGCGAGGCTGCCGGCGCGTGCCCGCCGTCGACTGGCCTGGGTCGATGTCATCGTGCCGAGAATGTCCGTCACCGTCGTATTTGCAATGCCCGCGCCACAGAGGCTTTCCTGCAGCCAGTGCTCATCCACTTCGAAGAAGATTTCCAGAATGTCGAGCAAGGTCGTCGCGGTGAACGTTCGCTGTCGCGGGTTCAGGTGCAACCAGAGGTAGTGGAACACTTCGGTGAAATAGCGGCTGTGGCGCGCTTCGTCGGTGAGGTGATCGCGCAACATGTCGTTGACGCCGGACACCAGGCTGTCGCGGCAGACATCCAGCAGTTCACGGGCAATGATGGTTTCCGAGACGAAGCCCAGAAGAAAGCACGCCAGCGGCCGTTGCTCCTGCCTTGTGCGTGCGACCAGCAGGTTCATCCGGGTGATGCGTCTGGGCATCACGGGTCGCCCGGTGATGGCGTAGAGGCTGGCGATCTGCTCTGCCACCTGACTGGAAAACAGGGCGTGATAGCCCTCGTCGGTGTAGAGCTGGAGCGCGGCGGTTTTCATCGACGTCGGTACCTCGACCGGCAGTTCGCCATGCACGATGGTTTCGACGGCGCGATTGACGATCCGGTGTTCGAGCAGCGTGGTGTAGTCGAGAAAGTGCACCAGATGCCGGGCCGTAAGCCGGTGCAGCATCGAACGGCCCGCAGCCTCAATCACCGGGTGGGCCAGGTAAGGCAGGAATGCCGGCGGAAACCAGTGCCGGGTCTCCAGTTGTTCCTGCACGTTTTCCGGCAAGCGGTAATCGTGGGGGCTGGCGCGAACGGAGGCGCGGCTGTTCCAGTCGCTCAGGGTGAACTGAAAGACCGGTTCCGGGGCCAGGGCGCTCATGGTTGTGCCTCACGCAGCAGGTCACGCATTTCCTGACACATCGCCTGACCGTCGCTTTCCCCGCAACCGACAAAGAACAAGGGTTGTTCCGCACTGTTTTCGAGCTTCAGCAACGCTTCGACCTGCTCATCGGAAAACGCGCCTGTGAGCCAGGTGTTCATGCCGAGCGCTGTCGCCACCAGTTGAAACGTTTGCGAAAGGTGCCCGGCTTCGATGAACGCCATTCGATAGGCGCGCGAGTGCGGGTATTTCCACCAGAGCCGGTCGAAGCGGGCGGTGATGAACAGCCCCAATGGCAGGTTGTTGATGAAATGCTGCCCCCCCAGCAGATTGCCGGGCGCGGTGTCGGGCAAAGGGTTGATGAAGCTCAGGGCGTGATCGGCGGGGTGGTAGGCATACACGCCGGGTGCCAGTCCGTCGACGTTCTGTACAAACACGAACCCGGCGCAGGCATTAAGGCCACCGCCGGAAGGGCTGCTGCGCCGCGCGCCCAGTCCTTCGGCGATGCTGTCGTCGCAGTCGGTTTCGCGTTCTCCCAGGTAACCGAGTGACAGGTAAAGCAAGGTGCCCACATCATCCAGCGGCACGGCAGCGCCAGTGAAGGATCGGCAGGTCTTTCGCCGGGTCAGTGAATTCGACAGGCTGTCGTCATTCAGTGCCAGCGGCTTGGGCAGGGCGATGAGTGCGTTCGGACGGGTATCCACAGGGATGTCGGCTGGCGGGGGAGTGGCAAGCACTTTGTTGCAGTGTTCGAGATATTGCCTGGACCATTCCTGAATGTTTCGGGGAGTGTGTTCGCAAGGAATGTCCCGAGTCCCGATATGGTAGATCCTGGACAGTTCATCCCAGCCCCAGGCAGGCGCCGGGATTTTATAAGAAGTCAGTATTCCTGCATTTAAAAGCTGTGTATCTATTATGTTGCTGTTGTCGTATAAGTCAGGGTTGTGGACAAGTTGCGCCAGTCGGGAGGAATATTCAAGATCAAGTTCATGTTGAGTATGGTCTTTGTAGTTCCAGACTATCTGGCCGGGCGTTCGTGGCAGTATGAATAAATAAGGATTTATATGCATGTTGGGGCACGCTGCTCTGGATAGGTGCTTTGTCAGAGGCGCTGGGTAGCCGGCGATACCCAGCGCCCACCTTACTTAACGGGCTTTAGGTGCGACCAGAAAAGCCAGATTTGCGAGGGTGCGGGATTCCAGAGTAATTGCTTTCATGATTGAACTCCTTGTTCGTTGCTGCTTCGTGGTTAATTGGTGTCACCTCCGTGGCGACGACTTAATAATAGTTTGTAATGGATTAATCGCAAGCAAATATTAAGTAGGAATAATCCAGTAATTTTGTCGGAGTGATCTTTGGCTGGAAATGGGTGTGTAAGTTAAATTTCAGTAAATAAAGTATTCGCGGAAATATCCTGCAAGTCTGCAGGACAATAAGTGTAGGAAAGCAACGTTAAAGGCAAAAAGAAGGGGAGCCCCAGGCTCCCCTTCTTTATACGCATCGATACCGTTAGCTGTTCGGCAGCAGGCGGCAGGTGATGCTCTTGATGTAGCGGGTTTCCGGGATGGCCGGGTGTACCGGGTGATCCGGACCCTGACCGCCACGCTCCAGCAGCTGGATATTGCGGTCCAGGTGACGGGCGCTGGTCAGCAGGATGTTCTGCAGGTCGTCTTCCGGCAGGTGCATCGAGCACGAAGCGCTGAACAGGATGCCGTCCTTGGTGAGCAGGCGCATGGCTTGCTCGTTCAGGCGACGGTAGGCGCCTTCACCGTTCTTCAGGTCTTTCTTGCGCTTGATGAACGCAGGCGGGTCGGCAACGATCACATCGAAGCGCTCTTCGCTGGCCTTGAGTTCTTTCAGGGCTTCGAACACGTCGCCTTCGATGCAGGTCATCTTGTCGGCGAAGCCGTTCAGTGCGGCGTTACGCTCAACGCCGTCGAGGGCGAAGCCCGATGCGTCGACGCAGAACACTTCGCTGGCGCCGAATGCAGCAGCCTGCACACCCCAGCCACCGATGTAGCTGTAGAGGTCCAGTACGCGTTTGCCTTTGGCGTAAGGGGCCAGGCGGGCGCGGTTCATGCGGTGGTCGTAGAACCAGCCGGTTTTCTGACCTTGAACCACTGGCGCTTCGAACTTCACGCCGTTCTCTTCCAGCGCCACCCACTCCGGCACCACGCCGAATACGGTTTCGGTGTAACGCTCGAGGCCTTCGGCATCGCGCGCGGCGGAGTCATTCTTGAACAGGATGCCGCTTGGCTTGAGCACCTGGGTCAGCGCCGCGATCACGTCATCTTTATGGGCTTCCATGGTCGCCGAGGCGAGCTGGACCACGAGGATGTCGCCGAAACGGTCGACCACCAGACCCGGCAGCAGGTCGGAATCGCCGTAGACCAAGCGATAGAACGGCTTGTCGAACAGGCGCTCGCGCAGCGACAGGGCTACGTTCAGGCGATGCACCAGCAGCGACTTGTCCAGCGGCAGCTTGATGTCGCGCGACAGCAGGCGCGCGCAGATCAGGTTGTTCGGGCTCATGGCGACGATGCCCAGCGGCTTGCCGCCGGCGGCTTCGAGGATCGCCTGGTCGCCGGCCTTGAAGCCGTGCAACGGGGTCGCGGCCACGTCGATTTCGTTGCTGTAGATCCACAGGTGACCGGCGCGCAGGCGACGGTCGGCGTTGGCTTTGAGGCGCAAGCTAGGCAGGGACATGACGTCGCTCCGGAAAAAAGAGCGGGAGTATACCGTGTTGCGCCTTATGCCGGGTTTGGCGTGCGATGAAACGCGGCTGACCTCATCACGAGCAGGCCCGCCCCGTATCCATACGCTTATGCTCTATGCCGACAGCGCGTCGATCAGCGCATTGCTGAACGCCGGAATATCGTCCGGTTGGCGGCTGCTGATCAGGTGGCCGTCTTTTACTACCTCCTGATCAACCCAGTTCGCCCCCGCATTCACCAGATCGTCCTTGACGGTCTTGTAGCTGGTCATGGTCTTGCCATTGACCAGCCCTGCCGAAATCAGCAGCCAGCTGCCATGACAGATCACTGCGATCGGCTTGCCGGCGGACGCACCGGTCTTGACCAGGTGCTGGGCGTCCTGGTCGATGCGGATGGTGTCAGAGTTCTGCACACCGCCCGGGAGCACCACGGCATCGTATTGATCGATGCTTGCGCCCTGGAAGGTCTGGTCGACCTTGAAGTCGTCCGCAGGTTTATCGTGATTCCAGCCTTTGACGCTGCCGGCTTCGGCGGAGAGGATGTCAACCTGCGCTCCCGCCTGCTCCAGTGCCTTTTTGGGGCCAGTCAGTTCAACCTGCTCGAAACCGTCGGTTACCAGAAAAGCGACGCGCTTGCCGCTGAGAGAAGTCGCCATCGTTAAGCTCCTGAGTCTGTTGGAATTACTGCCCGCGACAGATGGGGAACTGCTCCGGGCACTACAGATTCCGAAGGCTGGTGGAAAGTGAAAGTTCCTGCGAATTGCCCACTGGTGTGTCGTCCGTCGGTTTTTAGAGGTTAGAATCGCCGCCTGTCCCAGAGTGTGTACTTATGTCCCAAGAGCTGACCACCGAACAGATTCAACAGTCCCTGCAAGGCATCAGCGTGCCCGCGCAGCCGCAGATCATGGTGGATCTGCAAATGGAGCAGTACATGCCCGACCCCGACCTGGAGACGATCGCCAAGCTGATCTCCCAGGATCCTGGCCTGTCCGGCTCGCTGCTGAAAATCGTCAATTCGCCCTATTACGGCCTGAGCAACAAGATCACCTCGATCAAGCGCGCGGTGAATCTGTTGGGCAGTCGCTCGATCATCAATCTGATCAACGCGATGTCGATCAAGGGCGAAATGAACGATGACACCATCGTCACCCTCAACCGTTTCTGGGACACCGCCCAGGACGTGGCCATGACCTGCCTGACCCTGGCCAAGCGCGTTGGCACCGAGGCGAGCGACGAGGCTTATGCCTTGGGTCTTTTCCATGATTGCGGCGTGCCGCTGATGCTTCAGCGTTTCCCCGACTACATGACCACGCTGGAGACGGCCTATGCCAATGCGAGTGCCGAGCGCCGGGTCGTGGACACCGAGAACGATGTCTACAACACCAACCACTCGGTGGTCGGTTACTACACCGCCAAATCCTGGCGCCTGCCGGAGCATGTCAGCGCGGCCATCGCCAACCACCACAATGCCTTGGCGATCTTCAGCGATGAAACTTCGCGCAACAGCCAGATGAAAAACCTGCTGGCGATCCTGAAAATGGCCGAGCACATCTGCGCGTCGTACCGGGTGCTGGGCAACCAGACCGAAGACTTCGAATGGCAGGCCGTCGGGCCGCTGGTGCTGGAATACATCGGCCTCTCGGATTACGACTTCGAAACGTTGAAGCAAACCATCCGCGAACTTGGCGCACACTGATTTAGCAAACTGATTCGAGACCCCCATGCCTGAATTGCCGGAAGTCGAAACCACCCGCCGCGGCATCGCCCCGCACCTGGAGGGCCAGCGCGTCAGCCGGGTGATCGTGCGTGACCGGCGGCTGCGCTGGCCGATTCCCGAAGACCTCGATGTGCGCCTGTCCGGGCAGCGCATCGTGCTGGTCGAGCGGCGCGCCAAGTATCTGCTGATCAACGCCGAAGTCGGCACGCTGATCAGCCACTTGGGCATGTCGGGTAACTTGCGGCTGGTTGAGGTCGGGATGCCAGCGGCCAAGCATGAGCATGTCGATATCGAACTGGAGTCGGGCCTGGCCCTGCGCTACACCGATCCGCGGCGTTTCGGGGCGATGCTCTGGAGCACCGACCCGCTCAATCACGAATTGCTGATTCGCCTGGGGCCTGAGCCGTTGACCGATCTGTTCGATGGCGAGCGCTTGTATCAGCTGTCGCGCGGGCGCTCGATGGCGGTCAAGCCGTTCATCATGGACAACGCCGTGGTGGTGGGGGTTGGCAATATCTACGCGACCGAAGCGCTGTTCGCCGCCGGTATCGATCCGCGTCGCGAAGCCAAAGGCATTTCCCGGGCGCGGTATTTGAAGCTGGCGATCGAGATCAAACGCATCCTCGCTGCCGCCATCGAGCGCGGCGGCACCACGTTGCGTGATTTCATCGGTGGCGACGGGCAGCCGGGGTATTTCCAGCAGGAACTGTTTGTCTACGGTCGCGGCGGCGAGCACTGCAAGGTCTGCGGAACGGGCCTGCGGGAAATGAAGCTCGGTCAGCGCGCGAGCGTCTGGTGCCCGCGCTGCCAGAGCTGAGCAAAGACTCCGAAAAAGTCCTACGGTCTATAGTGAGTTGTCTCACTGTTCAGCTCGAAGGATCGTGCCATGAAGTCCTTGCAAACCCTCATCGTCGCCCTGCTGCTGTGCTTCAGCCTGACCGTTCAGGCCACGGAAGGCGGCAGCGGTGATCCGCGTTACGCCATCCAGAATCCACCGGCCTACGCCATGCTCGGCGATCTGCTGATTGCCCGACCATTGCTGGTGGTGGCAACGGTGATCGGTGCCGGGGCGTTCGTGGTGTCGTTGCCGTTCACCGCGCTGGGTGGCGGGATTGGCGATGCGGGGGAGGCGCTGGTGGTGGCGCCGGCGAAAGCGGCGTTCGTGCGATGCCTGGGCTGCACAGGGGAGGGATTCGAGCAGCGCGAATGACGCGATCGCAGCCGGGAGCTGCGATCGTATTCAGTGGCTCAAGCCTTGCCGGTGATCTTGCGGTACTTCTCCATCAACTGTTCTTCAGTCTCCGGATGAGCTTCGTCCAGTGGAATGCAATCCACCGGGCAGACCTGCTGGCACTGCGGCTCGTCGTAGTGGCCGACGCACTGGGTGCACAGGTTCGGGTCGATCACGTAGATCTCTTCGCCTTGGGAAATGGCGGCGTTCGGGCACTCGGGTTCGCAGACGTCGCAGTTGATGCAATCGTCGGTGATGATCAGGGACATGCTAACTCCAGCCGGGGCGGGGAGCCCGGGCGCTATGAATCAATGCGCGCAATTGTGCCGCATTGGCGCCCGTAGTGCACGCGGGCGCCGTTTGAACGGTCGTTACTTCTTGAAGCGCAGGGTCAGAGCTTCGGCCACCGCCGGGTGGACGAACTTGCTGATATCGCCGCCCAGGGCCGCGATTTCCCGCACCAGGGTCGAGGAAATGAACGAATAACGCTCGGACGGGGTGAGAAACAGGCTCTCCACATCCGGGGCCAACTGGCGGTTCATGTTGGCCAGCTGGAATTCGTATTCGAAGTCCGACACCGCGCGCAGGCCACGCAGGAACACGTTGGCGTTCTGCTCTTTGGCGAAATGCGCCAGCAGCGTCGAGAAGCCGACCACTTCCACGTTCGGCAGGTGTTTGGTGACCTCGCGGGCCAGCTCGACCCGTTGTTCCAGCGGGAACAGCGGATTCTTCTTGGGGCTGGCGGCGACGGCGATGATCACGTGGTCGAACAGGCGCGAGGCGCGTTCGACCAGATCGCCATGGCCCTTGGTAATAGGGTCGAAGGTACCTGGGTACAACACTCGGTTCATCGCGTCGTCCTGGCGGGAATCCGTTGGGGAGTCGGATGGTATCGCAGCCGTCCCGGTCGGGAAAGTCGCCTGTTGGGTAAGAAAGCACTATAGACGATCGGAATTTTCGCCTTTTTCACGGGTTTCTCAACCGTTCGCCGAGGGATGTCGCCAGTTGCGCCGTCAGACCGTACACCGACAACTGCGGGTTGGCGCCGATGCTGGTGGGGAACAAAGAGCCGTCATGAATCGACAGATTGCTCAGTTGATGATGGCGGCCGAGGCTGTCGGTGACGGCTGTTTTCGGGTCCTCGCCCATGGCGCAACCGCCCATGACGTGAGCGCTGCCCAGGCGGGTGCGATACAGCTCCAGACTCAGGGTGTCGATCAACGAGCGGGCCTCGGCCAGGCTGTTCACGTAGCGGGCATCGGCGTGCATCGGCATCACCGCTTTGGCGCCGCCGGCGAACTGGATCTCGGCCATGCTGTGGAAAGACCGGCGCAAACCCTCCCAGGTGTAAGGCGACACCTGATAGTCGAGCACCGGCGAGCCGTCACCGCGCAATTCGACGCTGCCGCCCTGGCTATCCGGGTGAAAACCGTCGCGCAGCAGGGCGAGCATCGCGTGGGTATGCGGCAGGTTCGCCATGTGTTGCGCGCTTTCCTGACCGAAACCACCGAGCAACGTGGCGGCCAGCGCCGGGTGCAGCGGCGGTACTTCGAGTTTGTAGGCCATCGGGCCGGTAGTGCCGTCCTTCCACTGGAAATGGTCCGAGTAGATCGACTGCGGCGCACCGTAGAACGGGTTGATCACCTCGTCGAAACGCCCTGCGGACATGTTCACCAGATGCAGGAAAGTGCGCTTGCCCAGCCGTTTGTGCGGATCCGGTGCATCCGAACGCATCAGCAGCGCCGGGCTGTTGATCCCGCCGCCGGCCAGCACGTAATGCCGCGCCTTGACGGTGATCGTGCGTCCAGTCGGCTCGACGCAACGTTCGTCCATCGCCATGCATTGCAGGCCGGTGACCTTTTCGCCGCTGATCAACAGCTTTTCGGCCCGGGCCAGATAAAGCAGCTCACCACCCTTTTCCAACGTTGCCGGAATGGTCGTGACCATCATCGATTGCTTGGCGTTGGTCGGGCAGCCCATGCCGCAGTAGCCGAGATTCCAGCAGCCGCGCACGTTGCGCGGGATCACGTGCCAGCTGTAGCCGAGCTGTTCGCAGCCTTTGCGGATCACGTCGTTGTTGGCGTTGGGCGGCACCATCCACGGGGCGACGCCGAGACGCTGCTCCATTTTTTCGAACCACGGCGCCATGTCGGCGGGGCTGTGGCCTTTGACGTTGTGTTCTTTGGCCCAGTGTTCGAGGGTCGGCTCGGGCGTGCGAAAACTCGATGTCCAGTTGATCAGCGTGGTGCCGCCGACCGCGCGGCCCTGAAGGATGGTGATCGCGCCATCCTTGCTCATGCGGCCGATACCTTCCTGATAGAGGCTGCTGTAGGCCTGGTCTTCCAGCAGTTTGAAATCGCTGCTGGTCTTGAGCGGGCCTTCTTCGATCAGCAGCACTTTATAGCCGGCGGCGCTGAGGATTTCCGCGGTGGTGCCACCACCGGCGCCGCTGCCGATAATGGCGACGTCGGCTTCCAGGGTCAGGTCATCGGTGAGTTGCGCGCCGTTGTAGGTTTTCCAGCCACGGGCAAGGCCTTCGCGAAACGGGTCGGGTACGGGCATCGATCAGGTTCTCTTATTATTGTTTTGCGTGGGTCGCCAGGCTCAAACGGCGGGCGGGCCGGGGTAACCGCAATGGGCCCAGGATTCGGCGCGGGTGTACCAGGCCATCATCACCATTTGCAGCAATGAGCTGTGGCCCATGCGCAGCAGGCTCAGCGAGCTGTTTTCCCAGCGTTCTAGAAAGTGACGGATCGCCTCGGGGCTGGCGTTTTCCCAACTGCCCCAGATTCCGGTCAATGGCCCGCGCGTCACCGCCATGCCCAGCACATCGAACAGTTGCCGGGTGAGCTTGAGCATTTCCGGCGACAGGTGATCGAGGCTGTAATCCAGCGACTTCAGGGTTCCATCGACAGCGGCGGGCAGCTTTTCCGCAGCAACGGCGCCATCCAGCATCACCGGAATCAGCGCGCGCAGAAACAGCAGATCACCGCTGCGCAACGTGGTGAATCCGTTGGCCGATACGCTCGACGAACAGCCACTCAGGCTGGCACCAAGGCCGGCGGTGGCGAGAAAAGCCGTGGCGCCCAGGCTGAATTTCAGCAGGCCACGGCGCGACAGGGCAGGTGTTTCGGTCAGGCTTGGGTGCATTGTTGTTATTACCCGGCGGTGACGTTAGCGAATGAACAGTTTCTGGATCAGTTTCTGAATCGATTTGCCGTACGGCGGGTAGATCAGCTTCGCCGCGTTGAAGCGCTGTTTGACCAGCACGCCCTTGGCCTTGCTGAACGTCAGGAAACCTTCGTGCCCGTGATAATGGCCCATGCCAGACGGGCCGATGCCGCCGAACGGCATGTCGTCCTGCGCCACGTGCAGCAGCGTGTCGTTGAGGCAGACGCCACCGGAATGGGTTTCGCTGAGTACGCGCTTCTGTTCGCGCTTGTCGTAGCCGAAGTAGTAAAGAGCCAGAGGACGTGGCCGCTGATTGATGTAAGCAAATGCCTGATCCAGATCCTGATACGGCACGATCGGCAGCAGCGGGCCGAAGATTTCGTCCTGCATCACCGTCATCTCGTCGCTGACATTCAGCAACAGGCTGTGCGGCATGCGCCGGCCCTGGCCCTGGTCGAACAGCGGAATCAGCAGCGCGCCCTTGCTGGTGGCGTCGCTGAGGTAGCTGTTGAGCCGCGCCAGTTGGCGCTCGTTGATGATTGCGGTGTAGTCCGGGTTGTCGGCAAGCGTCGGATAAAACCCGCGCACCGCCTGGCGATAGGCTTCGACGAAACCGCCGATGCGCGTTTCCGGCACCAGCACGTAGTCCGGGGCCACGCAGGTCTGGCCGGCGTTGAGGGTCTTGCCGAAAGCGATGCGTTCGGCGGCGTCCTTGAGCGGTACGTCGTGGGAAACGATGGCCGGGGATTTGCCGCCCAGTTCCAGGGTCACCGGTGTCAGGTTTTCTGCCGCTGCGCGCATCACATGCTTGCCGACGCTGGTGGAGCCGGTGAACAGCAGGTGGTCGAAGCGCATCTTGGAAAACGCCACGCCGACATCGGCCTCGCCGAGCACCACGCACACCAGGTCTTCGGGGAAGATCCGCGCCAGCAGTTCCTTGAGCAGCAGGCCGGTGGCCGGGGTCGATTCGCTGAGTTTCAGCATCACCCGGTTGCCGGCCGCGAGCGCGCCGGTCAACGGGCCGATGGCCAGGAACAGCGGGTAGTTCCACGGCACGATGACGCCGACCACACCGAGCGGCTGATACACCACTTTCGCCGATGCCGGCTGGAAAGCCACACCTACTTTGCGCCGCGAAGGTTTCATCCACTGGCTGATGTGCCGGCTGGCGTAGTGAATGCCGTGCAGGCTCGGCATCAGTTCGGCGAGCAGGGTTTCATCGGCGCTGCGGTGGCTGAAATCGGAGCTGATCGCGTCGATGAGGGCCTGCCGTTCGTTGCTCAGCAAATCGCGCAGGGCCTTGAGCCATTGCTGGCGCTGGGCTGCAGGTGGCATCGGGTTGGCGGCGTAGGCGGCACGCTGCGCGTTGAACAGCCGGTTGAGCTCTTCCAGCGGCTGTTGCAGCGTTTGCAGGTAGGCAATATCGGCAGTCATTGGCAGCTCCGGAGATGTTGTTTTGAGGAACTTTTTAGAGTCTATGCTCTAGAAAGTCAAATGGCTTCCTTGCGCATCCTGGTTTTATCCCGCTCCGGATAGGTCGTAAGATGCCCCCCAACGCACTCTGAATTAAAGCTCAAGCCATGGCCCCACGGATCAAAACCAGCGAGCGCATCGTGCAGAACAGCCTCGAGCTGTTCAATCAGCAGGGCGAGCGCAGCATCAGCACCAATCACATCGCCGCCCATATGGAGATTTCTCCGGGCAATCTGTACTACCACTTCCCCAACAAGCAGGCGATCATCGCCGTATTGTTCAGTGAGTACGAAAGCCTGGTGGACAGCTTCCTGCGTCCGCCCCAGGGCCGTGCCGCGACGGTCGAAGACAAGCGTTTCTATCTCAAGGAACTGCTGTCGGCGATGTGGCGCTACCGTTTCCTGCACCGCGATCTCGAGCACCTGCTCGACAGCGATCCGGACCTGGCCGGGCGTTATCGGCGCTTCTCCCAGCGCTGCGTGATCCAGGGCGCGGCGATCTACGAAGGCTTCGTTGCCGCCGGGATCCTGAAGATGGACCGCGTGCAGATCGAATCCCTCACCCTCAACGCGTGGATCATCCTCACCTCTTGGGTGCGCTTCCTGTGCACGACCCGGGAGAATTCCAATCACCTCAGCGAGCAGGCCATCAAGCGTGGCGTGTATCAGGTGCTGGTGCTGGAAGCAGGGTTCGTCACCGAGCAGGCCCGCGATGAGGTCAACGCCTTGTTCGAAGAGTTCTACGTGCCGCTGGCCCAGGCCCTCGAAGAAAGACCGTAATTCCATTTCCTCACTGGAGTCGTTCGCTATGCCGATTGCGCAACTGATCAGCCCGACCGCACTGGATGCCCGCAAGGCGCAACCGGGGCTGGTGATTCTCGATTGCCGTTTTGCCCTCGAAGACCCGGATTACGGCCAGCGCAGCTACGCCGAGGGGCACATTGCCGGGGCACATTTCGCCGATCTTGAACGCGACCTCAGCGGCCCGGTGACCAAGGGTGTGACCGGTCGCCATCCGCTGCCGGAGCCGGCGGCGCTGATCGAACGCCTGCAAGCGTTCGGCATCAATAACGACAGCGACGTGGTTTTGTATGACGACGGCCCGGGCGCCTATGCGGCGCGGGCCTGGTGGTTGCTGGCGTGGCTAGGCAAGCGTGACGGCGTGTTCATTCTCGATGGCGGGCTCAAGGCCTGGCATGCGGCGGGGCTGCCGTTGAGTCTTGATCCACCGTCAGCGGCCCGGGGTAATTTCAGCGGCCAGCCGGACATGAGCCTGCTGCTCAGCGCCGAGCAATTGCAGCAGCGCCTCGGCCAGCCGGCCCTGACCCTGCTCGATGCTCGCGCCTTGCCGCGCTTCAAGGGTGAAGTGGAACCGATCGACCCGATCGCCGGGCACATTCCCGGCGCGCAATGCGCGGCGTTTACCGACAACCTGGGCAGCGACGGGCGTTTCCTGCCGGCCGATCAGCTCAAGCAGCGTTTCGCCGCGAAACTCGGCGAGCGTTCCCCGAACGATCTGGTGGCTTACTGCGGCTCCGGGGTGACGGCGTGTCACAACCTGTTCGCCCTGTGCCTGGCGGGTTATCCGTTGGGTTCGCTGTATGCCGGATCGTGGAGCGAGTGGATCAACGATCCTGCGCGCGGTATCGCTACGGGCGAGTAATCGCTCAGCGATCCAGCCGCGCGCTGCGATAGGCCGCCGGCCCCACGCCGTAAACCTGTTTGAATTGCCGGCTCAGATGGCTCTGGTCGGCAAATCCCAGCTGCGTGGCGACCTCCACCGGCAGGCAGCCGCTCTGCAACAAGCCACGCGCGCAGGCGATCCGCTGCTGCATCAGCCAGCTGTGCGGCGGCATGCCGGTGGCGCGACGGAACACCCGGGCAAAGTGGAAGGGCGAGAGGTTCACGGCCGCCGCCAGTGCTTCCAGCGAGGGCGGCGCCGCCAGTTGCGCGTGCAGCAACTCCTTGGCCATCGCCACCGCGCGGTGCTCTTTGCCGGGATTGCCGTTGATCTGCACCGCTGCGTGACGCTGTAACAGCAACATCATCATTTCGCGCCACACCGTTTGCTGTTGCAGCGCGGTGGCGGGGCTTTCCAGCAAGCGATGCAACTGACAGAAACCGTTGACCAGGTCCGGATCGCGATACAGCGTCGCGCCGAAAGCCGGCATCGGTGCGGTCGGCAGTTCCAGCTCATTCAGCAGCGCGACGATCTGCCCTGTGTCGGGATAAAACGCCCGGTACAGCCAGCCGTCCTCGGTGCCCTTGTGGCCGTTATGCACTTCGTCCGGATTGATCAGCACCAGCGTACCGCTGCCCGCCAGGTGTTCGGCGCCGCGATAACGGTAGCGCTGGGCGCCGGCCATGATCATGCCGATCACATAACCGTCGTGGACGTGCGGGGCGAAACGATGCTCGATGTAGCGCGCGGTCAACAGCTCGACCCCGGCCAGAGGCGCGGCCTGCCAGAAACGGATCGACTCGCCCTGATCGCTCATGACTTCACCCGCGCCCCGCGTCGGCCAGCCACTGCGGAATCCGTCGCTCCAGGTAATAACCCGGTTGGCGGAGCGTGCCGTCAACGAAACCGACGTGTCCGCCCTTGTTCTGCAATTCGAATTGCGTCGTGGCCGACAGCTCACTGGCCTGCGGCAGGCTGTGGGGAAATACGAACGGGTCGTCCGCCGCCTGAATGATCAGGGTCGGCGTGCGGATCTCACCGAGAAAATAGCGGCTCGATGCGCGGCGATAGTAATCCTCGGCATCGGCGAAACCGTGCAGCGGCGCGGTCACCCGGCCATCGAAATCCCAGAAGGTGCGCATGTTTTCCAGCGAGCCGAGGGCGGCCAGTGCGGCGAGACCGTCCTCGCGGCCGTCGTGCTGGAATTGGCGCTGCTTGTTCTTGATGTAGGCGACCATCTCGCGCATGAAGTGCGCCTGATAGACCTTCGAGAAACCCTGGCCAATACGATCGGCACATTGATCGAGGCGAAACGGCACCGACACCGCCACTGCACCGAGCACGCCGCTGGCGCTGCCGGTTTCCCCCAGATGCTTGAGCAGCACATTACCGCCCAGGGAATAGCCGACCGCATACAGCGGCGCCAGTGGCCGCTTGGCTTTCAGGTGGCGGATGGTTTCGGCGAGGTCTTCGCTGGCGCCGGAATGGTAGCTGCGTGGCAACAGGTTCGGTTCGCCCGAGCAGCCGCGCCAGTTCAGCGCAACACTGGCCCAGCCCTGCGCGGCGAGCGCTGCCTGGATCCCGGCCACGTAAGGTGAATTGGAAGAACCGGTCAGCCCGTGCAGTACCAACACCAATGGCGCCTCGGCGCTGTGCGGGCCGTGCCAGTCGAGGTCGAGGAAGTCACCGTCGTCCAGCCACAGTCGTTCGCGCTGGCGATCAAGGTGCACGGTTTTGCGCCACAACGGCCCCCACAAGGTTTGCAGGTGCGGATTGCCGAGGCCGAAGGCGGGGATGAACGGTTTTGACGAAGGGGACACGATTGCTCTCGATGCAGTGCAGCGAGCCTCGGCTGAGACTCGCCGCTTTTTCAGGCCGTCGGTTAACCGGCGATCACTGCCATACGTTGCCACAACGCGTAATACACCCGCCCGGATTTCTGCTCGCGGTGCAGGCGCCAGTTGCCTGGCAGGCCGAGGGTCGATGGCGCGGTTTCGCTTTCAGTGTAGATCCACGAATCATCGGCCAGCCATTGGCGCTCTTCCAGCAGCGTGCACACGGCGGGCAGCAGGTTCTGGTTGAACGGCGGGTCGAGGAACACCAGGTCGAACGCGGTCGCGGTCTGGGTTTCCAGATAGCGCAGCGCGTCGGCGGTTTGCACGTGGCCGTTGGTGCAGCGCAGGGTGCCGAGGTGTTCTTTCAGGCTGGAGACCGCGACATGGCTGGCATCCAGCGCCTGACCCATTGCCGCGCCTCGGGACAGCGCTTCCAGAAACAGTGCGCCGCTGCCGGCGAACGGATCGAGCACCTTGGCCCCGGCGACGTATGGCGCGAGCCAGTTGAACAGGGTTTCGCGCACCCGGTCTGGCGTCGGGCGCAGACCCGGCGCATCAGGAAAGCTCAGCTTTCGGCTGCGCCATTCGCCGCCGATGATGCGCAACTGGTTCACACCGTTGTGCAGTTTTTGTACAGGTTTCTTTGGACTGGCCATTAATGCTCCGGAACCCCGAGCGGCTGCTCGGCAGGTTTATCAGATGGGGCCGGTAACGGCTTTTGCGGCACGGTCGGGCCAGCGCTGACGATGACCAGTTTGTCCGTGCTCAAGTGTTTGTTCAGGACGTCGCGAACCTGCTCGACTGTCAGGCTCTGGGACTGACGCATGAAGTCATCGAGATAGCTCAGCGGCAGGTTGTAGAAACCCATGGCACCGAGCTGACCGACGATATCGGCGTTGCTCGCGGTGGACAGCGGGAAGCTGCCGGCCAGTTCGCGCTTGGCGTCGTCGAGTTCTTTCTGGGTCGGGCCGGTCTTGAGGTAGTCGGCGAGCACGTCCTGCACCAGTTTCAGGGTGCCTTCGCTCATTTCCGCGCGGGTCTGCAGGTTGATCATGAACGGGCCGCGAGCCTGCATCGGGCTGAACGCCGAATACACGCCGTAGGTCAGGCCGCGCTTCTCGCGAACTTCGCTCATCAACCGGGTGCCGAAACCGCCACCGCCGAGGATCTGGTTGCCCATCGATAGCGCGGCGTAGTCCGGGTCGTCACGGTCGATGCCCAGTTGCGCGATCATCAGGTTGGTCTGCTTGGACGGGAACTCGATGTGACCGACGCTGGCCTTCGGTTCCTGCGGCTGGGCGATCTTCGCCAGCGCCGGGCCTTTTGGCAGCGCAGCGGACACCTGATTGGCAATCGCCTCGGCTTCGCTGCGGGACAGATCGCCCACCAGCGCGATCACCACGTTGCCGGCCGCATAGGCCTTGGCGTGGAACTCACGCAGTTGCGCCAGCGTGATCTTCGGCACGCTTTGCGCGTTGCCGTCGCTGGAATGGGCGTACGGGTGATCGCCGTACAGGCGCTTCATCAGTTCCAGGCTGGCGAGCTTGCCGGGGTTCTGTTTCTGGTACTCGAAACCGGCGAGCATCTGGTTCTTGATGCGCGCGAAGGAGTCGGCCGGGAAGGTCGGTTTACCCACCACTTCCGAGAACAGCTTCAGCGCTGGCTCGCGTTTGTCGGCAGCACTGAGGCTGCGCAGCGACGCGATGGCCATGTCTTTATAGGCGCCGTTGCCGAAATCAGCACCCAGGCCTTCGAAACCTTGGGCGATGGCGCCGACATCCTTGCCCGCCACACCTTCGTTGAGCATGGCGTTGGTCAGCAGGGCCAGCCCCGGCGCGTTGCCGTCCTGGCTGCTGCCGGCGGAGAAGATCAGGCGCATGTCGAACATCGGCAGTTCGCGGGCTTCGACGAACAGCACCTTGGCGCCTTCGGCGGTGTTCCAGGTCTGCACGTCGAGCTTGCGACTGGCCGGGGCCTTGCCGTCGAGTTCGGCCAGCGATTGCAGCTTCTGGCTGGACTTGGCGTTATCCAGCGCTTCGCTGGCCTTGGTGTTGTCGCTCGGCACCAGATAGAACGCGGCGGAGCCGATGATGGCCACGGCGATCAGGCCGAGCAGCAGGCGTGGGGTTTTGCGCTCACTCATGAGTCGTCTCCAGTGGCAGGACGTGGGCGACGCTGAGACGTTCGCGGGTGAAATACAGCTTGGCGGCGTTCTGGATGTCTTGCGGGGTGACGCTTTCCAGATCGGCCAGTTCGGTGTCCATCAGTTTCCACGACAGACCGACGGTCTCCAGCTGGCCGATGGCAGTGGCCTGGCTGGTGATCGAGTCGCGCTCGAAGACCAGACCGGCGATGACCTGCGCACGCACGCGCTCCAGTTCTTCGGCGGACGGTGCGGTGGTTTTCAGCTGTTCCAGCAGTTTCCACAAGCCGGCTTCCGCCTGGGCCATGGTTTTTTTCTTCTGGGTGTTCGGTGTGGCCGACAGGGTGAACAGGCTGTCGCCGCGGGTGTAGGCGTCGTAGCTCGACGAGCCGCCGGATACCAGCTCTTCACCGCGCTCCAGTTGGGTCGGGATGCGACCGCTGTAGCCGCCGTCCAGCAATGCCGAAATCAGGCGCAAGGCGTTGACCGAACGTTTGTCTTCGGCGGTGGCGATACTCGGGACGTTGAAGCCGAGCATCAGGCTCGGCAGCTGGGTCTGCACGTGCAGGGTGATCTGGCGCTCGCCGGGTTCGGCCAGTTCCAGCGGCTTTTTCGCCGGCGGCACGTCGCGTTTCGGGATCGGCCCGAAGTAGCGCTGGGCGAGGGTCTTCACCTCGTCCGGAGTCACGTCGCCGACCACCACCAGCGTGGCGTTGTTCGGCACGTACCAGGACTGGTACCAGTGACGCAGCTCTTCGACTTTCATCCGCTCCAGGTCAGCCATCCAGCCGATGGTCGGCGTGTGATAACCGCTGGCCGGATAGGCCATGGCCTTGTAGCGCTCGAAGGCCTTGGCCATCGGCTTGTCATCGGTGCGCAGGCGGCGCTCTTCCTTGATGACTTCGATTTCCTTGGCGAACTCGTCAGCCGGCAGGCGCAGGTTGGCCATGCGGTCGGCTTCCAGTTCGAAGGCCACGCCCAGACGGTCGCGGGCCAGCACCTGGTAATAAGCAGTGAAGTCGTCGCTGGTGAACGCGTTCTCTTCGGCGCCGAGGTCGCGCAGGATCAGCGAGGCTTCGCCGGGACCGACTTTCTCGCTGCCCTTGAACATCATGTGCTCGAGGGCGTGGGACAGACCGGTCTGGCCCGGGGTTTCGTAGCTGGAACCGACCTTGTACCAGACCTGCGACACCACCACCGGCGCGCGATGGTCTTCGCGCACGACGACCTTCAAGCCGTTGTCGAGGGTGAATTCGTGGGTCGGTTGCGGGTCGGCCGCCAGGGCCGAAAGGGGCAGGCAGACTGTGCTGAGCAGCAGGCCTGCGGCGCGGCGGGCTAGAGCATTCATTCGTTTTTAAACCTGTTGGGCTGCCCGCTTGGTCTTAGCGTCGGCGGGCGAGAGGGTGCTAGGATACTGATCCGTTTTACTGGCGGCCACGCCTATCAGGCCACTGATCGGTCTATAGGTTGTACGGGTTACCGGCAGAAGCTTTGAGTTTCTCAGCTAAACTCTGCGTTTTCGCCGACGATGCCGTTCCAGTCCTTCGTATTTAATGACCTTTGAGGTGCTTTTGGCGCCTCGACAAAATGTTGCGCGTGAACAAGCTGGGTGAAACACAGTCTGTTCTGCATCGAATATTTATTTGCCGGGGCGCCCCTGTGGCGCGTCGCTACCGTGAGATAGCCGTCCTCCATGTTTGGTTCCAACGACGACAAGAAGACCCCAGCTGCGGCTGGCGAGAAGAAAAGCCTGTTCGGATGGCTGCGCAAGAAACCGCAGGAACCCGTCGTCGAACAGCCGACTGCCATTCCTGAGCCGGCCCCCGCGCCCGCTCCGGTAATAGAAGAAGCGCCGGCACCGGTTGTGCTGCCGATCGCCGAGCCGGTGCTGCAACCAGTGGTCGAGGCCGAGCCTGAAGCGCCGGCTGCCGCTGAGTTGCCGCTGACCCCGGCCAGCGAGCCGTGGCTGACCTTGCCAGTGGCGGAAGAGCCGGTGGCGCTGGTTGAAGAGGCTGCTCCGCACGTTACGCCGCCGATTCCTGCGCCGGTTGCGTTCGCCCCCGAGCCTGTTCAGGCGCCGGTGGTGGAAGCTGCTCCGGTCATTCCAGAACCTGTGGTTGCTCCGGTTGCCCCGATTGTCGAAGCGCCCGAGCCTGCACCTGCACCTGCACCTGCACCTGCACCTGCACCTGCACCTGCACCGGTCGCCGTAGCGCCAGTCGCGCCAGTCGCTCCTGTGGAAATCCAGGTTGAAACCCCGGTCGAGGCCCCGCGCACCGAAGAAACCAAGGCCGGCTTCTTCGCCCGTCTCAAGCAAGGCCTGTCCAAGACCAGTGCCAGCATCGGCGAGGGCATGGCCAGCCTGTTCCTCGGCAAGAAAGCCATCGATGACGATCTGCTCGACGACCTCGAAACCCGCCTGCTGACTGCCGACGTCGGTGTCGAGGCGACTTCGGTGATCATTCAGCGTCTGACCCAGAAGGTCGCACGTAAAGAGCTGGCCGATTCCGACGCCCTGTACAAATCCCTGCAGGCCGAGCTGGCCGCAATGCTCAAACCGGTCGAGCAGCCGCTGAAGATCGCTTCCCAGAACAAGCCGTTCGTGATTCTAGTGGTCGGCGTCAACGGCGCCGGCAAGACCACCACCATCGGCAAACTGGCGAAAAAACTGCAGCTGGAAGGCAAGAAAGTCATGCTCGCTGCCGGTGACACCTTCCGTGCCGCGGCTGTCGAGCAGTTGCAGGTCTGGGGCGAGCGCAACAAGATTCCGGTGATTGCCCAGCACACGGGCGCGGACTCGGCTTCAGTGATCTTCGACGCCGTGCAGGCCGCCAAGGCCCGTGGCATCGACGTGCTGATCGCCGACACCGCCGGTCGTCTGCACACCAAAGATAACCTGATGGAAGAGCTGAAGAAGGTTCGCCGGGTGATCGGCAAGCTCGACGCCGATGCGCCGCACGAAGTGCTGCTGGTACTCGACGCCGGCACCGGCCAGAACGCCATCAACCAGGCCAAGCAATTCAACCAGACCGTCGAACTGACCGGCCTGGCGCTGACCAAGCTCGACGGCACCGCCAAGGGCGGGGTGATTTTCGCCCTGGCCAAGCAGTTCGGCCTGCCGATCCGCTACATCGGCGTCGGTGAAGGCATCGACGATCTGCGTACCTTTGAAGCCGAACCCTTTGTCCAGGCACTGTTTGCCGAGCGGGAGCGTTCATGATTCGTTTCGAACAGGTCGGTAAGCGCTACCCGAACGGTCACGTCGGCTTGCATGAGCTGAGCTTTCGAGTCCGTCGCGGCGAGTTCCTGTTTGTCACCGGCCACTCCGGTGCCGGTAAATCCACGTTGTTGCGCCTGTTGCTGGCGATGGAGCGTCCGACCAGCGGCAAACTGCTGCTGGCCGGGCAGGACCTGAGCACCATCAGCAATGCGCAGATTCCGTTCCTGCGTCGGCAGATCGGGGTGGTGTTCCAGAACCATCAACTGTTGTTCGATCGCACGGTGTTCAACAACGTCGCGCTGCCGTTGCAGATTCTCGGGCTGTCCAAGGTCGAGATCGCCAAGCGCGTCGACTCGGCGCTGGAGCGCGTGGCGCTGTCGGACAAGGCCGAGCTGTATCCGGGCGACCTGTCCACCGGTCAGCAACAGCGCGTCGGCATTGCCCGGGCCATCGTTCACCGTCCGGCCCTGCTGCTGGCGGACGAACCGACCGGTAACCTCGACCCGCGTCTGGCGGCCGAGATCATGGGCGTGTTCGAAGACATCAACCGTCTGGGCACCAGCGTGCTGATCGCCAGTCACGACCTGGCGCTGATCGCGCGCATGCGCCATCGCATGCTGACCCTGCAACGCGGCCGATTGATCGGCGACGGGGAGGCCGGCGTATGAGTGCAACACGCAGTCCGAAGGTTTCCGAGCGCGTGGCCCCGAAGGCCGCCGATCCGCAACCGCCAAAGAAGAAAAAGCACGACGATGACGACGGCCCGGATTTCGCCACGTTGTTCCGTGCCTGGATCGAAAGCCATCGCGCCAGCTGGATCGACAGCCTGCGCCGTCTCGGCAAGCAGCCGATCGGCAGCTTCTTCACCTGCATGGTGATGGCAGTTGCGCTGAGTCTGCCGATGGGCCTTTCGTTGTTGCTGAACAATGTCGAGCGCCTGGGCGGCTCGTGGCAGCGCGCGGCGCAGATCTCGCTGTACCTGGAGCTCGAGGCCAGTCCGGCTCAGGGCGAAGCGTTACGTGATCAGATCAAAGGCATGCCGGGCGTAGCTGATGCTGAATATGTCGGCCGCGACCAGGCGCTGGAAGAGTTCCAGCAGCAGTCCGGCTTGGGCGAAGCCCTGCGCGAGCTGCCGGAAAACCCGCTGCCGGGCGTGGTACTGGTGACGCCGAACGAGGTCGACAAGTCGACCCTGGAAGCATTAAGACAAAAACTTTCCGAGCTGCCCAAGGTACAACAGGCGCAACTTGATCTAGTCTGGGTCGAGCGTCTGGCCGCCATCCTCAAGCTCGGCGACCGTTTCGTGTTCGGTCTGACGGTGTTGCTGGTTTCCGCATTACTTCTGGTGATAGGCAATACCATTCGTCTTCATATTGAAAACCGCCGCACCGAGATAGAAGTGATTAAACTCGTCGGCGGCACCGACAGCTATGTGCGTCGTCCCTTTCTTTATATGGGCGCGCTGTATGGCTTCGGTGCGGGTCTGCTGTCCTGGGGTGTTTTGGCGTTCGGCCTGAATTGGCTGAACGACGCGGTGGTCGGGCTGGCCGGCTTGTACGGCAGTGATTTCGCACTGGCTGGAGTGCCAGTTGCCGATGGTCTGTCGCTCTTGCTTGGCGCGGTGCTGTTGGGTTATATCGGTGCATGGATTGCAGTCGCACGTCATCTCAGGGAGCTGGCGCCGAAGTAGAATCTTTTTTGCGCGTGATTGACCTTTCAGTGGTTAAGGAAACTTTCATTTGAGTTTCCGGTCAATTTTTCGCAATGCTGAAAAGCATGAGTATGTAAGTCGGAGGTTTTTCCGTATGTCCAATTCTTTGCAACCTGCGTATGCATTGGTTCCAGGCGCAAACCTGGAAGCCTACGTGCACACCGTCAACAGCATTCCATTGCTGACGCCGGAGCAGGAGCGTGAACTGGCCGAGAGTCTCTACTATGAGCAGGATCTGGGGGCGGCTCGGCAGATGGTGCTCGCCCACCTGCGGTTTGTCGTACACATCGCCCGTAGCTATTCCGGCTACGGTCTGGCTCAGGCTGACCTGATCCAGGAAGGTAACGTCGGCCTGATGAAGGCCGTGAAGCGTTTCAACCCGGAAATGGGCGTGCGTCTGGTGTCCTTTGCGGTGCACTGGATCAAGGCCGAGATTCACGAGTTCATCCTGCGCAACTGGCGGATCGTGAAGGTCGCGACCACCAAGGCCCAGCGCAAGCTGTTCTTCAACCTGCGCAGCCAGAAGAAACGTCTTGCCTGGCTGAACAACGAGGAAGTCCACCGTGTGGCGGAAAGCCTCGGCGTCGAGCCGCGTGAAGTGCGTGAGATGGAAAGTCGCCTGACCGGCCATGACATGGCCTTCGACCCGGCTGCGGAAGCAGACGACGACAGCGCTTTCCAGTCGCCGGCCAACTACCTGGAAGACCACCGGTACGACCCGGCCCGTCAACTGGAAGATGCCGACTGGAGCGACAACTCCAATCACAACCTGCACGAAGCGCTGGAAGTGCTGGACGAACGCAGTCGCGACATCCTCTACCAGCGCTGGCTGGCAGAAGAGAAAGCCACGCTGCACGACCTGGCGCAGAAGTACAACGTGTCGGCCGAGCGGATCCGTCAGCTCGAGAAGAGCGCGATGAACAAGCTCAAGTTGTCGATTGCCGCATAACCGGCAGTCCGGCAATAAAAAACGCCCCGATCAGTGATGATCGGGGCGTTTTTGTTTGCCTGTCAGGCAGTCATTGGGCCCAGGGCGCGCGGCGCGAATCATTGAGTGTCAACAAATAGCTGTCGCCACCCAGCTGGCTCATTTGCTGGCGAATCCAGCCGGCACGGCGCGACACGTAAGCGGTCGGATGACTGGCGCTCCAGACGCGGGGATTCGGCAGCACGGCTGCGAGGTAACTCGCCTGTTGCCGGGACAGCGACCTGGCGCCTACGCCAAAGTGATGCCTTGCCGCCGCTTCGGCACCAAACACGCCGTCATCCCACTCGACGCTGTTCAGGTACACCTCGAGAATCCGCTGCTTGGGCCAGAACACTTCGATCAGCGCGGTAAACCACGCTTCCAGCCCTTTGCGCAGATAACTGCGGCCAGACCACAAAAACAGGTTCTTCGACACTTGCTGGCTCAAAGTGCTGGCGCCGCGAATCGAACCGCCGAGTTCGTTGTGGGCCAGTGCGGCCTTGATCGCACTCAGGTCAAAACCCCAGTGCTCGGGGAATTTCTGGTCTTCGCCGGCAATCACCGCGACCTTCAGGTCATCGGAGATCTCGTCCCACGGTTTCCAGGTGCGTTGCAGATCGATCGGCTCGCCGTCGACCCAGGATTCGATCTTGCGCTCGACCATCAGCGCCGTGAACGGTGGCGGCACAAAGCGAAACACCAACACCAGCAATACGCTGCCGCCCGCGAACCAGAGCAGGGCCTTCGTGAAACGACGGAGAAATAAACGCAGCATAGAGATGGCTTGGCCGAACCGTTTGAGCGGGCCATTATACAGACCCTGCCGATCGAGTCTGACTGGAGTTCTACATGCTGCGTAGCTTTCTGATGCTGGCCGCCTTCTTTGGTTTCACCGGTGTTGGCCTCGGCGCATTCGCCGCACATGGCCTGAAAAACCGCCTGACCCCGGAGTATCTGGCGATCTTCCACACCGGCGTCACCTATCAACTGGTGCACTCGCTGGCGCTGTTCGGCGTGGCGCTGCTGGCGACGCAGCTTCAGGGGCGTCTGGTCGCCTGGGCCGGCATCTCGTTCACCGTCGGTATTCTGCTGTTCTCCGGCAGTCTGTACCTGCTGACCACCCTCGGCATCGGCAAGCTCGGCATCATCACCCCGTTCGGCGGCCTGGCGTTCCTGATCGGCTGGCTGTGCCTCGGACTCGCCGCCTGGCGCCTGCACCCAACCGCTTGACGCTTGGTGCTGACCTTTAGGTCATGATCGGGCTAGAATGCCACCCCCTAAAAAGTGATGGCGGCGTTGCGCATGCGCATTCAGTTGAACGGTGAATCCTTTGAACTGCCCGACGGTGAAACCGTTGCGGCCCTGCTGACGCGTCTGGATCTGACCGGACGCCGCGTCGCGGTCGAACTCAATCTGGATATCGTCCCGCGCAGCCAGCATGCCGACACCACTTTGAACGACGGCGACAATGTCGAAGTCGTGCACGCGATCGGCGGCGGCTGATCGCCAGGCCTGTATGGGCCGAGAATTCTGCAAGACCCTCACCCCAACAGAGGATTCCCCATGAGCATCGTTCGTAGCGACAAGCCTTTTGTTCTGGCCGGTCGTACTTACCAGTCGCGTTTGCTGGTCGGTACCGGCAAGTACCGTGACATGGAAGAAACCCGCCTGGCCATCGAAGCCTCGGGTGCCGAGATCGTCACCTTCGCCGTGCGCCGCACCAATCTGGGCCAGATCGAAGGCGAGCCGAACCTGCTCGAAGTGCTGTCGCCGGATCGCTACACCTTCCTGCCGAACACCGCCGGTTGCTACGACGCGGTCGAAGCCGTGCGCACCTGCCGCCTGGCCCGTGAGCTGCTCGACGGCCACAATCTGGTGAAGCTGGAAGTGCTGGCCGACCAGAAAACCCTGTTCCCCAACGTGATCGAAACCCTCAAGGCCGCCGAAGTGCTGGTCAAGGAAGGCTTCGACGTGATGGTTTACACCAGTGATGACCCGATCATCGCCCGGCAACTGGCGGAAATCGGCTGCATCGCGGTCATGCCGCTGGCCGGTCTGATCGGTTCGGGCCTGGGGATCTGCAATCCGTACAACCTGCAGATCATCCTCGAAGAAGCCAAGATCCCGGTGCTGGTGGATGCCGGTGTCGGCACCGCTTCCGACGCGACCATCTCGATGGAACTGGGCTGTGACGCCGTGCTGATGAACTCGGCCATCGCCCACGCCCAGCAGCCGATCATGATGGCCGAAGCCATGAAACACGCGATCGTCGCGGGCCGCCTGGCCTACCTCGCCGGCCGCATGCCGAAAAAACTCTATGCCAGCGCCTCTTCGCCGCTGGATGGTCTGATCAAGTAAGAGCTATTGATGACTGAATCGAACGACACGCCAATCCAGACGGAAGAAGGCGACGAGCGCCAACACCGCCGCATCAAGAGTTTCGTGATGCGCGCCGGGCGCATGACCGAAGGCCAGCAGCGCGGCCTGGATCGGGGCGCGCCGAAGTTCGTGCTGCCGCTGGCCGATGCGCCGGTGGATTACGACCAGGTGTTCGGCCGTTCCGCGCCGCGTTCGCTGGAGATCGGTTTCGGCATGGGCCACTCGCTGCTGGAAATGGCCGCCGCTGCGCCGGAACAGGATTTCATCGGTGTCGAGGTTCACCGTCCGGGTGTCGGCGCGCTGCTCAACGGCGTGCTGACTCAGGGCCTGACCAACCTGCGGGTCTACGACTGCGACGCGATCGAAGTGCTCAACCGCTGCATCGCCGACAACAGCCTCGATCGCCTGATGCTGTTCTTCCCGGATCCGTGGCACAAGAGCCGCCACCACAAGCGCCGCATCGTTCAGGCGTCCTTCGCTGAACTGGTGCGCAGCAAGCTGAAAGTCGGCGGCATTCTGCACATGGCCACCGACTGGGAGCCGTACGCCGAATACATGCTGGAAGTGATGAACGTCGCCCCGGGCTATCGCAACCTCGCCGAAGACGGCAAGTGCGTACCTCGCCCGGCCGAACGCCCGATCACCAAGTTCGAACGCCGCGGCGAACGTCTTGGGCATGGCGTGTGGGATCTGAAGTTCGAAAAGCTCGCTTAAACGTTACGCAATAAAAAACTGTGGGAGCCAATGGCTCCCACAGTTGTTTTGGGTAGTAGCTGAAAATCAGCGGCGATCCGCGACCACGCCAATCAACACCAGCACCACCAACAACACCGGCGCCAGGCTGTAGTTGTTGAACTGGCTCAGCCCCTTCACTACCCAAGGCGTCGCGTAGATCAGTGCTGCGCCGCTGCCGATCAGGCAGAGCAGGGCCATCAACGGGACGCGCAGGGCGCCGGCGATGCTGCCCAGGCGTTGCTCGACCCAGGCCTTGAAGTCAGCGCCGAACAGCACCAGCAGGCAGCCCACCAGGGCCAGCGCGATTTCCGAGAGGTTGCTGCGGCTCCAGCGGGACACGGTGGCAAGCAGGTCGAGTATCAAATCCATGCGGTTTCCTTAAGAGCGGTCAGCTCAGAAATTTCTGCAGCAAGTCGTTGAGGAACAGTTGTCCGCGTTCGGTGGCCGCCAGACGTGACGGTTCGACCTGCAACAGACCGCTTTGTTCGGCCTCGCGCCGGTGTTCGTCGAGGCTCTCCAGCGGCAGGCCGGTGCGCTCCGGGTACAGGCGCGATTCGACGCCGGCGGTCAGGCGCAGGGCGTTCATCAGAAACTCGAACGGCATCTCGTCGTTGGTCAGGGCTTTCTCGCCGGCCTGGAAGCTTTTGGCCGGGTTGAGGTAGTCCTTCGGCAGGCGCGTCTTCCAGGTGCGCACGATGCGCCCGTCCGGGTGACTGAGCTTGCCGTGGGCGCCGGCGCCGATGCCGATGAAGTCGCCGAAGCTCCAGTAATTGAGGTTATGCCGCGCCGGGCGACCCGGTTGGGCATAGGCCGAAACTTCGTACTGCGCGTAACCGTGCTCGGCCAACAGCGCCTGTCCGGCCTCTTGAATGTCCCACAGCGTGTCGTCTTCCGGCAGCACTGGCGGCTGGTTCCAAAACACGGTGTTCGGCTCCAGTGTCAGCTGATACCAGGAAATGTGCGTCGGCTTCAGCTCGATCGCCTGGTGCAGATCGCTCAGGGCATCGTCCAGCGACTGGTCCGGCAAGCCGTGCATCAAGTCGAGGTTGAAGTTATCGAACCCGGCCTGGCGCGCCATGCCGGCGGCGCGTACCGCTTCGTCGCCGTTGTGGATGCGGCCGAGGGCCTTGAGCTTTTCCTGCTGAAAGCTCTGGATGCCGATCGACAGGCGATTGATCCCCAGTTTGCGGTAGGCGACGAACTTCTCTTGCTCGAAAGTCCCGGGGTTGGCTTCCAGGGTGATTTCGATGTCATCGGCAAACGGGATGCGTTGTTTCACGCCGTCCAGCAGGCGACCCAGGGCTTCGGCGCTGAACAGGCTCGGCGTGCCGCCGCCAAAGAAGATCGAACTCAACTCACGGCCGTACACCGCGTGCAGATCCTGATCGAGGTCGGCCAGCATCGCATCGACGTACTCCTGTTCCGGCAGCACCGGGCTGGCGGTGTGGGAGTTGAAGTCGCAATACGGGCATTTGCGCACACACCACGGGATGTGGATGTACAGCGCCAGGGGCGGCAGCGTCGGCAACGGCGCCCGAGGCGGGGAGGCAGCGCCGCCGATAATCAGCGACGACGCGCAGGAGCTATCGGTCATTTCAAGCCCAGACGCTGGCGCAGCAGATCCATTGCACGGGCGCGGTGGCTGATCTGGTTCTTGTCGCTCGGGCTCAGCTCGGCGCTGGACACGTTACGCTCCGGCACCCAGAACAGCGGGTCGTAGCCGAAACCGTGCTCACCGCTGGCAGCGGTCAGGATGCGCCCGTGCCACAGACCTTCGCAGAGGATCGGCAGCGGATCGTCGGCATGACGCACCAGCGCCAGCACGCAGACGAACTGCGCGCCACGCTCGGCTTCCGGCACGTCCTTCAAGGCGTCGAGCAGTTTGGCGTTGTTCGCCGCGTCGCCCTTGCCGTCGGCGTAGCGCGCCGAGTAGATGCCCGGCGCACCGCCGAGGAAGTCCACCGCCAGGCCCGAATCGTCGGCCAGCGCCGGCAGACCGGAGATGCGCGCGGCATTGCGCGCCTTGAGGATCGCGTTCTCGACGAACGACAGACCGGTTTCTTCCGGCTCCACACTGCTGAATTCGCCGATCGAGCGCAATTGCACCGATTCGCCGAGCATGGCCTGGAGTTCCTTGAGTTTGCCGGCGTTATGGCTGGCCAGTACGAGTTGCTTGAGATTGATCATTGGCCAGGGAAAAGCTCTTGGTTGAAATTGAGGGTGTTGATCTTGTCGCCGGTCTGCACCTTGATTTCAAAGGTGCGGGTTTCCTGCTGCTCCACCGGGTATTGGGCGATGTAGTAGATCGCGCCTTGTTCGGTGATCTGGCGGAAGGTCAGCGGCACGCTCTGGCTGGTCAGGTCTTTGACGGTGCCGGTGACCTGGGCGATCAGCGGTTTGCCGTCCTTGATCACCGAGACATTGATCACGCCCTGATTCTTGCTGCGGATCAGCTCGGCTGCCTTGGCGATGTCCGGCGTCAGGAAGGTCGAGTTGAAGGTGTTGTAATGCACGGTGACATCACCGAACACTTCCTTGCGTTCGCCCTTGATGGCATCGGCGGCCACGGCCGACAGGCTCAGGCAGGCGGCCAATAGCGCGGTAATCAAGCGTCCCATGTTCGTTCTCCTCGCAATGTCGTGGTTCAGACCGCGATTCTGTGATCCGCAAGCCCCGGGCTGCTGACGCGGTAGATACCGATCTCACCTAACAGATTAGGCCATAGCTTACTGGCCCACCCGTGGCGGTGCTGTTGATCCACGGCAAGCCGATCAATGACCTTCGCCTCACGTTCGCGACAAAGTTCTTCAAAGTCTTCGAAGGTGCAGAAGTGGATGTTCGGCGTGTTGTACCAGGTGTACGGCAGAAATTCCGACACCGGCATCCGGCCTTTGCTCGCCAGGTACCAGCGGCAGCGCCAGTGACCGAAGTTGGGGAAGGTGATGATGCACTGGCGACCGACCCGCAGCATTTCGTCGAGGATCTTGTCCGGGTAGTGCACGGCTTGCAGTGCCTGGGTCATCACCACGATGTCGAAGCTGTTGCTGGCGAAGTTGCCCAGGCCCTTGTCCAGGTCCTGCTCGATGACGTTGATGCCCTTGGCCACGCACTCGGCGATGTTGTCCGGGTCGTTTTCCAGGCCATAGCCGGTGACCTGCTTGTGGTCGCGCAGCCAGGTCAGCAACTCGCCGTCACCGCAGCCGAGGTCGAGCACGCGGCTGCCGGCGGGGATCCATTCCTGGATGATTTCCAGATCAGCTCTCATGGCTTTCTCACAACGTAATGCGGTTCATGTAATTGCCGAACGCCTGCAAATAACGCGGGATCGGAATCAGGAAGGCGTCGTGGCCCTGCGGCGCGTCGATTTCCAGGTAGCTGACGTCCTTGCGCGCAGCCATCAGCGCATCCACCAGTTCCCGCGAGCGGGCCGGGGAGAAGCGCCAGTCGGTGGTAAACGACATCACGCAGAACTTGGCTTTCGCACCTTCGAAGGTTTTCGCCAGGTTATCGTTGAAGTTCGCTGCCGGATCGAAGTAGTCCAGAGCCTTGGTCATCAACAGATAAGTGTTGGCATCGAAGCGCCCGGAGAACTCTTCGCCCTGATAACGCAGGTAGCTTTCGACCTGGAACTCGACGCTGTGGAAGTCATAGTTGAGCTTTTCGCTCTTCAGGCCGCGGCCGAATTTCTCGCCCATGGAGTCGTCGGACAGGTAGGTGATGTGCCCGACCATCCGCGCCAGCATCAGGCCGCGTTTGGGGATCACGCCCTGTTCCTGGAACGAGCCGCCGTGGAATTCCGGGTCGGTGAGGATCGCCTGGCGCGCCACTTCGTTGAAGGCGATGTTCTGCGCCGACAGCTTCGGGGCCGAGGCGATGGCCAGGCAGTGGCGCACGCGATCCGGATACGTGATGGTCCATTGCAGCGCCTGCATGCCGCCGAGGCTGCCGCCGATCACTGCGGCCCACTGGCTGATGCCGAGCAGGTCGGCCAGACGTGCCTGGCTGTGCACCCAGTCTTCCACGGTCAGCACTGGGAAGTCGGCGCCGAACGGCTTGCCGGTTTCCGGGTTGAGGCTGCTCGGGCCGGTGGAGCCGTTGCAACCGCCGAGGTTGTTCAGGCTGACCACGAAGAACTTGTTGGTGTCGATCGGTTTGCCGGGGCCGATGCAGCTGTCCCACCAACCGGGCTTGCGGTCGTCGACGCTGTGATAACCCGCAGCGTGGTGGTGGCCGGACAAGGCGTGGCAGATCAGCACGGCGTTGCTCGCTTGCGCGTTCAGCGTGCCGTAGGTTTCGTAGATCAGGTCATAATCGGCCAGCGAACGGCCGCAGGCCAAGGCCAGCGGTTCGCTGAAGTGCGCCGTTTGCGGCGTCACCAGACCAACAGAATCGGGGGGAAAGGCAGCTGGCATCGACCCTGCTCTCGTTGAAATGAGGCGTAAGTCTAAAGACCGGTGGGGTTAGCGGCAAGCAACGATCAGGCCTGATTTGCGCTCGTTCCCACGCTCCGCGTGGGAACGCCTCATTGGACGCTCCGCGTCCGCTTCGGCGGGGGACGCGGAGCGTCCCGGCATGCATTCCCACGCAGAGCGTGGGAACGATCAGCTGACTAGTCCGGGCAGATCCGGCAACTTCTTCGGCGAGCAGATCTTCACCCGCTTCTGCCGGTTCAACTCGCCGCTGAGCAAACTGACCTGGCTTTTGGAAACCCCAAAAGCCTTGGCCAGAAACCCCATCAGATAGGCATTGGCCTTGCCCTCGACCGGCGGCGCGGTCAGGCGGATCTTCAGGCGATCACCGTGCAGCCCGCAGAAATCATCGCTGCGGGCGGCCGGTTGCAGGTGACATTCCAGAATCAGGTCGTCACCGTCCCAGCGAAACCAGCTCACATCAGCAGGCGCAGGATTTCCGGCATCATCGTCATCGCTGCAAGGTTGTTGATCACCAGCATGTCGATCAGCTTCAGCACGAGGAAGGCGAAGATCGGCGACAGGTCCAGACCACCGAGGTTCGGCAGGATGCGGCGGAACGGCGCCAGGGCTGGTTCGCAGATCTGGTTCACCAGTTCGGCGCCCGGATTGTGGCTGCCCGGTGCGACCCAGGACAGGATGATGCTGATGATCATGGCCCAGAAGAAAATCTTCAGGAACAGCGCCGTCACGCCGATCAGCGACCAGATCAACAGTTGCAGCGGGTTGCCGGTGGTGCCGTAGGTCAGCAGCAGGGTCAGCGCCATCAGCGCCAGTTGCACGAGGATCGCCAGTACCAGCGACGACATGTCGAGGCCGAACAGGCTCGGAATGATCCGGCGCAGTGGCTTGAGCAGCGGCTGAGTGGCCTTGACCACGAACTGGCACAGCGGGTTGTAGAAGTTCGCCCGCACCAGTTGCAGGACGAAGCGCAGCAGCACGATCAGCAGGTACAGGCTGCCGAGGGTTTGCAGCACGTAGACCGCTGCGGTGTTCAATCCAATCATGTAAGGCTCCTTATTTGCCCAGTTGTTCGGCCATTTCGGCCGAGCGGTGCGCGGCGGCGCCGAGTGCTTTTTCCACCAGGGCTTCGAAGCCGCCGGCCTGGAACGATTTGATCGCAGCTTCCGTGGTGCCGGCCGGCGAGGTCACGCGGCGGCGCAGTTCGGCGGCGTCGACGTCGCTGGACACCGCCATGTGCGCGGCGCCCAGAGCGGTCTGCAAAGTCAGCTGCTCGGCGGTTTCCTTCGGCAGGCCGAGTTTGACGCCGGCGGCGGTCATGGCTTCGATCAGCAGGAAGAAGTACGCCGGGCCGGAACCGGAAACGGCGGTGACCGCGTCCAGTTGCTGCTCTTCGTTCAGCCACAGGGCGATGCCCACAGCGGACAGCAGTTCTTCAGCCTGTTGGCGTTGTTCGGCGCTCACTGCGCTGGTGGCATACAGGCCGCTCACGCCCTGACGCAGCAGTGCCGGGGTGTTCGGCATGCAGCGCACGATCGGCTGCTCACCCAGCCATGCAGTCATGCTGGCGCAGGTGATGCCAGCGGCAATAGAGACCACCAGTTGATTCGGTTTCAGGCTCGGGCGAATCGCTTCGCACACGGCTTTCATGGCCTGTGGCTTGACTGCCAGCACGACAACGTCGGCGCCGTCGATGGCCTGGGCGTTGTCGGCGAAGGTTTCGATGCCGTGTTCGGCGCTGACCCGGTTGCGGGTTTCTTCGCCCGGATCGCTGGCGCGAATCCGTGCAGCTTCCAGACCCTTGGCCCGCAGGCCGCCGATCAGGCTGGCGGCCATGTTGCCGGCACCGATAAAGGCAATACGCGTGTTGCTCATGTCAGGTCCTTATCTGGAAATGTTCAAGATTGGGAGTAGTCGCGGGCGCCGAACAGGGCCGTACCGATACGGACCCAGGTCGCGCCCTGGGCAATGGCCGACTCGAGGTCGTGGCTCATGCCCATGGAAAGTGTGTCGAGCGGCAGATCGAGGCTGGCCTGCAACTTCTGAACGGCGGCGAATGCAGCATCCTGCTCGGCGCGGTCTTCAGTCGGTTCGGGAATCGCCATCAACCCGCGCAGCTTCAGGCGTGGCAGGGCGCTGATGGCCTGGGCCAGCGCCGGCAGGTCTTGCGGCGTGCAGCCGGACTTGCTGGCCTCACCGCTGACGTTGACCTGAATGCAGATGTTCAGTGGCGGCAGATCCGCCGGGCGTTGTTCGGACAGGCGTTGGGCGATTTTCAGACGATCCACGGAGTGCACCCAGGCGAAATGCTCGGCGATCGAGCGGGTCTTGTTCGACTGAATGGGGCCGATGAAGTGCCAGATCAAGGGCAGGTCGGCCAGTTCGAGCTGTTTGCCCAAGGCCTCTTGCAGGTAGTTCTCGCCACAGTCGCGCAGGCCGGCGGCGTACGCTTCGCGCAGGGCTTCGGCCGGTTTGGTCTTGCTCACGGCCAGCAGCTGGACGCTGTTTTCATCGCGTCCGGCGGCAGCGGTGGCGGCATGAATACGCGAACTAACCTGGAGAATGTTGTCTGCTATCGTGGACATCAAGAGGCGCCAGCGGTCTGAAGGTTCGCGGCATTCTACTGGAATTGAGGGACGCTATGGATATCACTGAACTGCTGGCCTTCAGCGCCAAACAGGGCGCTTCCGACCTGCACCTGTCGGCCGGTCTGCCGCCGATGATCCGCGTGGATGGCGACGTGCGGCGGATCAATCTGCCGGCGCTGGATCACAAGCAAGTGCACGAGCTGATCTACGACATCATGAACGACACCCAGCGGGTGGACTTCGAGAAACATCTGGAAACCGACTTTTCCTTCGAAGTCCCCGGCGTGGCGCGCTTTCGGGTCAATGCCTTCAACCAGAACCGGGGCGCCGGGGCGGTGTTCCGGACCATCCCGTCAAAAGTGCTGACCATGGAAGACCTGGCCATGGGCGACGTCTTTCGCAAGATCACCGATGCGCCACGCGGGCTGGTGCTGGTGACCGGGCCGACCGGTTCCGGCAAGTCCACAACCCTGGCGGCAATGATCGATTACCTCAACACCCATCGCCATCACCACATCCTGACCATTGAAGATCCGATCGAATTCGTCCACGAATCACGCAAATGCCTGATCAATCAGCGCGAAGTCCATCGCGATACCCGCAGTTTCGCCACCGCATTGCGTTCAGCGCTACGCGAAGACCCGGACGTGATCCTCGTGGGCGAGATGCGTGATCTGGAAACCATCCGCTTGGCACTCACCGCCGCCGAAACCGGGCACCTGGTGTTCGGCACCTTGCACACCACGTCGGCAGCCAAGACCATCGACCGGGTGGTGGACGTGTTCCCCGGGGACGAAAAATCCATGGTGCGCTCGATGCTCTCGGAATCGTTGCTGGCGGTGGTGTCGCAGACGCTGATCAAGAAGATCGGCGGTGGCCGGGTGGCGGCGCACGAGATCATGCTGGGGACGTCGGCGATCCGTAACCTGATCCGTGAGGACAAGGTGGCGCAGATGTATTCGGCGATCCAGACCGGCGGCTCACTGGGGATGCAGACACTCGACATGTGCCTGAAGGATCTGGTGACCAAGGGCTTGATCAGCCGTGAACATGCGCGGGAGAAGGCGCGCACGCCGGATAACTTTTAGGCAAAAAAAACGCAGCCCGTGGGCTGCGTTTTTTTGTACCTGAACAATCAGCGCTGAACGACGCGCATCTGCCCCTGTTCTTTCGGCAATACGCGTTTGGCCACCACGTAATGCTTTTCCCAGTACGGCTTGTTCAGTGTGTCGATGCTCACCGCTTTGCCGCGCCGTGGCGCATGGATGAAACGATCGTTGCCCAAGTAGATGGCAACGTGATTGACCCGACGGCTCTTGATGTTGAAGAAAATCAGGTCGCCCGGTTTCAGGTCCTTGCGTTCGACTTTCTCGCCGTGACCGCTGGCCATGGCGTTCGAGGTGCGTGGCAGGTCGAACGTGGCGTCGTTGAACGCGTATTTCACCAGACCGCTGCAGTCGAAGCCTTTACTCGGGCTGCTGCCGCCCCAACGGTAGGGTGTACCGAGGACGTTTACCGCGCGACTCAGGACGTTGCTGCTTTCCTTGGTCGCCATCGGTGGCACCAGCTTGCTGCGGCCGTTGCTGCTCAGCGTGGTGTGTTTGACCTGTTTGCCTTTGTTCGAAGGAGCAGAGGCATGGGATTTAGGGGTGAAACCGTTGACGTTTGGAAGACGTTGCTCACGATTGGTGGCGTGGGCGGCCAGTGGCATTAATAGGCAAATGGTTAGCCATGTCTTGAAAAATGGACGCATTAGGCAGGGCTCTTGGTGTGTTAGCGCGCAACTTTATAACAGCTTTTTTGTCACTTCCGAGGCCGTTGGTCGATTCAATCGGGTGCCAACGGAACCAAATAAGCGGCAAAAAGACGCAATTGTCGGACAGAAGTCCGGTGCTATAAGGCTTTGACGGGAGACACGGTAGCATTTGCCATACGTCGGCTACCTGTAAAAAAGTCACAAAGAATTAAAGAATATTTATCTATCGCGTGAATCGAGGTCTTAATGAACGGCTATCAGCTGCCCCGTGTGAAGGAAAAAGACACCCATAGCAAGATGATCGGCTACCTGTTGTGGATTTTCGGTTTCACAGGCTCTCACCGCTTCTATTACGGCAAACCGGTGACCGGCACGATCTGGTTTTTCACCTTCGGGTTGCTGGGGATCGGCTGGCTGATCGACGTGTTCCTGATCCCGGCGATGGATCGAGAAGCCGACCTGCGTTTCGTGGCGGGCCCTATTGAATACAACGTGGCGTGGATTCTGCTGACCTTTCTCGGCGCGTTCGGCGTGCACCGGATGTATCAGGGCAAGTGGATCACAGGTTTGCTGTACCTGCTGACCGGCGGGTTGTTCTTTCTGGGGGTGCTGTATGACTTCTGGACGCTGAACGATCAGGTGTCGGTGCGTAACGCCGAAGGGCGGGGTGCCTTTCAGTAAGTGATGGCGAGGGAGCTGGCTCCCTCGCCATTTTTGTTACGCCTGGTGGCTGATCCGGCCATCCACCAGCGTGTAACGCACCACACCCGGCAGGCTATGGCCGAGGAACGGGCAGTTCTCGCCCTTAGACAGCCAGGTTTCGCCGGCAACGGTCGAAGCCTTCGGATCGAACAGCACGATATCTGCCGCGCCACCCACCGCCAGTTTGCCTGCCGGCAGGCGCAGGGCCTCGGCCGGACCGGCGCTCAGACGGGCCAGCAGGGTCGGCAGGTCCAGCAGACCGTCCTCGACCAAGGTCATCGCCAGCGGCAGCAACAGCTCGACGCTGCTGATGCCGGGCTCGGTCGCGCCGAACGGTGCCAGTTTGGCATCGCGTTCATGGGGCTGGTGATGGCTGGAAATCGCCGAGACCACGCCGGACTTCACCGCCTCGCGCAGACCATCGCGGTCGGCGCGGGTGCGCAGCGGCGGTTGCACGTGATACAGGCTGCTGAAGTCGATCAGCGCTTCGTCCGTCAGGATAAGCTGATACAGGGCGACATCCGCCGTGACTTTCAAGCCACGGGCCTGGGCCTGAGCGATCAGGGCCACGCCGCGAGCACTGGTCAACTGGCTGAAGTGCGCACGCACGCCGGTCTGCTCGACCAGCAGCAGATCACGGGCCAGCGCCACGGTTTCAGCGGTTTCCGGAATGCCCGGCAGGCCGAGGAAGCTGGCGGTGGCGCCTTCGTGGGCCAGGCCACCGTCGGCCAGGTCGTGATCCTGCGAGTTGAAGATCACTGTCAGGTCGAAGGTCGCCGCGTAATCCAGCGCCCGGCACAGGGTACGGGTGTTGCGGAAGCTCTCGAGGCCGTTGCCGAACGCCACGCAACCGGCGTCGCGCAGGGCAACGAGTTCTGCGAGCTGTTCACCATCCAGACCTTTGCTCAGCGCGCCGATCGGGAACACCTTGGTGTTGCCGGCCTCGCGGGCGCGGTCGAGGATCAGTTCGGCCACGGCCGAGGTGTCGAGTACCGGTCTGGTTTTCGGCGGGCAGCACAGGCTGGTCACGCCGCCGGCCGCAGCCGCGCGGGTTTCGCTGGCGATGGTGCCTTTGCGGCTGTAGCCCGGCTCGCGCAGGGCGACGTTCAGGTCTACGAGGCCTGGAGCGGCGACAAGACCTTGGGCGTCGATGGTTTCGACGGCGGTGAAGCCGGCCGGTGCAGCGCCGAGGGCGACGATCTTGCAGGCTTCAACGTGAATATCGGTGATTTGATCCAGGCCGCTGCTCGGATCGATGACGCGGGCGCCGAGAATGCTGAGCTTCACTGGGCGTTCTCCTGCTCGAATTGACGTTGCGCCGTTTGCCCGCTCATGGCCATCGACAGCACGGCCATACGGATCGCGATGCCGTAAGTGACTTGATTGAGGATCACCGAGTGCGGGCCGTCGGCCACCGCCGACTCGATTTCCACACCACGGTTGATCGGCCCCGGGTGCATGACGATGCAATCGGGCTTGGCGCCTGCCAGGCGCGCGGTGGTCAGACCGAACAGGCGGTAGAACTCGCCTTCGCTCGGCAGCAGGCCGCCGGTCATGCGCTCACGCTGCAGGCGCAGCATGATCACCACGTCGACGTCTTTCAGGCCTTCGGTCATGTCGGTGTAGACCTTCACGCCGTATTGCTCGATGCCGATCGGCAGCAGGGTTTTCGGTGCGATCACGCGGATGTCCGGGCAACCGAGGGTCTTCAGGGCGAGCATGTTCGAGCGCGCCACCCGCGAGTGCAGGATGTCGCCGACGATGGCCACCGAGAGGTTCTCGAAACCGCCCTTGTGACGGCGGATGGTCAGCATGTCGAGCATGCCTTGGGTCGGGTGCGCGTGCCGGCCGTCGCCGCCGTTGATGATCGCCACTTGCGGGCAGACATGCTCGGCGATGAAGTGCGCGGCGCCCGAGTCACCGTGGCGCACGACGAACATGTCGGCGGCCATGGCTTCCAGGTTGCGCAGGGTGTCGAGCAGGGTTTCGCCCTTGCTGGCCGACGAAGTCGACACGTTCAGGGTGATCACGTCCGCCGACAGGCGCTGGGCCGCCAGTTCGAAAGTGGTGCGGGTGCGGGTCGAGTTTTCGAAGAACACGTTGCACACGGTCTTGCCGCGCAGCAACGGGACCTTCTTCACGGCCCGGGCGCCGACTTCGAGGAACGAGTCGGCGGTGTCGAGGATTTCCGTCAGCAACTCGCGGCGCAGGCCGTCGAGCGAGAGGAAGTGGCGCAGCTGGCCCTGATCATTGAGCTGCAGCGGGCGCTTGGTATCTAGAGGCGTCATCGCGAGGGGGACTCTCAATAGGGCGGATTAAAGGGCAAGGTCTTGCAGTTCGAGGGCCAGCTCCGGCCCGGACAGCTTGACCCGCTCGTGGGCGGCCAGCGACAGGGTCGCGCCGACCACGTTCGGGCGGATCGGCAATTCGCCGGCGTCCAGGTCCAGCAGGCAGACCAGCGTCACGCTGGCCGGGCGGCCGTAGTCGAACAGTTCGTTCATGGCGGCGCGGATGGTCCGGCCGCTCATCAGTACGTCGTCGATCAGCACCAGATGCTGGCCTTCGATTTCGAAGGGTAGGGCGGACGGGCGCACCTGCGGGTGCAGGCCGTTCTGGCTGAAGTCGTCGCGGTAGAAGGAAACATCCAGCGTGCCCAATGGCGCATCGCTGCCCAGCTCTTTGAGCAGGGCCTGGGCGACCCAGACGCCGCCGGTGCGGATGCCGATGTAACGCGGTTCGCTGATATCACGCTGGGCAAGGTGCGCCTTGAGGCGGGTCGCCATCTGGCTGATCAGATCGGCGGGATTGGGCAGGCTCATGGTTGCTCCTTCTCGGGGTCGAGCCGGTTCTCGCGAACCGGAGCTCGGGTTGTAACCAAAAGAAAAGCGCCGTAGCGCTTGTCAGGATTCAAATAGTGCGGTGTTTTCGTCGAGCCAGCCTTGCAGCAGCAGGGCGGCGGCGATGGCGTCCACCGGGTTGTCGCGGTAGCTGCCTTTCTGCCCACCGCGCACCAGTCGCTCGCCCTTGGCTTCGAAGGTCGTCAGGCGTTCGTCGTGGGTATAGAAAGGCAGGTTGAAGCGGCCGTTGAGGCGGCGGGCGAATTTCTCGGCGCGGGCGCACATCTCGCTGGGCGTACCGTCCATGTTCAGCGGCAGGCCGACCACCACGGCGTCGGGCTTCCATTCCTTTATCAGGGCTTCGACCTGATTCCAGTCCGGCACACCGTTTTGCGCCTTCAAGGTGCACAGTTCGCGGGCCTGGCCGGTAATCACCTGGCCGACTGCCACGCCGATCTGTTTGGTGCCGTAGTCGAAGCCGAGGATCAGGCGCAGGGCCATCAGGCGTGTCCTGCCTGGCTGGTCAGCAGGCTGAGGTTGATCCCCAGGTGCTTGGCCGCCGCTTCCAGGCGCAGTTCGCTGCTGGTGTTGAACAGGATGTCGGCGTCGTACGGGCAGGTCAGCCAGGCGTTGTCGGCCAGTTCGGCCTCCAGCTGACCGGCTTCCCAACCGGCATAACCGAGGGTGATGACGCTTTTGGCCGGGCCCACGCCGTCGGCGATGGCGAACAGCACATCCTGCGAGGTGGACAGGGCCAGATCGCCCTCCAGCTCAACGGTAGCCTGGAACGTCTTGCCCGCCGGGTGCAGGACAAAACCGCGATCGGTCTGCACCGGGCCGCCGATGAAGATCGGCACATGCTGGCACAGCGCCGGCGGATCGATGTCCGGGCGCAGTTGTTCGAGGATGTCGGCCAGATTCAGCTCTTGCGGTCGGTTGACCACCAGCCCCATGGCGCCATTGGCCGTGTGCTCGACGATGTAGGTCAAGGTGTGGGCAAAGTTCGGGTCGGCCATGTGTGGCATGGCGATCAGGAAGTGATGCTTGAGGTAGCTGGGGCTGACGTTTTTCATGTGCGCTAGTGTGGCGTTCGGGGGGCGAACTGACAAGCTGGAGCGGGCAAAAGATCGACTCAGTTACTGGACAACCGGTCGCCCCGGGCGAATTTCCAGGTGCGGATGATTTCCAGTCGGTCGATGTCCGACAGGTCCCCGGTAAACGGTGCAAACGGTGCCGCCAGACGCACGATCCGCTGCGCCGCCTGATCCAGCAGTGGCTGGCCGGAAGACTCCAGCACCAGCACTTCATACAGCGAGCCGTCGCGGTTGATCGACACCATCAGGCGCAGATTGCCGTAGATCTGCTTGCGCCGGGCTTCGTCGGGGTAATTGAGGTTGCCGATGCGCTCGACCTTCTTGCGCCACTCGTCCTTGTACCAGGCGCCCTTGTCGCGCATGGTCGAGGCGGCGCTGAGGCGGTGGATACGCGGGCGCTTGGCGTACAGCTGTTGTTCGTTGGCCAGTTCGGCTTCAAGGCTGGCGATGTCGCTGGAGAGCTGCGAACTGTCGAAGGTCGGGGCGTCGACCGTCGGTTTGGTCTCGGTCCTGGCTTCTTCTTTCTTGGTCGGCGCCTTTTTCGGTTTCGGCGCGACGGTGGTCACGGCCGCCTTGGGCGCGGCTTCCTGCACCTCCGGCTTGGCGGCCGGTGGCGGGGTGACTTTCTTGACTTCGTTTGCCTGAAACGGCGCGACCTCGGTGGTCTTGGGGATCGCCTTCTTGTCGAGGGTGCCGCTGCCTTCCTGGTTTTCCTGGGCGAGGAAATCGGCCTTCGCCGGCTTCTTTTCGCTCTTGAAGGTAGCGAGGGTGATTTCCAGGGTTTTGCTGATCTGCTTGGGCTCGACCATGGTGAAACCCACGCCGAGCAGCAGCGCCAGATGGATCAGCGCCGCGAGAAACAGGGTAAATCCGAGGTGATCGACCGGGCGCACGCCTTTATGGGCGAGTTCAGCGGGCAGATCGGACGGAAGTGTCATTTGAGAAAAACCAACATCGCGTTTTTACGGGCTCGGCATGATAACGCAATGTTGGTTTTTAGCTGCAAGCTTGAAGTCTCAAGCGACAAGCTGCACACCACTGGCTTTAAGCTTGCGGCTTGCGGCTCGACGCTTGCAGCTTGCCTTCGATCGCATCCATCAGCAGGCCGCCGATGTCGGTGCCGAAGGCATTGTCGATTTCGCGGATGCAGGTCGGGCTGGTGACGTTGATTTCGGTAAGGTGCTCGCCGATCACGTCCAGGCCGACGAACAGCAGGCCTTTTTCGCGCAAGGTCGGGCCGACCTGGGCGGCGATCCAGCGATCCTTGTCGGTCAACGGACGAGCTTCGCCACGACCACCGGCCGCGAGGTTGCCACGGGTTTCGCCCTGGGCCGGAATCCGCGCCAGGCAGTAATCCACCGGCTCGCCGTCGATCATCAGGATGCGCTTGTCGCCGTCCTTGATCGCCGGCAGGTAGGCCTGACCCATGATCTGCTGGGCGCCGAGGGCGGTCAGGGTTTCCAGGATCACCGACAGGTTCGGATCGCCGGCGCGATGACGGAAGATCGAGGTGCCACCCATGCCGTCCAGCGGCTTGAGGATCACGTCGCCATGTTTGGCGGCGAATTCACGCAGCACGTCGGCGCGGCGGCTGACTACGGTCGGCGGCGTGCACTGCGGGAACAGGGTGGCGAACAGTTTTTCGTTGCAGTCGCGCAGGCTCTGCGGCTTGTTGACCACCAGCACCCCGGCGGCTTCGGCCTGTTCGAGCAGGTAGGTGGAGTAGACGAACTCCATGTCGAACGGCGGATCCTTGCGCATCAGGATCACGTTCAGGTCGCTCAGCAGCGAATCCTGTTCGGCCCCCAGTTCGAACCATTTTTCCGGGTTGGCGAAGACTTTCAGCGGCTTCATCCGCGCCCGTGCCTGGCCTTCACCCTGATAAAGGTCTTTCTGTTCCATATAGAACAGTTCCCAGCCGCGCTTTTGCGCCGCCAGCAGCATGGCCAGCGAGCTATCCTTTTTATAGGAAATGCTGGCGATAGGGTCCATGACAATCCCGACGCGAACGCTCATTGGGTTTTCCTCGAAAATTGGCTACCGGATCGGTATGAAAAAAGTGCCGCCAGAGTGGCGCCGGGCGGGTTTTCGGTCAAGGAAAAACCCGTCGATAGATTGGATCAGGAGACTGTGCTAAAAAGGCTGCCATGTCGTGCTGGCCCTTGAACATCAAGGGTTTCCAGCCATTACGCATCGCAAAACGGACAAATTGATTCGCAAAGGCGACGGTAGAGCCCCCTTATGGAACAGCAGTCCAGCGCCTTGAAGGTCATGGTGATCGACGACTCGAAAACGATTCGTCGCACCGCCGAGACCCTGTTGAAAAATGCAGGGTGCGAAGTCATCACCGCGATCGACGGTTTTGACGCCCTGGCGAAGATCGCCGACCACCATCCCGGGATCATCTTTGTCGACATCATGATGCCGCGTCTGGATGGTTATCAGACCTGCGCTTTAATCAAGAACAACAATGCGTTCAAGGGCACGCCGGTGATCATGCTGTCGTCCCGGGACGGGCTGTTCGACAAGGCCAAGGGGCGGATTGTCGGTTCCGATCAATTTTTGACCAAGCCTTTCAGCAAGGAAGAACTGCTCGACGCGATTTCGGCCCATGTTCCGGGCTTCGCTGCCGCTTTGCCGCAGTAAGACACGCACAGAGACGCTCGGCCAGCGGGCCCGGTGTCGACAAGAAAAATGGGGAAGACCATGGCACGTATCCTGATCGTCGATGATTCGCCGACCGAAATGTACAAACTCACCGGCATGCTGGAAAAGCACGGGCACGAAGTGCTGAAAGCCGAAAACGGCGCCGACGGCGTGGCCCTGGCCCGTCAGGAAAAACCCGATGCGGTACTGATGGACATCGTCATGCCCGGCCTCAACGGCTTCCAGGCCACCCGTCAGTTGACCAAGGATGCGGAAACCAGCCACATCCCGGTGATCATCATTACTACCAAGGATCAGGAGACCGACAAGGTCTGGGGCACCCGCCAGGGCGCCAAGGACTACCTGACCAAACCGGTCGACGAAGACACGCTGATCAAGACCCTGAACAACGTGCTGGCCGGTTGATCGCGCCGCCATGAGCGAGTCGCTGACCGCGTTCGAACTGTTGTGGCAGATCGACCAGCGCTGTCGCCTGCTGGCGGCGGACCTGCCGTCGCAACCGGCGCGCCAGGATCGCTGGAGCGGCATCGGCTTTCGTCTGGGCGAGCACTGGTACGTCACGCCGATGGGCGAAGTCAGCGAAGTGCTGCCCGAACTGCGTGTCACCCAGTTGCCGGGCGTCAAGCCGTGGGTCAAGGGCGTGGCCAACCTGCGCGGACGGCTGCTGCCGGTCATGGACCTGTGCGGCTTCTTCGGCCATGAGCTGTCACCGATGCGCAAACAGCGGCGGGTACTGGTGGTAGAGCATCAGGACGTGTTTGCCGGGTTGCTGGTCGATGAAGTCTTCGGCCTGCAGCACTTCGAGCAGGACAGTTTCGAATCCGTCTCGATCAGTAAACGGCAAGGCTCCAAGGGCGAGTTCATCAAGGGCTATTTCCGGCGCGAGCAGAACTGGCGGGTGTTCAGCCTGTTTGCGCTGGCGCAGTCACCGAGTTTCATGCACGTCGCGGTTTAACAGGCGAGGACCGATGATCAAAGCAAAAACAGGCAAGCCCGCAGAAGGCTCGCGCAGCCGCTCACAGATCATCGTGCTGTTCATCGCACTGATCGTGTTCATCATGCTGCTGTTCGCCAACTTCGCTTACCTCAACACCCAGGCCAACTACGACAAGCAGTACATCGGCCACGCCGGCGAGCTGCGGGTGCTGTCGCAGCGGATCGCCAAAAACGCCACCGAGGCTGCCGCCGGCAAGGCCGCCGCGTTCAAGCTGTTGAGCGATGCGCGCAACGATTTTGCCCAGCGCTGGGGTTACCTGAAGAAAGGCGACCCGGCCACCGGCCTGCCGCCGGCTCCATCCGTCGTGCGCCCGGAAATGCGCGCCGTGCAGCTGGACTGGGAACGCCTGCTGAAAAACACCGACGCGATTCTCTCCAGCGAACAGACCGTGCTGTCCCTGCATCAGGTGGCCGCGACCCTGGCCGAAACCGTGCCGCAATTGCAGATCGAATACGAAAAGGTCGTGGAAATCCTCCTGCAACGCGGTGCGCCGGCGGCGCAGGTGGCGATGGCCCAGCGTCAGTCGCTGCTGGCCGAGCGGATTCTCGGCGCGGTGAACACCGTGCTTTCCGGCGATGAAAACTCCCAGCAGGCCGCCGATGCCTTCGGTCGCGATGCCGCACGCTTTGGTCAGGTGCTTAACGGCATGCTGCAGGGCAACCCGGCGCTGAAGATCAGCCAGGTCGAAGACCGCGACGCCCGCGCTCGCTTGAGCGAGATTTCCGAACTGTTCCAGTTTGTCTCCGGTTCGGTAGATGAAATCCTCGAAACCTCGCCGGAGCTGTTCAAGGTTCGTGAGTCCGCCACCAACATCTTCAGCCTGTCGCAGACCCTGCTTGACGAAGCCTCGCACCTGGCCAGCCGTTTCGAAAACCTCGCCGGCGGGCGCAATACCGACACCATTGGCGGTTATGTGCTGGGTCTGTTGGCGCTGGCTTCGATCATCCTGATCGGCATGGTCATGGTCCGGGAAACCAACCGTCAGTTGCGCGAGACCGCCGAGAAGAACGAGCGCAACCAGAACGCGATCATGCGCCTGCTCGACGAGATCGAAGACCTCGCCGACGGTGACCTGACCGTGACCGCCTCAGTGACCGAAGACTTCACCGGGACCATCGCCGACTCGATCAACTATTCGGTCGACCAGCTGCGCGATCTGGTCGCCACCATCAACCTCACTGCCGGCCAGGTGGCCGCTGCGGTGCAGGAAACCCAGGCCACCGCCATGCACCTGGCCCAGGCCTCGGAGCATCAGGCCCAGCAGATTTCCGAAGCCTCGACCGCGATCAGCGACATGGCCCAGTCGATCGATCAGGTGTCGGCCAACGCCGCTGAATCCTCGGCGGTTGCCGAGCGTTCGGTGGAGATCGCCAACAAGGGCAACGAGGTGGTGCACAACACCATCCACGGTATGGACAACATTCGCGAACAGATCCAGGACACCGCCAAGCGCATCAAGCGTCTGGGCGAGTCGTCCCAGGAAATCGGCGACATCGTCAGCCTGATCGACGACATCGCCGACCAGACCAACATCCTCGCCCTCAACGCGGCAATTCAGGCGTCGATGGCCGGTGACGCCGGGCGCGGTTTTGCCGTGGTTGCCGACGAAGTGCAACGGCTGGCCGAGCGCTCGTCCGCCGCGACCCGACAGATCGAAACGCTGGTGCGGGCGATCCAGACCGACACCAACGAAGCCGTGATTTCCATGGAGCAGACCACCACCGAAGTGGTGCGCGGCGCGCGGCTGGCGCAGGATGCCGGTGTGGCCCTGGAAGAAATCGAAGGCGTGTCCAAGACACTCGCGGCGCTGATCCAGAGCATTTCCAACGCGGCGCAGCAGCAGACGTCTTCGGCCGGGCAGATTTCCCTGACGATGAACGTGATCCAGCAGATCACCTCGCAGACTTCGTCCGGCTCCACGGCCACCGCCGAGAGCATCGGCAACCTGGCGAAAATGGCCAGCCAGTTGCGTCGCTCGGTGTCCGGGTTCACCTTGCCGGCGGCGCCTGCGCCCGTCGCGGACAAGGCGTGAGGCCTGCGGGCGAGGCAATGTCGAGCGGAGTGGTTATGGGTGACCGGCACGATTACGTGGCCCTCGAATGGGTCAAGGGTGAAATCGCCGAGACGCTGAGGCAGGCGCATCAGGCCATCGAAGCCGTGCTCGACGATCCGCAGTCGGTGCCCGGGCTGGACGAATGCCTGGCCTGCATCCATCAGGTGCACGGCAGCCTGCAGATGGTCGAGTTCTACGGCGCGGCATTGCTCGCCGAAGAAATGGAACACCTGGTCGAAGCGTTGCAGAACGACCGCGTCAGCCACCGCGACGAAGCGCTGCACTTGCTGTTGCAGGCGCTGGGTCAGTTGCCGATCTACCTCGACCGCGTGCAGGGCGCCCGCCGTGATCTGCCGCTGGTGGTGCTGCCGCTGATCAACGACTTGCGCAGCGCCCGGGGCGAAAGCCTGTTGTCGGAAACCAGCCTGTTCAGCCCGCAGTTGCCTGAGCTTGCGCCTTTGGGCGAGGAAACCCTGGCGCTGCTGGAACCGGCGGAGCTGCCGAACGTGCTGCGCAAATTGCGCCAGATGCTGCAAATGGCGCTGGTCGGATTGCTCCGCGAACAGGACGACCAGACGCACCTCGCTTATCTGGCCAAGGTGTTTACCCGGCTTGAAGCACTCAGCGATAACTCGCCGCTGAGCCCGTTGTGGCAGGTCGCTTCGGCGCTGGTCGAAGGCATGCGCGAAGGCCGGATCGCCAACAGCCCGGCCCTGCGCAGCCTGTTCAAGGACGCCGACAAGGAACTCAAGCGCCTGCTCGAACAGGGCATGCCCGGCCTCAACCAGCCGCCACCGCCTGAACTGCTGAAAAGCCTGCTGTTTTATATCGCCAAAGCCGAACATCCCACCGGGCAGATGCTGACCATGAAAGATCGCTACTCCCTGGACGACGCGCTGCCCGACAGCGCGATGGTCGACGAAGAACGCGCGCGCCTGGCCGGCCCCGACCGCGATGCCATGCGCTCGGTGCTCGCGGCGCTGTGCGAAGAGCTGGTGCGGGTCAAGGAGCGCCTCGACCTGTTCGTGCGCAGCGACCGCCAGCACGCTTCGGATCTGGATAGCCTGCTGGCGCCGCTGCGGCAGATCGCCGACACCCTGGCGGTGCTCGGTTTCGGCCAGCCGCGCAAGGTGATCATCGATCAACTGGCGGTAGTGCTCAGCCTCGCGCAAGGCCAGCGCGAACCGAACGACGCCACGTTGATGGATGTCGCTGGCGCCTTGCTCTACGTCGAAGCGACCCTGGCCGGGATGGTTGGCACGGTGGAACCGGAGAGCCCGGAAGACTCGCGCCTGCCGACCACCGACCTGACGCAGATCCATCAGATCGTGATCAAGGAAGCGCGCATCTGCCTGCAACAGGCCAAGGACATGATCGTCGACTACATCGACGCCGACTGGGATCGCCAGCAACTGCAAAGCCTGCCGGCACTGCTGACCCAGGTGCGCGGCGCACTGGCGATGATTCCGCTGGCGCGGGCGGCCAGCCTGCTCGAAGCCTGCAACGGATTTATCCGCGAGCACCTGTTGCTTGATCCGCACGAGCCGGGCTGGCAGCAACTCGACAGCCTCGCCGACGCTATCACCAGCCTCGAGTACTACCTCGAACGCCTGACCGACGACCCGCAGGCACCCAGCGAACACTTGCTGGATATCGCGCAGAAAAGCCTCGCCAGTCTCGGCTTCTTTCCTGACGAACAGCCCGGCGAGCCGCATGTGCCGGTGCTCGATGATGTGCTCAGCCCCAGCGAAGCGCTGGTGATGCAGGATTTGCAGGAGCTGGACGACCCGCAGATCGTGCAGTCGTTGGCCGAAGTGCTGGCCAGTCCGGTGTCGGCGGTCAACCCGCCGGCGCAGACCACGCCGGGCAGCCTGCTGCCGCCACCGGCCGATGAAGAACCGGTGGATGACGAGCTGCGCGAAGTGTTCCTCGAAGAGACCGCGGAAGTGCTCGAAGTGCTGAGCGAATACCTGCCGCGCTGGTCTGCCGAGCCCGATGACCGCGCCGCCTTGAGTGAACTGCGCCGCGCTTTCCACACCCTCAAGGGCAGCGGCCGGATGGTGCGCGCGCTGGTCCTCGGCGAGCTGGCCTGGGCGGTGGAAAACCTGCTCAACCGCGTGCTGGAACACAGCGTTGAACCCGGCCCGGCGGTGCGCCAGTTGCTGGCCGACACGCTGCTGCTGTTGCCGGACCTGATCGGAGAATTCGCCACCAACGGCCAGCGTCAGCGCCACGATGTCGATCAACTGGCGGCTCGCGCCCACGCGCTGGCCAAGGGCGACACGCCGCTGCCGGCCGAAGACGTGGAAGACGTCGCGGCCCTCGATCCGCTGTTGCTGGAGATTTTCCGCAACGAAGCCGAAACCCACCTCGCCAGTCTCAACCGTTTTCTCGATCAGGCTGCCGAGCATGTGCCGTTACAGGCCAGCGACGAATTGCAGCGAGCGCTGCACACCCTCAAGGGCAGCGCCTCGATGGCGGGGGTGTCGCCGATTGCCGAACTGGCGGCGCCGCTCGATAAGCTGGCCCGGGAATTCAAGGCCCATCAGCTGGCGCTGGATCTGGACGAAGTGGAACTGCTGCTCGAAGCCGAGGGCCTGTTCCGTGTCGGTCTGCGTCAGCTCAAACACGATCCACTGGCGCCGATTGTCGGTGCGCAGTCACTGATCAAACGCACCGAAACCCTGCTCGGCGAGCGTCTGGAATCGATCCTCAATGCCCCGAGCAGTGCGGTGCGGGTCAAGCGCGATCCGCAACTGATCAACAACTTCCTGGCCCAGGGCATGGACATCCTGCTCGACGCCGAAAACCTCTTGCAGCGCTGGCAGCAGCACCCCGGTGAACGTCAGGAACTCAGTGCATTGCTGGATGAGCTGACCACCCTGGGCGAAGGCGCGCACCTCGCCGATCTGCTGCCGGTGGATGTGTTGTGTGAAGCCTTGCTCGACCTGTACGGCGCCGTCGAAGAGAGCAGCCTGGCGGTCAGCGAGCGGTTTTTCCATGAAGCGCAGCAGGCCCACGAAGCGCTGATCAACATGCTCGACGAACTGGCGGCCGGCCAGGAAATCACCCCGCAACCGCAACGCATCCGCGCCTTGCACGAACTGCTCGACGAGAGCCTCGATCCGTCGGCCATGGGCCTGATCCGCAGCGACGGCAGCCGTACTTTGAGCATCCGCGAACTGGGCAGCGCCACCGCCGAACTGCAACAACACAGCGTCGATAGCGGGCCGGACGACGAGATCGTCGAGATCTTCCTCGAAGAGGCGGTGGACATTCTCGACAGCGCCGGCCAAGCCTTGCAGCGCTGGCTGAAGGACCCGGAAAACGGCGCACCGCTGTCGTCGCTGCAACGGGATCTGCACACGCTCAAGGGCGGTGCGCGGATGGCCGAGGTTGCAGCGGTCGGCGATCTGGCCCATGAGCTGGAAGGCCTTTACCAAGGGCTGGTGGATCGGCGTTACAGCCACAGCGAAGCTCTGGGTCGGTTGTTGCGCCAGAGCCACGAGCGCCTGGCGCTGTTCCTCGAACAGTTGCAACGGCACCAGCCGCTGGATCCGGCGCAGGACCTGATCGAGGCGATCCGCCGCTTTCGCCAGGGTCCGAGCGCCAGTCCCGAAACGCCATCAGCCACTGTCACGCAGGACGGCCCCGGACACGATCCGGAGCTGCTGGAGATCTTCCTCGAGGAAGGTTTCGACATCATCGAAAACTCCGGTGCCGCGCTGCTGCGCTGGCAGGCCGAGCCCGGCAATCGCCAGGAAGTGGAAACCCTGCTGCGTGACCTGCATACCCTAAAGGGCGGCGCGCGGATGGTGGAAATCGGCCCGATTGGCGACCTCGCTCATGAGCTGGAAAACCTTTACGAAAGCTTGTCCGCCGGCACCCTGCAAGGCAGCGCCGAACTGTTCGCGCTGTTGCAGCGCGGCCAGGACCGCTTGGCGCAGATGCTCGACGCGGTGCGCGCCGGCCAGCCGTGCCCACCGGCAGACCGGTTGATCAGCGCGATCCAGAATTTCAGCCATCCGCTGGTCGTGCAAACCCCGGCGCCCGTGCCGTCGGTGGCGGTCAAGGCCGAGCCTGCCGCCCCGGCGCCCGAGGCCGGGGCAGACATGGTCAAGGTCTCCGCCGAGTTGCTGGATGACCTGGTCAATCTCGCCGGCGAAACCTCGATTTTCCGTGGGCGTATCGAACAGCAAGTCAGCGATGCGCAGACCGCCCTGCACGAGATGGAAACCACCATCGAACGCATGCGCGATCAGTTGCGCCGGCTCGACACCGAAACCCAGGGGCGGATCCTCAGCCGTCAGCAAGTGGATGCCGAGCGCCTCGGCTACGAAGATTTCGACCCGCTGGAAATGGACCGTCATTCCCAGTTGCAGCAACTGTCACGGGCGCTGTTCGAGTCCGCTTCCGACTTGCTGGACTTGAAGGAAACCCTCGACCGGCGCACGCACGACGCCGAGAACCTGTTGCAGCAGCAGGGGCGGATCAACACCGAGTTGCAGGAAGGCCTGATGCGCACGCGCATGGTGCCGTTCGAGCGCATGTTGCCGCGTCTGAAACGCATCGTCCGCCAGGTCGCCGAAGAGCTGGGCAAGGACGTGGCGTTCAGCGTCGGCAACGCCGAAGGCGAGATGGACCGCAACGTCCTCGAGCGCATGGCGGCGCCGCTGGAACACATGCTGCGCAATGCCGTCGACCATGGCCTGGAGTCCGCCGAAGTCCGGCTGGCGGCGGGCAAACCGGCGCAGGGGCAGATCAGCCTCGACCTGTCCCGCGAGGGCGGCGACATCGTGTTCGACATCCGCGACGATGGCGCCGGCGTGCCGCTGGATGCCGTGCGGCGCAAGGCGATCAAGCGTGGCCTGCTGGCGCCGGACGCCGACATCAGCGACCGCGAAGTGTTGCAGTTCATCCTCCAGCCAGGCTTTTCCACGGCCGAGAAAATCACCCAGATTTCCGGGCGCGGCGTGGGCATGGACGTGGTCCACGAAGAAGTCCGGCAACTGGGTGGCACCATGAGCATCGACTCAGTGCCGGGGCAGGGCGTGCACTTCCGCATTCGCCTGCCGTTCACCGTGTCGGTCAACCGTGCGCTGATGGTGCAGTGTGGTGAAGATCAATACGCGATTCCGCTGAACACCATCGACGGCATCGTCCGCGTACTGCCGAATGAACTGGACGGACATTTCCGTCTCGACCCACCGAGTTATCAGTACGGCGGCCAGCGTTATGAACTGTGCTACCTCGGCGAGCTGCTGAAAACCGCTCCCCGGCCAAAACTGTCCGGCCAGAGCCTGCCGGTGCCGGTCTTGCTGGTGCAGTGCAACGACCGGCACATCGCGGTGCAGGTCGACACGATGGCCGGCACCCGCGAAATCGTAGTCAAGAGCCTCGGCCCGCAGTTCGCATCGGTGCAGGGCGTGTCCGGGGCGACAATTCTCGGCGATGGCCGGGTGGTGCTGATTCTCGACCTGCTGGCGCCGATCCGTGCGATGCAGGCGCGGTTGCCGCAGCGTCCGACCAGTCACGAAATGGAGAGCGAACCGCAGAAGCCGTTGCTGGTGATGGTGGTCGACGACTCGGTCACGGTGCGCAAAGTCACCAGCCGTCTGCTCGAACGCCACGGCATGAACGTGCTGACCGCCAAGGACGGGGTCGATGCGATGTTGCTGCTGGAAGAACACATGCCGGACCTGATGCTGCTAGACATCGAAATGCCGCGCATGGACGGCTTCGAAGTGGCGACCCAGGTACGCCACGACGAACGCCTGCAACACCTGCCGATCATCATGATCACCTCGCGCACCGGCCAGAAACACCGCGACCGCGCGATGGCCATCGGCGTCAACGACTACCTCGGCAAGCCGTACCAGGAATCGGTGCTGCTCGAAAGCATCGCCCTGTGGAGCAAAAAACATGCATGAGCGCCAGCACAATCAACGCGCCAGTCAGCTCACCGGGCTGCTGCTGCCGCTGGCGGATCGCAACCTGATCCTGCCCAACGTCGCCGTCGCCGAGCTGATCGACTACCAGTCCAGCGCCTTCGATCTCGACACACCGCCGTGGTATCTCGGTCGGGTGACCTGGCGCGAGCGGCAGATCCCGCTGCTGAGTTTCGAGTCGGCGTGCGGCAACAAGATCGTCATCGGCGAACGGGCACGGATCGTCATCCTCAATGCCCTGGGCGGGCGGCCGGAGTTGAAGTTCATCGCGCTGCTGGTGCAGGGGATTCCGCGCTCGTACAAGCTCGACAGCCAGTTGAGTTATGTCGATGTGCCGTTGTGTGCGCTGGAGCAGGCGGCGGTGCAGGTCGGGGAGCAGGTGGCGAAGGTGCCGGATTTGCTGGCATTGGAGAAATTGTTGGTGGATGCCGGACTGGTTCACTGAACCAGGGTCTGCGGCGATCTCACTGGCCTCATCGCTGGCAAGCCAGCTCCCACAAAGTTCTAGGTCGTTCACAAAAGCTTGTATCACCACACTCACTGTGGGAGCTGGCTTGCCAGCGATGAGGCCAGCATTCATTACGCTCACCGTAACGGTTCGCCACTGCGCTTGATTGATGCCCCTCGATCACCCTCCTAAGGTAGCTCCACGACAGCGAACCCCGTGGAGTGAGCATGACAACAACCATTTCCCCCGACTCGCGCTGGACGCGGCGGCGTGACGAGAAGCAGCGGCGCCTCGACAAGGTGCGCGGGCTGGCCGACGGTGCGGTGTTGCCCACCGACAAAATCGTTGCGGCACTCGAAGCGCTGATCCATCCGGGCGACCGTGTGGTGCTGGAGGGCAACAACCAGAAGCAGGCGGATTTCCTCTCGCGCTCTCTGGCCAAGGCCGATCCTGAAAAGCTCCACGACCTGCACATGATCATGCCCAGCGTCGGTCGCTCCGAACATCTCGACCTGTTCGAACGCGGCATCGCCCGCAAGCTCGATTTCTCCTTCGCCGGTACCCAGAGCCTGCGCATCAGCCAGTTGCTCGAAGACGGTCTGCTGGAGGTCGGTGCGATCCACACCTACATCGAGCTTTACGCCCGGCTGGTGGTGGACCTGATCCCCAACGTCGTGCTCTCGGCCGGGTTCATGGCCGACCGTGCCGGCAACATCTACACCGGCCCGAGCACCGAAGACACCCCGGCGCTGATCGAACCAGCCGCGTTCAGCGACGGCATCGTCATCGTCCAGGTCAATCAACTGGTGGACGACGTCAGCGAACTGCCTCGCGTAGATATTCCGGCATCGTGGGTGGATTTCGTGGTGGTGGCGGACAAGCCGTTCTACATCGAACCGCTGTTCACACGCGACCCGCGCCACATCAAGCCTGTGCACGTGCTGATGGCGATGATGGCGATCCGCGGGATCTATGAAAAACACAACGTGCAGTCGCTGAACCACGGCATCGGTTTCAACACCGCCGCCATTGAACTGATCCTGCCGACCTACGGTGAATCCCTCGGCCTCAAGGGCAAGATCTGCCGTAACTGGACGCTCAATCCGCACCCGACCCTGATCCCGGCCATCGAAAGCGGCTGGGTCGAAAGCGTGCATTGCTTCGGCACCGAACTGGGCATGGAAAACTACATCGCCGCCCGGCCTGATGTGTTCTTCACTGGGCGTGACGGCTCGCTGCGTTCCAACCGGATGTTCTGCCAACTGGCCGGGCAGTACGCGGTGGACCTGTTCATCGGCGCGACCCTGCAAGTCGATGGCGATGGTCATTCCTCCACCGTCACCCGAGGTCGCCTCGCCGGTTTCGGCGGCGCACCGAACATGGGGCACGACCCACGCGGTCGGCGTCACGGCACTCCGGCGTGGCTCGATATGCGCCACGATGATTCGCAGCAACCGATGCTCGAGCGCGGCAAGAAACTCGTGGTGCAAATGGTCGAGACGTTCCAGGAGGGCGGCAAACCGACCTTCGTCGAAACCCTCGACGCGGTGGAGGTGGCGAAGAAAAGCGGGATGCCGCTGGCGCCGATCATGATCTACGGCGACGACGTCACCCACCTGCTGACGGAAGAAGGCATCGCCTACCTGTACAAGGCGCGCTCGCTGGAAGAGCGTCAGGCAATGATCGCTGCGGTCGCCGGCGTCACCGCCATCGGCCTGCGCCACAACCCGAAAGACACCGAACGCATGCGCCGTGAAGGCCTGATCGCCTTGCCCGAAGACCTCGGCATCCGTCGCACCGACGCCACCCGTGAATTGCTCGCGGCGAAAAGCGTGGCCGATCTGGTCGAGTGGTCCGGCGGCCTCTACAACCCGCCCGCCAAGTTCAGGAGCTGGTAATGCACGCACTCAACCTGCAACCCAAAACCATCACCCTCGCCGAACGGCTGGCGGATCTGGCCGTGGACGCGCTGATCGACGAAGCCGACCTGTCGCCGAAACCGGCGCTGGTCGACCGTCGCGGCAACGGTGCGCACACCGATCTGCACCTCGGATTGATGCATGCCTCGGCGCTGGCGTTGTGGCCGGCGTTCAAGGAAATGGCCGAGGCCGCGCTTGAGTTCGGCGAAATCGGCTTGCCGCTGCGCGAAGCCATCGGCTGCATCGGACGAGAAGGTGAACAGGCGATGCTCGCCACCACCAATGGCGTGAACACCCATCGCGGGGCGATCTGGGCGTTGGGCCTGCTGGTCACGGCTGCTGCGCTGGACACCAAATACACCAGTGCCAGCGCCGTCACTCTGCGCGCTGCGCGTCTGGCATTGCTCGATGACCGTTATGCGCCGCGTCCGCTGAGTCATGGCGCGCAAGTCGCCCAACGCTACGGCGCTCGCGGTGCCCGGGAAGAAGCGCAACTCGGCTTCCCGTCCGTGGTGCAACGCGGTCTGCCGCAGCTCAAACGCAGCCGCGCCGCCGGCCATGGCGAACAGAACGCTAGGCTCGACGCCTTGCTCGCAATCATGACCGACCTCGCCGACACCTGCGTGCTGTACCGCGCCGGCGAACCGGGCCTGCACGCCATGCAGCACGGCGCCCAGGCAGTGCTCGACGCCGGTGGCAGCGCCAGCCTTATCGGTCGCCGCCGCCTGCACGAACTGGATCAACAACTCATCGCATTGAATGCCTCGCCCGGTGGCGCCGCCGACTTGCTCGCCGCCACTCTGCTGCTTGATCGAATCGAGCGCGACGACATCCTTCAGGGAGCGTTTTGATGGAAACCTTATCCTTTGAATTCCCCGCCGGGCAGCCGCCGCGCGGTCGGGCTTTGGTCGGTTGTGTCGGTTCCGGTGATCTGGAAGTGCTGATCGAACCGGGCCTGGCCGGCAAGCTGACGATCAATGTGCAGACCTCGGTCAATGGCGCCGAGCAGCGCTGGCAGCATCTGTTCGCGCGGATGTTCGACGGCACCATACCGCCGGCGATGGCCATCGATATCCACGATTTTGGCGCGACACCCGGCGTGGTGCGCCTGCGGCTGGAACAAGGTTTCGAGGAGATTGGTCATGACTGATGCCTCAGCGCTTCTGCACAAACATTCGTTCGTCGAACTCGGCGCCCGGCAGCGGGCGAAAGCCTTGCTCGACACCGGCACCTTCCGCGAATTGCTCGACCCGTTTCAACGCGTCATGTCGCCGTGGCTGGAACGTCAGGGCGTCGTGCCGCAGGCCGATGACGGCGTGGTGATCGCCAAGGGCCGCCTCGATGGTTTGCCGGTGGTGATCGCGGCGATTGAAGGCGCGTTTCAGGGCGGCAGCCTCGGCGAAGTCGGCGGCGCGAAGATCGCCGGCGCGCTGGAACTGGCCGCCGAGGACAACCGCAAAGGTATTCCGACCCGCGCCATCCTGCTGCTGGAAACCGGCGGCGTGCGCTTGCAGGAAGCCAACCTCGGGCTGGCGGCGATTGCCGATATCCACGCGGCGATTGTCGATCTGCAGCAGTACCAACCGGTGGTCGGCGTGGTGGCCGGCAGCGTCGGTTGCTTTGGCGGGATGTCGATTGCCGCCGCGCTGTGCAGCTATTTGCTGGTGACCCAGGAAGCACGCCTCGGCCTGAACGGCCCGCAGGTGATCGAGCAGGAAGCCGGGATCGAGGAATACGACTCCCGCGACCGGCCCTTCATCTGGAGCCTGACCGGTGGAGAGCAACGTTTCGCCAGTGGCTTGGTGGACCGCTATGTCGCCGATGACGTGGCGCAGATTCGCCAGCAGATCGGCGAGTTGCTGCAACAAGGCTTGCCGGCGCAACCGCGCAGTCAGCGGGCCGAGTGGTTCCTGCAACGCCTGACGAGCCTGGACACTGACAAGCAAATCGAGCCTTCGGTGGTTCGCGATCTGTATCAAGGAGAGCGCTCATGAGTGGTTATTCCGTGCGCGGTTTGAACTGGTTCAACGCCTTGAGCGCTGGCGCGAATGTGGTTGAAGGTTTGCCGCCATCGCTGAGGGTTGCCGACGGGCCACTTGGACGCTTTATCGCCGTGGTCGCCGATCCGCAAAACCGTTTCCCTCGCGCGCGCAATGGCGAAGTCGGTTTGCTCGAAGGCTGGGGGCTGGCGAAGGCTGTGGATGACGCGATCACCGCTGACCGTGACAGAACGCAAAAGCGCCCACTGATCGCCATCGTCGATGTGCCGAGCCAGGCCTACGGTCGCCGCGAAGAAGCCCTCGGCATTCATCAGGCTCTGGCCGGTGCGGCGGACGCTTATGCCCGCGCGCGTCTGGCCGGGCGTCCGGTGATTGCGCTGCTGGTGGGCAAGGCCATGTCCGGGGCGTTTCTCGCTCACGGATATCAGGCCAATCGCTTGATCGCCCTGCGTGATCCGGGGGTGATGGTGCATGCGATGGGCAAGGCGTCGGCGGCGCGGGTGACCTTGCGCAGCGTTGAAGAACTGGAAGCCCTGGCGTCCAGCGTGCCGCCGATGGCCTATGACATCGACAGCTACGCCAGCCTCGGATTGCTCTGGGAAACCCTGTCGGTGCAGCAGATCGAACAGCCGACGGCGGAGGATCTGGCGCGAGTCAGCGAATGCCTGAAGCAAGCCATCGGCGATATTTCGGCGACTGATTTGAGCAATCGTCTCGGCGCGAAAAATCGCGAAGCCTCCAGCCGTGTACGTGAATTGCTGAGGGCGCAGTGGTGAACACGCCTCTGGCCCACGACCTGCTGTGGGGCATGACGCCAGCGCAGTTGCCGGCGGATGCGCCGCAGTGGGCGATTGATTCGCTGGCTGCCGGGCAACCGGTGGTGGTGCGGCGGGCGTTGAGTGAAGACGGATGCGTGGCGGTGGGCGTGCGCGGTCTGTTGCGCGAGCAGCGTTTGGCGGCGTTCATGGCGATCGATTCGATTGCCTGCCGGGTCAGTCCGGAAGCGCTTTGTCAGGTCGAGAGCGAACGTGATTTGCCGGTCATGCACGCGCTCCGGCAACTGCGGCCGGTGCTCGATGATTGCGGCTGGATCTGGGGTGTCAGTGGCAGTGCCGGGTTTGAATTGGCGAGCGGGTTTGCAGCCATGCACGAGGCCAGTGATCTCGATCTGATCCTGCGTACGCCACAACTCATCACCCGTAATCAGGCACGTAAATTGATCGCGGTTTTCGATCAGGCGATCTGCCGGGTCGACCTGCAATTGCAGACACCATTCGGTGCCGTTGCCCTGCGCGAATGGGCCGGAAATGCTTCGAGGGTGCTGCTGAAACACGCCCATGAAGCCTGTCTGGTGTCTGATCCGTGGAACCCGCAGGAGCAGGCAGCGTGAGCAGCCTGCTGGTGTTTCCCGGTCAGGGCGCGCAGCAGCCCGGCATGCTCCAGCGTTTGCCTCGGGAAACGCTGATCGAGGCCAGCGATGTGCTCGGTGAAGATGTCTTGCGGCTGGATTCCAGCGAAGCGTTGCGCAGCACCCGAGCGGTTCAGCTCTGCCTGCTGATCGCCGGGGTCGCAGCCTCGCGGCAGTTGTTGCAGGGCGGACTCACCGCCGATTACGTCGCCGGTCTGTCCATCGGTGCCTACCCGGCAGCGGTGGTCGCCGGAGCGTTGCGCTTCAGCGATGCGTTGCATCTGGTCAGCCTGCGCGGCGAGTTGATGCAGCAGGCTTATCCACAGGGCTTCGGCATGACCGCGATCATCGGCCTGCAATTATCCACAGTCGAAACGCTGCTGGCACAGGTGCACGGCGCAGAAACACCGGTGTACCTGGCCAACATCAACGCCGATAACCAGGTGGTGATTGCCGGCAGTGACCAGGCGATGCAAGCGGTCGCCGAGCTGGCGCGCGGTCGTGGCGCCGGTCTGGCAAAACGTCTGGCGGTCAGCGTGCCGTCGCACTGCCCGTTACTGGATGAGCCTGCGCAAACCCTCGCCGAAGCGTTCGCCAGGGTAGAACTGAAAACACCGAAAATCGCTTACCTGAGCGGCAGCCGCGCAAGGCCTGTGACCCAGGTAGAAGCGTTGCGCGACGACCTCGCCTTCAACATGTGCCGCGTGGTGGACTGGCGCGGCACCGTGCAAAGCGCTTACGAGCGCGGCGTACGTCTACAGATCGAACTGTCGCCCGGTGCGGTGCTGACCGGGCTGGCGCGCCGGGTGTTCGAACAGGGGACTGTCACTGCCTTCGACAGTGCCCGGCTCGACACCTTGCAGGCGCTGTTGCGTGAAGAGGAGGGCCGACGACCCTAAATCACCGACTCAGGCTTCGAACAACAAAAACAATTCGACGATGCACTTTGAGGACTACAACAATGATTATTTACGGTGTGGCGCTGCTGGCGATCTGTACGCTGGCAGGGGTGATCATGGGTGACCTGCTCGGCGTGCTGCTGGGGGTCAAATCCAACGTCGGCGGGGTCGGCATCGCCATGATCCTGTTGATCTGCGCGCGGTTGTGGATGCAGAAACGCGGCGGCATGACCAAGGATTGCGAGATGGGCGTCGGCTTCTGGGGCGCCATGTACATTCCGGTGGTGGTGGCTATGGCCGCGCAACAGAACGTCGTCACCGCCCTGCACGGCGGCCCGGTGGCGGTGCTGGCGGCGATCGGTTCGGTGGTGGTCTGTGGCTGCACGATTGCCTTGATCAGCCGCACCCACAAGGGCGAGCCATTGCCCGACGAACCGGCGGAAATCTCCCCGGTCGGCACGCCGGTAGGAGGTCGCTGATATGTGGGATCTCATTGAAAAAGGTCTGGAACACAACGGTCTGATCACCGCGTTCGCCTTCGTCGGCGTAATCATGTGGGTCTCGGTGATTCTCTCCAAACGCCTGACCTTCGGGCGGATTCACGGCTCGGCGATTGCCATCGTCATCGGCCTGGTGCTGGCCTGGGTCGGCGGGACGATGACGGGCGGGCAGAAGGGGCTGGCGGATCTGACGCTGTTCTCCGGCATCGGTCTGATGGGCGGCGCGATGCTGCGGGATTTCGCGATCGTTGCCACGGCGTTTGAAGTGCAGGCGACCGAGGCGAAGAAGGCCGGGATGATCGGCGTGATTGCGCTGCTGCTGGGCACGATCCTGCCGTTCATTGTCGGCGCGTGCATGGCTTACGCGTTCGGTTATCGCGATGCGGTGAGCATGACCACCATCGGCGCCGGTGCGGTGACTTACATCGTCGGGCCGGTGACTGGTGCGGCGATTGGCGCGACTTCGGATGTGATGGCGCTGTCGATTGCCACCGGGTTGATCAAGGCGATTCTGGTGATGGTCGGCACGCCGGTGGCGGCGCGCTGGATGGGCCTCGACAATCCGCGCTCGGCGATGGTGTTCGGCGGGCTGGCTGGGACCGTGAGTGGCGTGACGGCGGGGCTGGCGGCGACGGATCGGCGGTTGGTGCCTTATGGGGCGTTGACCGCGACCTTCCACACCGGACTTGGGTGCCTGCTTGGGCCATCGCTGCTGTTCTTCATCGTTCGCGGGATTGTTGGCTGAACGTCAAAAGCCCCTCACCCTAACCCTAACCCTCTCCCGGAGGGAGAGGGGACCGACCGAGTTGGATGGGTCAGCTTTATCGACCTGAAATTTCCGTGTCGAACTCAGGACTCGAAACCGATGGAGATCTGCTCCCTTTCCCCCTCGCCCCCTTGGGGGAGAGGGCTGGGGTGAGGGGGTAAGCTTTTGATCTGCTTTTAATCACACCGCCAACTGGCGATTCGCATACATCCGACACTCCGCCAGCAAAGCCAGCAAATTCGGATCCCGCTCTTTTGCCTTCAAAAACACCACCCCGATGTGCTGCTGCAACCGGTACTTCTCCTGCAACGGAATCAGCTTCACCCGGTTCTCGTACACCGCCGCAATCCTCCCCGGCAGCAACGCGTAACCGACCCCGGAACTGACCATGCTCAGCAGGGTGAAGATGTCGTTGACCTGCATCGCTACCTTCGGCTCGAACCCCGCCTGCCGGAACACTCGGATGCCGTCCTGGTGGGTGGCGAAGCCTTGGGTGAGGGTGATGAAGGTTTCGTCGCGCACCTCCGCCAGATCCACTTCGCTGCGTTGGGCGAAGCGGGAATCGGCCGGGGTGGCGAGGAAGATGTCGTCGGAAAACAGCGGAATCTGCTCGCAGTCCGGGTCGTTGACGGTGTCGTCCAGCGACACCAGGATCGCGTCGACTTCCATGTTTTTCAGCTTGTAGAGCAGGTCGATGTTCGAGCCGAGGATCAGGTCGATGTTGAGTTCGCTGCGGCGGATCTTCAAACCCATGATCAGCTGCGGCACGGTTTTCACTGTCAGCGAATACAGCGAGCCGAGCTTGAAGCGCTCGGCCGAGAACCCGGCGGCTTCGCGGGTCAGGCGCACGCTTTCGACTACGTCCTGAATCAGTTTCTGCGCCCGCTCTTCGAGCACGTAGGCACTCTCCAGCGGCGTCAGGTTGCGTCCTTCGTGTTTGAACAACGGGCAGCGCAGGGCGCTTTCCAGCGAATGGATCGCGCGGTGCACGCTGACGTTGCTGGTCTGCAACTCGGCGGCGGCGCGGGCGAGGTTGCCGGTACGCATGAAGGCGAGGAACACCTCGAGTTTCTTCAGGGTCAATTCTTCGTCGATCAGCATGGCGCGGACTCTTCTTGGTATCGGTCGATTGTGCCCAAATATCAGGACAGACGCAGGCCCGCGTTGAACGGAAACATTGCGCTTTTACGCTCAAGGCCCGAGCCTTGCGTGTTGCGGTAACGAAATCGAGGTGTGCGACACATGTATCACGGAGAAAAACTGAACGCCTGGACGCATCTGGTCGGTGCGGTAGCGGCGTTTGTCGGAGGCGTCTGGATGCTGGTGATCGCCAGCCTCGACGGCAGCCCGTGGAAGATCGTCAGCGTGGCGATTTACGCCTTCACCTTGCTGGTGCTCTACAGCGCGTCCACCGTTTACCACAGCGTGCGCGGGCGCAAGAAAGCGATCATGATGAAGGTCGATCACTTTTCGATCTACTTGCTGATCGCCGGCAGTTACACGCCGTTCTGCCTGGTGACTTTGCGCGGGCCGTGGGGCTGGACGTTGTTCGGGATTGTCTGGGGGCTGGCGCTGATAGGCATTCTGCAAGAGATCAAGCCGCGCTCGGAGGCGCGGATCCTGTCGATCGTGATCTACGCGGTGATGGGCTGGATCGTGCTGGTGGCGGTAAAGCCGCTGATAGCAGCGCTCGGGACGGCGGGGTTTGCCTGGCTGGCCTCGGGCGGTGTGCTGTACACCGTGGGGATCATCTTTTTTGCCCTTGATCACCGGTTGCGACATGCCCACGGGATCTGGCATCTGTTCGTGATCGCCGGGAGCCTGCTGCATTTTGTGGCGATTCTGTTTTACGTCCTTTAAGCGCCCATCAGCCGACCGAGTTGTTCGCCGGCGCGCTGACTGAAGATCTGCAGCAAATCATGCAGCGTATGCGGCGGTGGCTCGGTGGCGCGGGTAACGGCGTACAGCGTGATCGGCAGCGGCGGGGCGAGAGGGCGGATAGTGGTGGTGGCCGGTGAGGCACCCAGCGCGGTGAACGGATCGATCACCGTGACACCAGCGCCAGACTCCACCATCGCTCGCGCCAGCGAATACGTCTGCACGGCGATCCGCACACGCGGCGGCGGTTCGACCGCTTCGAGATAACTATCGAGGCGGGCGGCCAATGGATCGGCGCTAGACAGGCCGATCAGCGGCGCCCCGGCCAGAGCCATCAGCGGCAACGGCTGACCGGCATCTTCCTCCGGCCAATAACCTTTCGGCGCCAGCGCCACCAGCACCCCCGAAGCCAATGCCTGGGCCTTCAGCCCCGGATGGTCCGGCAACTGCAACGTCAGCGCCACGTCCACTTCGCGCATCAGCAGGTTCTGCATCAGCTCGCGGCTGTGGGCGCTCGACAGTTCGCAGGCGATGTCCGGGAATTGCGCCGTCCATTGCTGGATCGCCGGCGGCAGCAACGACAGCGCCAGCGCCGGGGTCGCGCCGATCCGCAGGCTGTGGCCGGGCTCGCGGCGCAGGCTCTGGGCCAGACGCCGCACGCCTTGCAGGCTTTCGGTGACCTTGTCGACTTCGCGCTCCAGCTCCAGCGCTTCCGGGGTCGCCTGCAACTTTCCGCGCACTCGCAGAAACAATGGAAAACCCAACTGCTGCTCGGCGTGCTGCAACACCTTGGTCACCGCCGGTTGCGAGACATGCAGCAACTGCGCAGCAGCGCTGACCGAGCCGGTCTGGCGAATGGCCTGGAAAATCTCGATGTGACGAAGGCGCATGACGATCCCATAACCTTTGTTTATAGGTCTGGCATCTTTATTCATTGTTCGGCGCCTGTCACCTCACCCTAACCTCGGCCTCGTCTTCAAGAACTGTTAAGGACGGACATGGCTCAGCGTGTGTGCATCATCGGCGGCGGCGTGATCGGGCTGGCAACGGCCTGGGCGCTGGTGCGCGACGGCTTCGAGGTGACGGTGGTCGAGGCGCGGCGGTCGCTGGGCAGTGAAACCAGCTTCGCCAATGGCGGCCAGTTGTCCTATCGCTACGTTGCACCGCTGGCCGATGCCGGCGTGCCGCTGCAGGCGATCGGCTGGATGCTGCGCGGCGATTCACCGCTCAAGCTGCGCCCACGCCTGGACCCGGCGCAATGGCGCTGGATGGCCTCGTTTCTCGCCGCGTGCCGCACCTCGGTCAACCGCGAAAACGCCGCGCATCTGTTGCGTCTGGCGCTGTTCAGCCAGAGCACCCTGAAACGCTGGCGCGAGGACGACGGGCTGGTCGGTTTCAACTGGCGGCGCAACGGCAAACTGGTGACCTTCCGCAACGCCTCCAGCTTCGAGCATGCACGCAAAGGCCTGGCCGATCCGCAGCAACAGCAGGTTTTGTCCGCCACCGAATGTGCGCAACTGGAACCGGCACTGGCCGATGCGCCGTTTGTAGGCGCGATCTACACGCCGGATGAAGAAGTCGGCGATTGTCACGGCTTCTGCCAGCAGTTGGCGGCGCGATTGAAGGCGTCGGGTCGCTGCGAGTTTCGCCTTGGTCAGGCAGTCACCGGCATTCGTCACAGCCACGGCGTCGTCACGGCGATTGAGCTTGACGACGAAACCCTGCCGGTCGAACAACTGGTAATCGCCGCCGGCCATCGCAGCCCGTTGCTGGCGCTTCCCGGCCTGCGCCTGCCGTTGTACCCGCTGAAGGGCTACAGCCTGACCGTGCCGATCGGCGACGAGCATCGAGCACCGGACGTGAGCATCACCGACTACGACCGCAAGATCGTCTACGCGCGTATCGGCGAACAACTGCGCGTAGCGGCGATGGTCGACATCGTCGGTTTCGACCCGGCGGTGGATCCTGAGCGGCTGGCGCTGATCAAACGTCAGGCCCGCGACACCTTTCCCGACGCCGGCAACTACGACGCGGCCGTGGAGTGGGCCGGCATGCGCCCGGCCACCCCCACCGGCGTTCCGCTGCTGGGCGCCACGGCGTATCGCAATCTGTGGCTCAACCTCGGCCACGGCGCGCTGGGTTTCACCCTGGCCTGCGGCAGCGGGCAGTTGCTCAGCGAACTGATCGGCCAGCAGCGCACATCCATTGATCTGCACGGGTTCAATCCCCGTGCGGCGTGACGGTTTCTGCTAAAACACCCCACCCACAACGGAGAATAACAATGCAAAAAATCACGTTGCTCGGCTGCACTCTGGCGCTGGTTTTCGGCGCTCAGGCGCAGGCCAATGAAGTGCCGCTGACCGGTACGCTCGGCAAGATTGCCAGCACCAACAGCATCACCCTGGGTTATCGCGATGCGTCGGTGCCGTTCTCGTATGTGGGCGATCACACCGGTCAGCCGATGGGGTATTCGGTGGAACTGGCGGACAAGATCGTCGAGCGCATCCAGCAGCAACTGGCGTTGCCGGAGCTGAAGGTGAAGTACAACCTGGTGACGTCGCAGACGCGGATTCCGCTGGTGCAGAACGGCACGGTCGACCTTGAATGCGGCTCCACCGGAGTGACCGCCGAACGGCAGAAACAGGTCGCGTTTTCCTACGGTTTCATCTACGTCAAAGGGCAGCTGCTGACCGCCAGGGACAGCGGCATCCACAGCTTCGACGACCTGCGCGGCAAGAACGTGGTGACCACCGCCGGCACCACTAACGAGCGTTATCTGAAGAGCTACAACCTCGACCACAAACTGAAAATGTTCGTGATTAGCGCCAAGGATCACGGCGAGGCGTTCCAGATGCTGCAATCGGGACGCGCGGCGGCGTTCTACATGGACGATGCGCTGCTTTACGGCGAACGGGCCAAGGCGCGCGATCCGCACAACTGGGTCGTGGTGGGGGAGGAGCAGTCGCGGGAAATCTACAGCTGCATGGTGCGCAAGGATGATCCGCAATTTCTCGCGCTGGTCAACGGTGTGCTGGCCGACCTGTACAGCTCGGGGGAGATCAACGGGATCTACCGCAAGTGGTTCGAACAGCCGATCCCGCCGAAGGGCCTGAACCTTGAGTTCCCGATGACCAGCGAACTCAAGGCAATCATTGCCAGACCAACCAGTGATCCGGTGCAGTGACGGGTTAGAAATCACCCCACAGTTGCTGCGCCACCGCCAGCGCCACAACCGGCGCAGTCTCGGTGCGCAGCACGCGCGGGCCGAGGCGGGCGGCGTGGAAACCGTTGGCCTTGGCTTGCTCGACTTCGGTGTCGGACAGGCCGCCTTCGGGGCCGATCAGGAACGCCAGGGTCGATGGTTTGGCATGGCTGACCAGCGGCTCGGCCACCGGGTGCAGCACCAGTTTCAGTTCGGCTTGCGTCTGTTTCAGCCAGTCGGCCAGCAACAGTGGTGGATGAATCACCGGTACTCGCGAACGACCGCATTGCTCGCAAGCGCTGATCGCCACCTGACGCCAGTGCAGCAGGCGTTTGTCGGCGCGTTCGTCCTTGAGGCGGACTTCGCAGCGCTCGCTGAAGATCGGGGTGATTTCAGTCACGCCCAGCTCGGTGGCTTTCTGGATTGCCCAGTCCATCCGCTCGCCCCGGGACAGGCCCTGGCCGAGGTGGATTTGCAGCGGTGATTCGACCTGACCGGCGAACTGCTCGTCGATCTGCACCACCACGCGTTTCTTGCCGACTTCCACCAGCGATCCGCGAAACTCGTGGCCGGAGCCGTCGAACATCTGCACCGCATCGCCCTCGGTCATGCGCAGCACGCGGCTGATGTAATGCGCCTGGGCTTCCGGCAGTTCGTGTTCGCCGGTGCTGAGCGGGGCGTCGATAAAGAAGCGGGACAGTCTCATTTCGGGTCTCTCTGATTAGATCGTTCCCACGCTCCGCGTGGGAATGCAGCTCGGGACGCTCTGCGTCCCAAGAGCGGACGCAGAGCGTCCGGTGAGGCATTCCCACGCAAACGGTTCGACGCCTCGACGTGGGAACGAGCCTTCAACTCAAGTAAGTTAGATCAGCCCGGATCACGGAACCCGGGATGGAAATCCTTCGGCACCGCCACACTGACGCTGTCACGGGTGGCGATGTCGATGCCTTCGCTGGCGACTTCGGCGAGGAAGTCGATCTGCTTCGGGGTGATCACGTACGGCGGCAGGAAATACACCACGCTGCCCAGCGGACGCAGCAACGCGCCACGCTCCAGCGCATGCTGGAACACCTTCAGACCGCGACGTTCCTGCCACGGATAAGCCTCTTTCGTGGCTTTGTCCTTGACCATCTCGATCGCCAGGACCATGCCGGTCTGACGCACTTCCGAAACATTCGGATGATCCACCAGATGCGCTGTCGCCGACGCCATGCGCTGGGCCAGCGCCCGGTTGTTCTCGATCACGTTGTCCTGCTCGAAAATATCCAGGGTCGCCAATGCCGCCGCACAGGCCAGCGGGTTGCCGGTGTAGCTGTGCGAATGCAGGAAGGCACGCAGGGTCGGGTAATCGTCGTAGAAGGCGCTGTACACCTCGTCGGTGGTCAGGCACGCCGCCAACGGCAGATAACCGCCGGTCAGGGCTTTCGACAGGCACAGGAAGTCCGGGCGGATGCCGGCCTGCTCGCAGGCGAACATCGTCCCGGTGCGGCCGAAGCCGACGGCGATTTCGTCGTGAATCAGATGCACGCCGTAACGGTCGCAGGCTTCGCGCAAAAGCTTGAGATAGACCGGGTGGTACATGCGCATGCCGCCGGCGCCCTGGATCAGCGGCTCGACGATCACGGCAGCGACGCTGTCGTGGTTCTCGGCCAGCGTCTGTTCCATGGCCGCGAACATGTTGCGCGAATGCTCTTCCCAGCTCATGCCCTGCGGGCGCAGGTAACAATCCGGGCTCGGCACCTTGATGGTGTCCATCAGCAGGGCTTTGTAGGTTTCGGTGAACAACGGCACGTCACCGACCGCCATCGCCGCCATGGTTTCGCCGTGATAGCTGTTGGTCAGGGTCACGAAGCGCTTCTTGTTCGGCTGGCCGCGGTTGAGCCAGTAGTGAAAGCTCATTTTCAGCGCGACTTCGATGCAGGACGAACCGTTATCGGCGTAGAACACCCGGTTCAGGCCTTCCGGCGTCATCTTCACCAGACGCTCGGACAGCTCGATCACTGGCTGATGGCTGAAACCGGCCAGAATCACGTGTTCCAGCTGATCGACCTGATCCTTGATGCGCTGGTTGATGCGCGGGTTGGCGTGGCCGAACACGTTGACCCACCAGGAGCTGACCGCATCCAGATAACGCTTGCCTTCGAAGTCTTCCAGCCAGACGCCTTCACCGCGCTTGATCGGAATCAGCGGCAGCTGTTCGTGGTCTTTCATCTGGGTGCAGGGATGCCACAGCACCGCGAGATCGCGTTGCATCCACTGGTTGTTCAAGCCCATGTTCAGTCTCCTCGAGGCGGCTCGCGTCAGGCGCGGGCAAACAATCGCGCAAGCCTATGCAATGCGTCGCGCCGGGACAACCCATTGTGTCGATTGAGCTACTTTGTATGGGCCGATAGACGTCGCTGGCGGCGTTTTGATGGCTGACGTATTCTTCGCGGTTCTTTGGGTCGTCTGACCCGCAAAACTGCATTTTCCTACGTGTTTATCCGGAGTTCGCTGAATGTCTGTCGGTTGGCTGCGCGCCTGTGCGCTAGTGGTGTTGGGGCTGTTTAGCGTTACGGCGCTGGCCAAGGATAAAACCGCAATCGTGATCGGCGGCGGCCTGTCGGGCCTGACGGCGGCTTACGAACTGCAGAACAAGGGCTGGCAGGTCACGCTGCTCGAAGCCAAACCGAGCCTGGGCGGTCGCTCGGGCATGGCCACCAGCGAGTGGATCGGCAACGACAAGACTCAACCGGTGCTGAACAAATACGTATCGACCTTCAAGCTGAACACCACGCCGGCGCCTGAATTCGTACGGACTCCGGGTTACCTGATCGACGGCGAGTATTTTTCCGCCGCCGACCTGACCGCCAAACAGCCTGCCACGGCCGAAGCGCTGAAGCGCTACGAGAAAACCCGTGACGATCTGGCGCGCTCGATCGACGATCCGCAGAACCCGGCGGCGACCAACACCCTGCACGCTCTGGACCAGATCAACGTCTCGAGCTGGCTCGACAAGCAGAACCTGCCGGCCACCGCACGTCAGCTGATCAACCAGGACATCCGCACCCACTACGACGAGCCTTCGCGCCTGTCGCTGCTGTACTTCGCGCAGCAGAGCCGGGTGTATCGCGGCGTGTCCGACCGTGACCTGCGCGCTTCGCGTCTGGTCGGTGGCAGCCCGGTGCTGGCCCAGGCCTTCGTCAAACAGCTGAAAACCATCAAGACCAACTCGCCAGTATCTGCCATCACCCAGGACAAGGACGGCGTGACCGTCAAGGTCGGCAGCGTTGGCTACCAGGCCGATTACGTTGTGCTGGCGGTGCCGTTGCGCGCCCTCAACAAGATCCAGCTGACTCCGGCGCTGGACGCCCAGCACCTGGCCGCGATCAAAGGCACCAACTACGGCTGGCGCGACCAGATCATGCTGAAGTTCAAGACGCCGGTATGGGAAAGCAAGGCGCGGATGTCCGGCGAGATCTATAGCAACACCGGCCTGGGCATGTTGTGGATCGAGCCAGCCCTGAAGGGCGGCGCGAACGTGGTGATCAACCTGTCCGGCGACAACGCCCGCGTCATGCAGGCCTTCGGCGACAAGCAGATGGTCGATCAGGTGCTGATTCGTCTGCACACGTTTTATCCACAGGCCCGTGGCTCGTTCACCGGTTATGAAATCCGTCGCTACAGCACCGATCCATCGACCGGTGGTTCCTACCTGGCCTTCGGCCCTGGCCAGATCAGCAAATTCTGGCGCCTGTGGGAGCGTCCGCTGCAGCGCGTAGCGTTTGCCGGCGAACACACCGACACCTTGTACCCGGGCACGCTGGAAGGCGCACTGCGCACCGGTCAGCGCGCGGCCAGTCAGGTTGAAGACCTGGCGGCGGGCAAATCCTTCGAACCGGCCAAAGTCGGCCCGGCAGCAGCCACCGCCGCAGCGGCAGGTGCAGCGGGTGCGGCAGTGGCGGCGAAGAAAGGCAACTTCTTCACCAACCTGTTCGGCGGTTCGGACGACGACAAGAAACCGGAACCGGTAAAAGCGCCAGAGCCGGCACCTGCTCCAGCCGCCCCAGCGCCTGCACCGACCCCGGCTCCTGCGCCAGCCCCGGTGGAAGCACCGAAGCCAGCAGTTCCGGTAAAAGCCGAGCCAGCCAAGAAAGCGGCAGCCAAGCCAGCAGCGAAGAAACCGGCGGCGAAGACCGAAGCGAAAAAAGCTCCGGCCAAACCAGCGGCGAAAAAAGCTGAACCGGCGAAGCCAGCGGCTAAACCGGCGGCAACCACCGAGACCAAAGCGCAGTAAGGCTTTGCGGTAAATGAAAAAGCGCGGCTTTCAGGCCGCGCTTTTTTTTGCCCGTGATTCACAACATCCCGCCACACTTTTGTCTTTAATCTTTCCTTAACTCCCCTGTTCAAGACTCTTGATCGTATTTCTCGATATTTCAAAGCGAAATTTTCCGCTTTAATTCGATAGATAACTCGCTAGTCTTGGTTCGCAGTTCTCACAGGATTTGGGCAATGCAGCTACGTAACTCTTCTTCGCGCTACGGTTGGGTCAGCATCTTCATGCACTGGGGCGTGGCGCTGGTGGTCTTCGGGCTGTTCGCGCTGGGTCTGTGGATGGTGGGGCTGGATTACTACAGCACCTGGCGCAAAGACGCGCCGGATCTGCACAAGAGCATCGGTCTGGTGCTGCTGGGTGTGATGGTGTTGCGGGTGTTGTGGCGCTTTGTCAGTCCACCGCCGCCAACGTTGCAAAGCTACAGCCGCATGACCCGCATCGGTGCGAAGTTTGGCCATGGGTTCCTCTACCTTGCGCTGTTCGCCGTGATGATTGCCGGTTACCTGATTTCCACCGCAGACGGTGTCGGGATCCCGGTGTTTGGCCTGTTTGAAGTTCCTGCACTGGTTTCCGGACTACCGGATCAGGCAGATACCGCCGGTGTGATTCATCTCTGGCTGGCATGGGCGCTGGTAATTTTTTCCGGCCTTCATGCGTTGGCAGCATTGAAGCACCACTTTATCGATCGTGATGCGACCCTGACACGAATGCTGGGGCGCAAAGCCTGATGTTCAACCTCGACTCCAAAGGAAAACAAAGCATGTTGAAAAAGACTCTGGCCGCTCTGGCAATCGGCTCTGCCGTCCTGTCCGCCAACGTGATGGCCGCTGACTACGTGGTTGACAAAGAAGGCCAGCACGCCTTCGTCGACTTCAAGATCAGCCACCTGGGCTACAGCTTCATCACCGGTACCTTCAAGGACATCGATGGCAAGTTCAGCTTCGACGCTGCCAAGCCTGAAGACAGCAAGATCGAGTTCAACGTGAACACCGCCAGTGTGTTCACCAACCACGCCGAGCGCGACAAGCACATCGCCAGCGCTGACTTCCTGAACGCCAGCAAGTTTGCCAAGGCGACCTTCGTCTCCACCAGCGTCAAGTCCACCGGTGCCAACACCGCTGACGTGACCGGCGACCTGACCATCCTGGGCGTCACCAAGCCAGTGGTCGTGAAGGCGACCTTCCTGGGCGAAGGCAAGGATCCATGGGGTGGCTACCGTGCCGGCTTCGAAGGCACCACCACCATCAAGCGTTCCGATTTCGGCAAGCAGAAAGACCTGGGTCCGAAGTCCGACGCGGTCGAGCTGTACGTTTCGTTTGAAGGTGTGAAAGCGAAGTAATTTTCGCCGGCCACACAAAAACGCCCCCGGTCTTGCGATCGGGGGCGTTTTTTATTGCTTGTCGTAAATCTCGTCTGAGCAACGCGCAAAAAAATGCCCCGGTTTTCAGGCCGGGGCATTTTTCATTGCGGTGGAAAACTCAGCGATTGCGGGTCAGCAAGGCCGGTTTTTCACCGCGTGGGCGGCTTGGCAGTTGATCCAGCTGCTCAGGCGTCGGGAAGCGGTCGGCTTTCGATTCCTTGTGCATGATCTTCGGCCCGCTGCTGCGCGGGTTCTGCACGGCCGGTTCAGCGCGTTGCTGATCGTCACGGGCCGGGCGGCGGTTGCGCGGGTTTTCATCGCGACGACCCTGACCGTCACGCGGAGCACCGTTGCGTGGGCCGCTGCGCTTGCCTGGCGGAGTGCCGGTGCTCGAACCGTTGCTGTTGCGTGGGCCGTTCTGGCGACCTTGTGGCTGACCGCCGCGGGGTGCGCCCGAACCTGCGCCTTGCGCCGGAGCGCCTGGACGACGGTTGCGACCACCGGCCGGAGCCTGCTTCGGCACGTAATCGACGCGGTTACCGAAGTTATCGATATCGTCGTCGAGGAATTCGTCCGGAGCACGGTCAGCAGCGGCGCGTGGCGGCTGGCTTGGCTGGCGCTGTTCGCGGGCCGGGGTGCCTTCACGCGGCTTTTGTTGACGGGCTGGACGCTCGCCACGCTCACCGCGTTCGCCGGCCGGTTTTTCCTTGCCCTTGTCTTTGCCTTTGTCTTTACGACCGCCACCGCCGCCGCCATTCGGGCCGTCGCCGCGTGGGCCACGGGCGTTGCGCGGGTTGCGCATGTCCGGACGTTCACGGGCTTCGGGCTTCTCGGCCTCGATGTTGCTGGCATCGAAACCCATCAGGTCGCCGTCGGCGATTTTCTGCTTGGTCATGCGTTCGATGCTTTTCAGCAGTTTTTCTTCGTCCGGTGCGACCAGCGAGATCGCCTCGCCCGAACGACCGGCACGGCCAGTGCGGCCGATACGGTGCACGTAGTCTTCATCGACGTTCGGCAGTTCGAAGTTGACCACGTGTGGCAACTGGTCGATGTCCAGACCGCGCGCCGCGATGTCGGTGGCAACCAGGATGCGCACTTCACCGGCCTTGAAGTCGGCCAGAGCTTTGGTGCGGGCGTTCTGGCTCTTGTTACCGTGGATCGCTACAGCCGGCAGGCCGTGCTTGTCCAGGTACTCGGCCAGACGGTTGGCGCCGTGCTTGGTGCGGGTGAACACCAGCACCTGTTCCCACGCGCCGGCGGTGATCAGGTGGGCCAGCAGCGCACGCTTGTGGCTGGCTGGCAGGCGGAATACGCGTTGTTCGATGCGCTCGACCGTGGTGTTCGGCGGCGTCACTTCGATGCGTTCCGGGTTGTGCAGCAGCTTGCCGGCAAGATCCGTGATGTCTTTGGAGAAGGTCGCCGAAAACAGCAGGTTCTGACGCTTGGCCGGCAGACGCGCGAGGACTTTCTTCACGTCGTGGACGAAGCCCATGTCGAGCATGCGGTCGGCTTCGTCGAGCACGAGGATTTCAACGTGGGACAGATCGACGCTGCCCTGGCCGCACAGGTCGAGCAGACGACCCGGGCACGCAACGAGGACGTCCACGCCACGGGACATGGCCTGAACCTGCGGGTTCATGCCGACGCCGCCGAAGATGCAGGCACTGACGAATTTCAGGTCACGGGCGTAGATCTTGAAGCTGTCGTGAACCTGGGCCGCGAGTTCGCGGGTCGGGGTCAGGACCAGCACGCGCGGTTGGCGCGGGCCGTGACGCTGGGATTTGTCCGGGTGGCCGTTGGGGAACAGCCGCTCCAGGATCGGAAGGGCGAAGCCGCCGGTTTTACCGGTACCTGTCTGTGCCGCAACCATCAGGTCGCGACCTTGCAACACGGCGGGAATGGCCCGCTGTTGCACCGGAGTAGGCTCGGTATAGCCCGCATCTTCGATAGCGCGGACCAAAGCCTCGGAGAGACCGAGGGAAGCAAAGGACATGAGTAATCCTGTTTCAGTTAGGGCTTGGCCCAATGGGAGTCTTGCCTGGCGCGAATGGCGTTTAAGAGGACGCAATCCCGTCCGGTCCTGCTGCGGTTCCGAAGGCACGTCCGGAGCGCTCGCGCGGGCTGAAAAGCTGCGCTGTAGCGGGTCGGGAGGCCTGTTACGGTTCCGGGCGTCCGGGCGTGAGCCTGGCGGGAACGCCGGAGTATAACAGAGCAATCACTGCGCGCCGCTTTCCTGCTGCTCAACGGTTTTGCCGCTGGCGGTTGCACTGCCCAGTGGCGCCGTCAGGGCGGGGGCCGCGCCGTAGCGGGCGCTGAGCTCGGCATAGGCCGGTTCGCGCTTGAAACGCTTGAGTTCGGCGCCGAAGCGCTGCACCAGCAAATCCATCCCGGCATTGCGCCGCACGGCCAGAAACTGGCTCTGGCGGCTGATGACCGTGGGGTTTTCCGTGATCTTGTCGCGAATGCCCAGTTCATCGAGCAAATGCTGACCCACGCGGCGATCAGTGATCAGCAGGTCGATGCGCCCGCGCACCAGTTTGCCGAAATTGGCTTCGTGGGTCGGGGCCGGCTCGCGGGTGAACAGGGTCGATTCGCGAAAGTCGGGGCTGTACAGATAGCCCGGCGAGGTGCCGACCGTCAGGCCTTTGAGGTCTTCAAGGCTGTGAAAAGGGTGCGGACGCTCGTTGGCGTAGAACATCACGAACTCGACGTCCGACAGCGGTTCGCTAGGGTAGAGCAGGGTGGCGTCGCGTTCGTCGCTGTGGAAGATGTCCAGCGCGCCGTCGGCCTGGCCGGTTTCGAGCATCGACAGGCAACGTTTCCAGGGCAAAAACTGCCATTCGACTTCGATGCCCAAGCGCTTGAATACGATGGCAGTGGTTTCGTAGTCCAGCCCGAGATTCTTGCCGCCTTGTTCATAGACATACGGCGCCCATGGCTCGGTGACAATGCGCAACTTCTCGCCCCGAGCAGCGAAGCTCAGGCAAGTAAACAGCAAAACACTCAGCAACTGGACAATGACAGGCATGGCCTGAGGTTAGTACGCGAATCGCCTGATGAGAAGCTCTGGCATGCATGTTTAACGCTGCAAGCGAAGAGTTTCGATGCGATGCCGCTATTTGCCGGATGAATTGAGCAGGTGCTGATGAATTGTCGTGTAGCGCGAGCCCAGAACCAGTCTGACCAGTCTTCTGCTGAACCATTCTTCCAGCAAATGCTGACAAACTTTCTTGCCAATCCTTTCCTGCTGGTTTTTCAGTGCCTTTTCCCACCACACCGGTGCGCAGGCCTGGTCGAATTCGTTGGGGTGCTTATAGCAACCGTAGAGAATTTCGCGAATGAACTGGCGAAGGTGCGCGGGCAGCATCAGGGTGATGACTTTGTAAAGCATGCGCTGCATACGTGGCGGACGTGGCAGTCGCGCGGAAACGAGACGGGTGTCATCCAGTGCAGCCTGACAGGTCGGGTTGTCGCCATGCTTGGCGACCCAGGCCTGAACCTTGGCCCTGAACAGCTGCTTGCGGCTCCAGTAGTGATGAATCAGGTCCGGACACTTCTTGATGTCCAGTGTGCGATAGGCTGCCACTGACAGGCAGAACTCTTCCAGGGTGTAGGCACCTTGGGCGAGCGGGAACAGCTCGTCGATCAGCGCAATCGAGCGATCAAGCACTTGCGCATCCTGGCGATGCAGGCCGATGACGCCAGAGTTGAGCAGCATCATTTGATCGTCAGCCAGGCCTCTCTCCAGCAGGGTTTTCGACAGAGCGCTGTAGAGCAGGTTTTCCTTGTTGGTGCCGTATTGCAAGTAGTAGTCATTGCACAGCAGCGTGCCGGGTTGCACCCGTTCGAACAGTTTGACTGGCGAGCAATGAAAAAAAGTGTCGGTGTCGATCAGCAAGGCTGTCTCGGACTCTTCGAGCACCGTTCGCAAGGCAACGTGTTTGGTGCGGAAGTGGTAGCCGTGAGGTTCGCTCCAGCGCTGACGGGTGGCAGCATCGAGGGGACGCACTCGTACCGGGAGTTTTTCGTAAGGCTGCGGATTGTCACTGAACACCTGGATATCAATCGTCACATCCGGTGATTCACGAAGCCAGGCCAGGGCACTCGCGATGCTGAACACGGCTTCCTGGTGATAGGTTTCAGAGCCAAAAACCAGGTAGACGAGTTGAGGGCGTGGGTTCGAAGAATCGCAGATCATTGACGACAATATTCCATTGGTACTTTTAAATGTAAAAAGGCCCTCTGAAGAGGGCACTTTTTACTGTCTTGAATCGTTTAGCGCGGCAACTTCAGATTATTCCAGATCGCCAGGCTCGGTTCCGCCTGGTTCATGGAATAGAAGTGCAGGCCAGGCGCGCCGCCTTGCAGCAGGCGTTCGCACATCTCGCTGACGACCTGTTCACCAAAGCGCTGAATGCTCTGGCTGTCATCGCCGTAGGCTTCCAGTTGCTTGCGGATCCAGCGCGGGATTTCCGCACCGCAGGCATCGGAGAAGCGTGCGAGTTTGCTGTAGTTGGTGATTGGCATGATGCCCGGAACGACCGGAATGTCCACGCCCAGCGCCTGCAACCGGTCGACAAAGTAGAAGTAGCTGTCGGCGTTGAAGAAGTACTGGGTGATCGCGCTGTCGGCGCCGGCACGGGCCTTGCGCACGAAGTTGGCGAGATCGTCTTCGTAGTTGCGCGCTTGCGGATGCATCTCCGGGTAGGCGGCGACTTCGATGTGGAAATGATTGCCGGTTTCTTCACGAATGAATTCAACCAGTTCATTGGCGTGACGCAGCTCGCCGCTGGTCATGCCCATGCCGGATGGCAGGTCACCGCGCAGGGCGACGATGCGCTTGATGCCGGCGGCCTTGTACTCGTTCAGCAGGCCGCGCAGGTCGTCCTTGCTGTCGCCGACGCACGACAGGTGCGGGGCGGCGGGGATTTTGACTTCGCTTTCCAGCTGCAGAACGGTGTTCAGCGTGCGGTCACGGGTCGAACCGCCCGCGCCGTAGGTGCAGGAAAAGAAGTCAGGGTTGTAGGTGGCCAACTGACGGGCAGTGGCGAGCAGTTTTTCATGCCCAGCATCGGTCTTGGTCGGGAAGAACTCGAAGCTGTAGCGACGTTCTTGGGACATGGAGGAAGCCTCCAGTTACGAGCGGCAAGCTACAAGCTGCGAGAGAAGCGGAGGTGCGCTGATCTCTCGTGCGTGAAACCTACTGCCTGAAACTGTTCTGAAATAGGGGCAGAGCTCTCAAGCTTCGTACGGCAAGTCCGGCTTTTGACCTTGCTTGCCGCTTGAAGCTTGTAGCTCGCAGCTGCTCTTGTCTTAGTAGCGGTAAGCGTGCGGCTTGAACGGGCCTTCGACGGTCACGCCGATGTAGTCAGCCTGTTGCTTGGTCAGTTGAGTGACCACGCCGCCGAAGCCGCGGACCATTTCCAGGGCCACTTCTTCGTCGAGTTTCTTCGGCAGTACTTCAACGGTCAGACGCTCGGCTTTCTGGGCTGGCGACAGGTCGGCGTACTTCTGGCCGAACAGGAAGATCTGCGCCAGAACCTGGTTGGCGAACGAACCGTCCATGATGCGGCTTGGGTGACCGGTAGCGTTGCCCAGGTTCACCAGACGGCCTTCGGCCAGCAGGATCAGGTAGTCGTCGTTCTGAGCGTCGAAAGCGCCCGGGCCGGTACGGTGGATCTTGTGTACCTGTGGCTTCACTTCTTCCCATGCCCAGTTCTTGCGCATGAAAGCGGTGTCGATTTCGTTGTCGAAGTGACCGATGTTGCAGACAACGGCGCGCTTCTTCAGGGCTTTGAGCATGTTTGCGTCGCAAACGTTGACGTTACCGGTGGTGGTCACGATCAGGTCGATCTTGCCCAGCAGCGCTTTGTCGATGCTTGCTTCGGTGCCGTCGTTGATACCGTCGATGAACGGCGAAACCAGTTCGAAACCGTCCATGCAGGCTTGCATGGCGCAGATCGGGTCAACTTCGGAAACCTTGACGATCATGCCTTCCTGACGCAGGGACTGGGCCGAGCCCTTGCCCACGTCACCGTAGCCGATGACCAGCGCTTGCTTGCCGGACAGCAGGTGGTCGGTGCCGCGCTTGATGGCGTCGTTCAGGCTGTGACGGCAGCCGTACTTGTTGTCGTTCTTGGACTTGGTCACCGAGTCGTTGACGTTGATGGCCGGGATTTTCAGCTCGCCTTTGGCCAGCATGTCCAGCAGGCGGTGCACGCCGGTGGTGGTTTCTTCGGTCACGCCGTGAACGCGGTCCAGAACCTGTGGGTATTTCTTGTGCAGCAGCTCGGTCAGGTCGCCGCCGTCGTCGAGGATCATGTTGGCGTCCCATGGCTGGCCATCTTTCAGGATGGTCTGCTCCAGGCACCACTCGTACTCTTCTTCAGTCTCGCCTTTCCAGGCGAATACCGGGATGCCGGCAGCGGCGATGGAAGCGGCGGCCTGATCCTGAGTCGAGAAAATGTTGCAGGACGACCAGCGCACTTCGGCACCCAGGGCAACCAGGGTTTCGATCAGCACGGCGGTCTGAATGGTCATGTGGATGCAGCCGAGGATTTTTGCGCCTTTCAGCGGCTGCTCGGAAGCGTACTTGCGGCGCAGACCCATCAGGGCCGGCATTTCCGACTCGGCGATGATGGTTTCGCGACGGCCCCAGGCAGCCAGGGACATGTCGGCAACTTTGTAATCGTTAAAATCTGCAGGCGTGATAACAGCGCTCATGAAGAGCCTCCATTCGTAATGTATGCGAATGGGCGCCGTTGTGCGTTTAGTGTCCGGCCTGAGCCGGTCAACGCCCCATCCGAGCCTGACAGGTTGAACCTGCTGCAGCGCCCCTCGGACAGGTGGCGGGAAAACGGTACCAAGTGAAGGTTACCGTTTTGAAACGGGGGCGATTATAGCCGTCTAGACTGATCTTCCAAAGGGTTTCTGTCGGCCAGATGAAGATCGCCAATCGCGACCATAGTAGAAGCCTCATGGAGCATGACCGCTCAGTCTGCCAAGATGGCGCCATCATTCGGCAAGACGCTCAGGAGTGAAGATGAATTTCCACACCCGCAAGTGGGTAAAACCCGAAGACCTCAACCCCAACGGCACCCTGTTCGGCGGCAGCCTGCTGCGCTGGATCGACGAAGAAGCGGCGATCTACGCCATCGTTCAACTGGGCAACCAGCGCGTGGTGACCAAGTACATTTCCGAGATCAACTTTGTCAGCGCCTCGCGCCAGGGCGACATCATCGAACTGGGCATCACCGCCACCGAGTTCGGCCGCACCTCGATCACCCTGACCTGCGAAGTGCGCAACAAGATCACCCGCAAGAGCATCCTGACCGTCGAGAAGATGGTCTTCGTCAACCTCGGCGAAGACGGCTTGCCGGCGCCGCACGGGCGAACCGAGATCAGGTATGTCAAAGACCAGTTCAAGGATGACGTGCCCGTTACCGAGTAATCGCGTCACACCGGCGAACGGAAGCCGAGCGGCGCGTGTCGTAGCCTTATGACCCCGCCACCGGTTTCCCGCCATGACCACACCTACAGACGGCAAGACCCCCGATCTCTCGGCCAAGGAACAGCACGAAGTCGAGAAAAACCAGCCGCCCCGCGCGGCGGTTCTGCATGAAATCATCCGCAAACAGGGCGACCAGGAACTGGAGCGCAGCATCGCCGCGTTGTGGTGGTCGGCGCTCGCGGCCGGGCTGACCATGGGCCTCTCGCTGATGGGCATGGGCCTGCTCAACTCGCGTCTGCCCGAGGGCGACGAATTCAAGGTGATCGCCAGCTTCGGCTACTGCGCGGGTTTTCTCGCGGTGATCCTCGCCCGCCAGCAACTGTTCACCGAAAACACCCTGACCGCCGTGCTGCCCGTGATGACCAAACCGACCCTGGCCAATTTCGGTCGGTTGATCCGGCTCTGGACGGTGGTGCTGTTCGGCAACCTGTGCGGGACGATTCTGGTGGCCTACGTGATGCTCGAACTGCCGATCTTCGACAGCAAGACTGACGTAGCCTTCCTCGAAATCGGCCGCAAGGTCATGGAAAACCACGCCAGCCAGATGTTCGCCAAGGGCATTGTCTCGGGCTGGATGATTGCCACCATGGTCTGGATGATTCCGTCCATGGAGAGCGCGAAGATGTGGATCATCATCCTCATCACCTATCTGATGGCACTGGGCGATTTCACTCATATCGTGGTGGGGTCGGCGGAGGTGTCGTATCTGGTGTTTGCCGGCGAGTTGCCGTGGAGTGATTTCTGGGCGGTGTTTGCCGGGCCGACCCTGGCGGGCAACATCATCGGCGGCAGTTTCATCTTCGCCCTGATCAGTCATGCGCAGATCCGCAGTGAAAGCGGCGCTCCGAAAGAGTCTGCGGATCAGGCCGAAAAGCCCGATCCGCAGCAGATCAAGAAATGATCAATGGTGCACGGGCTCGGCAGCGCTCGCCGGCTCGTCGCGCGTTGCGTGCTTGACCAGTTTGCCGATGGTCAGGCCCTGCAACAGGATCGATGACAGCACCACGATGTAAGTGATGCTCAGCAGCAGATCGCGCTCCGGGCCCAGCGGCAGGGCCAGTGCCAGTGCCACCGAAACTCCGCCGCGCAAACCACCCCAGGTCAGGATCCGGATAGTGCCGCGAGGCACGGTGCGCCAGCGGCGCAACAGGACGATGGCCGGGGCCACGGTGAGCAGGCGCGACAGCAGAATCGCCAGCGCCAGCAGACTTGCTGCCGCCACGTGCAACCAGTTGAACGGCAGCAGCAACAGCTCCATCCCGATCAGCGCGAACAGCAGCGCGTTGAGCATGTCGTCGAGCAATTCCCAGAAACCGTCCAGGTATTTGCGCGTCATGTCGTTCATCGCCAGGTTGCGACCGAGGTTACCGATGATCAGACCGGCGACCACCATCGCAATCGGTGCCGAGACGTGCAGCTCGGTGGCCATCGCTGAACCGCCAATCACCAGCGCCAAAGTCAGCATGACTTCGATCTGGTGCTGCTCGATGCTTTTGATCATCAGGTACACCAGATAACCGATCAGCCCGCCGAACAGCACGCCGCCGATGGCTTCGTGGGCAAACAGCATGGCCGTGGCGCCGACGGTCGGGGTTTCGCCCAGTTGCGCGATGCCAAGCAGCACGGTGAACACCACCACGGCGGTGCCGTCGTTGAACAGTGATTCGCCAACGATGGTGGTCTTCAGCGGCTTCGAGGCGTTGGCCGTACGCAGCACTCCGAGTACCGCGATCGGGTCGGTCGGGGAAATCAGCGCGCCGAACAACAGGCAGTAGAGGAAGCTCACGTGCCAGCCGAACAGGGCAAAAATGTAATAGGCGAGGCTGCCGATCACGGCGGTGGCGATCAGTACGCCGAAGGTTGCCAGCAGGCCGATGGGCCAACGGTAGCTGCGCAGGTCGTTGAGGTTCACGTGCAAGGCACCGGCGAACAGCAGGAACGAGAGCATCCAGTTCATCAGCAGATCGCCGAAGTCGATCTGGCCGATCAATTGCTGCACGCGCTCTTCGAGGCCGGGGTAGCCGAGCAGGCTCAGGCCTTGCAGCAACAGGGAAAACATCAGCGCGGTAACCATCACGCCGATGGTCGGAGGCAGGCCGATGAAGCGGAAATTCACAAAGGTGAGGAGGGTGGTGAGGCAGATGAAAGCGGCGACGAGTTCAAGCATCCGGGGTCCTTTGGATGGGGGGTGGAAAGACAGCGCGCCCGTTCATGGACGCAAGGGTTGGATGGGCTGACGCCGGGTGGGGACACAATTGTGTCCCCCGGGAAAATCAGCCGGACACATTGACCGCAGCGACACCCCGACGTTGCAGGTAGATGAAAAACAGCGCCGTCAGCACGGTCAGCACACCCACCAGCGCGCCCGTCCAAGGCAAGTCCGCCAGGTCCGCGCCGCTGGCCACCACCAGCCCGCCAATCCAAGCACCGGCGGCATTGCCGAGGTTGAACGCGCTCTGGTTCAGGGTCGAACCGAGGTTCGGTGCTTCATGCGCCTGATCGATGATCAGCAGTTGCAGGATCGGGCACAGGGCGAAGGCAAAAATCCCCCACAGCACCAGCGTGATCGCCGCCGGAACCACCGAACGACTGGTCTGGCTGAACGCCGCCAGAATCACCACCACCGCCAGCGCCACACCCACCAGCGACGGCAACAGACGGCTGTCGGCCAGGCGCCCGCCGAGCATGCTGCCGCCGGTCAGGCCGACGCCGAACAACAGCAGCATCACGGTCACGCCGTGAGGGCTGACGCCGGTGATGTCCTGCAGAATCGGCGCAATGTAGGTGAACACGCTGAACAGGCTGGTGGAGGCCAGCACACTCATGCCCAGCGCCAGCAACACGTTGACCTTGCCCAGCACCTTGAATTCGCTGGCGAGGTTGGCCTTGTCCATCGGGATATGTTTCGGCAACCACAGCCATTGGGCGAGGGCGGCGATCACACCGATCACCGAGACCGCCCAGAAGGTCGAACGCCAGCCGGCGTACTGGCCGAGCGCAGTGCCCAGCGGTACGCCGAGAACGTTGGCCAGGGTCAGACCGGTGAACATCATGGCAATCGCCTGCGCCCGTTTGTTCGGCGCGACCAGCCCGGCGGCCACCACCGAACCGATGCCGAAGAACGCGCCGTGGCACAGCGCGGTGACCACCCGCGCCGCCATCAGCGTTGCGTAGTTCGGCGCCAGTGCGCACAGCACGTTGCCGAGGATGAACATCAGCGTCATGCCCAGCAACGTGGCCTTGCGCGGCATGTTGGCGGTGCCGATCGCGAGGATCGGCGCACCGAACACTACGCCCAGGGCGTAGCCGGTGATCAACAGGCCAGCGTGGGGAATGCTCACGGCGAGGTCGCGGGCGACATCGGGCAGCAGGCCCATGATGACGAATTCAGTGGTGCCGATGCCGAAAGCGGCAACAGCGAGTGCAAGCAAGGCGAGTGGCATGCGCAAGGTCTCTGTCGGTAGTCTTGACGCTTTGATCAGGCATACGCAGGCCGGCGACCGGTCTCGGACGAGAACGGGGCAGGCAGGAATTATTGGAATTTATCTGTGCGCAACTGAGTGCGGCGTGGTCGCTTGCAGTATAAACAGCTGCTGACACATCGCGAATCAATAATCTGACTAATTGGCTCAGGCTCAACAACAAGAATCAAGGAGTGGCACGTGCTGGCGACAGCTCTGGTGTTGGTGGCGGCGCTGTTGCACGCAGCGTGGAATACGTTGATCAAGTTCAGCGCCGAGCGGCTGCTGGTGGTGGCCTGCATGGACACCGTGGCGCTGTTGTTCGTCGCGCTGGCGTTCCCTTTCATCAGCCTGCCACCGCCGGAAATCTGGCCTTGGATTCTGGCGTCGGCGGCGTTCGAGCTGCTCTATCGTTATCTGCTCATCCAGGCCTATCGGGTCGGCGATCTGGGGCTGGTCTATCCGTTGATGCGCGGATTGTCGCCGCTGGTGGTGCTGGCGCTGACCCTGATCTTCGCCGGTGAAGTGCTGACCACCCAGCAGATCTTCGGGATCCTGCTGATCCCGCTGGGCATGGCTTGCCTGCTCTGGCAGGGCGGCGGCGGGAAACACTTGCCGTGGTCGATGCTGCCGGTGGTGGCGCTGATCGGCTTGTGCATCGGTTGCTACACCTACATCGATGGCCAGGCGCTGCGGCGCTGGTCGCATCCGCTGGATTACCTGGTCTGGGTCACGCTGCTCAGTGCCTGGCCTTTCCCGATGCTGGCGTGGGTGGCCAAGCGTCCGGCGTTCAAGCTGTTCTGGCGCGAGCAATGGAAGCTGGGACTGGCGGTCGGGTTCTGCGTGTTGTTCAGCTACGCTCTGGTGCTGTGGGCGATGCAGTTGGGCTCGATTGCCGAAGCGGCGGCGTTGCGTGAAATCAGCGTGATTCTGGTGGTGCTGTTCGGTATGCGTTACCTGAAAGAACCTTTCGGCCGGCCGCGGCTCTTAGCCTGTGGGCTGGTGCTGATCGGCATGCTGGTGATGAAGTTCTGAGCGCCCGGCAACTCTAAAACTCGAAAGAAGGACGGTGTTATGACGGTGGCTTTGTGGTGTGTGTTGATCGCGATCTTTCTGCCCTATCTGTGCACCGTCGTGGCCAAGGCCTCGGGTGGTTTCAGACTGCGGGACAATCATGATCCCCGGGACTTTCTGGACAGCGTGGATGGCGTGGCGCGCCGTGCCCATGCGGCGCAACTGAACAGTTTTGAAGTGACCCCGGCGTTTGCGGCGGCGGTGATCGTCGCGCACCTGGTGGGCACGGCAGAGCTGGTGACGGTCAATGTGCTGGCGGTGCTGTTCATCACCAGTCGCCTGCTTTACATCATTTGCTATCTGGCGGACTGGGCGGCTTTGCGCTCGTTGGTCTGGTTTGTCGGGATGGTGCTGATTGCCAGCTTCTTCTTCGTTTCGGTCTGAACCTGAAAAGATCGCAGGCTGACGAGGCCTGCGATCTTTTGCATTGTACTTACGGCTTGTCGGCCACCTGCGGTACTTGCGGCAGTGCCGCGCCTTTTGGCCAGAGCATCCAGATCTGCCCTTGCTGCTTCATGTCGCCGGCCAGTTGCCCGGCGGCATCGCCGGTGCCCCAGAACAGATCCGCACGAACTTCGCCGGCAATCGCGCCGCCGGTGTCCTGCGCAGCGACCGGGCGTACCAGCGCCGTGCCGTCCGGGCGGGTGGTCGAGAGCCACAACAGGCTGCCCAGCGGAATCACCTTGCGGTCCACAGCCGCGCTGTAACCGGCGGTCAGCGGCACGTTCAGCGAGCCGCGCGGGCCTTCGTTGCTGTCCGGGTTGCGGGTGAAGAACACGTAGCTCGGATTGCTCGCCAGCAGTTCCGGAATGCGCGACGGGTTGGCCTTGGCCCAGTTGCTGATCGCGCCCATGGTCACTTCTTCTTTTTTCAGCTCGCCCTGTTCCACCAGCCAGCGGCCGATCGGCCGGTACGGATGACCGTTCTGGTCGGCGTAGGCGATGCGCAGCTGGCGACCGTCATCGGTCTGGATCCGCCCCGAACCCTGAATCTGCAGGAATTGCAGGTTCATCGGGTCGGTCAGCCACGCCACGACCGGCGCCTTGACGCCCTGGCTCTCGATGGTCGCCGCGTCGTCGTAAGGCTTCAGCACACGACCTTCGAGGCGGCCGCGCAGGCGCTTGCCTTTGAGTTCAGGGTAAATGCTGTCCAGCGAGACTATGATCATGTCCTCGGGCACGCCATACACCGGCACGTTGGCGGTGGCGGTTTGCGTCAGGCTGCCGGGATAGACCGGTTCGTAATAGCCGGTGATCAGACCGTTGGGGTTGTCGTTCTCGGCGCGAAGGCCGAAGACGTCGAGGTTCTGCTTGAGGAACGTGCGAATGTCGCCGGCTTTTTGCGGCACGTTGGCGGCTGCCGCACAGGTCGCGCCCCAGACCGGGTCAGCCTTGAGCCGGGTGCAGGCGCTGCGCCACGAACCGAAACCGGCCACCAGGTCGCTATCGGACACCGCAGGCAATGCTTCCCAGGTGGCGCTGGAGTACGTGGCCAGGGCGTGGGTTTTCGGCTTGGCGCTGTCGCCACCGGTGCAGCCGGCGAGGATCGCCAGCAGCGGGAGGGTCGCGATGAGCGGATGACGCCAGGCCTTGAAACGGCTGTTCATGGAGAATTTCCTGTGCCGGTTGCAGAAGTGCTCCATGCGCTCAAGCAACCCTTATTGTTAATAGGGCTATTGGTGTTTGGCGGTGACCCGAGGATACTGGCCGCCGATTTCCGTGACCTGAAGCCACCATGACTCTTAAAAGAATTTCTGTTGTATTGCTGGCCTGTCTGACCTTGTCCGCCTGTGGCGGTGTCGACCCGAATTCCCCGCTGGGTCAGCGCAAGGCGATCTTCAAGCAGATGCTCAAGACCGGCGAAGACCTGGGCGGCATGCTGCGCGGACGCATCGCCTTCGACGGGCCGAAATTTGCGGAAGGTGCGGTCAAGCTCGATGCGTTGTCCCATGAGCCGTGGAAACATTTCCCGCAGGTGCGTGAGGAAGATCACACCAGCGCCAAGGACGATGTCTGGCAGAAACAGGCCCGCTTCCAGGAAATGGCCCGCACCCTTGAAGCGGCCACCGGTGAACTGGTGATCGCCAGCAAGGTTCAACCTTACAAGGCCAGCAACCTGGGGCCGGCCGTGCAGAAAGTCGAAGATGCCTGCAGTGCCTGCCATAAAGAGTTTCGCGACCACTGATGTTCAAGGGATCACGGTTTTTGGCTGTGATCCCCGGCTTTCTTACTTGTCGAGTTCGTCCAGCGCGTCCTGCAATTCCTTGCGCGATTCGGCGAGCTTGTTCTTGCGCTTGTCGATCTTCTCCGGATCGCCTTTCTTCATGGCCTTGTCCAGATCAGCCTGACGCTTGCTCACTTCATGCTTGGCGTCGAGCACCTTGTTTTCGCGTTCTTTCTTCAGGCCGGCGTCGGTGCAGTGTTCGGTGACTTCGCGCAGGGCGGTTTCGAGGCCGGCCTGCTGGTCGGCGTTGCCGCGGGACTTGGCCTGTTCGATCTGGTTGATGATGCCCTGCTTCTTGGCGGCACAACCGGTCAGGCCCGGCGCGTCTTCATCGGCCATCACGGGGGCGGCGAGGACTGCGCAGAAAGACAGCAGGGCGAGCGGTGCGAGAAATTTCATAAAAGCTCCATGTGCAAAGGCAATCGGGTCGGTGAAGCACTGCGCTGTTGGAGCGCTCCGGCGGACATTGGGTTCCCGGCGGGCCGGGGATTGCGTGTTCAGAAGCCGTCGACGCCGGCGGCTTGCAGGGTTTCACTCAGGGCCAGTACCTGCGGGTCGCGAAAAAAGGCGCTCAATTGCGCCGAGCGGCCCGGGCCGATTCCGGCTTCTGCCTGCCATTGTTCGGTGTTGCGTTGTGCCAGCGCCTGCCATGAATCGGCGAGTGTTGCCTGACCGGTCGGTGGCAGCCCCAGGGCTTTGAGCCACTGCAGGAACGGCCGTTGGCGGGCGCTGTGAAAACTGTGCAGCAGGCGGGCACTGCTGCGCTCGCCGAGACCGGCAATGTTAGCAAGCTCCGGCCCGTCGAGGGTCAACCAATCCAGCAGGCTGTTCAGGCGGCCTGTTTCCAGAAGTTTCTCCCAGGTGCCGCGACCGACATGCGGTAGGGCGAGACCTTGCTTGCCGCTCAGCCAGGTGAGGCGTGCGAGGAACTGGCTTTCGCAGCCTGGCGTCGGTTGCCAGCAGCTCAGGGCGTGAAAGTCGCTGGCGAGCGGAATGGTCAAATCGGCGCGTTCGGTACTCCGCAGTACCACGCTGTCGAGGCGCGGGATCGTCAGCCCGGCCAGGCTGATTGCGACCTGATCGCCGGGCCGAATGTCCAGCTCCTGCCAACGCCTGAGCGAACTGACGCTGACCCGTTTGATCTGCCGGTCATCGAGCATAACCGGCGACAGTTCAAGCACCGGCGTGATGCGCCCGGTGCGGCCGATCTTGAAGTTCACCTTGCGCACATCGGCCAGCGCCTGGGCGAAAGGGTACTTCCAGGCGACGGCCCAGTAGGGCGGACGAGCCTGCCAGCGTTCGGCGGGCGGTCGCAGGCTCTGGCGCAGAACCACTCCGTCCGTGGCGAATGGCAATGGCGAGCGATACCAGTGATCGCGCCAGTGTTGCGCTTCGTTCAGGCTGGCGACGGCCTGGCTGTAGGGCTCGGTGGTGGGAAAACCGAACTGCGTCAGCGCCGCGATTCGCTCCGGCAAGTCCTTCGGCCCTTGCGGCCAGTCCCAGACAAACAGCCCGATGCCGGCAGCGTGTTCCGCGTCGAGATCCTTGCGCCCCAGCAGCCCGGCCACGGTGGCTCGAGCATTGGCGCTGCCGGCACGTGCCTGCATGTGTCCGTTCAAGCGCCAGTAGAGTTCGCCTTGCACCAGCAGATCCTGCGGTTGCGTCAGCTGTTGCGGAATGGCTCCGATCTTTTTTGCCGACGCGGTCCAGTCCTGCCCGCGAACGCCGTCCCCGCGACTGATCGCCTGATGCAGTCGGCCGTTGCGATAGATCAACGTCACCGCCACGCCATCGACCTTGGGTTGTACCCAGACATCCTTTCGGTCGCGCAGCCAGGTCGCGATGTCCGCCGCGTCATGAAGTTTGTCCAGGCCAGTGTGAGCGACCGGGTGCGCAACCGGGCCTGATGCGGTGCGCAACGGCTCGGGCGGTGAGGGAAGTTTGAAGCACCGGCGCCATTGGTTCAGACGCAAGCGGGACTGATCGTAGAGCTCATCGGCGATCACCGAGCGGCCTTCGCGATGATAGGCGTCGTCCCAGCGGTCGATCTGTTGCTGCAGGGCGACGACTTCGCTCGAAGCCCGGGCGGCGGTCCAGTCGGGGCAGTCGGCAGCGAAGGTGTTGAGGTGGAAAAACGGCAGGAAAAACAGAAACAGGCGCAGTGTGGCAAGCATTGTGAGCGTCCTTGCTCAGGGAGATACCTGAAGGCTAGCCGGGATTTTGAAGTGGGCCGGGCGGCTGTTTTGCCGGTTGTTTCGCGGCCATGAAAAAGCCCCGCACGGCGAACCGTGCGGGGCTTCTCGTACCGCCAGGAAAATTACAGGCCGGCGGCGGAACGCAGAGCGTCGGCGCGGTCGGTTTTTTCCCAGGTGAACGTGGAGAAGGTGTCTTCGCCAACAGTCTTGGTCTGCGGAGCACGGCCGAAGTGGCCGTAGGCTGCGGTTTCCTGGTACATCGGGTGCAGCAGGTCCAGCATGGTGGTGATCGCGTATGGACGCAGGTCGAACACTTCGCGGACCAGTTTGATGATCTTGTCATCGCTGATCTTGCCGGTGCCGAAGGTGTTCAGCGAGATCGAAGTAGGCTGGGCCACACCGATCGCGTAGGAAACCTGGATCTCGCAACGCTCGGCCAGGCCGGCAGCCACGATGTTCTTGGCAACATAACGGCCAGCGTAGGCAGCCGAACGGTCAACCTTGGATGGATCTTTACCGGAGAACGCGCCACCGCCGTGACGGGCCATGCCGCCGTAGCTGTCGACGATGATCTTGCGACCGGTCAGACCGCAGTCACCTACCGGGCCGCCAATGATGAACTGGCCGGTCGGGTTGATGTGGAACTGGGTGTCCTTGCTCAGCAGTTCGGCAGGCAGCACGTGCTTGACGATCAGCTCCATCACGCCTTCGCGCAGGTCTTTGTACGACACTTCAGGGTTGTGCTGGGTCGACAGAACAACAGCGTCGATACCCACAACCTTGCCGCCTTCGTAACGGCAGGTCACTTGGGACTTGGCGTCCGGACGCAGCCAAGGCAGCAGACCCGATTTACGGGCTTCGGCCTGACGCTGAACCAGTTGGTGCGAGAAGGTGATCGGTGCCGGCATCAGCACGTCGGTTTCGTTGCTGGCGTAACCGAACATCAGGCCCTGGTCGCCGGCGCCCTGATCTTCAGGCTTGGCACGGTCAACGCCCTGGTTGATGTCAGGGGACTGCTTGCCGATGATGTTCATCACGCCGCAGGTAGCGCCGTCGAAGCCGACTTCGGAGCTGGTGTAACCGATGTCGCAGATCACGTCACGAACGATCTGCTCCAGGTCGACCCAGGCGCTGGTGGTCACTTCACCGGCAACGATGGCCACGCCAGTCTTGACCAGGGTTTCCACGGCAACGCGTGCGTGCTTGTCCTGGGCGATGATGGCGTCCAGCACTGCATCGGAAATCTGGTCGGCGATTTTGTCCGGATGTCCTTCAGACACGGACTCGGAGGTGAAGAGGGAGTATTCGCTCATCTCGATGTTTTCCTGAATTTACCGATGGTGAGTGTCGCCAGCCGGTCGCTGAAAATGGCGGACCTGGATCTGGAAACCATTACGTAAGCCTACATAGAGGCTTTCCCCGGGAACGAGTCCCGCAGCGGTGGCCCAACGGGCCAGATCGTCCTGTTCAAACCCCAACCACAGATCACCGCAGGCCTCCCTGGCCCAACTCTGGTTGTGGCTACATAACTCTGTCACGAGCAGGCTACCGCCCGGTTGCAGCAGGCTGGCCATGTGCTTGAGCGCTTCGGCCGGCGCGGCGAAATGGTGCAACACCATGTTCAACACCACGCAATCGGCCTGAAGGCTCACGCCATTCAATGCATCGGCCAATTGCAGGCTGACGTTAGCCAGCTGTTCACGTTCACATACCTGACGGGCCAGTTCGAGCATCGCCGCGCTGTTGTCCAGTGCGGTTACGGTGCCGAAGCGACGCGCCAGTTCCGGCAGGAAAGCTCCATCGCCGGGGCCGACTTCAATGGCCGTGGCAGCGCCATTGAAGTTCAGTTTGTCGAGCAGGGCCAGCACGCTTTCACGGTACTGCGGCAGGCCGGCAATCAAATCCTGCTGGGCGCGGAATTTCTCTGCGACCCGGGCGAAAAAGTCCTGGCTGTTGGCCGCACGTTGCCCGTGAACCTGTGCGATCCGGGTTTCCACGTCAGCCGGCAGCGCCAGATTGTCGACTTCTTCTAACAATGCCGCGTGCAACTTGCCGCCCAGCAACTCGGTGTGGGGCAGGGCGCGGCGATAGAACACCGCATTGCCTTCGCGGCGAGTCGCCACCAGATCCGCCTGCGCCAGCACTTTAAGGTGATGGCTCATGCCGGACTGGCCGATATCGAAAATCTGCGCCAGTTCCAGTACGCCGAACGAGTCGTTGGCCAGGGCGCGCAATACATTCAGCCGCAGCGGATCGCCGCCGGCCTTGCACAGGGCCGCCAGCTCGTCGCAATCGTCATGGCGAATGGAAGGCACGCGTAAGTTCATAGGGCTGGCAGTCTAGTGACGGCCTGAAGGCATCGCAAGGTCTATATCAAAAAGTTTTGATATTGCTCGATGGATGGCGCATTCGATTGCACTTCTCACCGCCCGGTTAACTCTACAAACGAACAGCGGAAAGGTTTCACCAACCGAAACCGGTGTTATCCATTGGAAAAACGCCTCCGGATGACTATCTGTCATTGCCCCGAGGCGCTCGGGTGAGGGAAAATGCCCTCCTTTTTTCCGTTTCAATCTATTCACACCCAGGAGATCAGCGATGCCTAGCCGTCGTGAGCGTGCCAACGCCATTCGTGCCCTCAGCATGGATGCCGTGCAAAAAGCCAACAGCGGCCATCCCGGTGCCCCTATGGGTATGGCAGATATCGCCGAAGTGCTTTGGCGCGACTACCTCAAGCACAACCCGAGCAATCCATCGTTCGCCGACCGTGACCGCTTCGTGCTGTCCAACGGCCACGGCTCGATGTTGATCTACTCGCTGCTGCACCTGACCGGCTACGACCTGTCGATCGACGACCTGAAGCAATTCCGTCAACTGCACAGCCGTACCCCGGGCCACCCGGAATTCGGTTACACCCCGGGCGTTGAAACCACCACCGGCCCGCTGGGTCAGGGCCTGGCCAACGCCGTGGGCTTCGCCCTGGCAGAAAAAGTACTGGGCGCGCAGTTCAACCGTCCTGGCCACAACATCGTCGACCACCACACCTACGTGTTCCTGGGTGATGGCTGCATGATGGAAGGCATTTCCCACGAAGTCGCTTCCCTGGCCGGCACTCTGGGCCTGGGCAAGCTGATCGCCTTCTACGATGACAACGGCATTTCCATCGACGGCGAAGTCGAAGGCTGGTTCACCGACGACACGCCGAAGCGTTTCGAATCGTACAACTGGCAAGTGATCCGCAACGTTGACGGTCACGACCCGGAAGAGATCAAGACCGCCATCGAGACCGCTCGCAAGAGCCCGTTGCCGACCCTGATCTGCTGCAAGACCACCATCGGTTTCGGTTCGCCGAACAAGCAAGGCAAGGAAGATTGCCACGGCGCCCCGCTGGGTGACGCGGAAATCGCCCTGACCCGTCAGGCGCTGAACTGGAACCACGGTCCGTTCGAAATCCCGGCCGACATCTATGCCGAGTGGGATGCCAAGGAGAAAGGCCGCGCCGCCGAAGCCGAGTGGGATCAGCGTTTCGCTGCTTACTCCGCCGCGTTCCCGACCGAAGCCAACGAACTGATCCGTCGCCTGAGCGGCGAGCTGCCGGCCGACTTCTCCGAGAAGGCCGATGCCTACATCGCCGACGTTGCGGCCAAAGGCGAAACCATCGCCAGCCGTAAAGCCAGCCAGAACGCCCTGAACGCGTTCGGCCCGCTGCTGCCGGAAGTGCTGGGCGGTTCGGCTGACCTGGCCGGTTCCAACCTGACCCTGTGGAAAGGCTGCAAAGGCGTCAGCGCCGAAGACGCCAGCGGCAACTACATGTACTACGGCGTGCGCGAATTCGGCATGACCGCCATCATGAACGGCGTTGCCCTGCACGGCGGTCTGGTCCCTTACGGCGCGACCTTCCTGATGTTCATGGAATACGCCCGCAACGCAGTGCGCATGTCCGCTCTGATGAAGCAGCGTGTGATCCACGTCTACACCCACGACTCCATCGGTCTGGGCGAAGACGGCCCGACGCACCAGCCGATCGAGCAACTGACCAGCCTGCGCAGCACGCCGAACCTCGACACCTGGCGTCCAGCCGATGCCGTTGAATCGGCCGTGGCCTGGAAAAACGCGCTGGAGCGCAAGGACGGCCCTTCGGCGCTGATCTTCTCGCGTCAGAACCTGCAGCACCAAACCCGTGATGCCGGCCAGATCGCCGACATCCGTCGTGGTGGTTACGTGCTGAAGGACTGCGCAGGCGAGCCTGAGCTGATTCTGATCGCCACCGGTTCGGAAGTCGGTCTGGCCGTTCAGGCCTACGACAAACTGACCGAGCAGGGCCGCAAGGTGCGCGTGGTTTCCATGCCATGCACCAGCGCGTTCGACGCTCAGGACGCCAGCTACAAGCAATCGGTCCTGCCGTTGCAGGTTGGCGCACGTATCGCGATCGAAGCGGCCCATGCCGACTTCTGGTTCAAGTACGTGGGTCTGGAAGGTCGCGTGATCGGCATGACCACCTACGGCGAATCGGCTCCGGCTTCGGCACTGTTCGAAGAGTTCGGCTTCACCCTGGAAAACATCCTGGGTCAGGCTGAAGAGCTGCTGGAAGACTGATCCAGATCAGGTGTCGTCTTAACTGACGCCATCGCGGGCAAGCCCGCTCCCACATGGGCGATGTAGATCCCTGTGGGAGCGGGCTTGCCCGCGATGGCGGTCGGTCAGGCAACATCGCTTTGACTGATACACCACGGTAATCGAGAACCCCATGCCTCAACCGCGTCCCTACAAAGTTGCACTCAACGGCTACGGCCGGATTGGTCGTTGCGTCTTGCGTGCGTTGTTCGAGCGAGGCGAGAAGGCCGGGTTTGAGATTGTCGCGATCAACGATCTGGCCGACATGGCCAGCATCGAATACCTGACACGCTTCGACTCCACTCACGGCCGGTTTCCGGGCGAGGTGAAGGTCGACGGCGATTGTCTGCATATTAATGGCGACTGCGTGAAGGTCCTGCGCAGTGCCACTCCCGAAGGCATCGATTGGGCGTCGCTGGGCGTCGATCTGGTGCTCGAATGCTCCGGCGCCTGGCACACCCGCGCAGACGGCCAGCGTTTCCTCGACGCCGGCGCGCCGCGTGTGCTGTTTTCGCAGCCGATGGCCAGCGAGGCGGATGTCGACGCCACCATCGTTTACGGCGTCAATCAGGATTGCCTGACCGGCGACGAACTGCTGGTGTCCAACGCCTCCTGCACCACCAACTGCGGCGTGCCGCTGTTGCGTCTGCTGGATCAGGCGGTCGGCCTGGATTACGTATCGATCACCACGATTCACTCGGCGATGAACGATCAGCCGGTGATCGACGCCTATCACCACGAAGACCTGCGCCGCACCCGTTCGGCGTTCCAGTCGGTGATCCCGGTGTCCACCGGTCTGGCGCGTGGTATCGAGCGCCTGCTGCCGGAACTTGCCGGGCGAATTCAGGCCAAAGCCGTACGCGTGCCGACGGTCAACGTGTCCTGCCTCGACATCACGATGCAGACCGCGAGCGACACCGACGCCGGCGAGGTCAACCGGATCCTGCGCGACGCCGCCACCAGCGGCCCGCTCAAAGGTCTGTTGGCCTACACCGAATTGCCTCACGCAAGCTGTGATTTCAACCATGACCCACATTCGGCCATCGTCGATGCCAGTCAGACCCGCGTTTCCGGCCCACGGCTGGTGAACATCCTGGCCTGGTTCGACAACGAATGGGGTTTTGCCAACCGAATGCTGGATGTTGCAGAGCACTATCTGCAAACAGCGACTTCAAAAAAACCGTAGGAAGTGCGACCCATGACCGTGTTGAAGATGTCCGACCTCGATCTGCAAGGTAAGCGCGTATTGATCCGCGAAGACCTCAACGTCCCAGTCAAGGACGGTGTTGTCACCAGTGATGCGCGTATCCTGGCTTCGCTGCCGACCATCAAGCTGGCCCTGGAAAAAGGCGCGGCCGTGATGGTCTGCTCGCACCTGGGTCGTCCGACCGAAGGCGAATTCTCCGCCGAGAACAGCCTCAAGCCTGTCGCCGATTACCTGAGCAAGGCTCTGGGCCGCGAAGTGCCGCTGGTGGCTGATTACCTGGGCGGCGTTGACGTCAAGGCCGGCGACATCGTGCTGTTCGAAAACGTGCGCTTCAACAAGGGCGAGAAAAAGAACGCCGACGAACTGGCCCAGCAATATGCCGCCCTGTGCGACGTGTTCGTGATGGACGCTTTCGGCACCGCTCACCGCGCCGAAGGCTCGACCCACGGCGTTGCCAAGTTCGCCAAGGTCGCCGCTGCCGGCCCGCTGCTGGCTGCTGAGCTCGACGCACTGGGCAAAGCCCTGGGCGCCCCGGCCAAGCCGATGGCGGCCATCGTTGCCGGTTCCAAGGTCTCGACCAAACTCGACGTGCTGAACAGCCTGAGCCAGATCTGCGATCAACTGATCGTCGGCGGCGGCATCGCCAACACCTTCCTCGCTGCGGCCGGTCACCCGGTCGGCAAGTCGCTGTACGAGCCGGACCTGCTGGACACCGCTCGCGCCATTGCCGCCAAGGTCAGCGTGCCGCTGCCGGTCGACGTGGTAGTTGCCAAGGAATTCGCTGAAAGCGCTGAAGCGACCGTGAAGCTGATCGCTGACGTCGCTGCCGACGACATGATCCTCGACATCGGCCCGCAAACCGCGGCCAACTTCGCCGAACTGCTGAAGTCGTCGAAAACCATCCTGTGGAACGGCCCGGTCGGCGTGTTCGAATTCGACCAGTTCGGCAACGGCACCAAAGTGCTGGCCGAAGCCATCGCCGAAAGCGCGGCGTTCTCGATTGCCGGTGGTGGCGACACCCTGGCGGCCATCGATAAATATGGCGTGGCGGAAAAGATCTCCTACATTTCCACCGGCGGTGGCGCGTTCCTCGAATTCGTCGAGGGCAAGGTGCTGCCGGCCGTTGAAGTCCTGGAAAGCCGGGCCAAGGCCTGAGGCCGCCCGATTGGCCAGGCAAAGGAGTGTTCAGATGGTCAAGTCGTTAGCGCTGTTGTTGCTGACCGGTACATTGGCAGCCTGCGGGAGTAACCCGAAGGCTGCGCCGGAGCCGGCACCCGGCGAGGCACAGAAAGGCTGTTACCAGGCCGACTGGCAGGCCGAAACCAACCCGGTGCTGAACAAGCGCTCGGGCCCGGACGGTCTGGACAAATACGAGACGCAAACCCCGGCCAAGGAACATGGTTGTCCTTGACCGGTCTGACTCTTTACTCAAGTCCGGCGGCGTGCGCTGCCGGTCGAGGAACACGGATGAAAGGCTTGATCGCCGTTGCGGCACTGGGATTGTTGGGTGGTTGTGCGCAGTGGAACCCGTTCCAGTCGTCCGCGCCTGTAGATAACTGGACCACCTGGACCTGCGACAGCCAGGCCAAGGTGCTGTGGCGCTTCACCGATGCCGCCCGCAAGGAAGTCGATGTGCGCCTGGGAGGCGGTGATCAGGTCTATCGCCTGAAAGAAGAGCCGGGCGCCTCGGGCGCGTTGTACAGCGACGACATGCTGGCGTTTCACATCAAAGGTAATGAAGGCCTGGTTTACTGGGTCGCCACCAATGATCTGATCGGTCGGGGCTGCAAAGCCGAATAAAACAGAATTTGCTTTATCGAATCACCAGGCCGGGCCTCAACCCCCGATCTGCAATCACTTGAATAGCCGCCGCCGCTCCGGCAGGCTGGCACGATTAACGACCCAAACCGGGAGAGACACACACAATGGCACTTATCAGCATGCGCCAGATGCTGGACCACGCAGCCGAGTTCGGCTACGGCGTTCCAGCCTTCAACGTCAACAACCTTGAGCAGATGCGCGCCATCATGGAAGCCGCTGACAAGACTGACTCCCCGGTGATCGTTCAGGCTTCGGCCGGTGCCCGCAAATACGCCGGCGCCCCGTTCCTGCGTCACCTGATCCTGGCGGCGATCGAAGAATTCCCGCACATCCCGGTGTGCATGCACCAGGACCACGGCACCAGCCCTGACGTCTGCCAGCGCTCGATCCAGCTGGGATTCAGCTCGGTGATGATGGACGGCTCCCTCGGCGAAGACGGCAAGACCCCGACCGACTACGAATACAACGTCCGCGTGACCCAACAAACCGTCGCCATGGCTCACGCCTGCGGCGTTTCGGTTGAAGGCGAGCTGGGCTGCCTGGGTTCGCTGGAAACCGGCATGGCCGGTGAAGAAGACGGCATCGGCGCCGAAGGCGTTCTGGATCACAGCCAGATGCTGACCGACCCGGAAGAAGCCGCTGACTTCGTCAAGAAGACTCAGGTTGATGCCCTGGCCATCGCCATCGGCACCAGCCACGGCGCCTACAAGTTCACCAAGCCACCTACCGGTGACGTGCTGGCGATCGACCGCATCAAGGAAATCCACAAGCGCATCCCGAACACCCACCTGGTGATGCACGGTTCCTCGTCGGTTCCGCAAGAGTGGCTGGCGATCATCAACCAGTACGGCGGCGACATCAAAGAAACCTACGGCGTACCGGTTGAAGAAATCGTCGAAGGCATCAAGCACGGCGTGCGCAAGGTCAACATCGACACCGACCTGCGCCTGGCATCCACCGGCGCCATGCGTCGCCTGATGGCCACCAACCCGAGCGAGTTCGACCCACGTAAATTCTTCGGCGAAACCGTGAAGGCGATGCGTGATGTATGTATCGCTCGTTACGAAGCTTTCGGTACTGCCGGCAACGCTTCGAAGATCAAGCCGATCTCGCTGGAAAGCATGTATCAGCGTTATCTGAAGGGTGAGTTGAACGCCAAGGTCAATTGAGACTGGGTGTTGAACTGATTTGAAAGAAACCCGCCGTGAGGCGGGTTTTTTTGCCTGGAGTTTTATCAAGCAGTCGACTGACGTAAGGCGCTTGAAATGTCACCCATAACGGACATAATCGATTCCAGATTATAAAAAGTCCCATATGGGTGACATTTATGCTGCTCCCCAATCCCGCTGTTTTCGGTGAAAGAATTCGGCAATTGCGTCGGGCCAAAGGCTACAGCCAAGCGATATTGGCCCACAGAGCCAAATGCAGCCGCAAAACCATCATTGACCTTGAGGCCGGCGAGAATGTCGCGCTCTACACCGCGTTCAGGGTGCTGGCAGCGCTGGGCATGGCGCTGGAAATTGTTGATAACCGCATTGACCTCAAATCCCTGGCCGATCTGGTAGAGCACGATGAGTAAAGTCAAAAGGCTCAACGTCACCACGCCGCAAGGCTTCGCTGGTGCGCTGTCCAAGGGATCGCAGTTTTCCTTTGTTTATGAAACCGCCGATGCAACAAGGGAAGTCTCACTGGTCATGCCCTATGACCCGACGCCCTCGGTGAGCAACGTGCTGCATCCGATCTTCGATATGAATGTGCCTGAAGGGTTTCTGGCGGATCAGATCAAGCGCCGGATGGCCAAGCACATGCAAGTCGATGAGATGCGCCTGTTATCGGTCATCGGCGGGAACCAGATCGGACGCCTCACCTACCAGAATCCGATAGAAACTCCGGTATCCGTGCGTGCGCAAGTTGGATTGCAGGAGATCCTGTCTGCCGATGTTTCGCAGGGCGTTTTCGAGTTTCTGGTCGACACCTATTTCGAGTCGGGCATTTCAGGTGTACAGCCCAAGGTGCTGGTTCCGGACCTGGACAAGCTCACCGGCAATCGAAAAACCATGCTCAGCTCCGACCTGATCGTCAAATCAGGCGCGGATGAGTACGCACATCTGGCTCAGAACGAGTTTCTCTGCTTGGAAGCGGCTCGCATCGCCGGACTTGAAACACCGCCGTTCTGGTTGTCCGAAAACGGCGATTTGTTTGTGATGGAGCGTTTTGACCTGACCGAGGCCGGTCGCCTCGGGTTCGAAGACATGGCGGTTCTGTTGGGACTAAATAAGGATCCCCATGACAACTACAAGTATTCGCAGAGCTACGAAACTCTCGCGGCCGTGATTGGCCAGGTCTGTCGGCATGGTGATGCGCTTCGGGAGTTGGAGCGTTTTTTCGCTTCGGTCTGCCTTTCGGTCATGGTTCGAAACGGCGATGCGCATCTGAAGAACTTCGGCGTGATTTATACCCATCCAGAAGCTCTGGAAACTGTGCAATTGGCTCCCGTTTTTGATGTCACCACCACAACGGTCTACGAAAACTACAGTCCCAAATCAGGCCGTTCCTTGGTTGATCGCACGTTGGCAATCAAGATGAACAAGGTGAAAACCTATCCGGATCGCCAGCAACTGATCGAGTTTGGTCGCAAGCATTGTTCAGTGGAGAAGCCAGCCTTGATCATCGAGCGTATTGCTGAGGCGATGACTCAAGCGTTGGCGAATCATCAGGGGCGAGTGAATGGCGAGTTGTTTGCAGATCTGCAGCGGGAATGGGATGCGGGGCGGGTAGTGGCGTTGAATGACTCCGTCGGCTCAGGAATGAAGCGAAAGCCAGTCGGCACGACCCGTATTTGATATACGTAGGTCGAGTTGAAAATAAAGGAAAGCGGGGGCAGATTGATTTAATCGAGCAGCAGATAAATAAATCTGTCCCTCTGATTGATGTCGGAGTGGAATCAGCTTGCGCGGCGCACTGGCTTTATCGCAGTCAAAAAATCATTGATCACTTTTAAAACCCACTCTTTGGCCTTTTGAGTATTTGCCAACGGCGCTTCGCCTGCGCCCTCGATAAAGCCCGGAATATGTTCGGGAGCAAGTTTGACGATAAATGCAGCGGCGTCATCTGCTGCAGATTTATTATTGAACTCGTTCTCCAAACGACTCATTGACGCTGCGAATATTGAGCTCTTCATCAATTGCTTACTGTGTTCCGTCAGTTCAGTGATGTTGTTCGACTGATTGATGACGAGGAATATATCGAAGGCATCCCGCAAGCGTTTCCCAAAACCAACCGAGCGCCCCTTGGCAGAAAGGAAGCCAGCTTCGGTGGCGAAGGGGATCTTCAGCGAGGTCTCCGTACCGTCCATGGCCTGCCCCGATATCAACTGATGCCTGGCTTCCTTTTCAGTGAAGATCACGTCCGTTCCCGGGGTCGCGATGGACTCATAACGCCCCCACTGCATAATCAGGTCGGCTGAATCATCTGCATATTTCCTGTGCAGGAAATCCACATGAAAAATCATTGGTTCATCATTGACCACCAGCTTTCTGTACACCTGGAACGCATTCTTTGGCGCCCGCATGTACCCCGAGTCCTTAACCATTGAGTCCAGAGCCCGAATAACATGCTCTTTACTCAGCGCCGCATTCAGAATGATGTCGACGTCATAGGTGCCCGTGTGGGGAATGGGCTTGGAGTTAAACAGGTAAGGAATCCATCCACCAATCACCGCGTAGTCGATAGTTTGACGATTTAGTAACCCGGCTACTTCCAGCAGCATGGCCCGTGCTGCTTCTTGTTCGCTTGCAAAGCTATAAGTCATGTTCAGTCGTTCCTTCTTTTACTTGGTAGGTGTTATTTCTGAGGGGCCTGCGCCAAGCGCGGGGCGCCTCAATGTCTCAGGCCGGGCATCGGCGCTGCAGTAGTCGGCTTTTCTAGCTCCACCTCTTCCCTGCAAAGTCAATTGATCCGAGTGTAACTCGTTCATTTAAGAAACCCGCTATGGCGCGGATTTCTTGTAGGCGATGGCCTATCGGTAAGGGGCAAGAACGTCGCCAATTACGGACATTTCTGAGATTCCGCGATGAGCGAGCCGTTATGGGTGGCTATTCCTTTAACTCGACGTGATCCAGCGCCTGATTCACCGCCAGTTCCCCCAGCATTACCAACTGCGCAATGCCTATCGCGGTTTTGCGGTCGGCGGGGGCGAGGGTGGCGGCGAAGTTGTTGAGCATTTCGCTGGCGGAGTCGAGGGTTTCGCTGGCATTGGCCAGCAGGGATTCAGTGTTGTAGGCGGGGTTGGCGAAGTACATGCGGTCGGGTTCGTTGACCGTGGCCATGATGCGGGCGCCGGGGCAGAGGTAGTGGTCGAGGGCGTGCTCGGCGGCTTCGTTGAGTTTTTTGGGGTCGATGGAATCGTAGGGAGAGGCCGGGTCTGTGACCGGCGGATGAGGCGTAGATTTAATCATTTGCTCGAAACCTGAATGGAGTGCCCCCGCTCTGGCTACTAATCAAAGTGGAGGCAACTGTACGCAGGTTAGTAGACCGGGGTTTCGAGCAAGCCGGCGCACCCGAAGATGCCCTGCGCACAGTCGCCATCAGGTGCAGGAATCGAAATTCCTGACTGACAGATGCTTGTGCACAAGCTCGAACCCTCGGGCTACTAAACCCGATCACTGCGAATCAGTGACCCGAATCAAGTTACCGATGGCCCTCCAGGCGCACAAGCCGGCGGATTCTGGCGTACCGGTAGGCAGCGACGCAAGCCGTTGTAGGCTTCGGGACGTTACGCGCACTGCCTTTAAACAGAAGCCTTAAACGGTCGCGCGGCTGCTATTTATCGTGATCGATATCCAGCTTGCTGAACGTCACCTGCCCACCCTCACTGGTGTACCCGGTGTTGTCCTGCACATACACGCCAGCCTTGAAATACAGCGGTTTGTTGCGCCACGTCGCGCTGATCTGCGAATCCCACTGATACCCGGCCGCACTCACGCCCAATGCGCCGCCAGGGCTCAGGTGAATGAGGTAGTTGAACTCGCGATTGAGTTTGATCCCGGTGGCGAGGGTGATGACGCGGCTTTCGTCCTGATCCGGATGGGTGCGCAGCTTGATCACCAGGTTGCCGGTCTCGGTTTTTTCTTTGTATTGGTATTCAAGCTTGAGCATCGGCTTCTGGCTTTCATAGGCGTGGATCTGGCCGATGACGATCTTGCCGGAGCTGGGCACCTTGTTGACCGAAAGGGTCGCGCGCAGCAGGTTGTCGGCGTCGGGGTAATACCAGTTGCGCAATGTTCCGTTGCTGTAGGTCTCACGCAGTTCGGTGCGCGGGTAGATGGCGTTTTCGGTTTTCGAGCCGGTCACCGGGGACCAGAAGAACAGGGTGCCGGTGTCGGAATGGAAGTACTGATCCTTGAAGCCGTTCACCAGTTTGGAGGTTTCGACGGTGTAGGGCGGGCTGCCAACGGGAACGCTGAGGTTCCAGGTTGCGAGATCAATCATGTCGGTTCTTCCACTCTATTTCTCTTGCACGCGCGTGCCAGAAGCTCTAGCCCGCGCCTCTTGGGGGCGGCCTTTATAAGCGTAGAGGGATTTTTTGTTAACGGCCGTCTGGCGGATGATTGGCGTCAACATCCTGTCGAAATGCCATCTTTCCCGGTTTTCGGGGGCTTCAGCGGTGACCGTTAGTCGGCTGCCTATCGGTTTGGTTAAATGATGGCTGGATGACAGCTATTGCTTTTACAGATCCCGGACTAGAGTGAAGACTCGGTGACTGTATGGTTTTCACGAGAAGCCGCCCGGAACACTGACCCGAGATGCCCCGACACGAGTTGTCCCGACAAGAGAAGCAGCATGGAATGCGCGCAACCCCAGCCAGGTGAAGGCAGCTCAGTCCTTTTGATCGTTGATGATTACCCTGAAAACCTGATCAGCATGCGCGCGTTGCTGCAGCGCCAGGACTGGCAGGTATTGACCGCCGCTTCCGGTTACGAAGCCCTCAACCTGTTGCTCGAACACGACATCGACCTGGTGCTGCTGGATGTGCAGATGCCGGGCATGGACGGTTTCGAAGTCGCGCGGCTGATGCGCGGCAGCCAGCGCACGCGCCTGACCCCGATCATTTTCCTCACTGCCAACGAGCAGTCCCAGGACGCCGTGATCAAGGGTTATGCCAGCGGTGCGGTGGATTACCTGTTCAAACCGTTCGATCCGCAGATTCTCAAGCCGAAAGTCCAGGCGTTGCTCGAGCACCAGCGCAATCGCCGGGCCTTGCAGCGTTTGAGTCAGGATCTGGAATCGGCGCGGGCCTTCAATGCCTCGGTGCTGGATAACGCGGCCGAAGGCATTCTGGTGTTGGGCGAGGATGGTTTGATCCGCTTTGCCAACCCGGCGATTTCCCGGTTGCTCAATGCGCCGGTGAAGGAGCTGGAAGGGCAGGAGTTTCTCGATTATCTGCAGAAACCGCACATTCCGCTGTGGGCCGATTCCGAGTTTTACGCCGGGTACAAACGTGGCGAGACGCTGCGTCTACACGATGCGTCGCTGCGCACCGCACCGGGGCAGCAGGTGCCAGTGGCCTTGTCCTGCGCGCCGCTGCCGAGTGAACAACATGCGATGGTGGTGACGGTGCTGGACATGTCGGTGGTGCGTCATCTGCATCAGCAGCTGGAATTTCAGGCTGTCACCGACCCGCTGACCGGGCTGCTCAATCGCCGGGGTTTTTACCAGACTGTGGAAAACCTGCTGTTGCGCGGCGAGCGCACGGATAGCAGTTGGGTGTTGATGTATCTCGATCTCGACGGTTTCAAGAGGGTCAATGATTCCCTCGGCCATGATGCCGGGGACCGGGTGTTGCGCTGGGTCTCCGAACAATTGAAAGCGTGCCTGCGGCCATTCGACATTCTGGCGCGGATGGGCGGCGATGAATTCACCGCGCTGCTGGATCTGGAATTCCCCGAACAAGCGGCGAAGATTGCTGAAAAACTCATCGAGCGGGTGTCGATCTGTCAGCAGATCGAAGGCCTCGATATTGCTCTGGGCGCGAGTATCGGCATTGCCACCTACCCCGACTGCGGCAACAACCTCGACGGTCTGCTGCGCGCCTCGGACATCGCCATGTACGAGGCCAAGCGTGCCGGGCGTCAGCAATATCGTTTCTACGATCATGAAATGAACGGCCGTGCGCGGTCGCGGCTGATGCTGGAAGAAAGCGTGCGTAATGCCATCGAGAACCGCGATTTCAATCTGGTGTATCAGCCGCAGGTGGCCATTGGCGATGGTCGCGTTCGTGGTTTCGAGGCGTTGCTGCGCTGGCAGCACCCGAGCGTCGGCGATGTGCCGCCGGGGTTGTTCCTGCCGTTGCTGGAGGAGGCGACGCTGATCAGCCGGCTCGGCAGCTGGATCTATCATCGCAGCGCCGGGCAGCGTAAGGCTTGGGAGTCCGAGTTCTCCAGGGATCTGGTGATCGGCGTGAGCCTGAGCAACACCCAGTTCGGCCTGCCGAATCTGGTCACTGAATTGCGCCAAGTGCTGGAGCGCCATGGTTTGCAGCCACACCAGATGGAAGTGGAAGTCACCGAAGAGGCGCTGACGATCAACCCGGACGAGACCCGCAAGCAGCTGAAGCTGCTGCGCAATCTCGGGGTGCGGGTGGCGCTGGACGATTTCGGTTCCGGGGCCTGCTCGCTGGCGCATTTGCGCGATCTGGAACTGGATACCCTCAAACTCGATCGCCACCTGATTGCCCGATTGCCGGACTCGTCCCGCGACGCTTCGCTAGTGCGCACGGTCATCGACTTATGCAAGGAATACGGCTTGCTGGTGATTGCCGAAGGCGTGGAAACCGTCGAGCAATACCAGTGGCTGCAAGCCCATGGTTGCGAGTACGTGCAAGGCTTCCTGGTGGCGCGGCCGTTGGTCGCCGAGGACACCGCACGCTTTACCGAGCCGTTCGACTGGAGCGCGTTGGCCGGTTGAATTCGCTACACTGGCGGCCTTTTCATGACCTGTGCCGCCCCATGACTGCGTTGAAATACCTCCAGGCCTATCCCGCGCAATTGCAGGATCAGGTGCGCCAATTGATCGCCGACAACCGCCTCGGTGATTACCTGAGCCAACGCTATCCGGGTCGCCACGATGTGCAGAGCGACAAGGCGTTGTACGGCTACGCGCTGGACCTGAAGCAGGAATACCTGCGCAACGCCCCGGCCATCGACAAGGTCCTGTTCGACAACCGCCTTGACCTGACTCATCGCGCCCTCGGCCTGCACACCACGGTGTCGCGGGTGCAGGGCGGCAAGCTCAAGGCCAAGAAAGAAATCCGCATCGCCTCGCTGTTCAAGGACGCCGCGCCGGAGTTTCTGAAGATGATCGTCGTGCACGAGCTGGCGCACTTCAAGGAGTCGGATCACAACAAGGCGTTCTATAAGTTATGTGAGCACATGCTGCCGGGCTACCACCAGGTTGAGTTCGACCTGCGGGTGTACCTGACGTGGCGCGACATGCAATAAGACATCAAACAACGGAGCGCATGCATGGACGTAAGCAAGACCAAGAGCAGTTTCTACCGGCGCTTGTACGTGGCGTACCTGATCGACAGCGGCCTGGCGAGCAGCGTGCCGGCGCTGACCGAGGTCACCGGCATGCCCCGGCGTACGGCGCAGGACACGATTGCGGCGCTGGCGGATCTGGATATCGTCTGCGAGTTCGAACAGGAAGAAGGCGCGCGCAATCATGCGGGGCGCTATCGGATTCGTGAGTGGGGGGCGATTGATCGGGGGTGGATCGAGCGGAATTTGCGGCAGATCAAGGCTGTTCTCGAATATCCCTGAGTTTGGGTGTTCGCCTTTAGATTGTTGCCCTCACCCCAGCCCTCTCCCGGAGGGAGAGGGAGCTGACCGAGGTGTCTTGCGTCATACATCGACCTGATCAAGTGTGGCGATTATGGATTCAACAACGCTCGTTCAGGTCGTTGTATCTCCCGAATATTCCCCAATCAGTCCCCTCTCCCTCCGGGAGAGGGTTAGGGTGAGGGGGCTTTTCAGGAACGCCGCATCCCGATGTGCGGAATGTCATCCTCCAGATATTCCTCACCCGCCACCACAAACCCATACCGCCCGTAATACCCCTGCAAATGCGCCTGGGCCGACAGATAGATCGGCACTTCCGGCCAACGCCTCTCGGCCTGTTTCAGCGCCTGCTCCATCATTTCATGCCCCAGTCCTTTGCCACGCCCGGCCGGTGCGGTCAGCACGCGGCCGATCACCACGTCGCCACCCTGGGATTCCGGGTCCAGCAGGCGCAGGTACGCCACCAGCTGATCATCGTCCCAACCCATCAAATGGCAGGTGTCACCGTCCAGATCCTGGCCGTCCGGATCCAGGTAAGCGCAGCGCTGTTCGACCACGAACACTTCCGAGCGCAATTTCAAAATGGCGTACAGCTGCTCCAGTCCCAGATCGCTGTGATGTTTGCAGACCCACTCGATTGTCATCTTCCGATTCCTTGAACAACGTCGCCCGATACTAAGCGCCCCGCCGAAATATGTCTGTATGGCTGAGAAATCTGTGACAAAGGCCAAAATGCCATCATTCCAATATCGCGGCCCGCCGTACTTTGTGTAATCTGCTGGGAAGCGCTGTGCGATGGCTTCAATGAGCTAAGGTTAGGGCCTGGGATTCGCCGGTAAGGGGCCTTGGGGTTTTGACTGAAAACACGCCGGGCGGCCCGCCCGCTAAGGATTTTCAAGCATGCCGCGATTGCATCGAGCCTTTGCTTTGATCGGATTGCTGTTGCTGGGTCAAAGCGCGGCAGCGGAGAAATTGCGTCTGGTGTTCGACGTCTGGCCGCCCTTTACCGATGACACACTGGTCAACGGTGGGCTGGCGACCGACATCGTCAGCACGGCCCTGGCCCGTGCCGGTTATGCCAGCGGTTATGAGCAGGTGCCGTGGGCGCGGGCGTTGATGGGGGTTGGCGAAGGACGTTACGACGTGCTGGTCAACGCCTGGTACAACGACGAGCGCACGAAGATCGGGCAGTTTTCCGCTGAGTACCTGCTCAATCGCGTGCGCTTCCTCAAGCGCAAAGACGCGCCCATCGAATACAACAACCTGCAGGAACTGCACACCTATCCGGTTGCGGTCGTGCGCGGCTACGCCTATTCGGCGCCGTTCGATGCCGACACCGCGTTGCAGAAAGTCCCTGTGCATAACTTCGCCATGGCCGTGCGCATGCTCGCGGCGGACCGGGTCAAGCTGACTCTGGAAGACGAATACGTGGCCCGCTATTACCTGGCCCGGGAATCACCGAAGGTACGCAACGCAGTGGAGTTTCTGCCCAAGCCGCTGAGCGAGAACAGCCTGCATATTCTGGTCAGCCTGAAGAACCCGCAGCACGAACAGATCGTGGCCGGGTTCGACAAGGCGATTGCATCGATGAAGGCCGATGGCAGCTATGACAAGCTGCTCAGGCAGCATGGAATGTGAGGCGGCTCAGTCTTCGGCTGTGTCTTTGATCAGATGCGCCGCGAGCGTGCGCAACGGCCCGAGTTGACGGCAGATCAACGCCAGTTGCGTCTGCACCAGCCGCTGGCCTTCGTCGATTTCGTCCGGCATCTGCTCAAGCTCGTTGGCCAGCGCTTCTTCCTCATCGCTCTGAATCGCAATCGGCTGTTTGCTCGCCAGCCCCTGGGCGATTTCATCGATGCTCGCCGCCAGACTCACGCCGGCGCCGTCGATCAGGTGTTCGCGCACCTCGGCCGGCAGCTGGGTTTCCCGGTGCGCGCCAAGCCCTGACAGATAGCTGAGCAAGGTGTGCGACAGCACCAGGAAGCGAAAGCCCACGTCGGCTTCCTTCCGGAAATGCCCCGGCTCCATCAGCATGTTCGCCAGCGTCGTGGAGAGTGCCGCGTCGGCGTTGTGCGCGTTGCGCCGGGCCAGGCGATAGGCGAGGTCGTCGCTCTTGCCGGCGGCGTATTGCTGCATGATCTGGCGCAGGTAAATGCTGTTACAGGTGAGGGTGTTGGCCAGCACTTTGTTCAGGCGCCGACCCTGCCAATCCGGCAGGAACAGGAACACCGCGAGCCCGGCGATCAGGCTGCCGAGCAAGGTATCGAACAACCGCGGCACAAACAGCCCGTAGCCGTCACCGACCTGATTGAAGCAGAACAGCACCATGATCGTGATCGCGGCGGTGGCCACGGTGTAGCGGGTGGTGCGGTTGGTAAAAAACACCACGCCGGCGGCGATGGCGAAGCACGACTGCACCAGCGGATTCGGGAACAGATCGAACAGCGCCCAGGCAATCGTCAGGCCGATCGCCGTGCCGAAAATCCGCTGACCGAGTTTGCGCCGGGTGGCGCCGTAGTTCGGCTGGCAGACGAACAGCGTGGTGAGGATGATCCAGTAACCCTGCGACGGGTGAATCAGGTGCACCATGCCGTAGCCGATGCTCAACGCCAGCGGCAAACGCAGGGCGTGACGGAACAGCAGCGAGGTCGGCGTCAGCTGCGTGCGCAGACGAATCCACACGTCCTTGAAGTTGCGCGGCGAGCGGTCGAGCAGGCTGCTGTCGGTGGCATCGGCCAAGGCGTCGGGGTTGCTCGCATCGCTGAGCAAACGGTCGAGGGTGCCGAGGTTGGCCGCCAGTGCCCGCAGTGAACGCAGCAGGCCACGCCAGGCCGGGTTGCTCTGGATGCGCAGGTGTTCGAGGGAGGCGTGCAGGTCGCTAAGGGCTTCGGCGAAACTCGCGTCGTAGGTGAACGGCTGGCGCATCTGGATCGACTCGGCCAGCGCCCGGCAGGCCTTGCCTTGCTGGCGCAGCAGGCGCTGGCAGCGGAATAGCACGTCGCTGTGGAAGAACGCATCGGCCAGGGCGTTGTACGGGTAGTGCGAAGAGCTGGCCCGCTCGTGAATGTCCTGGGCGAGGAAGTACAGCTTCAGGTAACGGCTGACTTTCGAGCCCGGACGACCGTTGCCGACCCGGTGCAGGATGATTTCCTTGGCGCTGTTCAGGGCTGCGACGACCCGGCCATTCTGCTGGGCCAGTTCCAGTCGCCGCGCCTCCACGTCCATCTGACGGATCGGCTCGAACAGCGAGGATTTCAGCTTCAGGTAATAGCCGAGTTCGCGGAACAGCCGCGCCAGACTCTGCTGCACCGGCTGATTGGAAAACATCGCCTGCCACAGCACCGACAGCAGGCCGTACCACGCGGCACCCGCCACCAGCAGCATCGGCTCATGCCAGAAATCCGTGACCGCGCCGCCGCGCTGGTCGACGCCGATCATGGTGTAGACGGAAAGAATCAGGGTCGCCGAAGCAATCGCCCCGTAACGTTCGCCGAGCGCGCCGAGCATGGTCAGGCTGAAACTGGCCAGTGCCAACGCAATCACGAACACGATGGGGTAGGGGAACAGCAATTCCACGGAAAGCGCCGCGACACTGAAACACACCAGCGTCACCGCCAGTGCGTTGAGGCGGCCCTGCCAACTGTCGTCGGTCTCGGCCAGGGCGCTGGCGATAATCCCGAGGAACAGCGGGATCAGCAGCCCCATTTCATCCTGATACCAGCACAGCGCCATGCTGCCGGTCAGGGCGATGAATACCCGCACGCTGTAGCTGAATTTATCCAGCGCCCACAGGCGCCGCAAAGACTGACGAAACGAGGTCGAGGACATGAAGTGCGAAGGCCTTCCGAGGCGATGCCGCTAAATTGAGCCAGTAATGACGCCGACGCAATGGCGCCGATCACATCTGACAGCAAAAAGTGTTCCTTTGGGTTCCTGCGCCGACTTCAAATTTTGAATCTTGCACACAAACCTGTGGGAGCTGGCTTGCCAGCGATGAGGCCAGTACACCCAACATCATTGCTGACTGTCAGGCCGCCATCGCTGGCAAGCCAGCTCCCACAGGGATTGCATTTCAAATCTAAAAAAACCTGGGTCAGACGTACTGCGCGGCAGCGTAACCAGAGGCCCACGCCCACTGGAAGTTGAATCCGCCCAGATGTCCGGTGACGTCGAGCACTTCGCCGACAAAGTAGAGGCCCGGGCTTTTCAGCGATTCCATGGTCTTGGACGACACTTCACGAGTGTCGACGCCACCGAGGGTGACTTCGGCGGTGCGATAGCCCTCGGTGCCGGCCGGGACGACTTTCCAGCTGCCGAGCTTCTCGGCGATGTCCGCCAGTTCTGCGTGGGTGTACTGCTTCATCGGTTTGGAGACGAACCAGTTGTCCGCCAGCAGGTTGGCCATCTTCTTGGTGAAGATCTCGCCGAGCAGGGTTTTCAGTTCGCTGTTCGGGCGCTCGGCGGTCTGCTGTTGCAGCCAGCTTGCGGCGTCATGATCGGGCAGCAGGTTGATTTCGACCGTGTCGCCCGGCTCCCAGAACGAGGAAATCTGCAGAATCGCCGGGCCGCTGAGGCCGCGGTGAGTGAACAGGATGTTCTCGCGAAAACTCTGGTCGTTGCAGCTGACCAGGCAATCCACCGAGGTGCCGGACAGTTCGGTGCACAAGTCCTTGAGCTGATCGGTGATGGTGAACGGCACCAGACCGGCGCGGGTCGGCAGCAGGTCGTGGCCGAATTGCTTGGCGACTTGATAACCGAAACCGGTCGCGCCCAGCGTCGGGATCGACAGCCCGCCGGTGGCGATCACCAGCGACTGGCACTGGATCTGGCCGAGGGTGGTGTCGAGCAGGTAACCGCCCTCGATTTTCTCGATGGTCTGGATCGAGGTGTCGAGGTGCAGGTTGACGCCGACCTGATCGCACTCGTCCAGCAGCATGCCGAGGATGTCGCTGGATTTGTTATCGCAGAACAGTTGGCCGAGTTTTTTCTCGTGGTACGGCACGCCGTGCTTGGCGACCATGCCGATGAAATCCCACTGGGTGTAGCGGGCCAGCGCGGATTTGCAGAAGTGCGCATTCTGCGAGAGGAAATTGCTCGGTTCGGTGTACATGTTGGTGAAGTTGCAGCGCCCACCGCCGGACATCAGGATTTTCTTGCCGGCCTTGTTCGCGTGGTCGAGCAGCATCACCTGACGCCCGCGCCCGGCGGCGGTCAGTGCACACATCAACCCTGCGGCGCCAGCGCCAATGATCACGACTTCGGTAGAGCGCAAAACGGTGTCCTCACACAATCATCACGTAGATCGTTCCCACGCTCTGCGTGGGAATGCCGCCATGGACGCTCTGCGTCCGCTTTTGAATCGTGACGCGGAGCGTCACAGGATGCATTCCCACGCAGAGCGTGGGAACGATCAAGCGTTCTTACAAAACGCGAACGCGCAGCGAACGGCCCTTGATCTTGCCGTTGTTCAAGCGCTGCAGTGCCTGCATGACCACGGTGCGCTCGACGGCCACATACGATTGGAAGTCGAAGATCGCGATCTTGCCGACCTGGGCGCCCGGAATGCCGGCTTCACCGGTCAGTGCGCCCAGAATGTCGCCCGGACGTACCTTGTCCTTGCGCCCGCCAGCGATGCACAGCGTGCTCATCGGCGGTTGCAGCGGGGCACCGCCCTGGGACTTGAGGTTGTCCACCTGATCCCAGTTCAGCGGGGTTTTCTGCAGTTGCTCGATGGCTTGCGCGCGGTGCGCTTCGGACGGCGCAACGAGGCTGACCGCGATGCCTTTCTCGCCGGCACGACCGGTGCGGCCGACGCGGTGAATGTGGATTTCCGAGTCGCGGGCCAGTTCGACGTTGATCACCATGTCCAGTGCATCGATGTCCAGACCACGGGCGGCAACGTCAGTGGCGACCAGTACCGAAGTACTGCGGTTGGCGAACATCGCCAGTACTTGATCGCGGTCGCGCTGTTCCAGGTCGCCGTGCAGGCCGACGGCGGAAATGCCTTTGGAGGTCAGGTGGTCGACGGTTTCCTGCACCTGCTGCTTGGTGAAGCAGAACGCCACAGTGGAGGCCGGCCGGAAGTGGTGCAAAACCTTGGTCACCGCACTCATGCGCTCTTCCGGGGAAATCTCGTAGAAGCGCTGCTCGATCTGGGTGTCGTCGTGGAACGCTTCGGCTTTCACCGTTTGCGGATCGCGCATGAACTTCGACGCCAGTTGCTTGATGCCCACCGGGTAGGTGGCCGAGAACAGCAGGGTCTGACGACGGGCCGGGGTCTGTTCGATGATGTCTTCGATGGCGTCGTAGAAACCCATGTCGAGCATGCGGTCGGCTTCGTCGAGGATCAGCGTGTTGAGGCCGTCGAGAACCAGCGAACCCTTGCGCAGGTGCTGCTGGATGCGGCCCGGGGTGCCGACGATGATGTGCGCGCCGTGCTCCAGCGAGCCGATCTGCGGGCCGAAGGACACGCCGCCGCACAGGGTCAGGACCTTGATGTTGTCTTCGGCACGGGCCAGACGACGGATTTCCTTGGCGACCTGGTCGGCCAGCTCACGGGTCGGGCAAATCACCAGCGCCTGGCAACCGAAGTAGCGCGGATTGATCGGGTTCAGCAGGCCGATGCCGAACGCGGCGGTCTTGCCGCTGCCGGTCTTGGCCTGGGCGATCAGGTCCATCCCCTTGAGGATCACCGGCAAGCTTTGCGCCTGGATCGGCGTCATCTGGGCATAACCGAGGGAGTCGAGGTTAGCCAGCATGGCGGCGGACAGCGGCAAAGTATTAAAAGCGGTGGCGATGGTGGTCACGGGACTGGCCTGCAAAACAAAATGTCGCGCAGTGTAGCAGCCTCTGGCCACTTTCCTCGAAAGTTCTGGACGAACGCAAAGCCTGTGACGAGGGCCGGTAACCTCGCCACGCAGACCCCGGTCAATGCTCGATGTGTTCTTCCCGGCGCTTGGCGCGCCGTCCGTCCTCTTTCGAGAGCTGCGAGAAAATCGTCGCCGCCAGCATCGCCATGATCCCGACGGTCACGAACGTGAGCTGGAAAGCGCCCAACACGGTCTCGACGCCATCGTTGCCGATCTCCGCCGTAAAGCCGCCGAGCAGCGCACCGGCACACGCCACGCCAAGGCTCAGCGACAACTGCGCCACCACCGACAGCAGGCTGTTGCCGCTGCTGGCGCTGGCGTCGTCGAGGTCGATCAGGGTCACGGTGTTCATCGCGGTGAATTGCAGCGAGTTGATCGCCCCGAGAACCGCCAGCAGGCATAGCAGCAGCCAGTACGGCGTCTGCTCGCTGACCAGGCCCATGCTCGCCAGCATGATCCCTAGAAACAGGGTGTTGCCGGTCAGCACGATGCGATAGCCCAGACGCTCGATCAGTGGCCGCGCGCCCCACTTGGCGACCATCGCGGCTGCGGCCAGCGGCAGCATGCTCATCCCGGCCTGGGACGGCGAATACCCCAGCGCCACTTGCAGCAGCAGCGGCACCAGAAACGGCAGGGCGCCGCTGCCCAGACGGGCGAACAGGTTGCCGAGAATGCCGACCGCGAAGGTGCGGGTCTTGAACAGCGACGGCGCGAACAGCGGGTTTTCAATGTGCCCGGCGCGCAGCCAGTACGCCGCCAGACACGCCATGCCGCCGAACAGCAACAGCATCACCCGCAGGTGCGGCAGGTGCAGTTCGCCGAGGCCTTCCATGGCGATAGTGATCAGCACCATCGCCGCGCCGAACAGCAGGAAACCCAGGCTATCGAAGCGCGTGCGCTCGGTGCCGCGCAGGTCGGGGATGAATTTCCACACCGCGTAGCAACCGATGACGCCGACCGGCAGGTTGATCAGGAAGATCCAGTGCCACGTCAGGTATTCCACCATCCAGCCGCCCATGGTCGGGCCGATCAGCGGGCCGAGCAGGCCGGGAATGGTGATGAAACCCATGATCCGCACCAGTTCCGAGCGCGGGTAGGCGCGCAGCACCACCAAACGCCCGACCGGCAGCATCAGCGCACCGCCGAGGCCCTGGATCACGCGCGCGCCGATCAGCATGCTCAGGCTGCTCGACAAGGCACAGAGCAGCGAGCCAAGGCTGAACAGCAGGATCGCACCGAAGAAGATTTTCTTGGTGCCGAAGCGGTCGGCGATCCAGCCCGAGGCGGGAATCAGCAGGGCCACGGTGAGCATGTAGGCGATGATCACGCCCTGCATGCGCAGCGGGTCTTCGGCCAGATCCCTGGCCATGGCCGGCAGGGCGGTGTTGAGGATGGTCCCGTCGAGGGACTGCATGAAGAAAGCGATGGCGACGACCCACGGCAACCAGCGGGCGGTGACGGCATCGAGAGGCGGGCGGTTGGGCATGGAACCTCTTGTGGGTTGATTGATCGTTCCCACGCAGAGCGTGGGAACGATCAGGTCCGGGATTTACAGGGTCAGGGTCAATCGGCTCACCAGCGCCCCCGGCAGCAGCGCCGACGAGGTATTGCGCTGGCTGTAGGTGCTCGCCGACAGCAGCAACTCGCGCTCGGCAGTCAACGCTTCCAGCTGCGAACCCAGCAGGCTGTAGGCGCTGTCGTCGAAACGCATGGTGCTGACCGGCGCCTGAATCTCGCCATTCTCGACCCAGAAGGTGGCAAACCGGGTCATGCCGGTCAGTCGCGCCGCCGGTTGATCGGAGAAGTTCAGGTACCACAGATTGCTGATGTACAACCCGGTGCCCAACTGCTTGAGGATCTCGGCCTGCGGCAGATCACCGGCGCCCATGTTCAGCGCGCTCGGCGATTCGCCACCGCCGGCGCCGTTGGCCGTCAGACCGTACTCGGCGGCACTGCGCGAACCCACCAACTGATCACCCGCTTTGCCTTCGATGATCAACCGCAGATCGCTGCGCGGGTAACCTTCGCCGGAGAACGCCGGACTCAGCGAGTCGCTGACTTTCTCGTCGAGGGACACCAGCGGACTGAATGCCTGATCGCCGGCATACAGCTTCTGCAGCGGGCTGCTTTTGCTGGCAATCGACTGCGCCGAGAAACCGCCCCAGCACAGCATGCCCATGATTTCTTCCAGGGCTGCGGGCGCCAGATAGGCGCGGTATTGGCCGGGCGGCAAGGTGCGCAGCGGTCGACCGAGAAACTCGAGTTGTTCGCGGGCCTGCTGGATGCGTTTGGCGAAGTCTTCGCTGTTCCAGTCATGCCCGGCGTAGCTGGCCTTCACCGCTTCGCCGTTCTCGTGGAACAGGCTGAAGTCGAAGTTGAAGCTGTTGGCCTGATGCCAGCCGAACGCACCGGAAGAACTGGCAAAACCACGGCTGATCGGGCCGGCAGCGTAGAAGCCGACCAGATCCAGTCCTTCGGCCGCCTGGGCGATTTCAGCGACAACCTGCTCGGTGTCCGGCAGCGGATGCTCCTGCACATTCTTGCTTTGCCAGCCGTTGTGGTTGAGCAACAGGTACGGATCCTGCGGCAGCAGCGGCAGGGTTTTGCGCAGTTGCTGCAAGCCTTCGGCGAGGCGTTGCAGGTCGGTGGCCTGCTCACCGGACAAGGTGATGTGCAGGTCCGCATGGCGACCATCGTCGATCAGTTTCAGACCGATACCGGCTTGCTGCACCTGCCCGGCCTGACGCACCTTGGCGTGGTTGAAACGGACGAAGGCCGACGATTCGGCGTCGTAACTCAGGGTGAACTGTTCCGGCTCGCGCACGGCATCGTGCAGCCAGTTGACCAGCAGCTTGAACGCCTCGGACTGGCTCTTGGAAATACTCATCAGGCGTCTCCCCCAAACACATCAACATTGCTGAACACGCAGGCCGGTGAAGCGTGGCCGACGCGGATCACCTGGTTCGGTTCGCCCTTGCCGCAGTTCGGCGTGCCCAGCACCTGAGTGGTGCCGGCGTTGCCGACGGCGCGCAGACTCTTCCAGAAGTGCGCGGAAATGCCCCGGTAGTTCGGGTTTTTCACCACGCCCTTGAGTTCGCCGTTTTCGATCAACTGGCCCCATTCGCAGCCGAACTGGAATTTGTTGCGGGCATCGTCGATCGACCATGAGCGGTTGGTGCTCATCAGAATGCCGTTTTCGATGCCGCCGATCAGTTGCTCCAGCGGCTGGTCGCCCGGCTCGATGTTGAGGTTGGCCATGCGATCGATCGGTGGGCGGTTCCAGCCACAGGCGCGGCTGTTGGCGACGCCGTCCAGCCCCGCGCGGAACTGCGACAGTGCGCCGCCCAACGTACGGACCAGCAGGCCTTCGTGAATCAAAAATTGCTTGCTGGCCTTGGAACCGTCGTCATCGTGACCGTAACTCGCCAGTTCTTCGGGAATGCCCGGATCGAACGTCACGTTGAGCAGTTTCGAACCGTATTGCAGGCTGCCGAAATCCGAGGCTTTGACGAAACTGGTGCCGGCGTAATTGCGCTCGTCGCCGAGGATCCGGTCGAGCTCCAGCGGGTGACCGATGGACTCGTGGATCTGCAACATCATCTGGTCGGGCATCAGCAGCAAATCACGCGGGCCTTGCGGGGTGTTCGGTGCGAGCAGCAGTTGCAGCGCCTGATCGGCGACTTGCGGGCCAGCACCGATCAAACCGCAGCGGCTGATCACGTCGGCGCCGCCCTGCTGGCCGAAGTTCTCGCGGCCGAGGCTGCGGGTCTGGCTGTCGTTGCCGTCGTAGGCGGTGACGTCCAGGCCCGGATAGACGAAGCGCTGGGCTTGGCGCAATTCGGCGCCGGCGCTGCTCAAATAGATCTGTTCGACGTGGGTGATGCCGATGCTCACTTCCCAGTTCACCAGGCGCTCATCCTTTGGCACCGAGGCGGATTCCGCGCCGAGCAGCTCGAAGCATTCGCTCAGGGACGGAAAGGGTTGTTCCAGATTGGGTGAAAAGTAATCGGCGCGGTCGCTGGACACCGGCTGCTGGCTCAGGTCGAGCAGGGCGTGGGGCTTGATCCGCCGGGCCTGCTGCTCGGCGCGCTCGAGGGCGGCTTGCAGGCCTTGTTGCGACAGGTCATTGGTCGCGGCGTAGGCTTCGACGCCGTTGACCCGGACGGTGAGCATCGCGCCTTCGTCGCGGCTCAGGCTCGGCGGCTCGGCGACATTCTTGCGCACCGACAGGTACTGGCCGGACTCGCGCACATACCGCAAGGAAAAAAACTCGGCGCCCGTGCGCAAGGCAGCGAAGCGCTGCTTGAGCTGGGGGTGGAAATCGAACATCAGGGAAACCTCCTTGTTATGGGAGAAACGGCGAAGCGGATTCGGCGGGGAGGGGGTGAAACGATTGGGCGAGGACTAGAGTAGGCCTGCGAGGGGGTAGGATCAAGTGAAGAGGGGGTGTCGGAGGATTTACTGTGAAGCAGGAGAATTTGCGGTGAATTGCATGGCCTCATCGCGGGCAAGCCCGCTCCCACAGGTTTTTTGGTGGTCACAGAATCTGTGAACGACGCAAAACCTGTGGGAGCTGGCTTGCCAGCGATTAGCCGTGACGCGGTATTACGGTTTACTGAGCAACAGCACTCACATCACGCAGTGCCTTGCCTTTCACCGGCGCATCGCCAGCGACGTAGTAAGGTGCGTTGCTGCGCGGCAATGGCTGGCGGCCACGGATCTTGTCGGCGATTTTCTCGGCGATCATGATCGTCGGCGCGTTCAGGTTGCCGGTGGTGATGATCGGCATGATCGAAGCATCGACCACACGCAGACCCTGCATGCCATGCACGCGGCCTTCGCCGTCCACTACTGCCATTTCGTCGGTGCCCATCTTGCACGAGCAGGACGGGTGGAACGCGGTTTCGGCGTGCTCGCGAATGAACTTGTCCAGCTGCTCATCGGTTTGCACTTCGATGCCCGGGCTGATTTCACGGCCACGGAAGGCGTCCAGTGCAGGCTGTTGCATGATTTCACGGGTCAGGCGGATGCCGTCGCGGAATTCCTGCCAGTCCTGCTCGGTGGCCATGTAGTTGAACAGGATGCTCGGGTGCTGGCGCGGATCCTTGGATTTGACCTGGATGCGACCGCGGCTCGGCGAACGCATGGAACCCATGTGCGCCTGGAAGCCGTGCTCTTTCACACCGTTGCTGCCGTTGTAGTTAATCGCGACCGGCAGGAAGTGGTACTGAATGTTCGGCCATTCGAACTCTTCGCGAGTACGGATGAAACCGCCGGCTTCGAACTGGTTGCTGGCGCCGATGCCGGTGCCGTTGAACAGCCACTCGGCACCGATGGCCGGCTGGTTGTACCAGAGCAGCGACGGGTACAGCGAGACCGGTTGGGTGCAAGCGTATTGCAGGTACAGCTCGAGGTGATCCTGCAGGTTTTCACCGACGCCCGGCAGATCGTGAACGACCGGGATGTCGAGGCTTTCCAGCAGTTTTGCCGGGCCGACGCCGGAGCGTTGCAGCAGTTGCGGCGAAGCGATCGCGCCGGAGCAGACGATGACTTCTTTACGGGCGCGGGCTTCAACGCGTTCTTCAGCGGCGCCGACCAGGTAACGCACGCCAACGGCACGCTTGCCTTCGAACAGAACCTTGTCGGTCAGGGCGTGGGTGACGATGGTCAGGGTCGAACGCTTCTTGGCCACGTCCAGGTAACCACGGGCGGTGGAAGCACGACGGCCGTTCGGCGTCACGGTGCGGTCCATCGGGCCGAAGCCTTCCTGCTGGTAGCCGTTCAGGTCTTCGGTGCGCGGGTAACCGGCTTGCACGCCAGCTTCAACCATGGCGTGGAACAGCGGGTTGTTGCCCGCTTTCGGCGTGGTCACGCTGACCGGTCCGTCGCCACCGTGGTAGTCGTTCGGGCCGATGTCGCGGGTTTCCGCTTTACGGAAATACGGCAGGCAATCGAGATAGGACCAGTCTTCCAGGCCTGGCAGTTTCGCCCAGCCGTCGTAGTCCATTGCGTTGCCGCGGATGTAGCACATGCCGTTGATCAGCGAGGAACCGCCGAGGCCTTTGCCGCGACCGCATTCCATCCGGCGACCGTCCATGTGTGGCTCAGGATCGGTTTCGTACGCCCAGTTGTAGCGACGGCCTTGCAGCGGGAATGCCAGGGCTGCCGGCATCTGCGTGCGGAAATCGAGACGGTAGTCCGGGCCACCGGCTTCGAGCAGCAGGACGGTGACGCCTTCGTCTTCAGTCAGACGGGTCGCCAGGGTGTTACCGGCAGAGCCGGCACCGACGATGATGTAATCGAATTCTTGGGACATTGAATGCACCCTCTTTGAAGTTGGTCAGGTCAGACAGCCAGCGCTTCCCTTGTGGGAGCGGGCTTGCCCGCGAAGGCGGCTTCGCGGGCAGCACACGATGGCGGGTCTTAGAACACCGAGACGTAATCGCCCAGCTCGACCTGTACCGATTTGATGCGAGTGAAGTTGTTCAGCGAGCTGATGCCGTTCTCACGGCCGACGCCCGACTGCTTGTAACCGCCAACCGGCATTTTTGCGTCGGACTCGCCCCAGGCGTTGATCCAGCAGATACCGGCTTCCAGTTGATGAATCACGCGGTGGGCGCGGTTCAGGTCGCGGGTGACGATACCGGCGGCCAGGCCGAAGTCGGTGTCGTTGGCGCGACGGATCACTTCTTCTTCGGTTTCGTAGGTCAGGATCGCCATTACCGGGCCGAAGATTTCTTCACGGACGATGGTCATGTCGTCGGTGCAGTCGGTGAACACGGTCGGAGCCACGAACGCGCCCTTGGCGAATTCGCCGTCGGTCAAACGTTCGCCACCGCACAGAACGCGGGCGCCTTCTTCTTTACCTTTGGCGATGTAGCCCAGCACGCTTTCCATGTGCGGGAAGCTGACCAGCGGGCCGAAGTTGGTGTTTTCGTCTTCCGGGTTGCCAACGCGGATGCGCGCAACGCGCTCGACGATCTTGGCTTCGAAAGCGGCTTTCAGGTGGCTCGGCACGAACACGCGAGTGCCGTTGGTGCAGACCTGACCGGAGCTGTAGAAGTTGGCCATCATGGCGGTGTCGGCGGCGCGATCCAGGTCGGCGTCGTCGCAGATGATCAGCGGGGACTTGCCGCCCAGTTCCATGGTCACGTCTTTGAGCGACGAAGCCGAAGCGCTGGCCATGACTTTCTTGCCGGTGTCGGTGCCGCCGGTGAAGGAGATCTTCTCGATGCGCGGGTGCTCGGTCAGCCAGGTGCCGACTTCACGGCCGCTGCCGGTCAGCACGTTGAACACGCCGTTCGGAACGCCGGCTTCGGTGTAGATTTCGGCCAGTTTCAGGGTGGTCAGCGAGGTGACTTCGCTTGGCTTGAAGATCATCGCGTTACCGGCCGCCAGGGCTGGAGCGGATTTCCACAGAGCGATCTGAATCGGGTAGTTCCACGCGCCGATACCGGCGACAACGCCCAGCGGCTCGCGACGGGTGTAGACGAAGGAAGTGTCACGCAGCGGGATCTGCTCGCCTTCGATGGCGGGCACCAGGCCTGCGTAGTATTCCAGCACGTCGGCGCCAGTGACGATGTCGACGTACTTGGTTTCGGAGAAGGCTTTACCGGTGTCCAGGGTTTCCAGGGCAGCCAGTTCATCGTTGCGCTCGCGCAGGATGTCGACGGCACGACGCAGGATGCGCGAACGCTCCATGGCGGTCATCGCGGCCCAGATTTTCTGGCCCTTTTCGGCGCTGACCACAGCACGCTCGACGTCTTCCTTGGTCGCACGTTGCACTTGTGCGAGGACTTCACCGTTAGCCGGGTTGATGGCTTCGAAGGTGGCATCGCTGCCGGCGTCGGAGTACGCGCCATCGATGTAGAGTTTTTGCAGTTCGAAACGGGCCATAGTGTCCTCGCAAGTGCATTAGTGGTTGGCGTTGGTCACCGGGTGAGCCATATAGCTGTGGCATCACTGGTCGGTGACAGTTCAGGGGCCGAGCGTTTTCTCTGTGCTCTAGCTCACCTGCTTGGCCAATTGGAAATCCATGTATTCGTAAGCGATCTGTTGCGCCTGCGCAGTGTCGAAAGCGTCTCCCGACAGCGCGCCGCGCAACCACAAACCGTCGATCAGAGCTGCCAGTCCACGGGCGGCGGTGCGCGCATCTTCGAGCGGCAACACACGGCGGAACTCGCAGCACAGGTTGGAATACAGACGGTGATCGTTGATCCGCTGCAACCTGTGCAAAGACGGCTGGTGCATGCTGGTGGCCCAGAAGGCCAGCCAGGTTTTCATTGCCGGGCCATTGACTTGGCTGGCGTCGAAGTTGCCTTCGATGATCACCTGCAGATGCGCCCGGGGGCTGCTGTCTGCCAGCGCCTGACGGCGCGCGGTGACGTTCTCGCTGAGGACGCTCATCAGATACCGCATCGTGGCGGCAATCAGGCCGTTCTTGTCCTGAAAATAGTGACTGATGATGCCATTCGAGACACCGGCCAAACGGGCGATCAGCGCAATGCTGGCGTCCCCCATTCCGACCTGATCAACCGCCTGCAAAGTGGCTTCGATCAGTTGTTGGCGGCGGATGGGTTGCATACCGACCTTGGGCATCTTGCACATCTCCTTAGGCCTTCCGACGGGCGAATGACGCCTATCGGATTGAGGGCCAGTCTATTTTGTTTTGATTGAACGTTCAATCAACAAAGAATAAGATCTGCGACAAATCGTCGCTGCCTACAGATTTTTCCTACGTGTAAGTGGCGATAAGACCGACATCCGAAAAGGCTCGAAACCTGCGCGGGGCAAGGCGCGGTTCGACGTTCGATGGACGTGTTGAATGGGCAAGACGCTCAAGGCCAGGTTTCGGATGAACGTCCATGCCTCGGCCACGACGGCGATTCGCGATGCCATCTCTGCAGGTTCGGGCTTTTTTCGGGGTGTCTTTATATCACCCGCCGGTCGGCTGCCAACTAACCGATTGGTCGGGTTCCGTGTTGCCTTGTGTTCTTCTCTCGCACTGCCTGGAGCATTTGTGCCATGAGTTCTGCCTCGCTTATAAAGACCCCGCCCGAGAAGGTGACGGTCAACGGTTGGGTGTTCTACACCTCTACCGCGCTGATTCTGTTGTTGACCGCCATTCTGATCATCGCCCCGCAAGAGGCCGGCAGAATGCTGGGAGTGGCTCAGGCCTGGTTGTCCCGCAGCTTCGGCTGGTACTACATGGTGGTGATCGCCGCTTACCTGGTTTTCGTGGTCGGCCTGGCGTTTTCCTCCTACGGCAAACTCAAACTGGGTAGCAAAGACGACACCCCGGATTTCAGCTACGGTGCCTGGGCGGGGATGCTGTTCTCGTCGGGTATCGGTATTTCGCTGCTGTACTTCGGCGCCTCCGAGCCGCTGGATCACTACTTCAATCCGCCGGAAGGTGCGTCCGCGACCAACATGGCGGCACGTCAGGCCGTTCAGCTGACTTTCCTGCACTGGGGCCTGCACGGCTGGGCGATCTATGCGCTGGTCGGTCTGGCCGTGGCTTATTTCGCTTATCGTCATAACCAGCCGCTGGCCCTGCGTTCGGCGCTGTACCCGCTGGTGGGCGAGCGTTGGGTCAAAGGCGCTGCCGGTCATGCGGTGGACGGTTTCGGCATGTTCGTGACCCTGCTGGGTCTGGTGACCAACCTGGGGATCGGCTCGCTGCAAGTGTCCTCGGGCCTGGAAAACCTGTTCGGCATGGAACACAGCAACACCAACCTGCTGATCGTGATCATCGTGATGAGCACCGTGGCGACCATCGCTGCCGTGTCCGGTGTGGAAAACGGCATCCGTCGTCTGTCCAACCTGAACATCATCCTGTTCAGTGGCCTGCTGATTTTCGTCCTGCTGTTCGGCCCGACCCTGCACTTGCTCAACGGCTTCGTGCAGAACATCGGCGACTACCTCAACGGCGTGGTGCTGAAGACTTTCGACCTGTACGTCTATGAAGGCGACAGCGAGAAATCCGACCGCTGGCTGGGCCTGTGGACTCTGTTCTACTGGGCGTGGTGGATTTCCTGGGCCCCATTCGTCGGCATGTTCATCGCGCGTATTTCCCGTGGTCGTACCGTGCGTGAGCTGGTGGCTGGTGTGCTGCTGATTCCGCTGGGTTTCACCCTGGCGTGGCTGTCGATCTTCGGTAACTCGGCGCTGGATCTGGTGATGAACCAGGGTGCGGTGGAACTCGGCAAGACGGCGCTGGAACAGCCGTCGATGGCGATCTATCAGTTGCTTGAACACTACCCGGCGTCGAAAGTCGTCATCGGCGTGTCGATCTTTGTTGGTTTCGTGCTGTTCCTGACCCCGGCCGACTCCGGCGCGGTGATGATGGCGAACCTGTCCTGCAAGGGCGGCAACGTCGACGAAGACGCCCCGCACTGGCTGCGGATCTTCTGGTCGGTCGTGATCACGCTGGTGACCATCGGCCTGCTGTTCGCCGGTAACTTCGAAGCCATGCAGACAATGGTGGTGCTGGCCGGTCTGCCGTTCTCGGTGGTCCTGGTGTGCTTCATGTTCGGCCTGCACAAGGCGATGCGCCAGGACATGCAGATCGAACAGGAGCAGGCGCAACTGGCTGAACGCGGTCGTCGTGGTTTCAGCGAGCGCCTGACCCAGCTGGATCTGCAACCGAGCCAGTCGGTGGTTCAGCGCTTCATGGACAAACACGTCAGCCCGGCGCTGGAAGATGCCGCTGCGCAGATGCGTGCACAGGGTCTGGAAGTGCAGACGCTGCTGGGCAAATCCAAGCGCTGCATGGGCGTGCGGGTCGAGATGGAAGAGGGCAACCCTTTTGTCTACGAAGTGAGCCTGGACGGCTACCTGGCGACCCCGAGCGAGTCGGTCCAGTCCGATGAAGCGCGCCAGCGTTTCTACCGCGCCGAGGTGTACCTGCACAACGGCAGCCAGGACTACGACCTGATGGGCTTCACACAGGATCAGATCACACGCGATGTGCTCGATCAGTTTGAAAGCCATCGGCAGCTCCTTGGCCGGGTGTATAGCTAAAGTCAAAAGCTCCCTCACCCCCGCCCTCTCCCGGGGGGAGAGGGAGCCGACCGAGGTGTCTTGCGTTGTACATCGACCTGAAAAATCGAGTCGATTATGGATTCGGTGAAGCAAGATCAGGTCGACGTATATCTGCAGCATCCCCCAATCAGTTCCCTCTCCCTCTGGGAGAGGGTTAGGGTGAGGGGACTTTCCCTGACCCAATAAAAAAGGGATCGCTCACCGCGATCCCTTTTTTTCATCCCGCCTTACCCCAGGTTCTTGCCGAGCAGTGCGTGATACAGCTCGCTGTCCCCGAGGATCCCCACCACATGGTTGTTGTCGTGCAGCACCAGTTTGTTGCCGGTCTGGTAACGGATCTGCAAGGCGTCGCGCATGCCGATGTTCGAGTCCACCAGCGTCGGTTTGCGCTCCAGCCCTTCCACGGCTTGCCCCGGTGCCCAGTTCTGCAGGTTCAGCACCGAACCGTTCTGCCGCGCACCCTTGATGGTGTTGCCTTCGGCCAGGTCCAGCCACGAATCGCCACCCGGATCCAGGCACACTGAACCGTTGATGCGTTTGCAGTTGTCGAGGGTGCGCATCAGGCTGCGACCGCACAGCACGTTCAGCGGGTTGGTGTGGGCGACGAAGGTGCGCACGTAATCGTCCGCCGGGTTGAGCACGATCTCTTCCGGCACGCTGTACTGGATGATCCGGCCGTCTTTCATGATCGCGATGCGGCTGCCGAGTTTCAGCGCCTCGTCGAGGTCGTGGCTCACGAATACGATGGTCTTGCTCAGCTTGCGTTGCAGTTCCAGCAGTTCATCCTGCAGACCCTGACGGATCAGCGGGTCGAGGGCCGAGAACGGTTCGTCCATCAGCAGAATGTCGGCGTCCATCGCCAGCGCGCGGGCCAGGCCGACACGCTGCTGCATGCCGCCGGACAGCTCGTCGGGCTTCTTGTTGCGCCATTGGGTCAGGCCCACCAGTTCGAGTTTTTCATCGACCAGCTTGCGCCGTTCCTTCTCCGGGCGACCCTGCATTTCCAGACCGAAACTGATGTTCTCGCGCACCGTCAGCCACGGCATCAGAGCGAACTTCTGGAACACCATGGCGATGCGTTTGGTGCGCATCATTTTCAGCTCGGCCGGGGTGCAGGAGGCGATGTCGATCTGCTTGCCTTCGTGTTCGACGAACAGCTTGCCGCGGCTCACGGTGTTGAGGCCGTTGATGCAGCGCAGCAGGCTCGACTTGCCGGAGCCGGACAGGCCCATCAGCACGCAGATTTCGCCTTTGTTGATGTCCAGGCTGGCCTTTTCAACGCCAACGATCTGCCCGGTCTTTTTCAGGATCTCACTGCGGGTCAGGCCTTGATCGAGAAGTTTCAGTGCTTCGCGCGGATCCCTGGTGAAGATCACGTCAACGTTATCGAAGCGAATTATGCTCATGCGTCACCCCCTACTTTGGCGTCGGGTTGTTTGCAGATACGGTCGAGCATGATCGCCAGCAGTACGATCGCCAGGCCCGCTTCGAAGCCCAGGGCGATATCAGCAGTGTTCAGTGCGTTGACCACCGGTTTGCCGAGTCCGTCGGCGCCCACCAGTGCCGCGATCACCACCATCGACAGCGACAGCATGATGCACTGGGTGATGCCGGCCGCGATGCTCGGCATGGCGTGAGGCAGTTCGATCCGTGAAAGCAGTTGGCGACGCGAGCAGCCGAAGGCCTTGCCGGCGTCCATCAGTTCTTGCGGGACATCGCGGATGCCCAGGTAGGTCAGGCGGATCGGCGCGGCGATGGCGAACACCACCGTCGAGATCAGGCCCGGCACCACACCCAGCCCGAAGAGGGTCAGGGTAGGAATGAGGTAAACGAAGGTCGGTACGGTCTGCATCAGATCGAGTACCGGCCTCATCAAAGTGTAGAACATCGGTTTGTGCGCGGCGACGATGCCCAGCGGCACGCCAATGACCACGCAGACCAGGGTCGCGAACATGACCTGGGCGAGGGTTTCCATGGTTTCCTGCCAGTACCCCAGGTTGAGGATCAGCAGAAAGGAGGCTACCACGAACGCGGTCAGGCCCCATTTGCGTTGAATGAAGTGGGCCAGCAGGGCGATGAGGCCGATCAGCACCAGCGGGTTGAACCAGGTCAGCGCAAACGTCACGCCGTGGATCATCGTTTCCAGTGTCACGGCGATTGCGTCGAAGGTGTTGGCGCCGTGTTGCGTCAACCATTCAACGAAGCCCGCGATGTACTGGCCTAAAGGGATTTTCTGATCAATCAGCATGGTAGTGAACGTCCGCATGCAAGGAAATAAACAGCCCGGACGGGACTAGCCCGCCCGGCATAAGCGATTACTGGGCAATCTTGGCTTTCACGGCCTCCAGGCCAGGTTTACCGTCAATGGTGGTCACGCCAGCGAGCCAGGTATCGAGCACCTGTGGATTCTTTTTCAGCCAGGCCTTGGCGGCCGCGTCAGGCTTCATCTTGTCGTCCAGGATGTTGCCCATCAGTTCGCTTTCCATGTCGACGGTGAACTCCAGGTTTTTCAGCAGCTGGCCTACGTTGCTGCATTCCTCGGCGTAGCCCTTGCGGGTGTTGGTCGCCACGGTGGCGGCGCCGAAATCCGGGCCGAAGAAGTCATCGCCGCCGGTCAGGTACTGAATCTTGAAGCGCTTGTTCATCGGGTGCGGCGCCCAGCCGAGGAACACCACGGCGGTGTCGCGTTTCTGCGCGCGGTCGACCTGCGACAGCATGCCCGCCTCGCTGGATTCGACGACCTTGAAGCCGGCGTCTTTCAGGCCGAAGGCGTTCTTGTCGATCATGCTCTGGATCAGACGGTTGCCGTCGTTGCCCGGCTCGATCCCGTAGATCTTGCCGTCGAGTTCTTTCTTGAATTTGGCGATGTCGGCGAAGTCGTGCAGACCCTTGTCATACAAGGCTTGCGGAACGGCGAGGGTGTACTTGGCGCCCTTGAGGTTGGTGCGCACGGTTTCCACGGTGCCGGCGTCGCGGTAGGCCTTGATGTCGTTTTCCATGGTCGGCATCCAGTTGCCGAGGAACACGTCCATGTTCTTGCCGTCGGCCAGCGACTTGTAGGTCACGGGGACGGAAATCATGGTGGTCTTGGTCTTGTAGCCGAGGGCCTGAAGCACGACGGAGGTGGTGGCGGTTGTCGCGGTGATGTCGGTCCAGCCGACATCGGAGAAGTTCACGGTACTGCACTGCGCCGGTTCTGCGGCTTGAGCCAGTAACGGCAGACTCAGCATGGCGGCCAACAACAACGACGGGGAACCTTTCATGAATGGACTCCTTGGTGTTTTTTTTGGCAGTGTTCCGATTGGACCACCGCACTTATGGGTTGCGGTTGGATGGCGTTCTGGAGACAGCTCTACCGCAGCGCCTTGCAATCGAGTCGATACGATCATGTACCAGTGAAAATCTGACGCCTACAGGGTGCGTCGTATCCAGTACAGGGATGGTCGCATCCAGTGTCAGTGACGTCGTTTACAGCTTTTTTCTGCCCTGTCTGGCCATCTGAACCGCATAAAAACGGCGAAAACACGGGCTGAAACCGGCACGGCGTTAGTGGGCATGAGTACGTCGGTGTCAGACGCCGAACGACCCGGGAAAAGCCCGATGATGCGGGCATTCCGGCGGATCGCAGCTTGAGCGTAGCAGCTCCGCCAGCGGGCGCTTCACGCCCCGGACCGGCACTCTCAGGAGCTCTGCAGCAATGGCTATCAGCGTTTTCGACCTGTTCAAAATCGGCATTGGCCCTTCCAGTTCCCACACCGTCGGGCCCATGCGCGCCGCGGCCCTGTTCGTCGAGTCGTTGCGCGACAAACATCTACTGGAGCAGGTGCGCCGCATCGAGGTGCAGCTGTTCGGTTCGCTGTCGGCCACCGGGGTCGGTCACGGCAGCGACAACGCGGTGATCATGGGCCTGATGGGCGAGTGGCCGGACGCGATCGACCCGTCGCAGATCTGCCCGCGGATCCAGGCCTTGCGTGAAACCCACACGCTGTTGCTCGACGGTCGTTTGTCGGTGCCCTTTATATGGGGCCGCGACATGCGCCTGATCGACGAGAACCTGCCGTTCCACCCCAACGCCATGACCCTGGTTGCCGAAGGCGATCACGGCGAGCTGCATCGCGACACCTACTATTCGGTCGGCGGCGGTTTTGTGGTGGACGAGGCGCAAGCCTCCAGCGGTGTGGTGGATCTGGATCGCACCGAGTTGCCTTACGATTTTTCCAGCGCGGTGGAACTGCTGGAACTGTGCAAGACCCACAACCTGCGCGTGGCCGAACTGATGATGGCCAACGAGATGGTCTGGCGCAGCGAAGAGGAAATCCGCGCCGGCCTGATGAAACTCTGGCGGGCGATGCAGGATTGCGTCGAGCAGGGCCTCAAGCACGAAGGCATCCTGCCCGGCGGCCTCAACGTGCGCCGCCGCGCGGCGAAGTTGCACCGCAGTCTTCAGGAATTGAACAAGCCCAATGTGATCGGCTCGACCCTCAGCGCGATGGAGTGGGTCAACCTGTTCGCCCTGGCGGTGAACGAGGAAAACGCTGCTGGCGGACGCATGGTAACGGCGCCCACCAATGGCGCGGCGGGGATCATTCCGGCGGTGCTGCATTACTTCATGAAATTCAGCGAGGCGGTGACCGACGCCAACGTGGTCGATTACTTCCTCGGGGCGGCGGCGGTGGGGATTCTGTGCAAGAAGAACGCTTCGATTTCCGGCGCTGAAGTCGGCTGTCAGGGTGAAGTCGGTTCGGCCTGCGCAATGGCGGCGGCAGGGCTGGCGGAAATCCTCGGTGCGAGCCCTGAGCAGTTGTGCAACGCGGCGGAAATCGGCCTGGAACACAACCTCGGTCTGACCTGCGATCCGGTGGGTGGCCTGGTGCAAGTGCCGTGCATCGAGCGCAATGCGATTGCGGCGGTGAAGGCGATCAACGCGGCGCAGATGGCCTTGCGCGGGGACGGTCAGCACTTTATTTCGCTGGACCGGGTGATCCGCACCATGCGCGATACCGGCGCCGACATGCATGACAAATATAAAGAGACATCGCGGGGCGGGTTGGCGGTCAGCGCGGTTGAATGCTGATTCCTTCGATAACCTCGGACCAGTCAAAACTGCGCACCAAGTGAGCATTGGCAATAAAACGCGCCACCTTTTGGCGCGTCGCTATCAGATAAGAGTCTTTCCCACCTCCAGCGCCTGATTTGCAGGCGCTACCGTCCGTCACCCGTGCCTGCGGTGACACTGTAGGACAATCGCGCGCAGGCCAGTTCCCACAAGTGCTACCGATTTGCTCACACGCTCCGGGGCAGGGCTTTCGCGGCCGCTGATGGCACTTCGAATTACCCTCCGTCGGAGCGCTTGTATAGACGCGTCGCGACGTCGTTTTCAGGAGTTATTGAACAGCCATTCAATTTTAGGCATGGCAATTGCTCTGTCATAACAAAGCCCGTCTCACGCAAGAGAACGATGGCAATAACAAGAGCCTCCGCCTGAGGCCATCACCCGCTTTGTGTGAGGAGATACCGCGATGACGTCGTTCAACTCCGGGGCTCAACCCCAGAACCGTGCGCCTCAATCCATCGGCTTTCTGCTGCTGGACAATTTCACGCTGATTTCCCTGGCATCCGCAGTCGAACCCCTGCGCATGGCCAACCAGTTGTCCGGTCGCGAGCTGTATCGCTGGACCACCCTCACTGTCGATGGCGGCCAGGTCTGGGCCAGTGACGGTCTGCAGATCACCCCCGACGCCTCCATGCACAAAGCCCCGGCCCTCGACACCGTTATCGTGTGCGGCGGGATCGGCATTCAGCGCACCGTTACCCGTGAACACGTCTCGTGGCTGCAAAGCCAGGCGCGTCAGTCCCGTCGCCTCGGCGCCGTGTGCACCGGCAGCTGGGCCCTGGCCTGCGCCGGCCTGCTCGACGGCTTCGATTGCAGCGTGCACTGGGAATGTCTGGCGGCGATGCAGGAAGCTTTCCCGCGTGTTGCGATGAGCACCCGCCTGTTTACCCTCGACCGTAACCGTTTCACCAGCTCCGGCGGCACCGCGCCGCTGGACATGATGCTGCACCTGATCAGCCGCGATCACGGCCGTGAACTGTCCGCCGCGATCTCGGAAATGTTCGTCTACGAACGTATCCGCAACGAGCAGGATCACCAGCGTGTGCCGCTCAAGCACATGCTCGGCACCAACCAGCCGAAACTGCAGGAAATCGTCGCGCTGATGGAAGCCAACCTGGAAGAGCCGATCGACCTCGACGAACTGGCGGTGTACGTCGCCGTGTCCCGTCGTCAGCTCGAGCGCCTGTTCCAGAAATACCTGCATTGCTCGCCGTCGCGCTACTACCTCAAGCTGCGCCTGATCCGCGCGCGGCAACTGCTGAAGCAGACGCCGATGTCGATCATCGAAGTGGCGTCGGTCTGCGGGTTCGTGTCGACACCGCACTTCTCCAAGTGCTACCGCGAGTACTTCGGCATTCCGCCGCGTGACGAGCGCGTCGGCTCCAACACCACCCAGCAGGTGGCGATGATGCCGCTGCCGCAGGCCATCGTGATGTCGCCGTTGTCCGGGCCGATGTCGGCGTTGAGCCAGGCACGCAACGAGTCGACCTTCGCCAGCGTGCGCCTCTAAAACGAAAGATCGCAGCCTGCGACAGCACCTTCAGGAAAGGCACTGTCGCAGGCTGCGATTTTTTTTTCGGTCAGATGTCAGGCGCGGGTTTGCTGATACTGCGCCAGGGCCGGCAGCAACTGCTTGTCGATGGCTTCGCGCACGGTCGGTTGAATGCTCGCGCTGCTGGTGTACATCTGCTTGACCATGGTGCGCAGCGTGTTGGCCCGCACATCGTCCAGACCCCGCACCGCGCACTCGCAGGCCTGCTGGGCGGTGGAGCCCGACGGTACTTCGAATCCCAACGACTTGAGCTGGCCCAACAGGTCTTCCTGATCGATCAAATCTGCATACATCATGACGCGAATCCTTCTTCGGCAACGGAGGTCGTGGCTCGATTCTGGTAGGCCTGCCCAGGCACGGCAAGGGCGATTTGTCGCAGTGTCCACATTGGCTATGAGCATGTCGTTTTCGGCTAACTTGCCGGCAAGGGGAGTGGGCACACTGGACCCAGCTCGCTTCACGAAGGTTTGGTCACCCTCGCCACGGCAGCTCCTCAACAGTACCCTCGCCCCGATCCTGTCACGGCTTGTATCGGGGCTTTTTTTGCCTGCGAATTACGATGATGCGGTCTAGCGTTGCAACACCAGAATCCGCGACAGCAACTCGTCTCGGTCGATGTAGCAGCCCTGAAAATGCCGGGCCCCAGTGGTCGGGTCGAACGCATTGCGCGCGTGCAGGGTACGCCGGTTATCGAAGCACCACAGCTCGCCCGGATTGAGTCGTTGCATGACCCGGAAACGTGGCTCGCGGGTCATGGCGATGAAGCGCCGGTAAGCGCGATACAGCAAGGGCATTTGCTCCACAGACGTGTCGAACGCCCCGCGCAGAAAGTTGGCCATGCGGATTTCCGCGACCCGGCCCAACGCGTCCAGGGCGATGATCGGCGCCAGGCAGCGATAATCGCTGTGGCGGTCCTTGTTGCGAAACTCCACCGGGATCTCGCACAGCGCCTGAAACGACGCGGGATCCTCCTGGCGCAACGCTTCGGCAATCGCAAAACCGTCGACGAAAATACTCTCGCCACCCTCGGCGTCGTTCACCAGACAATGCAGAAATTGCAGGCCCGGTTGCAACTCGCGGGTCGGCAGATCCGTATGTAATGGCAGGTTGAATGCGGTGTAGGCATTGCTGTCGGCGTCGGCCTTGGATTGCACGTTGAACAGCACGCCGAAATTGCTCTCGCGGATGAACGAAATGCGCTGGGCGATCAGCTTCAGCGAACCGGATTCGGTGGGTACGCCGCGTACCTGGGTCAGGCCGATGTCGCGTACCGCCAGCAACCATTGCAGCAGTGCTGCGTTGTCGTTCATCAGCGCCGCATAGTCGAACACCGGCAACTGCAAATCGCTGCGCCACAGGAAGGGTTTCGGCTTGGCGGCGAGGCGTTCGGCGTGGGATTCGTCGTCATAGGCGTGGGCTCGCAGCCAGCCGGCGTCGAAGCGGCTGAGGTGGCTGTCCTGCCAGTCGATGCGCAGGCAGCCATCGGTGTCGATGTGCGCGGCGGAGGGCGACAGATCCTGCGCCGCATCGACGATCTCGAACACCTGCTCGCGGGTGACGCTGTAGACGCAGTGCGGACACGGACAGTTGTCCCGCAGCCACACGTGGTGGAACGGGCTGACGCGCCCGTCGGCCCATTCGATCAGGACGCGATCCGCCAGGTTCTGCACGCCGTTCAGCGCGCTGATCAACGGATAAGTACGGAAATCGGCAACTGCGGCGGCGGTTTGCATAGTGGCTCCTTGCGATGGATGAGTTTACCGGGCTGGGGGCAGGGCGATGACCCGGCCGATGTAAGCCGGGGCGGGCAGGTCGGCCTGCTCGGCGACGATGGCTTGCAGACGGCTCAGGGTGTCCGGGGTAAGCGGCGCGGAACGCGGCCCGGCGAGGTCGACGTGCAGCAGCATCTGTTCGTTGCCGGCCAACTCCTTGTCACCGCCGGCCAAGTGCAGGCTGTGATAGAGGTGCAGGCGTTTCTGGTCGTGGCCGATGATCTGCGTGCGCACTTCGACTTCGGCGTCGAGCTTCACTTCGTGCAGGTAGTTGAGGTGCAGTTCGAGGGTGAACAGCGAGTGACCGCAGGCTTCGCGGTTGTTGCTGTCCATGCCGAGACGATCCATCAGGGCGTCGGTGGCGTAGCTGAAAATCAGCAGATAGAAGGCGTCGCGCAGGTGGCCGTTGTAGTCGACCCAGTCGGGGATGATGCGAGTCTGGTAGGTGGTGAGGGTGGGCATGATTGGGTTCCGCTGGAAGTTGGTGTTCAAGATCAAAAGCTACCCCCTCACCCCAGCCCTCTCCCTCAGGGAGAGAGGGAAAGGGAGCCGATCTTCAAGCTTTTCGAGAGCTGAGTTCGACTTGGGATTTTCAGATCGGCGTAGCTCGTACATTCACCGCGGTCAGTCCCCTCTCCCCTTGGGCGGTCCGACGTTTCGGGAGGGTTAGGGTGAGGGCAGCGGTCTCAAGCCAGACACATCACTCGCTGAAACTCATTCCATGCTTTTCTTTGGTGGTCTTCACCGCCTCAAGCACCGCCAGCAAGCAATCATCACGATAGCGCTCCAGCGCCGAAATACTGTGCCGACCCAGTTGATCGCTGGTGCCATCCACCACATCGTCGATCAACTTGTCGGTCAGTTCCGGTGCCGGCAGGTACGTCCACGGCAACTGCAACGCCGGGCCGAACTGCGACATGAAGTGGCGCATACCGGCATCGCCACCGGCCAGGGTGTAGGTCAAGAACGTGCCCATGAACGACCAGCGCAGCCCCGCGCCAAAGCGGATCGCATCATCGATTTCACCGGTGGTCGCCACCCCGTCGTTGACCAGGTGCAGCGCCTCGCGCCACAGCGCTTCGAGCAGGCGGTCGGCGATGAAGCCCGGCACTTCCTTGCGCACATGCAGCGGGCGCATGCCGAGGGATTCGTAGACTTTCATCGCCGCTTGAACCGCTTCCGGCGCGGTGTTCTTGCCGCCGACCACTTCCACCAGCGGCAGCAGGTAAACCGGGTTGAACGGGTGACCGACCACGCAGCGTTCCGGGTGGGTCGAGCTCTCGTAGAATTCGCTCGGCAGCAGGCCCGAAGTACTGGAACCGATCAATGCATTCGGCTTGGCCGCCGCGCTGATTTTGCTGTGCAGCTCCAGTTTCAGTTCGAGGCGTTCCGGGGCGCTTTCCTGGATGAAGTCCGCATCGCGCACGCATTCTTCAATGGTCGCGACAAAGCGCAGGCGATCCTGCGACGCGCCCGGCGCCAGGCCGTTTTTCTCCAGTGCGCCCCAGGCGTTGGCCACGCGTTTGCGCAGCGCCGCTTCGGCACCCGGCGCCGGGTCCCAGGCCACCACGTCGAGGCCGTGGGCGAGGGCGCGGGCGACCCAGCCGCTGCCGATGACGCCGCTGCCCAGTGCTGCGAAGGTTTTGATTTCGGTGATAAAGCTCATGGTCACTTCCTGGAATGAGGCAAAAAAACGGTGGGCGTCAATGGCCCGCCCACCGGGGGAAAGGGTGATTTCAGCCGCGCTGGGTCAGGCCCATCTTCTTGCGACCTTCAGCCGGGGTCAGCACGCGGGCACCGAGGCGGCTGAGAATTTCAGTGGCGCGTTCGACCAGTTGGCCGTTGGTCGCCAGCACGCCTTTGTCCAGCCACAGGTTGTCTTCCAGGCCGACCCGCACGTTGCCGCCAAGCAGCACCGCTTGCGCGGCCATCGGCATCTGCATCCGGCCGATGCCGAAGCCGGCCCACACCGCGTCGGCGGGCAGGTTGTCGACCATGGCTTTCATGGTGGTGGTGTCGGCCGGCGCGCCCCACGGGATGCCCAGGCACAGCTGGAACAGCGGGTTATCGAGCAGGCCTTCCTTGATCATCTGTTTGGCGAACCACAGGTGGCCGGTGTCGAAAATCTCCAGCTCCGCCTTCACGCCCAGCTCGGTGATGCGCTTGGCGCCAGCCCGCAGCTGGGCCGGGGTGGAGACATAAATGGTGTCGCCGTCGCCGAAGTTCAGGGTGCCGCAATCCAGCGTGCAGATTTCCGGCAGCAGTTCTTCAACGTGGGCCAGACGGGTCAGCGGGCCAACCAGATCGGTGTTCGGGCCGAACTCCATCGGGTTCTCGCCCGGGCCGATTTCCAGATCGCCGCCCATACCGGCAGTGAGGTTGACGATGATGTCGACGTCGGCTTCGCGGATGCGCTCCATGACTTCGCGGTACAGCGCCACGTCGCGGCTGAACTTTCCGGTCTGCGGGTCACGGACGTGGCAGTGCACGACCGTGGCGCCGGCCTTGGCCGCTTCCACCGCGGCTGCGGCGATCTGTTTCGGGGTGACCGGCACGTGAGGGCTCTTGGCGGTCGTGTCGCCAGCACCGGTGAGTGCGCAGGTGATGATGACGTCGTGGTTCATGGTGCGTTTTCCTTCAGGCGTGATGGGTCTGTTCGCAGCCCGTGGCGGGCTGCGAAGTGGTTCGTTCGTTGCGGTTTATTTGCTGGTGAGCTGGAGGTTTTCAGCCGCCGGTTTGCCATCGAAAGTGGTAACGCCTTCGAGCCAGCGCTGTTTGTCCTGCGGGTGATCCTTGAGCCATTGTTTGGCCGATTCGAAAGCGTCCTTGTGATCGAGCAGCGGCTGCATCATCCGGCTCTCGTCTTCGGCGGTGAACGTCAGGTTGCTCAGCAGGCGGCTGACGTTCGGGCATTGTTCGGCGTATTTCGGCGCGGTCACGGTCCACACGGTGGCCATGCCTTCGTTCGGGCCGAGGGCGTCGTCGCTGCCGGTCAGGTAGGTCATCTGCACGTTGACGTTCATCGGGTGCGGCGCCCAGCCGAAGAACACCACGGCTTCCTTGCGGCGCACGGCGCGATCGACGGCGGCGAGCATGCCGGCCTCGCTGGATTCCACGAGCTGGAACTTGCCGAGGCCGAACTGGTTCTTGGCGATCATCGCCTTGATCTGGGTGTTGGCGCCCGAGCCTGGCTCGATGCCGTAGATCTTGCCGCCCAGCTCTTTCTCGAACTTGGCGATGTCGGCGAAGGTTTTCAGGCCCTTGTCCGCCAGGTAGGTCGGCACGGCGAGGGTGGCGCGGGCGTCCTTGAGGCTTGGCGCTTCGAGCACCTTGACCTGGTTGGCGTCGACGAACGGGGTGATGGTCTGGGTCATCAGCGGGTTCCAGTAGCCGAGGAACAGATCCAGACGCTGGTCGCGGATGCCGGCGAAGACGATTTGCTGAGAGGCGCTGGTCTGTTTGGTGCTGTAGCCGAGGCCGTCGAGCAGAACCTGGGCCATCGCACTGGTGGCGATCACGTCGGTCCAGTTCACCACGCCCATGCGCACGTTCTGACACGATGCGGAATCGGCCGCCATGACACTGGCGCTTAAAAACGCGGTACCGCTGAGTGCGAGAACACAGCTGCTGATCAGTCGTTTCATGTCGGGTTCCTCGGCAGGTCGTTATTGTGGGTTCCGGCATCTGTCGTGCCGGTGATGCTCAAATTACGCAGCTGTACGCCCTTGAAAGCGCACTGCGGCGACCAGCTCTTGCACTGCAGCGACCTGTGCTCTTGAATGCCACCGACAACTGGCGTATCAACGTTGCACGCTACCCGCGAATCGAGTGCGCGCCATGTCCCAGGATTTCTACTTTCTATTGATGCCGGGTTTTTCCGCCATCGGTTTCATCTCTGCGATCGAACCGCTGCGAGTGGCCAACCGCTTTCGCGGCGAGCTGTACCGCTGGCACGTCTTGAGCGCCGATGGCGGGGCGGTGCTGGCGAGTAATGGAATGTCGGTCAACGCGGATGCGGCGCTGGAGCCGCTGAAAAAAGGGGCGACGTTGCTGGTGGTCGCCGGTTTCGAACCGTTGAAATTCGCCACACCGGCGCTGGAGCACTGGCTGCGACGGCTGGACAACGAAGGCGTGACCCTCGGCGCCATCGATACCGGCAGCTTCGTCCTTGCCGAGGCGGGCCTGCTCGATGGTCATCGCCTGACCCTGCACTGGGAAGCCATCGACGCCTTCAAGGAATCTTATCCACAGCTCAGCGTCACCCAGGAGCTGTTCGAGATCGACCGTCGGCGCATCACGTCTGCCGGCGGTACCGCGTCCATCGACCTGATGCTCGACCTGATCGCCCAGGCCCACGGCCCGCAACTGGCGATCCAGGTCAGCGAGCAGTTTGTATTGGGGCGGATTCGTCCGCGCAAGGACCACCAGCGTATGGAGGTCGCCACGCGTTACGGCATCAGCAACAAGAAGCTGGTGCATGTGATCGGCGAGATGGAGCAGCACAGCGAACCACCGCTGACCACGCTGGAGCTGGCGGAATCGATCAAGGTGACGCGTCGGCAACTGGAGCGCCTGTTTCGCCTGCACCTGAACGACACGCCGAGCAATTTCTATCTGCGCTTGAGACTGGAAAAGGCCCGACAGCTGTTGCGCCAGACCGACATGAGCGTGCTGGAAGTCAGCATCGCCTGCGGGTTTGAATCACCGTCGTATTTCACCCGCAGCTACAGGGCGAAGTTTGCCCGGTGTCCGCGGGAGGATCGGCGACGGGAGGCCGTTTGACGGACGATTATAGTTAATTATACTTTCAGGTATAAATTACAGTCGTTTGAATAATTGAGTGTAAAACCATGTCCCGAAACAACGGCTTCGTTTTCCGCCGCCCCGCTCTGGCCCGCAGCGTTGCCGATGGTCTGGTGGGTGCAGGTCTGCAGGATTTCACCTCCGGCCTTTTTTTGGCAGCGCCGCGTCGCACAGGCAAAAGCACCTTCCTGCGCGAGGACCTGATCCCGGAATGCCAGGCCCGAGGCTGGTTGACGGTTTACGTCGACCTGTGGGCCGACAAGGAAAAAGACCCTGCTGACTTGATTGCCAGTGCCATTGCAGGCGCGTTGGTCCCCTTTGAAAAGGGCATCCGCAAACTGGCGAAGAATATCGGCATCGAAAAACTCAGCTTTCTGCGCACCTTGTCCTGGGATTTCACCAAGCCGCAACTGCCTTCGGGCGCGACCCTGACTCAAGCGCTGGAACTGCTCCACAGTGCCGCCGAAAAATCCGTAGTGCTGGTGATCGATGAGGCTCAGCACGCGCTCACCACCGCCGCGGGCATCAACGCGATGTTTGCCCTGAAGGCTGCGCGGGATCAGCTCAACCAGGGACGTGAAGGCGAGGGCAGCGGTTTGCATCTGGTGTTCACCGGTTCCAATCGCGACAAACTCGCCCATCTGGTGCTGGGCAAGAGCCAACCGTTTTTCGGCTCGAGCATCACGCCCTTTCCGCTGCTGGGAAAAGAGTTCACCCAAGCGTACACCTTGCACCTCAACGCCCATCTGGCCGAGACCAACCAGTTCAGTGCGGCTGATATCGACGACGCCTTTGAGTTGGTGGGGCGGCGCCCGGAAATGTTGCGCACCATCATCGGCGAAGTCGCGCTGGAACTGGGCGAGGCCAGCAATCTGGGGCAGTTGCTGCAAAGCCGTGCCGAATTGTTGCGCGCAGGCGTGTGGACCGAGTTCGAAAGCGCCTGGAACGCTCTGACCATCCCTCAGCGCGCCGTGCTGGAGGTGATGGTGGAGCGCTCACAGAACAACGAGCCTTTTGCACCGTTCACTGACAGCACACTCATGGCAGTCGGCAAGGCACTGGAAAACATGGGCAGCGACGTGGTGCCGGGCACCCAGACCATTCAGGCCTGCATCGATGCCCTGCGTGACAAGGAGCTGGTGTGGAAGTCGAGCCGCGGTGGCTATGCGCTGGAAGACAAATCCTTCGGTGACTGGCTGAGTGCGCGTAAAACGCGCTAGTTACTTCTTCACCAATGCCGAGCACGCTGCCTTGTAGGCTTCATGCTGATACTTGTTCAGCGTGCCCGGCAGCTCGAAATTGTGCTTTTTGGCCTGGGCATTGATCGTCTGCGGCGACAGCAGCGTCACCTCGCAACCGTCCAGCAACTGAAACACGCCCTCGATCTTGAACGTGGTCGGCCCACCGGCAAACTCGCCCTTCTTGCTGCGTTTCTTGATCGCGATGCGATCAATGGAGTTCTCGCGCACGAACGACGCCAACTGAGCCGCGAACAGCTTCACGTTGGCCGCCTCGTCGTCATCGTCCAGGGCGATTTTCTTGGTGCTCAGCGCGACATGGCTCAACACCGAACCGTCGAGGGACGCCACGGCGATGATCGCTTCACTGCCTTTGATTTCGATACCGCAGATGTTCATGTGAATCCCTTGATTGGCTGAAGAGGTGCAGCTTACAGCTCAAGCCCTCACTCCTGTCCTATCGACTCCAAAAACTCCGACCGCTCGTCACTCATACGCGCCACGCAGTCATTCTGCGCAATCTTGAACGCCTTGCTGCCGTCCGTCGCCGGGAAGGCTTCAACGGCGCAGTCGGCGTCGCGGGTTTTCAGCCATTGTTGCTGGGCGGCCTTGAGTTTGGCGGTGATGTCGGCCAGTTGTGCCGGGTTCTTGCCGTAGGCCGTTTGCATGCGCTCGTTCAGGCTGGCGTAGTTGTCCTTGAGCAGGTCTTCGGCGGTGGTGCGGCTGTAGGTCGAGCATTCCAGGGTCTGGATGTCGTTTTCCACCGCGTCGCACGGGTTGTTGTCGGACTCTTCGGCGGCGTGTACGCCGGTCGCAATCAGGGCCAGGGCCAGGAAGATCGATTTCATTGATGTCGCCGCTCTAATCCAGTGGTGTTTCCGGGATGCGGCAGATTCTGGCTCAAGCTCGCGGGCTTGAACAGGTGGCCGGTCGGACCGGTTGGCGACCCTTTGTCGCGGATTGACGCTTTCGGCAATTCCCCTGTCGTTTTTGCACCCGGCTGGTCGCGCACCGAGGCATATGCTGGCCCCAAAGCGCCGGCAGACGATTCGGCGCATGAATCGCCAATAAGGGGACGCCTGATGAGCCCAGCCGAATTACACGCCGACAGCATCGTTATCGACGGTCTGATCATTGCCAAATGGAACCGCGAGCTGTTCGAAGACATGCGCAAGGGCGGTCTGACGGCGGCCAACTGCACCGTGTCGGTGTGGGAGGGCTTTCAGGCCACGGTCAATAACATCGCTGCCAGCCAGAAACTGATTCGCGAAAACAGCGACCTGGTGATCCCCGTCCGCACCACCGCCGACATCCGCAAGGCCAAGGAGCAGGGCAAGACCGGCATCCTCTTCGGCTTCCAGAACGCCCATGCGTTCGAAGACCAGATCGGCTATGTCGAGGTGTTCAAGCAGCTCGGCGTCGGCATCGTGCAGATGTGCTACAACACCCAGAACCTGGTGGGCACCGGTTGCTACGAACGTGACGGCGGCCTGTCGGGTTTCGGTCGCGAAATCGTCGCCGAGATGAACCGTGTCGGCGTCATGTGCGACCTGTCCCACGTCGGCTCCAAGACCTCCGAGGAAGTCATCCTCGAATCGAAAAAACCGGTCTGCTATTCCCACTGTCTGCCGTCGGGGCTGAAAGAGCACCCGCGCAACAAGTCCGATGAAGAGCTCAAGTTTATTGCTGACCACGGCGGTTTCGTCGGCGTGACCATGTTCGCGCCGTTCCTGGCCAAGGGCATCGATTCGACCATCGACGACTACGCCGAAGCCATCGAATACACCATGAACATCGTCGGCGAAGACGCCATCGGCATCGGCACCGACTTCACCCAGGGTCACGGTCAGGACTTCTTCGAATACCTGACCCACGACAAGGGCTACGCCCGCCGTCTGACCAACTTCGGCAAGATCATCAACCCGCTGGGCATCCGCACCGTCGGCGAGTTCCCGAACCTGACCGAAACCCTGCTCAAGCGCGGCCACTCCGAGCGCGTGGTACGCAAGATCATGGGCGAAAACTGGGTCAACGTCCTCAAGGACGTCTGGGGCGAATAAGCCGCCGCTTCCCGAATACTTTCCCTCGGCCGTCCGCGCCGGGGGCAACACCAAAATTTTTCTGGAGTTAAGTTTCCATGGCCAAGATCGCCCCGCAATTGCCAATCGAAGTCGACAGCGAGACCGGTGTCTGGACCTCCGACGCCCTGCCGATGCTGTACGTGCCACGGCATTTTTTCGTCAACAACCACATGGGCATCGAGGAAGTGCTGGGCGCTGACGCCTATGCCGAAATCCTCTACAAGGCCGGCTACAAATCCGCCTGGCACTGGTGTGAAAAAGAAGCCGAGTGCCACGGCCTGGAAGGCGTCGCGGTGTTCGAGCACTACATGAAGCGCCTGTCGCAGCGCGGCTGGGGTCTGTTCAAGATCCAGGACATCGACCTCGACAAAGGCACCGCCAGCGTCAAGCTCGAACACTCGGCGTTCGTCTACGTCTACGGCAAGGTCGGGCGCAAGGTCGACTACATGTTCACCGGCTGGTTTGCCGGTGCCATGGACCAGATCCTCGCCGCTCGCGGAAGCAAGATCCGCACCGTGGCCGAGCAGGTCTACGGTGGCTCCGAAGAAGGCCACGACGACGGCCTGTTCACCGTCAAGCCGTTGTAAGTCGAGGAACCCGCCATGGCTTTCGAAGCAATGTTCCAGCCGATCCAGATCGGCAAACTGACCATCCGCAACCGCGTGCTCAGCACCGCGCACGCCGAGGTCTACGCGACCGACGGCGGCATGACCACCGAGCGGTACGTCAAATATTACGAAGAGAAAGCCAAGGGCGGCATCGGCCTGGCGATCTGTGGCGGTTCGTCCGTGGTGGCGATCGACAGCCCGCAGCAATGGTGGAGTTCGGTGAACCTGTCCACCGACCGGATCATCCCGCACTTCCAGAATCTCGCCGACGCCATGCACAAGCATGGCGCCAAGATCATGATCCAGATTACCCACATGGGCCGTCGCTCCCGTTGGGACGGTTTCCACTGGCCGACCCTGATGTCGCCGTCGGGTATCCGCGAACCGGTGCACCGCGCCACCTGCAAGACCATCGAGCCGGAAGAAATCTGGCGGGTGATCGGCAACTACGCGCAAGCGGCTCGCCGCGCCAAGGCCGGTGGCCTGGACGGCGTCGAACTGTCGGCCGTGCACCAGCACATGATCGACCAGTTCTGGAGCCCTCGCGTCAACAAGCGTACCGACGAATGGGGCGGCACTTTCGAGGGTCGGATGAAGTTCGGTCTGGAAGTCCTGAAAGCCGTTCGCGCCGAGGTCGGTGACGACTTCTGCGTCGGCATGCGTATCTGCGGTGACGAGTTCCACCCGGACGGTCTGTCCCACGAAGACATGAAGCAGATCGCCAAATATTACGACGACACCGGCATGCTCGATTTCATCGGCGTCGTCGGCTCGGGTTGTGACACCCACAACACCCTGGCCAACGTGATTCCGAACATGAGTTATCCACCGGAGCCGTTCCTGCACCTGGCGGCCGGGATCAAGGAAGTGGTCAAGGTTCCGGTGCTGCACGCGCAGAACATCAAGGACCCGAACCAGGCCACGCGGATTCTTGAGGGCGGTTACGTCGACATGGTCGGTATGACCCGCGCCCACATCGCCGACCCGCACCTGATCGCCAAGATCAAGATGGGCCAGATCGACCAGATCAAGCAGTGCGTCGGCGCCAACTACTGCATCGACCGTCAGTATCAAGGTCTGGACGTGCTGTGCATCCAGAATGCTGCGACTTCCCGTGAATACATGGGCGTGCCGCACATCATCGAGAAATCCACCGGGCCGAAACGCAAGGTGGTGATCGTCGGTGCCGGTCCGGCGGGGATGGAAGCGGCCCGCGTGGCAGCCGAACGTGGCCACGACGTGACCCTGTTCGAGAAGAAGGAATTCATCGGCGGCCAGATCACTACGGCCTCGAAAGCGCCGCAGCGTGACCAGATCGCCGGCATCACCCGCTGGTTCCAGCTGGAACTGGCGCGGCTGAAAGTCGACCTGCGCCTGGGCACTGCCGCAGATGCCGACACCATCATGGACCTGCGTCCGGACATCGTGGTGCTGGCCGTTGGCGGGCATCCGTACCTGGAGCAGAACGAACACTGGGGCGCCGCCGAAGGGCTGGTGGTCAGCAGCTGGGACGTGCTCGACGGCAAGGTCGCGCCGGGCAAGAACGTGCTGGTCTACGACACCATTTGCGAGTTCACCGGGATGTCGGTGGCCGACTTCCTCGCCGACAAGGGCAGCCAGGTCGAGATCGTCACCGACGACATCAAGCCGGGCGTGGCCATCGGCGGTACGTCGTTCCCGACCTACTACCGCAGCATGTACCCGAAAGAAGTGATCATGACCGGCGACATGATGCTGGAGAAGGTCTACCGCGAAGGCGACAAGCTCGTTGCCGTGCTGGAGAACGAATACACCGGCGCCAAAGAGGAGCGGGTGGTGGATCAGGTGGTCGTCGAGAACGGCGTGCGCCCGGACGAAGAAATCTACTACGCCCTCAAGGACGGCTCGCGCAACAAGGGCCAGATCGATGTCGAGGCGCTGTTCGCGATCCAGCCGCAACCTTCGCTGAGCAGCAATGGCGACGGTTACCTGCTGTTCCGCATCGGTGACTGCGTGGCGCAGCGTAATACCCACGCCGCCATCTACGACGCACTCCGGCTCTGTAAGGATTTTTGACGGCTCAGCTGCGAGCCCAAGCTGCAAGCCGCAAGTAAAAACACTGCAGTTTCCACTGCTCTTTCTTGCAGCTTGTAGCTTGTAGCTTGCACCTCGCCAGAGGTGACTCTGATGTTGAACACCCTTCTTCCAATCCTGTTGTTCGCAGCCCTGGCCCTTGCGGTGCTGGGGGCGTTGCGGCGGGTGGCCATGTGGCGCCGGGGCCGGGCCTCGAAGGTCGATCTGATCGGCGGCCTGTTCGCCATGCCCAAGCGTTACATGGTCGATCTGCACCACGTGGTGGCGCGGGACAAATACATCGCCAACACCCACGTCGCCACGGCGGGCGGTGCGGTGGCGTCGATCGTGCTGGCGATTCTGGTGCACGGTTTCGGTTTGCATAACCGGATCCTCGGCTACGCGTTGCTGCTTATGACGGCGGTGATGTTCGTCGGGGCGATCTTCGTTTATCGGCGTCGGCTCAACCCGCCGTCGCGGCTGTCGAAAGGCCCGTGGATGCGCCTGCCGAAAAGCCTGCTGGCGTTCTCGGCCTCGTTCTTCCTGGTGACCTTGCCGGTGGCCGGGATCCTGCCGGAGAACTTCGGCGGCTGGGTGCTGGCGGCGATTCTCGGCATCGGTGTGTTGTGGGGCGTGTCGGAACTGTTCTTCGGCATGACCTGGGGCGGCCCGATGAAACACGCCTTCGCCGGGGCCCTGCACCTGGCCTGGCACCGTCGCGCCGAACGTTTTGGTGGCGGTCGTTCCACCGGTTTGAAACCGCTGGACCTGAACGATCCGACCGCGCCACTGGGCGTGGAGAAACCCAAGGATTTCACCTGGAACCAGTTGCTCGGTTTCGACGCCTGCGTGCAGTGCGGCAAGTGCGAAGCCGCGTGCCCGGCGTTCGCCGCCGGCCAGCCGTTGAACCCGAAAAAGCTGATTCAGGACATGGTCGTCGGCCTCGCCGGCGGCACCGATGCCAAGTTCGCCGGCAGCCCGTATCCGGGCAAACCGGTGGGCGAACACGGCGGCAATCCACATCAACCGATCGTCAACGGTCTGGTCGACGCCGAAACCTTGTGGTCGTGCACCACCTGCCGCGCCTGCGTCGAGGAATGCCCGATGATGATCGAGCACGTCGATGCCATCGTCGACATGCGCCGCCACCTGACTCTGGAAAAAGGCGCGACCCCGAACAAGGGCGCCGAAGTCCTGGAAAACCTGATTGCCACCGACAACCCCGGCGGTTTCGCCCCGGGCGGACGGATGAACTGGGCGGCGGACCTGAACCTCAACCTGCTCAGCGAGAAGAAGTCCACCGACGTGCTGTTCTGGGTCGGCGATGGAGCCTTCGACATGCGCAACCAGCGCACCTTGCGTGCGTTCGTCAAAGTGCTGAAAGCGGCCAAGGTCGACTTCGCGGTGCTCGGTCTGGAAGAGCGCGACAGCGGCGACGTGGCCCGACGTCTGGGTGACGAAGCGACCTTCCAGTTGCTCGCCAAACGCAATATCCAGACCCTGGCCAAATACAGCTTCAACCGCATCGTCACCTGCGATCCGCACAGCTTCCATGTGCTGAAAAACGAGTACGGCGCGTTCGATGGCAACTACCTCGTGCAGCACCACAGCACTTATCTGGCGGAAATCATCCAGGCCGGCGCGCTGAACCTCGGTCAGCACAAAGGCAACAGCGTGACCTATCACGACCCGTGCTACCTCGGCCGCTACAACGGCGAGTACGAGGCGCCGCGCGAAGTGCTGCGCGCCCTCGGCATCGAGATCAAGGAAATGCAACGTTCCGGCTTCCGTTCGCGCTGCTGCGGCGGCGGTGGCGGGGCGCCGATCACCGACATTCCGGGCAAGCAGCGGATCCCCGACATGCGCATGGAAGACATCCGCGAGACCGGCGCCGAGCTGGTGGCCGTGGGTTGTCCACAGTGCACGGCGATGCTCGAAGGCGTGGTCGAACCGCGTCCGCTGATCAAGGACATCGCCGAACTGGTGGCCGACGCGCTGCTCGAAGACGCCGCGCCGAACAAGCCTGCCACCCCGGCCAAACGTGAACCTGCGGAGGCCCACTGATGAGCGACATTATCCGCCGCGACCCCCGCGCCGAATGGATCGCACGCAACCGCCTGCACCCGCTGCACGCGGCCATGCAACCGGCGCAACACAGCTGGATGGGGCCCAATGGGATCATCCGCAAGAATCCGCACGGCATCGGTTTCATCGGCCCTAACGGCATCAAGCGCATCGACCGCAGCGGCGCTCAACAGGGCGGGGCGGTCAAACGTTCGGCCGCGGTCGAAGTGCAATTGCCGCTGCATCAGGTGCCGGCCCCGGCGTTCTACATCAGCGTGGTGCCGGACATGGTCGGCGGCCGCTTGAGCAGCCACGACCGTGATTTGCTCGGCCTGGCCCATCAACTGGCCGGCAGCGACGGCGCGGTACTGGCCGTGGTGTTCGGCGAGCACAAGGAAAACGCTTTCGCCACCGCAGGCGTTGACCGCTTGCTGGTGCTGGAAGGCGAAGAATTCAGCGGTTATGCACCGGAACAACGGATCCAGGGCCTGCGGGCTGTGGATAACCAGTTCAACCCGCGTCACTGGCTGCTGCCGGACAGTCGCAGCGGTGGCGGCGAACTCGGTCGGCGCTTTGCCGCTGCACTGGGTGAGCGCCCGGCCACACGGGTCTGGCAGGTCAAGGATCAGGAGTGCATCGGCCGCGCCGGTGCGGGGTTACAGGATCTGGCCCGCCCGGTGGCGCGTTTGATTCTGGCGTCCGCCGAATGTGCAGAACCGGTCAGCGAAACCCGTCACGAAGCGCTGCCGGTTGAGTTATCCACACCCGTCGCACGCAGCCTGTCGCGGATCGAGGATCTGGGTGCGGTGGCGGTGGATCCGGCGGCCATTCCGATGGCCGAAGCGGAGTTCATCTTTTCCGGCGGTAACGGAGTCAAGGACTGGGAGCTTTTCCACAGGACGGCCGCCGCCCTCGGCGCTACCGAAGGCGCTTCGCGGGTGGCGGTGGACGATGGCTTCATGGCCCGCGACCGTCAGGTCGGCGCGTCCGGCACCTGGGTCACCGCGCGGGTTTACGTGGCCGTGGGGATTTCCGGGGCGATCCAGCACCTGCAAGGCATCGGTGCCTGCGACAAGGTAGTGGCGATCAACCTTGATCCGGGTTGCGACATGATCAAGCGTGCCGACCTGTCGGTGATCGGCGAAAGCGCGGAAATTCTTCAGGCCTTGATCGCGGCGGTAGAGGCTTACCGCAACGAAGCCAAGCGCGATGCGGCTTAAGGAACGGTTATGAGCACAAAGATCATCAGTCTGGTTTCAATCGGCGCCCACCCGACCTCCGGCCGCCCGCGCCGCGCCGATCAGGACGCACGCGCGGTGGAACTCGGCCTGCAACTGGCAGGGGATAACCTGCAAGTGCTGCACGCCGGCGACATCGCGGAACCGGCGCTGCGCGCCTATCTGGGCATGGGACTTGCGCAGATGCATGTGCTGGAACAACCGGCGGGCGCCGATGCGCTGCCGGCGTTGACCGAGTATCTGCGTGATGCCGGTGCACAAGTCGTGTTGACCGGCAGCCAGGCGGAAACCGGCGAAGGCTCGGGGATGCTGCCGTTCCTGCTGGCCGAAGGGCTGGGCTGGCCATTGGTCGTTGGTTTGGCCCAGGTCGAATCGATCAACGACGGTTCTGCGCTGGTGCTGCAAGCGTTGCCCCGTGGGCAGCGGCGCCGGCTGAAGGTGCGCCTGCCGTTTCTGGCGACTGTGGATAACGCTGCGCCCAAGCCTCGGCAGAGTGCTTACGGCCCGGCGCGACGTGGTGTTCTCCAGCCTGAGGACGTGGAAGTGGTGGATGACGAACTGCTGTCGGTGGCGACCTTGCAACCGGCCAAGCCCCGGCCGAAACGGTTGAAGGTGATCAAGGCCAAGAGCGGGGCCGACCGGATGAAGGCGGCGACGGCCAAGGCTAGCGGCGGTGGTGGGCAAGTGCTCAAGGGTGTGACTGCTGAGGCCGGGGCGGAAGCGATTTTGAAGTTGTTGATTGAAGAGGGGGTTGTCCGCTAGAAGCCCCCTCACCCTAGCCCTCTCCCAGAGGGAGAGGGGACTGACCGAGGTGTATAGGCCATTTACATCGACCTGCGACCAGAGCGGTGACCTTGGTTCGCCAAGCATTAACCACTTGATATGGCGTTAGCTTGATTAAGCCTGAGGTCGCGGTAAACGCTCAGGTCGATGTATCCCGCGAGATCACCACCGTAGGCTCCCTCTCCCTTCGGGAGAGGGCTGGGGTGAGGGCAGCGGTCCTCCACAATCTGCTAATTACCCCCAATCTCTGTTGGCGGATCTGTGGATAACGTGTTCGCCCCTCCCTACACCCCACGCCAATCAAGCCCTTCAGCCCCCAGATCAAAAAACAACCAGCCTAACTCGCGGTTTTTTCTGAGTTTTTCCCCAGCTTAACTCCCAGACTTGCCCCCAATCTCTGTTGGCGCTTCTGTGGATAAGATGTTCGCTGTACGCTGCAAGCCATATAAACCGTGGCTTACAAAGATCTGATCAAAAAACGCTCAATTCAGTCTTTTAACCCGCCAATCCCCACGCAAACCCCTATTTATCAACGCCTCCAGCGCTTTTCCACAGCACCCGACAAGTTACCCCCGAACTCTGTTGGCGCTTCTGTGGATAAGGTGTTCGCCATCCTCTACAAGCCACGTAATCCTTGACATGTAGACGGTTGATCAAAAAACAATCAATCGCCAATGGAAACCCCGCTTCTGGATAAGTCACGAATTTTCTTCACAAAATCCCGATTATTTTTCCAGATCATCCACAGTTGTCCCCATTAGCTGTGGGTGTCTATGTGGATAACTTGTTCGCCAAACCCTGCAACCCCCGGCGGGCTTAGTCCAAAAGGCAATTGATCAGATTTCATACAGTTCTAAGAGGCTGCCTTGACTTCGATCCGGTGCCTGTCTTCACTGCAATGGCACAAGGACAGCCTTCACTTATCCACATCTGGTTCAGGGAGAACGCGTGATGGATACCCAGCCACACCGCTTACCCCTCAGTCCCTGCACGCTCCGCGCTCGACCGGCAGCTTCGCCGCGAAAGCGCACGTTGCGTCGTGCCGCCAATCAGCACGCCCGCCTGTAGCGCCTGATTCCTGCCCAAACCGTTGTACTGCCGTCGGGATTCCCCGGAGGCCAGGTGCCCGTTCGCCCATTGATTGCAGGCAACCGCAGAGTTGCCCCATCTGCCTGAGAGAGGAACCACCTCATGACACGGATCGCAACGCCCATCAGCGAAATCAAGGAACACTACGACGTGATCGTCATCGGCTCCGGGTACGGCGGCGGCATTGCCGCGTCGCGCCTGTCCCGGGCCGGTAAAAAGGTCTGTCTGCTGGAACGCGGTCGGGAGATCCAGCCCGGCGAATACCCCAACACCATGATCGCCGCGACCGAGGAGTTGCAGGTACACGATCCGGACGGCCACATCGGCTCGCGCACCGGGTTGTTCGACCTGCACGTCAACGCGCAGCAGAACGTGGTGGTCGGTTGCGGCCTCGGCGGCACGTCGCTGATCAATGCCAACGTCTCGCTGGAACCGACCGCCGATGTTTTCCAGGATCCGCGCTGGCCACTGGTGGTACGTGAGGACCACGACGGCTTGCTCAAGGAGGGTTACGCCAAGGCCCGGGAGATGCTCAAGCCCAATCCCTACCCGAGCACCTCGCCGAACCTGCCGAAGCTTGATGCCAACAAAAAATCCGCAGATTTCCTCAAGCAAGGCGCGCACTTCTACAAGCCGCCGATCAACGTGACCTTCGACAAACTGCCCAACAACCTCAACCACGTCGGCGTCGAGCAACTGCCGTGCAACCACTGCGGCGACTGCGTTTCGGGCTGTAACAACAAGGCCAAGAACACCACGCTGATGAACTACCTGCCGGACGCCACCAATCATGGCGCGGAGATTTTCTGCCAGGCCCAGGTGCGGCATCTGGAGCGCGACGGCAATGGCTGGATCGTGCACTTCCAGTACCTCGACAGCGGCCGCGAGAAATTCGACGCGCCGACCTTGTTCGTGAAGGCCGACATTGTCGTGGTTTCTGCCGGCACCCTCGGTTCCACCGAGATTTTGCTGCGCTCGCGGGACAAAGGCCTGGTGATGTCCGGGCAGCTCGGCGAGAACATGAGCGGCAACGGCGACATCCTCGGCTTCGGTCACAACTGCGAGCAGACCATCAACGGCATCGGCTTCGGCGCGCACTCGGCCAAGGAAATGCAACCGGTCGGCCCGTGCATCACCTCGATCATCGACATGCGCACCGAGGGTGACCGCAGCAGTCGCATGGTCATCGAGGAAGGTTCGATCCCGGGCGCCCTTGGCCGGCCGATGGTGCCGGCAATGGCCGGGTTCGCCGAGATGATCGGCAAGCCCACCGACGACAGCTTCAGCGGCAAGGTGAAGTACAAGGAGCGCGAAGCCGAAAGCTTCCTGCGTGGCCCGTATCACGGCGCGCTGCACAACCTGCAGACCTACCTGATCATGAGCCACGATAGCGGCCAGGGACGCATGGTCCTCGACAGCAAGGATCAACTGCGCATCGACTGGCCGGGCGTCGGCGAGCAGGAAAACTTCAAGATCGGCAACGAGCGGCTGTACCAGAGCACCAAGGCCCTGGGCGGGATCTGGGTCGAGAATCCGATCTGGACCAAGCTGCTCAAGCACAGCATCGTCTCGGTGCATCCGCTGGGCGGTTGCGTGATGGGCGAAGACGCCGCGCAAGGCGTGGTCAACCACAAGGGCCAGGTGTTCAGCGGCGCCAGTGGCACCGATGTCTACGCCAACCTTTACGTGACCGACGGCGCGGTGATCCCGACGTCACTGGCAGTCAACCCGCTCCTGACCATCTCCGCCGTGAGCGAGCGCAACATGGGCCTGCTGGCCGCCGACCGTGGCTGGACGATCGACTACACGCTGCCGTCGGCGCCGCGCAAACAGACCGCGCCGCCGACTCTTGGCGTGCAGTTCACCGAAACCATGAAGGGCTACTTCTCTCGCGCTTTCACCGCCGCGCAGAGTACCGACCTCAAAGTCTATGAAGCTGCCGCCAAACGTGGCGAGGCGGACAACTCGCCGATCGACTTCACCCTGACCATCACCGCCAACGACCTCAACCGCATGATCAAGGAGCCGGAACACGCCGCGACCATCGTCGGCACGGTGATCGCCCCGGCGCTGTCGCCGGAACCGCTGACCGCCAGCAACGGCGTGTTCAACCTGTTCGAGCAGTTCGAGCAGCAGGTCGATACGCGCCACATGAAGTACGACATGAAACTGACCGCCGAGGACGGGAACGACTACTTCTTCAGCGCCTTCAAGACCGTGCCGGAAGACAACGGCGTGCTGAATATCTGGCACGACACCAGCACCCTCTACGTCACGCTGTATCGCGGGCCGGACAAATCCGGCGAAGTCATCGGTTCGGGTGTGATGCACATCAAACCGACCGATTTCGCCAAGCAGATGACCACCATGAAAGTCCTCAATGCGCGCAACGAGCGTGAGCGCATCGAAGGGCTGGCGCGGTTCGGCAAGTTCTTCGCCGGGATTCTCTGGGAGAGTTATGGCGGGGTGTTTGCCGGTGACAAATACTTCAATCCCGACGCGCCGCCACGGCTGAAACGGCCACTGGATGCACCGACGCCGGCCGTGCATTTCTTCCCTACTGAAGACGGCGTGCAGTTGCGCCTGACCCGCTATCAGGCTGGCAGCAAAGGCCCGGTGATGCTGGTGCATGGTCTGGGTGTGGGCTCGAATATCTTCTCGACCGATACGATCCAGACCAACCTGCTGGAGTTTCTGTGCAAGCACGACTACGACGTGTGGCTGCTGGATTTCCGGGTGAGCATCCTGCTGCCGGCAAGCAAGAAGGAATGGAACGGCGACCAGATCGCCCAGTACGACTTCAAGGCCGCCATCGCACAGATCCAGCAGGAAACCAGAGCCAGGGACGTGCAGTGCGTGGTGCATTGCTACGGCGCCACGACCTTCTTCATGTCATTGCTCGCCGGTTTGCAGGGCGTGCGATCGGTGGTCTGTTCGCAGATTGCCGCCGACACGGTGGTCGCGACGGCAACGGGGCTGAAGGCCGGTCTGCACTTGCCGGGGATGCTCGATGCGATCGGCATCAAGTCGATGACCGCCTATGCCGACAGCAAGGAGAACTGGTTCAACCGGCTCTACGACAAGGCGCTCAACGGCTACGCGCGGATCGAAGCCCAGGGCTACTGCACCAACCCGGTGTGTCACCGCATCACCTTCATGTACGCCTCGCTGTATCGCCACGACACCCTCAACGAAACCCTGCACGACAACCTGCACGAGCTGTTCGGCGAGTCGAACATCGAGACCTTCGAGCACCTGGCGCTGATCGTGCGCAAAGGGCATCTGGTGGATTTCAAAGGGCGCGACGTGTACATGCCGCACTTTGATCGGCTGACCATGCCGATCTGCTTCATCAGCGGCGCCGACAACCAGTGTTATTTGCCGGAGAGCACGCTCAAGACCTATCAGCGGGTTTGTGAGAAGTACGGGCCGGAGCGTTACAGCCGGCATGTGGTGCCGGGTTACGGCCATATCGATTGCATGTTCGGCAAGAACGCGGTGGTCGATGTGTATCCGATCATCCTTGAACACCTGGAGAAAACAGCCCTCGGATAGCCCCGATCGTGTCGATCGTTCCCACGCTCTGCGTGGGAACGCCGCCATGGACGCTCTGCGTCCGCTTTTGTGACGCGGAGCGTCACGAGATGCATTCCCTCGCGGACGGTTCGACGCTTCGACGGGGGAACGATCTGGGGAACTGATATGGACAGCTACATCCGCTGGTTTCAACGCTTCATCTGGCTCGGCATTGCGATGAACATGGTGTTCGCGATCCCGGCGCTGTTCGCGCCGGGGTTGCTGACATCGGTGGTCGGCCTGCCGCCGCAACTCTCCGACCCGTGGCTGGAAAACGCCGGGATGCTGCTGGTGGGCATCAGCGTGTTCTACATGCCTTCGGGCTTCAACGCGCCGCGCTACGTGGTGCATTCCTGGCTGTGCGTGCTGACTCGGCTGATCGCCGTGGCGTTCTGGATCTACCTGATCAACACCAGCAGCCAGGGCTCGGTGTTCGTGCCGATGCTGATGGGCGACCTGAGTTTCTTCCTGATCCTCGGCATCCTGCTGTACCTCGGCACCACCCCTGAAAACCGGCCGCTGGCGCTGCTCTGTGACGGCTGGCGCGAATGGCGCGCGGCATGGGCGCGGCAGTGGCAGAGTCACGCGTTCAAGGTCGGCACGCTGGTCGTGGTGGCGCTGCTGGCGTTCATCGGTTACCAGACCTGGTATCAGATGCTGCGCGTGGTGCCGGAGCAGGATTACGCCTCCGACGAAGATCACTATAAATACGCCGCCATCGGTCTCGGTATCGAAGCGCGAATTCCGTATTACCTGTTCTCCGTGCTGCCGCAGATGTGCCCGGAAAAACTGCCGAAACCCGGTGGCTGGGAAGTCTTCGGTTTCCTGTTCGAGAACGGCAAGGACCTGCCGATCGGCATGGCCAAACGACAGCTCGGCTACCCGACCGTCGAGCCGAACTGCGCGCTGTGCCACACCGGCTCCTACCGGGCGAATGCCAGCGACGTCGCAGTCAACGTGCCGAGTGCACCGGCCAACACCCTGCAACTGCAGGCCTTCCAGTGGTTCGCCTACGATTGCGCCAGCGATCCGAAATTCACCACCGACGCGGTGATGGCGGCGATCAACAGCAAGTTCCAGCTGGGCTTTTTCGAGAAGCTCTACAACCGCTACCTGATCATCCCGATGGCCAAGACCGCGCTGCTCAAACAGAAGCAGGCCTACGCCTGGCAGAAGCTGCGCCCGCAACAGGGACCGGGGCGCACCGACACCTTCAACCCGACGAAAATGGTGGTGTTCGGCTTCCCGGATGACTCGACCATCGGCACCGTCGACCTGCCGCAAGTGTGGAACCAGAAACCCCGGGAATCGATGTACCTGCACTGGGACGGCAATAACAACAAGATCCACGAGCGCAACTACGCGGCTGCGATGGCCGTGGGCGCGACGCCGGAATCGGTGCTGCCGCCGAGTTTCAACCGGGTGACCAACTGGCTGCTCGGGCACAAGGCGCCAGCGTGGCCATGGGCACTGAATCAGGCCAAAGTCGCCCAGGGCAAACCGATCTGGGCAACCAATTGCGCCAGTTGTCATGATTTCGGGCGTACCGACACCGGGCAGGTGACCACCAACATCGATCAGCTCGGCACCGATCCGCACCGGCTGAACTCGTTCACCACCGGGCTGGTGGCAGCGTTCCACACCTTCAAGAAACCGCCGTTCGATTTCGGCGCCTACCGCAAGACCCAGAGCTACAGCAACACGCCCACCGACGGCATCTGGTTGCGCGCACCGTACCTGCACAACGGTTCGGTACCGACCTTGTGGGACTTGCTGCAACCGCCGGAAAAACGTCCGCAGGTGTTCATCACCGGCTCCGATGTCTACGACCCGGTCAACGTCGGCTTCGTCACCAGCGGCGCCCAGGCCAAGGCCTCGGCTGACTTCACCTACGACACGCGTCTGGAAGGCAACCACAACAGCGGTCACCTGTACGGCACGACGCTGTCGGACGACGACAAGCGTGCGCTGATCGAATTCATGAAAACCCTGTGAACCCCCTACGGATAGAGGATTACGCCATGTCAGCGGTCGGTCATCTGAAACACGAATACGACAAGGTCAAGGTGCGCCTGCACGGCTTGTTCACGCGCATCGAAATGGCCTGGATGAAGCTCATCAGCGAGCTGGAGCCGCAGGAGTTTCAAGCCATCATCAAGTTGCTCCAGCGCGGTCACGATCAGGCGCAATACGTGCTCAAGCACGGCGAGTTGCCGACCGACGAGCCGGCCGTGCCGTGGGAGTTGGCCCACGGTTTGTCGATCCTGCGTATCGGCAACGCGACGCCGCTGCCGCAATCGCCCGATCAACTACAGACCAAGGTACTCAAGGACGGCACGCTGCTGGGCTGTCGCAAATGGGAGCTGCTGGATCTGTTGTGGAGCGAGGCGCTGCTCAAGTGGATCGAAAACCTGCGCCATCACGCGACCTTCGGCACCGATCCGGCGCTGGTGAAAATGGATCGCGAAGTGACGCTGGCGATTGCCGGCGACTGGGGCACCGGGCCGTTCAACAGCCATGCGCCGGCGGTGTCGGTGGCGAACCAGATGCAACTCGCCAATGCCGATTTCACCATTCACCTGGGGGATGTTTATTACGCCGGCACCCACTCCCAGGAGGACACCGACATGGCGGGCTGGCCGATGGGCACCCATGGTTCGTTCACCCTCAATTCCAACCACGAGATGTACAGCGGCGCCCACGGCTATTTCAAGGAACTGGCCGCGCGTTTTCCGGGGCAGCAGGGCACCAGCTACTTTGCCCTGATCAACGACGACTGGCTGATTGTCGGACTGGACACGGCGTACGCCTCGGACGTCATGAACCTGTACATGGATGGCACCCTGAACAAGCCGCAGATCGAGTGGATGAAAGGTCTGCCCAAACGCAAGAAACTCATGGTGCTCAGCCACCATCAGGGCTTCGACATCACCGGGCACAACAAGACCGCGCTGTATCAACCGGTGTGCGATGCACTGGGGCGCGAGCCGGATTACTGGTACTGGGGCCATCTGCACAATGGCATCGTCTATGCGCCGCAGGGTGGGCTGCACGCGCGCTGTGCCGGGCATGGAGCGATTCCCTATGGCACCACCAGCGAGCTGAACGGGCATTCGCGGGTGCTGTTTTCGGAGACGCAGGATGCGAACGATCCGGACTATCCGCTGCGGGTGTTGAATGGGTACGCGAAGATCAGGTTGGTGGGGGAGGAGATTTTCGAGGAGTTTATCGGGGAGGATGGCTCGGTAAGGTGGTCATCGCAATGATGCGGTTGCTATAAGGACGCCATGATCGTTCCCACGCAGAGCGTGGGAATGATCGGTCAGATGCAATCAGCCTTGGACCGGCACGCCTTTGAGGTATGGCGCAGGCTCGGCGCCGAGATTGCTCAGCATCCGCTCGCTGTACCAGTCCACGAAATTGACCACGCCGAACTCATAGGTCTTGGAGTACGGGCCCGGCTGGTACGCGGTGGAGTTGATCCCGCGCTGGTTCTCTTCGGCCAGACGACGGTCCTGATCGTTGGTCGCGTCCCACACCTTGCGCATGCGTTCGACGTCGTAATCCACGCCTTCGACCGCATCCTTGTGCACCAGCCATTTGGTAGTGACCATGGTTTCCTGAGCGCTGATCGGCCACACGGTGAATACGATGATGTGGTCGCCCATGCAGTGGTTCCACGAGTGCGGCAAGTGCAGGATGCGCATCGAGCCCAGGTCCGGGTTCTTGATCCGGCCCATCAGTTTGGCGCAGCCCTGTTTGCCGTCCATGGTCATCGACACGGTGCCCTTGAGCAGCGGCATGCGCACGATGCGGTTGCGCAGGCCGAAACTGGCGTGGGCGTAAGGGATCTTCTCGGCTTCCCAGGCAGCGGCGGAGGCGGCGACGTGATCCTTGAACGCCTGATCGGCACGCGGGTCGGTGACGTCGTCCCATTCCAGCAGGGTTTTCAACAGTTCCGGGTGAGAGCCGCTGCAGTGGTAGCACTCGCGGTTGTTTTCCAGCACCAGTTTCCAGTTGGCCTTTTCCATCAAGGTGGTGGTAATCGCCACCTTGGTGTTCTCCATGTCGTACGGTTCCATGTAGTGGTTCAGGGTCGACAGGAAGTCATCGATGGCCGGCGGGTTCTCCGCCAGGCTGATGAAGATGTAGCCGCCGGCAGTCTTCACGTTCACCGGTTTGAGGCCGTACTGCTTCATGTCGAAGTCGGCGCCCATTTCGGTGCCGGCGAACAGCAGGCGACCGTCCAGCTCATACGTCCACTGGTGATAGTGGCAGACCAGTTTGGCGACCTTGCCCTTGTCGCTGGTGCACAGGCGCGAGCCTCGGTGGCGGCAGACGTTGTGGAACGCGTGCACCACGCCTTCGGCGCCGCGAATCACGATGATCGGGTTCTTGCCGATCTGCAGGGTGATGTAGTTGCCCTTGGCCGGGATTTCGCAGGTCATGCCGGCGATCAACCACTCTTTCTGGAAGATCTCCTGCATGTCGATATCGAACAGCCGCTCGTCGCTGTAGAACGGCTGCGGCAGGGAGTAGGTGCGCTCGCGTTCCTGCAGCATTTGTGCGGTGGCCTTGCGTGCGGGTTCCAGCGGGTCGCCCAGGCTGATTTTTGCGGTGTCCATCGATGTAATCCTCAAGGCCATCTGCGTGGCCGCGAAAGTGGCTGATCGGGTGTGCGGCTAAGGGGTGCTACGCAAGGTGTAAAGAATCTGTTTGTGTTGGGGCGAGTGTGGGGCCGCCGCTGCCCGGAACCTTATCCATGGGCGACATGGTGCAATCTGTTCCCGACGCGCAACCCCCGGTGGTTGGGGGCTGGTCGCGATAAGTATGTCAATGTCGCGGATAGGTAAACGGGGCGTTCGCGCTATACGCAGAATCGCCACATGAAGGCCGACAGTCGGCCGTGGAGAACAGCATGTCGAACAGCTTCCTGAATCCGGTCACCACCCAGACCTGGGCCAATGGCCGACACATCGTCCGTTGCGTCAAAGTCATCCAGGAAACCTGGGATGTGCGCACCTTCTGTTTCATGGCCGACCAGCCGATCCTGTTCTTCTTCAAGCCCGGACAGTTCGTGACCCTGGAGCTGGAAATCGAAGGCCAGCCGATCATGCGTTCGTACACCATCTCCAGCTCGCCGTCGGTGCCGTACAGCTTTTCGGTGACCATCAAGCGCGTGCCGGGGGGCAAGGTGTCCAACTGGCTACACGACACGCTGCATGAAGGCCAGGAGCTGGCGGTACACGGCCCGGTCGGGCTGTTCAACGCCATCGATTTCCCGAGCCCGAAAGTGCTGTACCTGAGCGGTGGTGTCGGCATCACACCAGTGATGTCCATGGCGCGCTGGTTCTACGACACCAACGGCAACGTCGACATGACGTTCATTCACAGCGCTCGCTCACCGAAAGACATCATTTACCACCGCGAGCTGGAACACATGGCGTCGCGGATCGACAACTTCAGCCTGCACCTGATCTGCGAAAAGCATGGGCTGGGCGAGCCGTGGGCCGGCTATCGCGGCTACCTCAACCACAAGATGCTGGAACTGATGGTGCCGGACTTCCTCGAGCGCGAAGTCTTCTGCTGCGGCCCGACGCCGTACATGACGGCGGTCAAACGCCTGCTGGAAAACGCCGGCTACGACATGAAGCGCTATCACGAGGAATCCTTCGGCGCCACGCCACCGGAAGCCCGCGCCGATGCGGTGGAGCAGGCGGAACAGGCGGCGGAAGCACCGGAAGTGCCGGCGGCGGATCTGCACCTGGTGGAATTCACCTCTTCGGACAAGAGCATCCGTGTGGCCCCGGGCGAGACCGTGCATGCGGCGGCTGCGAAGGTCGGCCTGATGATCCCGAAAGCCTGCGGCATGGGGATCTGCGGGACGTGCAAGGTACTCAAGCTGGGCGGCGAGGTGGAGATGGATCACAACGGCGGGATCACCGAGGACGACGAGGCGGAGGGGTACATTCTTTCTTGCTGCAGTGTGCCGAAGGGGGATGTTCGGATCGAATATTGAATTCAGTTTGCAGGCTTGGGGGCGATCTCTCGTAGGGGAGATCGTATGAAGTCATTAGTTGCTGTTTTTAAATAATTTCTAATGCGGCGAGAAGTCCAAAGAGCAAAAAAGTTAAGCCGGAAATTCTCTGATATTTATATAGTGTAAGTAGCGTGCGTTTGAAGTCTGGCGGAAAATTTTTAATATCTTTTGCGCTCAGTTTCCCTTGGTAAAGGTAGATTTCTGGACGTTTCAGGAAGCTAAAAATTTCCCCCATCATGTAGATCCGCCCCCGCACGCCTCCATGCCATAGCATCATAAGGCCTCCGGCGATCGAACTGTTTTGAAGGCTGTTCATTATTAGTTCTATTTTTGTTTTTGCGATATATAAAACGATGCAGTTGATTATTATGAGTGCGGCGACGTTTATGATGTTTAGAATGATAAAGGCATCTCTTGCAGTTTCATAACTCATCGGGTTTTCTCGTAAATCAATTCACCGGCGATTTCGCCGCCTTTTTCGCCCATATAGCCGACCGTAAAGGATCCGGCTCCCGCAACCACGATCCCGCACAGTGCCCCACCGATTCCTGCACTGGATACCCCGAGTGCTACGCAAATGGTGGAGGCCGTGCTTGCACCTACAGCAGAACCGACAGCTCCACCCAGAAAACTTCCGGTTTCGGTGAATTTAATCTTTTCGCACTCCTCGGCGTTCTCGTTCGTACAGACATCCTGAACCTTCATTGCCGAGGCTCCGCCAGCCACGGCCGTACCAATCCATCCGCCATATTTTACGTATTGCGAGGCTTTCACCACGCCTTGAATGTGAGTGGCGTACCCGGGCGGCTGGCCGATGCCGCCAGCCTTCCTCCAGCGGTGCACCAGGTGCGGATGCTCGATTCCTAGAGCGATCTTGAGGTTTGGGTGATCAGGGAGGCCAATGACTTTCTTCGTCAATCCGGTTAGCTGTCCGTCCAGCCGTTGAAGTAATTCGGCGCGCCGCTTTTTGAATGCTTTTGAGTTCAGGCTGCCATTGGTCTCGATAGTGCTGATATGCAATGCCTCAATGTCTTTCAAAGCGGCTTTTATGCCATCCAGATGATTAGCCGCCATGGCAGTACCAACCCCAATAACTTTTGACCCATCTGAAAGCGTCCTTCTGATGACCTCATAGTGCTGGGCAAAAAAGTCCGCCTCTTCCACCGTCAACGGCGCCAGCGCCATGCTGACGATGTGCGCGGTTTCCATCAGCAGTGATTCTTCATAGGTGCATTGCTGATTGTCCGGGTCGCTCAGGACAATCAGCGTTCCGGCTTTCACCACGTCGTCCAGCTGATTGAGGCTTTTGAATTTGGCGATGACACTCGGGTTTGGCGACGCAAACAGCTGCGCCTGAAGTTTCTCGGCGGACACGCTTTTCGGCACGATGTAGAACCCCGGCTCTTCGGGCGCCGGCAGCTCCTGCGGCCAATGCTCGCGGGGAACCATTCGCAAGTCGTTGACCGGACGCGGAGAGGAGGGCGGGGCTGAGTTCGGGCGTGTCACTTTCAGGTTCTGCTGGTGAGCGGCCCGGAGCAGACGTTCCGGATCGGGAGTTGCTGCAGGCTGTGGGAGCATCGACAAGCGTCGTGCCTTGGCCGTGCCGGTGATCGCTCCGTGCCTGTTTTGCTGCAGGATCCGAGACTGGTTCAGCAGGTTGTGTTGTTCCTGCACAAGCGCAAGGATTCCCTGCTCCGGAGTCAGGCGTCCGGCGGCAACCTCATCGGTGATGTGCTTGGCGAAATATGCGACTTGTTGATTGAACTGCACCCGCGCGATGCCGAACGCCAGATGGCGAGCACTGGCGGTCAGCGCCTGGCCGAGCAAGTTGCCGGCGGCATCCTCAACGCCGCAGGGATCATGTGGTCGAGGGTTCAATCCTGGCTGCCCCACGAGGTATGGCCGGTGGTGCCCGCAATGTGGTGTACCCAACTGATGCCGCGGTAACGAATGGCCAGTTGTTCTTGAGGTTGAGCGTCGTTTTGCAGAATGACGTGGGGCACTTCCTGCGAGAGTTCAGCCAGAACGGCCCCATCGAGGGAAATTGAATAAAACTTCTCCTGCTGACCTTGAGGCGAGGTTCGGTAAAGGCTGATCGTGCATTCGAGTTCTTCGCTGTTCGAATGCGCCTGGGCCAGCAAGGGGGAGGATTTGTCGACCGCTTTGGTGATGATGACCGGTTGGTGGACGGCTTTGCCGAGGTTGTTGTCGCGGCGCATTTCATGGCTCAAGGCGAACACCATGATTTCATCGGTATGGGCTTTCTGGTATTTGTTGCCGACCGATTCCGGGGTCGAACACCCGGCTGAAATAAGGCCTTGAGTCTTGCCGGTAATGGTCATGTAGGCAGGGTTCGCCATAGTCAGCACTCCTCGAAAAAGGAGCAGGCAGTCTATGGCGAAGCCTGTTTGGTTTATGTAGGTCCTGGTGTAGGTCTATTCTGAAAATGCTCAGTCGATAAACAGATCCGTCATCAACTTCGCGTCACTCTTCGGCTCAAACCGATAGTGGTCGAATTCGCTCACGCCGCTTTCGCGCAAGATCTCTTCATCAATCAACAACCGCCCGGTAATCCGCCGCTCGCTGCTGCTCAGAATCACATGCGCCGCATCCGCCATGATCGCTGGCGTGCGCGCATGCTTGAACGACTCCCGATTGCCCAGCTGAAACTCGATGGCCGCCGTGGCAATCATGGTCTGCGGCCACAGCGAATTGACGCTGATGCCGTAGTTGGCAAACTCCTCGCTCATGCCCACCGTCAGCATGCTCATGCCGTACTTGGTCACGGTGTAGGGGCTGTATTGCGCGAACCATTTGCTGGCCAGATTCAGCGGCGGTGACAGGTTGAGAATGTGCCCGGAGGACTTCTTCAGATAGGGCAGGGCGGCCTGGCTGCACAGCAACACCGCGCGGGTGTTGATCTGATGCATCAGGTCGAAACGCTTGAGTTCGATGTGCTGCACACCGGTCAACTTGATCGCCCCGGCGTTGTTCACCAGCGCATCGATCCCGCCAAAATGTTGATTGGCCTGGGCCAGCGCCTGTCGCACCGCCTCCTCATCCCGCACATCCAGTTGCAGCGCCAGGGCCTTGCCGCCGGCCGCTTCGACTTCCGCGGCGACGCTGTGGATGGTGCCGGGCAACTTGGCGTGCGGCTCGGCGCTCTTGGCCGCGATCACGATATTGGCCCCGTCCTGTGCAGCCCGCAGCGCAATCTCGCGCCCGATGCCACGGCTGGCGCCGGTGATGAACAAGGTTTTGCCTTTTAGCGACATGCGCAAGCTCCTGCTTATTGTTATGTGAGCGATGGCTCGACAGACAATGTAGTCGATGGAGCTGAAACGGGAGGGAGCCTGATCGCCGATCGTTCCCACGCTCCGCGTGGGAATGCAGCCTTTGACGCTCCGCGTCATGACGGTGCCTGGCGTTACATCAGTGGTGCGGCAGGAACGCGGAGCGTCCCGGGAGGCATTCCCACGCGGAGCGTGGGAACGATCAAGGAGGAGGCGATCAGGCCGACATGACTTCGCGGATGTCGCGTGCCAGTTCGCGTACGCGTTCTTCCTCGGTGTCCCACGAGCACATGAAGCGGGCGCCGCCCTTGCCGATGAAGGTGTAGAAGCGCCAGCCGCGCGCGGTGAGGGCGGCGATGGCCGGTTCCGAGAGTTGCAGGAACACGCCGTTGGCCTGGACCGGGAACATCAGTTCCACGCCCTGGATGTCGCTGACCAGTTCGGCCAGCAGTTGCGCGCAGTGGTTGGCGTGGCGGGCGTATTTGAGCCAGGCGTCGTTTTCCAGGATGCCGACCCACGGCGCCGACAGGAAGCGCATTTTCGAGGCCAGTTGCCCGGCCTGTTTGCAGCGGTAATCGAAGTCTTCGGCCAGTTTGTGGTTGAAGAACAGGATCGCCTCACCCACCGCCATGCCGTTCTTCGTGCCGCCGAAGCACAGCACGTCGACGCCGGCCTTCCAGGTCAGGTCCGCCGGCGAGCAGCCGAGGAAGGCGCAGGCGTTGGAGAACCGCGCGCCGTCCATGTGCAGGTTCAGGCCCAGTTCCTTGCAGGTGTCGCTGATGGCGCGGACTTCTTCCGGGGTGTAGACACTGCCGACCTCGGTGGCCTGGGTCAGGGTCACGACACGCGGTTTCGGGTAGTGGATGTCCTGACGCTTGAGGGCGACTTCGCGGATCGAGGCCGGGGTGATCTTGCCGTTTTCAGTCCCGGCGATCAGCAGTTTCGAACCGTTGGAGAAGAATTCCGGCGCGCCGCATTCGTCGGTTTCGACGTGGGCGGTTTCCGAGCAGATCACGCTGTGGTAACTCTGGCACAGCGACGACAGCGCGAGCGAGTTGGCGGCGGTGCCGTTGAAGGCGAAGAACACTTCGCAGTCGGTCTCGAACAGCTTGCGGAAATCATCCGAGGCGCGGGCTGTCCATTCATCGTCGCCATAGGCGCGCTGGTGGCCGTGGTTGGCCTGTTCCATGGCAGCCCAGGCTTCAGGGCAGATACCGGAATAGTTGTCGCTGGCGAATTGTTGGCTCTTGTCGGTCATGGCCGGCTTCCGTGGTCGGTGCGCTTGTGGCGCTCCGTTGGTCAATGATGGTGCGCACTTTACCGAAGATCATCCGGGGAGCACACGGGATGTCGCTGTCAGAACTTTACAAGGATGCGAGCCGATTATGCACCTGAGCCAGCGCGACGGCGCACTCGATCTGCTCAAGTGGCTGGCGCTGCTGAGCATGCTGCTCGATCACCTGCGATATGTCGGGATCAGCGCCGATTGGCTGTATGTGCCGGGGCGGCTGGCGTTCCCCTGGTTTTGCCTGGCGATGGCGGCGAATCTTGCGCGGGACGGCGCGCGCAAGACCGAATGGCGCTATCTGGGCTGGCTGCTGCTGTTCAGCCTGCTCAGCGAGATTCCCTACCGTTTGTACATTCCAGAGCCCGACACGTTGAACGTGATGCCGACGCTGGCGCTGGGCCTGCTGGTGGCGCGGGGCTGGCAGGCGCGAGCGCTGATTTCGCGATTGCTGGCCGTCGGCGCGCTGCTGTTGGCGGCGATGTTCCCGGAGCGACTGATGTTCGGTCTGTTCGGCGTCCTGCTGCCGCTGGCGATGTTGCTGGTGTTTCGCAAACCCTGGTATTTCAGCCTGCTGCCGGGCCTGCTGTGTCTGGCCGCGAATCAATGGCGGACGCTCTACGAATCCGCGCAGTTCGGCAACATTGTCGCCATCCTCGGGATTGTGACTTGCCTGATCGCGCCACTGCTCGGAATGTTCCTGTTGCGACAAGCCACTTACCTCCACACGCCACCCATGCGGCGCTGGGCGTATGCGCTCTATCCCGCGCATTTCGTGGTTCTTCTGGCCTTGCGCCAGCTGCTTGTTTGAGTCCGTCGCCGCCGCCATGTCGTAAACGCACCTTTGCGTGGCGTCCGTAGGCATTTGACCTCCCTGCGCCGGCCATACCATCGCATCAAAGGGCATTGGCTGAACGCCGTGCCTTACCGAGACGAATGGCGCACAGATGCCGCTGGGAGAGACGCGATGTTCAGCAAGCAAGACCAGATCCAGGGTTACGACGATGCACTGCTGGCGGCGATGAATGCCGAGGAGCAACGTCAGGAAGATCACATCGAGCTGATCGCGTCGGAGAACTACACCAGCAAACGCGTGATGGAAGCGCAAGGCAGCGGCCTGACCAACAAATACGCCGAAGGCTATCCGGGCAAGCGCTACTACGGTGGCTGCGAGCACGTCGACAAGGTCGAAGCCCTGGCCATCGAACGCGCCAAGCAGCTGTTCGGCGCCGATTACGCCAACGTCCAGCCGCACTCCGGTTCCTCGGCCAACAGCGCCGTGTACCTGGCCCTGCTGCAAGCAGGCGACACCATCCTCGGCATGAGCCTGGCCCACGGCGGTCACCTGACCCACGGCGCCAAGGTTTCGTCTTCGGGCAAACTGTACAACGCCGTGCAGTACGGCATCGACACCAAGACCGGCCTGATCGATTACGACGAAGTCGAGCGTCTGGCCGTCGAGTGCAAACCGAAAATGATCGTCGCCGGTTTCTCGGCCTACTCGAAAACCCTCGACTTCCCGCGCTTCCGTCAGATCGCCGACAAGGTCGGTGCGCTGCTGTTCGTCGACATGGCTCACGTCGCCGGTCTGGTGGCTGCCGGTCTGTACCCGAACCCGCTGCCGTACGCCGACGTGGTCACCACCACCACTCACAAGACCCTGCGCGGTCCGCGTGGCGGGCTGATCCTGGCCAAGTCCAACGAAGAAATCGAGAAGAAGCTCAACGCCGCAGTATTCCCCGGCGCCCAGGGCGGCCCGCTGATGCACGTCATCGCCGGCAAGGCCGTGTGCTTCAAGGAAGCACTGGAGCCTGGCTTCAAGGCCTATCAGCAACAAGTGATCGACAACGCCCAGGCGATGGCGAGCGTCTTTATCAAACGTGGCTACGATGTAGTGTCCGGCGGCACCGACAACCACCTGTTCCTGGTCAGCCTGATCCGTCAGGGCCTCACCGGTAAGGACGCCGACGCCGCCCTCGGTCGCGCGCACATCACCGTCAACAAGAACGCCGTACCGAACGACCCGCAGTCGCCGTTCGTGACCTCCGGCCTGCGCATCGGCACCCCGGCGGTGACCACTCGCGGCTTCAAGGTGACCCAGTGCGTGACGCTGGCCGGCTGGATCTGCGACATCCTCGACAACCTCGGCGATGCCGATGTCGAGGCCAACGTCGCCCAGCAGGTTTCGGCCCTGTGCGCTGACTTCCCGGTTTATCGCTGAGCGTTCTGGAGTACATGACTATGCAACGCTATTCGGGCTTCGGCCTCTTCAAACACTCCCTCAGCCACCACGAAAACTGGCAGCGCATGTGGCGCACGCCGACCCCGAAAAAGGTCTACGACGTGGTCATCGTCGGCGGCGGCGGGCACGGTCTGGCGACGGCCTACTATCTGGCCAAGGAGCACGGCATCACCAACGTGGCCGTGGTCGAAAAGGGCTGGCTGGGCGGCGGTAACACCGCGCGCAACACCACCATCGTTCGCTCCAACTACCTGTGGGACGAGTCGGCGCACCTCTATGAACACGCGATGAAACTGTGGGAAGGCCTGTCTCAGGACCTGAACTACAACGTGATGTTCTCCCAGCGCGGCGTCTACAACCTGTGCCACACCCTGCAGGATATCCGTGATTCCGAGCGTCGGGTCAGCGCCAACCGCCTCAACGGCGTCGACGGCGAACTGCTCAACGCCAAGCAGGTCGCGGACGAAATTCCGTACCTCGACTGCTCGAAAAACACCCGCTACCCGGTGATGGGCGCAACCGTTCAGCGTCGCGGTGGCGTGGCCCGTCACGATGCCGTGGCGTGGGGCTTTGCCCGTGCCGCCGACGCCCTCGGTGTGGACCTGATCCAGCAGACCGAAGTGATCGGTTTCCGCAAGGAAAACGGCGTGTGCATCGGTGTTGAAACCAACAAGGGCTTCATCGGCGCCAAACGCGTCGGTGTGGTCACCGCCGGTAACTCCGGGCACATGGCCAAGCTCGCCGGTTTCCGTCTGCCGATCGAATCCCACCCGCTGCAAGCGCTGGTGTCCGAGCCGATCAAACCGATTATCGACAGCGTGATCATGTCCAATGCCGTGCACGGTTACATCAGCCAGTCCGACAAGGGCGACCTGGTGATCGGCGCCGGTATCGACGGCTACAACGGCTACGGCCAGCGCGGTTCGTACCCGGTGATCGAGCACACCATCCAGGCCATCGTCGAGATGTTCCCGGTGCTGTCGCGGGTGCGCATGAACCGTCAGTGGGGCGGCATCGTCGACACCACGCCGGACGCCTGCCCGATCATTTCGAAAACCCCGGTACCGAACATGTTCTTCAACTGCGGTTGGGGCACCGGCGGCTTCAAGGCAACTCCTGGCTCGGGCAACGTGTTTGCCGCGAGTCTGGCCAAGGGTGAAATGCACCCGCTGGCCGCACCTTTCTCCATCGACCGTTTCCACAACGGTGCGTTGATCGACGAACACGGCGCTGCGGCTGTCGCCCACTAACAGGAGAAATCCCCATGTTGCATATCTTCTGTCCTCACTGCGGCGAACTGCGCTCCGAAGAGGAATTCCACGCATCCGGCCAGGCGCACATCCCGCGTCCGCTGGATCCGAACAGCTGCACCGACGAGGAGTGGGGCGACTACATGTTCTTCCGCGACAACCCGCGCGGTCTGCACCACGAACTGTGGGATCACGTCGCCGGTTGCCGCCAGTACTTCAACGTCACCCGCGACACCGTGACCTACGAGATTCTCGAAACCTACAAGATCGGCACCAAGCCGCAATTCACCGACAAGGCTGACACTGCGAAAACAGCCACGACGGCGCTGGGAGAGAAGGTATGAGCCAGACCAATCGCCTGTCCAACGGTGGACGGATCGACCGCAACAAAGTGCTGAGCTTCACCTTCAACGGCCAGACCTACAAAGGTTTTGAAGGCGACTCGCTGGCCGCAGCCCTGCTGGCCAACGGCGTTGACATCATTGGCCGCAGCTTCAAGTATTCGCGTCCGCGCGGCATCTTCGCCGCCGGCGCCGAAGAGCCGAACGCTGTCCTGCAGATCGGTGCTACCGAAGCCACCCAGATCCCTAACGTGCGCGCCACGCAACAGGCGCTGTACCAGGGCCTGGTCGCCACCAGCACCAACGGCTGGCCGAGCGTCAACAACGATATGATGGGGATTCTCGGCAAGGTCGGCGGCAAGCTGATGCCGCCGGGTTTCTACTACAAAACCTTCATGTACCCGCAATCGTTCTGGATGACTTACGAGAAGTACATTCGCAAGGCTGCCGGCCTGGGCCGTTCGCCGACCGAAGTCGATCCGGACACCTACGACTACATGAACCAGCACTGCGACGTGCTGATCGTCGGCGCCGGTCCGGCCGGTCTGGCAGCAGCACTGGCCGCTGCACGCAGCGGTGCCCGGGTGATCATCGCCGATGAACAGGAAGAGTTCGGCGGCAGCCTGCTCGACTCCCGCGAAAGCCTCGACGGCAAACCGGCGATGGAATGGGTGGCCGGCGTCATCGCTGAATTGAAGAGCACTCCGGACGTGCTGCTGTTGCCGCGCGCCACGGTCAACGGCTACCACGACCACAACTTCCTGACCATTCATGAACGCCTCACCGATCACCTCGGTGACCGCGCGCCGATCGGCCAGGTGCGTCAGCGCATCCACCGCGTCCGCGCCAAGCGTGTAGTGCTGGCGACCGGCGCTCACGAGCGTCCGCTGGTCTACGGCAACAACGACGTGCCGGGCAACATGCTCGCCGGCGCAGTCTCGACTTACGTGCGCCGTTACGGTGTGGCGCCGGGCAAGAAGCTGGTGCTGTCGACCAACAACGATCACGCCTACCGCGTGGCGCTGGACTGGCTCGATGCCAGCCTGCAAGTGGTCGCCATCGCCGACGCCCGCAGCAATCCGCGTGGCGCATTGGTCGAAGAAGCGCGCGCCAAAGGCATTCGCATCCTCACCGGCAGCGCCGTGATCGAGGCCCGTGGCAGCAAGCACGTCACCGCTGCCCGCGTGGCGGCGATCGATGTCAAAGGCCACAAGGTCACCAGCCCGGGCGAATGGCTCGACTGCGACCTGATCGCCAGCTCCGGCGGTTACAGCCCGGTGGTTCACCTGGCGTCGCACCTCGGCGGCAAGCCGATCTGGCGCGAAGACATCCTCGGTTTCGTACCGGGCGAAGCACCGCAGAAACGTGTTTGCGTCGGTGGCATCAACGGCGTCTACGGTCTCGGCGATTCGCTGGCTGACGGTTTTGAAGGCGGCGTGCGCGCTGCGTCCGAAGCCGGTTTTCAGGCCGTTGAAGCCGTGTTGCCGAAAGCCCTGAGCCGTCTGGAAGAGCCGACGTTGGCGCTGTTCCAGGTGCCGCACGAGAAGGGCACTTCGCGGGCGCCGAAGCAATTCGTCGACCTGCAGAACGACGTGACCGCCGCGGCCATCGAGCTGGCGACCCGCGAAGGTTTCGAGTCGGTCGAGCACGTCAAACGCTACACCGCGCTGGGCTTCGGCACCGATCAGGGCAAGCTCGGCAACGTCAACGGCCTGGCGATTGCCGCCCGCTCGCTGAACGTGACCATCCCGCAGATGGGCACCACGATGTTCCGTCCGAACTACACGCCGGTCACTTTCGGCGCGGTAGCCGGTCGTCACTGCGGGCACATCTTCGAACCTGTGCGTTACACGGCACTGCATCAATGGCACCTGAAAAACGGCGCCGAGTTCGAAGACGTCGGTCAGTGGAAACGTCCGTGGTACTTCCCGAAAAACGGCGAAGACATGCATGCCGCCGTCAAACGCGAATGCAAGGCTGTGCGCGACAGCGTCGGTCTGCTGGACGCTTCGACCCTGGGCAAGATCGACATCCAGGGCCCGGACGCCCGCGAGTTCCTCAATCGCGTGTACACCAACGCCTGGACCAAGCTCGACGTGGGCAAGGCCCGTTACGGCCTGATGTGCAAGGAAGACGGCATGGTCTTCGACGACGGTGTGACGGCGTGTCTGGCCGACAACCATTTCGTCATGACCACCACCACCGGCGGTGCGGCTCGCGTCCTGCAGTGGCTGGAGCTGTACCACCAGACCGAATGGCCGGACCTGAAGGTGTACTTCACCTCCGTCACCGATCACTGGGCGACCATGACCCTGTCCGGCCCGAACAGCCGCAAGCTGCTCAGCGCCGTGACCGACATCGACCTGGCCAACGAAGCGTTTCCGTTCATGACCTGGAAAGAAGGTCTGGTCGGCGGTGTACCGGCACGGGTGTTCCGCATCTCGTTCACCGGTGAGCTGTCGTACGAAGTCAACGTCCAGGCCGACTACGCGATGGGCGTGCTGGAAAAAATCGTCGAGGCGGGCAAACAGTACAACCTGACCCCGTACGGCACCGAAACCATGCACGTCTTGAGGGCGGAGAAGGGCTTCATCATCGTCGGCCAGGACACCGACGGCTCGATGACCCCGGACGACCTGAACATGGGCTGGTGCGTCGGTCGCACCAAACCGTTCTCGTGGATCGGCCAGCGCGGCATGAACCGTGAAGACTGCGTGCGTGACCAGCGTAAACAGCTGGTGGGCCTGAAGCCGATCGATCCGAACGTATGGCTGCCGGAAGGTGCACAGCTGGTGTTCAACATCAAGCAGTCGATCCCGATGACCATGGTCGGCCACGTGACCTCCAGCTACGCGCACAACTCCCTCGGCTATTCGTTTGCCATGGGCGTGGTGAAGGGCGGTCTCAAGCGCATGGGCGAGCGGGTGTTCGCACCGCTGGCGGATGGCAGCGTGATCGAGGCGGAAATCGTTTCTTCGGTGTTCTTCGATCCGAAAGGCGATCGCCAGAACATCTAATTGATCGCTCCCGCGCCTGGCGCGGGAGCGACACCGAATTCAGGAAGGGTGCTTTATGACCGCAGCCAACGTTTACCAACAACGCCCGACCACCGGGGCCAAGGCCGAGTCGTCGCTGCATCACGCCGACCTCGCCAGCCTGGTCGGCAAGGGCCGCAAGACCGCCGGCGTGACCGTGCGCGAGAAGAAACTCCTCGGCCATCTGACCATCCGTGGCGATGGCCACAATGCCGCGTTCGCCGCCGGTGTGCACAAGGCGCTGGGCATTGAATTGCCGGGCGCCCTGAGTGTGATCGTCAAAGGCGAAACCAGCCTGCAATGGATGGGCCCGGATGAGTGGCTGCTGATTGTGCCGAGCGGTGAAGAGTTCGCCGCCGAGCAGAAACTGCGCGAAGCGCTGGGCGATCTGCACATCGCAATCGTCAACGTCAGCGGCGGCCAGCAAGTGCTTGAATTGAGCGGCCCGAACGTACGTCAGGTACTGATGAAATCCACCAGCTACGACGTGCACCCGAACAACTTCCCGGTCGGCAAGGCTGTGGGCACGGTGTTCGCCAAGTCGCAGCTGATGATCCGCCACACCGCTGAGGACACCTGGGAACTGCTTATCCGTCGCAGCTTCTCGGATTACTGGTGGTTGTGGTTGCAGGATGCGTCCGCAGAATACGGCCTTAGCGTTCAGGCTTGAGGTGAATTGCGTCGATCTTGCTTGCGTGTAGGGCCTGAGATTTTTGCCCCCTCACCCCAACCCTCTCCCCCAAGGGGGCGAGGGGGAAAGGGAGCTGATCTCGGTTGGTTTCAAAGCCTGAGTTCGGCTCGGTATTTCACGTCGGCGTAGCTCGAAAGAACAACCCGGTCAGTCCCCTCTCCCTCCGGGAGAGGGCTAGGGTGAGGGGAAAACTCCCTGACACCCCGCACAAAGAACAGGAGTCACCGCACCATGAGCCGCGCCCCAGACACATGGATTCTGACCGCCGACTGCCCCAGCGTTCTCGGCACCGTGGACGCGGTGACGCGTTTTCTGTTCGAGCAGGGCTGTTACGTCACCGAACACCACTCGTTCGATGACCGCCTCTCGGGGCGTTTCTTTATTCGTGTGGAATTCCGTCAGCCCGACGGTTTCGACGAGCAATCCTTCCGCGCCGGCCTCGCCGAACGCGGTCAGGCGTTCGGCATGATCTTCGAGCTGACCGCGCCGAACTACCGGCCAAAAGTCGTGATAATGGTCTCCAAGGCCGATCACTGCCTCAACGACTTGCTCTACCGCCAGCGCATCGGCCAGCTGTCGATGGACGTGGCGGCGGTGGTGTCGAACCACCCGGACCTCAAGCCGCTGGCCGACTGGCACCAGATTCCCTACTACCATTTCCCCCTCGACCCGAACGACAAACCGGGCCAGGAGCGGCAGGTGTGGCAGGTGATCGAGGAGGCTGGCGCCGAACTGGTGATCCTCGCCCGCTACATGCAGGTGCTGTCGCCGGAGCTGTGCCGCAAGCTCGATGGCAAGGCGATCAACATTCACCACTCGCTGCTGCCGGGCTTCAAGGGCGCCAAGCCGTATCACCAGGCCTACAACAAGGGCGTGAAACTGGTGGGCGCCACCGCGCACTACATCAACAACGACCTCGACGAGGGGCCGATCATCGCCCAGGGCGTCGAGGCCGTGGATCACAGTCATTACCCCGAAGACCTGATCGCCAAGGGCCGCGACATCGAAGGCCTGACCCTGGCCCGGGCCGTGGGGTATCACATTGAGCGGAGGGTGTTCCTGAACGCCAATCGCACCGTCGTTCTTTAAGTCATAACAACGCAAAACCAACAAGCAATAACCCGAGCACTTAACGTGCTGCCTGCCTGGGCGGCGCGGTTCCATAAAAACAACAGCGAGGTGAAAGCATGTCTGGCAATCGTGGTGTGGTGTATCTCGGCGCTGGCAAGGTCGAAGTACAGAAAATCGACTATCCGAAAATGCAGGATCCGCGCGGCAGGAAGATCGAGCACGGTGTCATCCTGCGTGTGGTTTCAACCAACATTTGCGGCTCCGACCAGCACATGGTGCGCGGCCGTACCACCGCTCAGGTCGGTCTGGTGCTGGGACACGAGATCACCGGTGAAGTGATCGAGAAGGGCAGCGACGTCGAAAGCCTGAAAATCGGCGATCTGGTGTCCGTTCCGTTCAACGTGGCTTGCGGGCGCTGCCGTTCCTGCAAGGAGCAACACACCGGCGTCTGCCTGACCGTCAACCCGGCCCGCGCCGGCGGTGCCTACGGTTACGTCGACATGGGCGACTGGACCGGCGGCCAGGCCGAATACGTGCTGGTGCCGTACGCCGACTTCAACCTGCTGAAACTGCCGGACCGCGACAAGGCCATGGAGAAAATCCGTGACCTGACCTGCCTCTCCGACATTCTGCCGACCGGTTACCACGGCGCCGTCACCGCTGGCGTTGGTCCGGGCAGCACCGTTTACATCGCGGGCGCAGGCCCGGTCGGCCTGGCCGCTGCTGCTTCGGCCCGTCTGCTGGGCGCGGCGGTGGTGATCATCGGCGACGTCAACACCATCCGCCTGGCCCACGCCAAGGCTCAGGGTTTTGAAGTGGTCGACCTGTCGAAAGACACCCCGCTGCACGAACAGATCGCCGCGCTGCTGGGCGAACCTGAAGTGGATTGCGCGGTGGACTGCGTGGGCTTCGAAGCCCGTGGTCATGGTCACGACGGCGTCAAATCCGAAGCTCCGGCCACCGTACTCAACTCGCTGATGGGCGTGGTGCGCGTAGCTGGCAAGATCGGCATTCCGGGCCTGTACGTGACCGAAGATCCGGGTGCCGTGGACGCTGCCGCGAAAATGGGCAGCCTGAGCATTCGCTTCGGCCTCGGCTGGGCCAAATCCCACAGCTTCCACACCGGCCAGACCCCGGTGATGAAGTACAACCGCCAGCTGATGCAGGCGATCATGTGGGACCGCATCAACATCGCCGAAGTGGTGGGCGTGCAGGTCATCAGCCTCGACCAGGCGCCGGAAGGCTACGGCGAGTTCGATGCCGGCGTGCCGAAGAAGTTTGTGATTGATCCGCACAAGTTGTTCAGTGCGGCGTAAGCGGTGAGGCAATAAAAAAACGGCGACCCTGGGTCGCCGTTTTTTATGAGGGGTGCTGCGTTCCAAAACCGCGGATCTGCCATTCATCGCCCGGCGTTCGGACTTTCACGTTTCATGCACGCCTTCGGTATGAAAATGGCTGGCCCGCGCCGGAACATGCCGGCGGATGCCCGGTCAAACCGGGCAGTTTGACCCTCCCTTGACGGAAGGTCTTCACGCCACAAGAGGATGTCTGAATGAAGATTTCACGCGGTTTTGCCCTGGCATCGCTCCTGGCCCTGGCGGCAGGGCCGGTGTTTGCCGGTTTCAGTTTGAATGACGTGGCCGGTGCGGTATCGGGCATGCAGGGCGGGGACAAGGCCGCCGCCGCGGCGCCGACGTCGGAAACCGCCGGTCTGTTGAGTGCCTTGAGCGCGCTGAACGTCACGCCGCAGCAAGCGGTCGGCGGTACCAGTGCCATGTTGGGCCTGGCGAAGAACCAACTGAGCAACACGGACTATTCCGAGCTGGCCAAGGAAGTGCCGGGCATCGACAAGCTGTCGGGCGGCAGCGGTAATCTGGCGGCGTTGAGCGGCTTGCTCGGCTCGTCGGGCAAGTCCGCCGGGCTGGAAAATGCGCTGGGCAACGTCAAGGACACCAATGACCTGAACAACGCCTTCGGTGCGTTGGGCATGGACAGCGGGATGGTCGGCCAGTTTGCCCCGATCCTCCTGCAATACCTCGGTCAGCAGGGTGTCGGCGGTTCGTTGCTGCAAAGCCTGGGCAGCATCTGGGGCACCGGCACCAACGGTTGACTCAGCGGCGCTCGCCCTTGAGTTCGGCGATGCGCTGATCCTTGAGAGTCCAGAGCTGGTTGACCCAGTTCTGGACCTTCTCGCGAAACACCGGATCATTTTCGTAATCGCCCTGCCACAGGGCCGGATCCAGCTCGCGGGTCTGGATGTCGATGATCACGCGCGGCACGTTGCCGCTGATCAGGTCCCAGAACCCCGGAATCTTCTGCTGTGGATAAACCACGGTCACGTCGAGAATCGCGTCCAGCTGTTCGCCCATCGCCGCCAGTACGAATGCCACGCCGCCGGCCTTGGGCTTGAGCAGGTGGCTGAACGGTGATTGCTGCTGAGTGCTTTTGGCAGCGGTGTAACGCGTGCCTTCCAGATAGTTCACCACCGTCACCGGCTGACGCTTGAACAGCTCGCAGGCGGCCTTGGTGATTTCCAGATCCTTGCCGGCCAGTTCCGGGTTCTTCGCCAGAAACGCCTTGGTGTAACGCTTCATGAACGGGTAATCCAGCGCCCACCAGGCCAGGCCCAGGAACGGCACCCAGATCAGCTCTTTCTTGAGGAAGAACTTGAAGAACGGCGTGCGCCGGTTGAGGGTCTGGATCAGTGCCGGGATATCGACCCAGGACTGATGGTTGCTGATCACCAGGTAGGAGGTGTCGCTGCGCAGGTCTTCGCCGCCGCGAATATCCCATTGCGTGGGGATGCACAGGCGGAAGATCAGCTTGTCGATTTCCGCCCAGGTTTCGGCGATCCACATCACCGCCCACGAGGCGTAGTCGCGAAAGCGTCCCGGCAGGATCAGCTTGAGCAGGGCGAACACCATCAGCGGGCCGAACAGCACGAGGGTGTTGGACAACAGCAGCAGGGTGACGAGACAGCCGGTGAGCAGGCGGCGCATAAGCAACTCTTGGAAAACGGATGGGCGCGCCATGATAAGTGGCTTCGGCCGACAGGCCAAATCCGCCGGTGACGAATGTTTCACCTGTGGCGCGTTAGTCTGATCGTTCCCACGCTCTGCGTGGGAACGATCAAGTAAACAACGGTCTAAAATCTCGCGTCTGACGTCCCCATTTCCCAAGGAAGCCCCTTACGTGAAATCCCTCCTTGCACTGCTTTCCCTCGTCGCCCTGCCGGTGCTCGCCGCCGAACCGACGCTGTACGGTCGTTACGAATACATCGCGCTGCCGGAAATCGGCGGCGAAGTGCTCAAGGCCAAGATGGACACCGGCGCGCTGACCGCCTCGTTGTCGGCCAAGGACATCGAGACGTTCACCCGCGACGGCGAAGACTGGGTGCGTTTCCGTCTGGCCACCAAGGACGCCAGCAACAAGGTGTACGAGCACAAGGTCGCGCGGATCAGCAAGATCAAGAGTCGCTCGGATGAAGAAGACGAGGGCGAAAGCACCGAAGTGGCCAAGCGTCCGGTGGTCGATCTGGAGCTGTGCCTGGGCGACGTCAAGCGTACCGTGGAGGTCAACCTGACTGACCGCAGCAACTTCAACTACCCGTTGCTGATCGGGGCCAAGGCCCTGCGCGAATTCGGCGCGGCGGTGAACCCGGCGCGACGCTTCACGGCGGACAAGCCGGACTGCTAAACCAAGTGGTCTCATTGACGTAACGCCGGGCTTGGGGCACCGTTCGCGCACTTAACCCACAGGCTCGGACGCCATGCCTCATATCCTGATTGTCGAAGACGAAGCGGCGATTGCCGACACGCTGATTTTTGCCTTGCAGGGCGAGGGCTTCACCACGACCTGGCTGAGCCTGGGCGCGGCGGCGCTGGAGCATCAGCGCCAGAACCCGGCGGATCTGATCATCCTCGACATCGGCCTGCCGGACATCAGCGGCTTCGAGACCTGCAAACAGCTGCGTCGCTTCAGTGAAGTGCCGGTGCTGTTCCTCAGCGCGCGCAATGCCGAAATCGACCGCGTGGTGGGCCTGGAAATCGGCGCCGATGATTACGTGGTCAAGCCGTTCAGCCCGCGCGAAGTGGCGGCACGAGTCCGGGCGATTCTCAAGCGCATGGCGCCACGTCCGGTCATCGAGGCGTCCTCGGCGCTGTTTCGCGTCGATCCCGAACGTGTGCAGATCAGCTATCGCGGCCAACCACTGAGCCTCACCCGCCACGAATTCCGTCTGCTGCAATGCCTGCTCGAACAACCCGAGCGGGTGTTCAGCCGCGAGCAACTGCTCGATGCGCTGGGCGTGGCGGCGGATGCCGGTTACGAGCGCAGCATCGACAGCCATATCAAAAGCGTGCGCGCCAAATTGCGTCTGGTGCGCGCCGAGGCCGAGCCGATCCAGACCCATCGCGGCCTTGGCTACAGCTACAGCCCGGGGCACAGCTGATGTCGCTGGGGCTGCGGATTTTCCTGGTGTATGTGCTGTTCATCGGCCTCACCGGTTACTTCGTACTCAACACAGTGATGGAAGAAATCCGCCCCGGCGTGCGCCAGTCCACCGAAGAAACCCTGGTCGACACCGCCAACCTGATGGCGGAAATCCTGCGGGATGATTTCAAGGCCGGCACCCTCAACCAGAATCGCTGGCCGGAGCTGCTCCGCGCCTATGGCGATCGCCAGCCGAAGGCGACGATCTGGGGACTGGCGAAAAACCAGGTCAACCACCGCATCTACGTCACCGACGCCAAGGGCATCGTGGTCCTGGACTCCAGTGGTCTGGCCGTCGGTCAGGACTACTCGCGCTGGAACGACGTCTACCTGACCCTGCGCGGTGAATACGGCGCACGTTCCAGCCGCAGTGACCCGAATGATCCGAATTCTTCAGTGATGCACGTCGGCGCGCCGATCCGCGACAACGGCGCGATCATTGGCGTGGTCACCGTGGCCAAGCCCAACAGTTCACTGCAACCCTACGTCGATCGCACCGAACGCCGTTTGCTCGGTTACGGCGCCGGATTGATCGGCCTCGGCCTGCTGCTCGGCGCCGTGCTGTCGTGGTGGCTGAGCCGCGCGTTGCACCGCTTGACCGTGTACGCCCAGGCGGTGAGCGAGGGCCGTCGGGTGGCGGTGCCGCACTATCGCGGCGGCGAGCTGGAACAGTTGGCCACTGCCGTGGAACAGATGCGCACCCAGCTCGAAGGCAAGGCCTACGTCGAGCGTTATGTGCACACCCTGACCCATGAATTGAAGAGCCCGCTGGCGGCGATTCGCGGTGCCGCCGAGTTGTTGCAGGGCGAGATGCCGGCGGATCAGCGATTGCGCTTTGTCGGCAACATCGACAGTGAAAGTGCCCGGATGCAACAGTTGATCGAGCGCCTGCTGAACCTTGCGCAGGTCGAACAGCGGCAGGGTCTTGAGGAACGCGTCGCAGTGCCATTGGCGGCGCTGGTGGATGAGCTGTTACAGGCTCAAATGGCACGCATCGAAGGCCGGCAACTGCGTATCGAACAAACCATCGCGGCGGATCTGGCGTTGATCGGCGAGCCATTTCTGCTGCGACAGGCGCTGGGCAATCTGCTGGAGAACGCACTGGATTTCACGCCGTCACACGGTCTGCTGCGCTTTGGTGCCGAGAGAATCGGCGAGCAGGTCGAGCTTCGCCTGTTCAACGAAACCACGCCGATTCCCGACTATGCCTTGCCCCGTTTGAGCGAGCGTTTCTACTCCTTGCCACGCCCGGACAGCGGACGTAAAAGCACCGGACTCGGGCTGAACTTCGTCGAGGAGGTGGTCAAGTTGCACGGTGGATCAATGCGCATCGGCAACGTTGAAGGTGGGGTGGAAGTCGTTCTGCAGTTGTAGTTTCCACACAAACTCCACATTCCTCCCATAAAACCCCCACATCCCCTTTGCAGACTCTGCCCATCGAAACAGGGAGAGTCCCATGAACAAAAGTCTGACGATAAAACTCGGGGCCATTGCCCTGCTGATCCTGGTATTGCTGGTGCCGCTGCTGATGATCGACGGCATCATCGACGATCGCCAGCAACTGCGTGACGGTGTGCTGGAAGACATTGCCAGAAGCTCAAGCTACAGCCAGCAACTCAGCGGGCCGGTGATGGTTGTGCCGTATCGCAAAGTGGTGCGCACCTGGAAAACAAAGGAGAAGAGCGACGAGCGCTACCAGGAAATCGGCGAAGAGCGCGGGCGCCTGTATTTTCTGCCGGAGCGTTTTGAACTCGACGGCCAGGTGCAGACCGAACTGCGCGCCCGTGGCATTTACGAGGCGCGGCTGTTCCATGCCGATAACCGTATCAGCGGGCATTTCTCGCTGCCGGCGCAGTTGGGGATCAAGGAGGATTTTGCCGATTACACCTTCGATGCGCCGTTCCTGGCGGTCGGCATCAGTGATATTCGCGGTATCGAAAATGCGCTGAAGCTGGAGCTTGGCGCGCAACGCCTGGACTTCGTTCCGGGTACTCAGGTCGGCTGGCTGGGCGAGGGTGTGCGAGTGACGCTGCCGGCGCTGGACACCAGCAAGACCACGGAACTGGCCTTCGGCTTCGACCTGCGCCTGCAAGGCACCGGCTCGTTGCAGGTGCTGCCGGTGGGCAAGACCAGCCGCGTGAACCTCGCTGCCAACTGGCCGCACCCAAGCTTCATCGGTAACTTCCTGCCGGCCAAACGCGAGATCACCGATCAGGGTTTCACCGCCGATTGGCAGACCTCGTTTTTCTCCACCAATTTGCAAGAGGCGATGAGCCGCTGCGTGTCGGGCAATGATTGCGAGACGTTCAACGGGCGCAGTTTCGGCGTGAGCTTCATCGATCCGGTGGATCAGTACCTGAAGAGCGATCGGGCGATCAAATATGCGTTGTTGTTCATCGTCCTGACGTTCGCCGGTTTCTTCCTGTTCGAAGTACTGAAAAGCCTGGCAGTGCACCCGGTGCAATACGCGCTGGTAGGTGTGGCGCTGGCGTTCTTTTATCTGTTGCTGCTGTCGTTGTCGGAGCACATCGGTTTTGCCCTGGCGTATCTGTTGTCGGCCAGCGGTTGTGTGTTGTTGATCGGGTTCTACGTCTGCCATGTGCTGCGCAGCGTGCGGCATGGCTTGAGTTTTTCGGCGGGGCTGGCGGCGTTGTACGGTTTGCTCTACGGCTTGCTGAGCGCCGAGGATTACGCGCTGCTGATGGGCTCGCTGCTGCTGTTCGGTCTGCTGGGTGTGTTCATGGTGCTGACCCGCAATCTGGACTGGTACGGGATCGGGCAGAAACCGGCCAAACCGCTGGAGTTCGATATCGGAGCGGTGCAATGAGCCGGTTTGTGGGGTTGCGTGAGGAGCAGCGGGAGGCCGAAGTGTTGATGACGCTGATCTTTGCGTCGTTGCCTCCCGCCCGGTGCGTCAAGCCTTCGGCATCGTCGCAATCATCGACGGCCGCTGGCTCACTTCAAAGAACCAGTTGGCCAGTTGCGGGTTGGCGTCACGCCAGCCCAGATCCGGGAAGCGCAGATCCAGATAACCCAGCGCACAGGCCACGCTGATCGAAGCGACGTCGAAGTGGCAGGTCAGTTCGGCAATCGCGTCGCGCTCCAGCAGGGCGAGGGCGCGGCGGATCTTCTCGCGCTGGGCCTCGAGCCATTCGTCCCAGTGCTTTTCCGGGGCACGCAGCACTTGCTCGTAACGCACCATGACCGAGGCGTCCATGATCCCGTCGGCCATCGAGGCCAGGGTCAGGCGCCGCCAGCGGGCCGCGCCGTCGCGAGGGATCAGCGGGTTGCCGACGTGCTGGTGGTCGAGGTAATCAAGGATCACCCGGCTGTCATGGATGACATTGCCGTCGGCCAGGCGCAGGGCCGGGATCTTGCCCAGCGGGTTGTCTTCGTTGAGGGCGGCGTCCGGGCTGACAGGGCTGAGTACGCAGTCCTGCAGCGCGACGCGATCCTGCTGGCCGGTCTCGTGCAGCAGCACCATGACTTTGCGCACGAACGGGGACAGGGTGTTGTGAAACAGGGTCATGCTGGGAGCGGACATTGGCAGGGTCTCGGTCAAGGGCAAGACGGGCAGCATAGCGCGTTGCCCTTCAGGCTCAAGCCGTTCAGCGACGTTGCAGCAGTCCACGCAGGGCAATGGCGGCCGGAACGCCCAGACCAATCCAGCTCAAGCCATCCCAGATCCCGTCGCCCAGCAGCGCGGCGAACAGGCCCGCCGCACTCAGCAGCGCGATCACCAGCGGTGTGCTGAAGACCTTCCAGAAATTCGACTGACGCGGCTTCATGCAGAGGCCTCCGCCGGTTCCAGTACCGGTTTCGCGGCCTTGCGCCTTACCACCCACAAGTACACGCCGCTGGCGAGGACGATGATGGTCAGCACGTCCAGCGTGGCCCAGAGGATTTTCATCGGCATGCCGCCGTAGTCACCGAAGTGCAGCGGCTGAGACATGCCCATGGCGTCCATGTACCACGGTCGTTCTGCCACCGCCGTGACCTGCAGGGTGCTGGCGTCGATCAGCACCGGGGTCAGCAGGTGCGAGGTCAGGTGGGTGCCGCCCTTCATGAACACCGAGTAATGGTGCTCGCTGGAGAAACGGGTGCCGGGGAAGGCGATGAAGTCCGGTTTCATCCCCGGTGTGACGCTGCCGGCGATGTCCAGCACCCGGGTGGCCGGGGCCAGTTGCGTCAGCGGCGGGGCATCGCGATAGGGCGCGATCATGGCGTTGAGCGAATCGCTGCGCCAGGCGGCGATGATCAGGTCGGCACAGGCGCTGATCACTCCCGTAACGCCGACCACCAGTGCCCAGGTCAGGGTGACCACGCCGATCAGGTTATGCAGGTCGAGCCAGCGCAGGCGGGTGGATTTGTCCTGGCGCACGGTGCCGAACTTCAAGCGGCGCATGAACGGCAGGTACAACACCGTGCCGGACACGATCGCGACCACGAACAGCAAACCCATGAACGCCAGCAGCAACTTGCCCGGCAGGTCGGCGAACATGTCGACGTGCAGGCGCAGGATGAACAGCATCAGCCCACCGTTGGCCGAAGGCATTTCCAGGGCTTCGCCGGTGCGCGCATCGAGCATGAAGGTGTGCGAGGAGTTGGGCTCGGTGCCGGCGGTCTTGGCCATGATCGTCAGCACGGCATTCGGTTCGTCGTCTTCGAAGCCGAAGTACTGCACGACTTCACCGGGCCGATGCTTCTCCGCCGCTTCGACCAGTTGCGCCAGGTTCAGATGCGGCGTATCCGCCGGCATCACCCGCAACTCGGGCGCATCGCCCAGCAGGTGGTCGATCTCGTGATGGAAAATCAGCGGCAGGCCGGTCAGGGCCAGCAGCAGCAAAAACACGGTGCAGATCAGGCTGGTCCAGGTGTGGACGAAGGACCAGCGGCGAATTGTTTTACTTTTCATTTCATGACCTTCAAAAACACCAAAGCCGTCCACGAGGGACGGCCTGGTTGCAGGGCCTGTTTCAGCTCAGGCGCTTACCACTTGTAGGTGGCGCTGGCGATGACGCTGCGCTGGTCGCCGTAGTAGCAGTAGAAACCGTCGCAGGTGGAAATGTAGTCCTTGTCGAACAGGTTGGTCGCGTTGAGTGCCAGCGACGCCCCTTTGAGGCTGTTGTCCAGACGGCCGAGGTCGTAATGCACGGCGGCGTCAAACACGGTGTAGGCGTCCGCCTTGCCCAGCCAGGTGTTGGCCTTGTCGCCGTAGGTGTTGCCGGTGTAGCGCACGCCGCCGCCGATGCCGAAGCCGTCGAGCACGCCGCTGTGCCAGGTGTAATCGGTCCACAGCGAGGCTTGCTGGTTCGGCATCAGTTGCAGACGGTTGCCCTTGTCGACGCCTTTCTGCACTTCGGACTTGGCCAGGGTGTAGGCGGCGATGACTTTCAGGTTGTCGGTAACGTCGGAGACGGCTTCCAGCTCCAGGCCTTTGACTTTCACTTCGCCGGTCTGGCTGGTGATGGTCACGTTGTTGACGATGGAGTTGACCGAGACGTTCTTCTGGGTCAGGTCATACACCGCTGCGCTGAGCAGGGTCTTGCTGCCCGGTGGCTGGTACTTGATGCCCAGTTCCCATTGCTTGCCCTCGGTCGGTTTGAACGAGTCGGTGGCAGTGGCATCGGCGCCGCTGGTTGGCTGGAAGGATTCGGCGTACGACAGGTACGGCACGAAACCCGAGTCGAACACGTAGCTGATCGCCGCGTTACCGCTGAACGCCTTGTCACGCTGGGTGTTGGTGGCGTCGCCCTTGTTGAAGAACTTGGTGCTGGTGTGCACCCAGTCTTCACGACCGCCCAGGGTCAGACGCCATTGGTCCAGGGCCATCTGGTCCTGCACGTAGAGGCCGCTCTGGTAGGTTTTCTGGTTGTAGTCATAGAACGCCGAGGAACGAGGTGGACGAATGATCGTCTGGCCGTAGACCGGGTTATTGACGTTGATGTCCGGTGCGGAGCCGAAGATCGAGGTGTAGTTGTCGTTGCTGCGCTGATGATCGAGACCGAGCAACAGGGTGTGACGGATATCGCCGGTGGCGAAGTCCGCCTGGAAGTTGTTGTCCACGGCGAACTGGCTGATGTCCTCATCGACGTTGGTGGTGCCGCGGCCGACATTACCCTGATCATCGACGGTGAAGCCGGCGAAGGATGGGTTGTAGCTGTTGACGGTCACCGTCTGGAACGACAGATCAGACTTGGTGTAACGCAGATTCTGTTTGAACTGCCATACGTCGTTGATGCGATGTTCGAAGGCATAGCCGAGCGCGTAGTAGGTACGGTCGTAGAAGTCGTAGTCAGGATCGCCCAGGTTCTTGTGATGGGAAATCTTGCCGAACGGCATGTCGATCCTGGTGCCCTGGATCGGGTAGAACTGGCTGGTGACACCGGTATCGTCGCGGGTGAACTGCGAGAGCAAGGTCAGCTTGGTGTCTTCGTCGATGTTCCAGGTCAGGCTCGGGGCGATGTTGTAGCGCTTGTTTTCGATGTGGTCGATCTGCGTGTCGCTGTCACGCACCACGCCGCTGATGCCATACAAAAACTGACCCGCTTCATCGATCTTGCCGGTGCTGGCGAAGTTGATCTGGCGGTGATTGTCGCTGCCGTACTGCAACTGGATTTCGCTGCTTTGCACATCGCTCGGGCGACGGCTGACCATGTCCAGCAGGCCGCCCGGCGGGGTCTGGCCGTACACCGAAGAAGCCGGGCCGCGCAGCAGGGCGAGGCGATCGAGGTTCCAGGTTTCCGGTTTCGGGTTGGCGTAGATGCCGCGTGGCAACGGCAGGCCGTCGAGGAATTGGGTCGGTTCGAAACCGCGCACGCGCAGCCAGTCGATACGGGTGTCGCTGCCGTAGCTGCTGGCGGTGATGCCAGGCATGTAGCGCACGGCGTCATCGAGGCTGTGCACGCCACGGTCGTCCATTTGCTGGCGAGTGGCGACCGAAATCGAACGCGGCGCTTCGACCAGCGCGGTGTCGGTCTTGGTGCCGGCGGCGGTGCGGGTGGCGGTGTAGCCTTCGACCGGGCCCCAGGCGCTTTCATAGTTTTCCACGCCGATCACCGAAGTTTCCGGCAGGGCCATCACGCCTTCCGGTACGGCGACTAGGGTGTAAGTGCCGGCGCTGCTCTGTTCCAGTTGCAGACCGGTGCCACGCAGGGCCGCGCGCAGGGCGCCGGCCGCGTCATATTGGCCGTTGACCGGCGCCGAAGTCTTGCCCGCCGCCAGCGACGGGTTCAGCGACAGCGTGAGGCCGCCCTGGCTGGCGATCTGGTTCAGGGTGGTCGACAACGGAGCCGCCGGCAGGTTGTAGGCGCGTACGCTCGACGCCTGTTCAGCGGCGATCAGTTGGCTGCTGGCCAGCGGGGTGCAGAGGGCAATGGCGACCGCCAGCAAACTGGGGCGCAACAAGGTGTCTAGCGAACGGGACATACGGCGGCTCCTGAATGGAAATATTTCTCAATTGCCTGTGTGCCGGACGAGATTCGAAAAGTGATAGGGCTGGATGAAAATAATTTCGATTAACGAACAACAACGCTGCACAAGTCAGCAGAAAGTCCGTTTTCATGGGGTGTGATGGGGGGGGCTGTCGCGACCTGCTCGCGACAGCGATTGCTCAGGAAGCGCTGAATGTCAGGGCTTCGGATTAGCCTTGGCCACGGTCACCCACCATGGCGTGTGCTGTTCGATCTGCACCGGCAGGGTCGGCAGCAGGGCGTTCAGCGCCTTGTCGGTGTCGTGCAGCGGGAAGCTGCCGGTGATGCGCAGGTCGGCGACTTCCGGCGCAATGCCCAGATGGCCGCGACGATAGCGACCGAGTTCATGCACCAGGTCTTCCAGGCGCGCGTTGTCCACCACCAACATGCCGCGGGTCCAGGCATCGGCGCCGGGGTTGAGCGCCACTACCGAATCCAGACCGTTGTGGCGGATCAGCACTTGCTGGCCTTCGCGCAGGATCTGTTCCTGCGGATCGGATTGCGGATGCGCCGCCACCGCTGATTGCAGCACGCTAAGGCGCGTGCCGGCGTCTTCGCGCTTGACCAGGAACCGCGTACCCAGGGCGCGCATGCTGCCCTCGGCGGTTTCGACGATGAACGGCCGCGCATCACCGTGACCGGTTTCGACGAGGATTTCGCCTTCCTGCAACACGATCAGCCGCTGCTTCTCATCGAAGCGGACATCCACCGCGCTGTGGGTATTGAGGTTGAGCACGGTGCCGTCGGCCAGGCGCACGGTGCGCTGTTCGCCGGTGGCGGTGCGTTGATCGGCGAGCCAGTAATCCAGCGGCAGATAACGTTCGCCGGCAAACAGCGCCAGACCGACCACCGCCACGACACTGGCCAGCCCGCTGCCCAGCTTGCGCACGCGGCGGCGGATGCCTTCGCGCGATTGCAGCAATGCGGTGCGTGCCGGGCCGTTGGCCACGCTGAAACGCTGGTCGAGCATGCCCAACTGGCGCCAGGCGCGAGCGTGTTCTTCGTTGGCCGCGTGCCATTTGGCGAACTCTTCGCGCTCCAGCGGCGTGCTGGAATCGAGGGTCAATTGCCAGGCAATCGCCGCGTCCAGCACATGGGCCGGGACCGGTCGGGAACTGGCCGGGCTCATGTGGGCTCACCGTACAGTGCGATGTAGCACTGGCGGATGCCCTGGGCCAGGTACTGGCGCACGCGGGGGACAGACACGCCGAGTTTGTCGGCGATCTCGGCGTGGGTCAGGCCGTCGAGGCGGTTATAGAGGAAAGCGGCGCGGGCCTTGGTCGACAGCTTGCCGAGCATGCGGTCGATGGCCTTGAGGTCTTCGAGGATCAGTTGCTGCTCTTCGACCGAGGGCTGTTCGCCCTCGGGGATCAGCATCAGCTCGGTCAGATACGCCTGTTCCAGCGCCGCCCTGCGGAAGTAGTCGAACAACAAGCCTTTGGCGATCGCCACCAGAAACGCCCGGGGTTCGCGCGGTGTCAGCAGTTCGTCGCGGCCGAGCAGGCGGACGAAGGTGTCCTGGCTCAGGTCTTCGGCGCGTTGCGGGCATGCCACGTTGCGGCGCAGCCAGGCCAGCAGCCAGCCGCGGTGGTCGCGATACAACGCACCGACGAGCTCACTGTGAGGGCTTTGGGCTGAAGACACGACGACACCGACTGGGAAGTGTTAACTAACGAGAATTGTTCGCGATTGTGGCAGAGGTGGGAATGGTTAGCAATTGGCCACCGGTCGGGTTGTCGGGCGACAACCCGGATTCAGAACGAATGCGTCTGCTGGCGGCGTTTCCACTGACTCAAGCGTTGCTGCAGATTCAGCGGGCTCTGGATCTGCTGCTGGCGTGCCCGGCTGAACAGGATCAGCGCCAGTTCCGCCGTGGCCAAAGCATCGGCGCTCGCATGGTGACGCTCAAAGACTTCGAGCTTGAACCAGTCGACCCACTCGTCCAGCCCCGCTTCGCGAATGTGCGCCTGCGGGCAAACCAGCGGGGCGATCTGCGCCACGTCGAGGAACACGGTCTGCAACTTGTGCCCCAGATGTTCCTTCAAGGCGCGCCCGAGCATGTGCTGGTCGAACGAAGCATGAAACGCCAGCACCGGACTGTCGCCGATAAACTCCAGCAGCTCGACCAGGGCTTCGGTGGGCTCGCTGCCGGCGGCAATCGCGCTCGGTGCCAGACCGTGAATCAACACGCTCGGGCCGAGTTTCAGCTCGCGGCATTGCAAGGTGCGTTCGAATTGCTGGCTAAAGTCGATCGCACCGTCCTCAATCGCCACCGCACCAATCGACAGCACCCGATCCTTGTTCAGGTTCAGCCCGGTGGTTTCCAGATCCAGTACCACCCAACGCTGTTCGCGGAGGCTGCATTCACGCAGCTCACCGATGGCCGGCAGTTTCGCCAGGCGCTGTTGCAGATCGTCCGGCACGACGGGACTGGCCGGACGCAGCCACGAGAACAGGCTCATAGCTGATACCGCAGGGTCAGGCTGCTTTGCAGGCGCTGGGCCTGGCGCAGGGATTCACGCAGGATGCGCCGGTCCAGATGATTGAGGCTGTCGGGATCGACCCGGTTCGAATACGGCAGGTTTTCCCGGGTCTGCAGTTGATGCTGCTGCATGCGCGTCTGCTGGATGAAGTGATAAGCCTCTTCGTACGCGGCGCCATCCAGGCGGTCGATGACGTCTTTATCCACAAGCTGGCGGAAGCGTTCGAGGGTGTTGTTGGCATCGATGCCATGGGCCAGCGCGAGCAGACGCGCGCCGTCGACAAACGGCGTCAGCCCCTGGATTTTCAGGTCCAGCGTGGCTTTCTCGCCGTTCTTTTTCGTGAGCACGAACTCACGGAAACGGCCAACCGGCGGACGGTTGCGCAAGGCGTTCTCGGCCATCATCCGCTGGAACAGCCGGTTGTCGCCGACCTGATCGAGAATCCCGCGGCGCAATTGCTCGCAGCCCTGTTCATCACCCCAGACCACGCGCAGGTCGAAATAGATGCTTGAGCCCAACAGGTTCTCCGGCGTCGCCTCGCGAATGAACGCGGCAAAGCGTCGGGCCCATTCGGCGCGGGACAGACACAGCTGCGGATTACCGGCCATGACGTTGCCCTTGCACAGGGTGAAGCCGCATTGCGCCAGGCTGTTATTGATCTGCTGGGCGATGGGCAGCAGCTTGCCGCGAATCTCCGCCGCGTGGGCCGCATCCCGCGCGTCGAACAGAATGCCGTTGTCCTGATCGGTGTGCAGCGTCTGCTCGCGCCGGCCTTCGCTGCCGAAGCACAGCCAGCTGAACGGAACACCGGGGTCGCCTTTTTCGGCGAGGGTCAGTTCGATCACCCGGCACACGGTGTGATCGTTAAGCAGGGTGATGATGTGGGTGATCTGGGTCGAGGACGCGCCGTGGGCGAGCATGCGCTCCACCAGTTGGCCGATCTCGCCGCGCAGGGTCACCAATTGTTCGACCCGCTGGGCACTGCGAATGGTCCGCGCCAGATGCACCAGATCGACCCGTTGCAGCGAGAACAGGTCTCGCTCGGAAACCACACCGCACAGGCGTCGATCCTTGACCAGGCACACATGGGCGATGTGCCGTTCGGTCATGGCAATCGCGGCGTCGAAGGCGCTGTGATCCGGCGACAGATGGAACGGCGAGTGCGTCATGTGCCGTTCGATCGGCTCGCTGAAATCGCCAACCCCTTCAGCCACTACATGGCGCAGGTCGCGCAGGGTGAAAATCCCCAGCGGCGCCTTGTGTTCGTCCACCGCGACGATGCTGCCGACCTGTTGTTCGTGCATCAGCTTCACCGCTTCGCGCAGTGGGGTGGAAGGGCTGCAGGTCACCGGATGGCGCATGGCCAATTCGCCGAGACGGGTGTTCAGCGAATACTGGGTGCCGAGGGTTTCCACGGCTTTCTGCTGGACTTGCTGATTGACCTGATCGAGCAGGCTGCTGACCCCGCGCAGGGCGAAATCGCGGAAGGTGCTAGAGAGGGCGAACAGCTTGATGAACGCCAGTTTGTTCAGTTGCAGGCAGAAGGTGTCTTCACCGGCCAGATGCTCGGTGCGGGTCGCCCGTTCGCCGAGCAGCGCGGCGAGGGGAAAACACTCGCCGGTGGTAATTTCAAACGTGGTTTCGGTGCCGCCCTTGGCCGTGTGCGGACGCTCGCCGACCACCCGGCCCTGCTTGACGATGTAGAAGTGTTCGACCGGCCCGTCGGCGGGTTTGATGATGCTTTCGCCCTGACCGTAGAAGCGCAGCTGGCATTGCTCCACCAGATAGGCCAGATGGGCGTGTTCCATTTGATTGAAAGGGGGGAAGCGCTGGAGGAATTGCAAAGTGCCCTGAATGTTCTGCAACACCGCGGTTTTCCCTGCCTGGGTGAAGGCGTCCGCTTTACTCATAACCATTACCGCAGTCTTTTTCGAATTGTTGTTGTCGGATCGTTGCAGCCATGGTCGGCCCCATCGCGCGGGGTGCCCATTGGACGTAAGTCTAGGTTGGGCATGCCGTTGGGTAGTTTTCGGATATGCCCTACAAAATCAGTCGGAAATTCTTCGGTTCGCCCCTTGGAAAAAAATCCGACGAAGTGCACATTGAAGCTCTGCCCAGCGATGTCTGACCACTGTGCCAGGGGATCGATTTTGAAAACGTAGAGAACGCCATGTCCGACCACGATATTTTGAGCGACGCCGAGCGGGAAGCGCTCAGCGCTGTAATGCTCGAACCCGATCTGCCACCGCAGCGTGTATTGATCGTCGATGACGACAAGGACGCCCGGGAGCTGTTGTCGGAGATTCTGGGATTGGACGGTATCCGTTGCATGACCGCCGCCAGCGGCGAAACCGCGCTGAAAATGCTCGCGGAAAAACCTTCGATCGGGTTGGTGATCACCGATCTGCGCATGGGCAACGTCGATGGCCTGGAGCTGATCCGCCAGGTGCGCGAGTCAGTGCGGGCGGCAATGCCGATCATCATCGTTTCGGGCGATGCCGACGTGAAGGATGCGATTGCGGCGATGCATTTGAGCGTGGTGGATTTTTTGCTCAAGCCGATTGATACCGCTAAATTGCTCGGTCTCGTCAGACATGAGCTGGGCATCGAGCCCTAGCCAATCCGGCGCAAACAAAAAAGCCCTGATCGAAAGATCAGGGCTTTTTCATGTCCGGCATCAGCGCGGGTTACAGGCCGTTGGCAGCCTTGAACTCGCGGCGACGACGGTGCAGGACCGGCTCGGTGTAGCCGTTCGGCTGTTTGGTGCCCTCGATCACCAGTTCGACCGCCGCCTGGAAGGCGATGTTGCTGTCGAAGTTCGGGGCCAGCGGACGGTACAGCGGGTCGTTGGCGTTCTGACGGTCCACCACCGGCGCCATGCGCTTGAGGCTTTCCATCACTTGCGCTTCGGTCACCACGCCGTGGCGCAGCCAGTTGGCGATGTGCTGGCTGGAGATACGCAGCGTCGCACGGTCTTCCATCAGGCCGACGTCGTTGATGTCCGGCACCTTCGAGCAACCCACGCCCTGGTCGATCCAGCGCACCACGTAACCGAGAATGCCCTGGGCGTTGTTGTCCAGTTCGTTCTTGATCTGCTCCGGGGTCCAGTTCGGGTTGACCGCCAGCGGGATGGTCAGGATGTCATCGACCGAAGCGCGGGCACGTTTGGCCAGCTCGGCCTGACGGGCGAACACGTCGACCTTGTGGTAGTGCAGCGCGTGCAGCGCAGCGGCGGTCGGCGACGGAACCCAGGCAGTGTTGGCGCCGGCCAGCGGGTGAGCGATTTTCTGTTCGAGCATCGCCGCCATCAGGTCGGGCATCGCCCACATGCCTTTACCGATTTGCGCACGACCTTGCAGGCCGGTGCTCAGACCGATATCGACGTTCCAGTTCTCGTAGGCGCCGATCCACTTCTCGGCCTTCATGTCAGCCTTGCGCACCATCGGGCCGGCTTCCATGGAGGTGTGGATTTCGTCGCCGGTGCGGTCGAGGAAACCGGTGTTGATGAACACCACGCGCTCGCTGGCCGCCTGGATGCAGGCCTTGAGGTTGACCGTGGTACGGCGTTCCTCGTCCATGATCCCGACTTTCAGGGTGTTGCGCTTGAGGCCCAGCACGTCTTCGATGCGACCGAACAGCTCGTTGGTGAACGCCGCTTCTTCCGGGCCGTGCATCTTCGGTTTGACGATGTAGACGGAGCCGGTGCGGGTGTTCTTGCGCGAAGTGTTGCCGTTCAGGTTGTGCATCGCCGCCAGGCAAGTCACCAGACCGTCGAGGATGCCTTCCGGCACTTCGTTGCCGTGCTTGTCGAGGATCGCGTCGATGGTCATCAGGTGACCGACGTTACGCACGAACAACAGCGAGCGGCCGTGCAGGGTCAGTTCGCTGCCGTCGACCTTGGTGTAAGTGCGATCCGGGTTCATGGTACGGGTGAAGGTCTGGCCGCCCTTGGACACGGATTCCGCCAGATCGCCCTTCATCAGGCCGAGCCAGTTGCGGTAGATCACAACCTTGTCGTCGGCATCGACGGCAGCGACGGAGTCTTCGCAGTCCATGATGGTGGTCAGCGCCGCTTCCATCAGGATGTCTTTGACGCCGGCGGCATCGGTCTGGCCAACCGGGGTGCTGGCATCGATCTGGATTTCGAAATGCAGGCCGTTGTTCTTCAGCAGGATCGCGATCGGCGCATTGGCGTCGCCCTGGAAGCCGATCAACTGAGCTTCGTTGCGCAGGCCGCTGGTGCTGCCGCCCTTGAGGGTGACCACCAGTTTGCCGTCAGCGATCTTGTAGCCGGTGGAATCGACGTGGGAGCCGGTCGCCAATGGCGCGGCTTCGTCGAGGAACGCACGGGCGAAGGCGATGACTTTGTCGCCACGCACCTTGTTGTAGCCTTTGCCTTTTTCCGCGCCGCCGGCTTCGCTGATGGCGTCGGTGCCATACAGGGCGTCGTACAGCGAGCCCCAGCGGGCGTTCGAGGCGTTGAGGGCGAAGCGGGCGTTCATCACCGGGACCACGAGTTGCGGGCCGGCGGTACGGGCGATTTCGTCATCGACGTTTTGCGTCGTTGCCTGGAAATCAGCCGCCTCTGGCAGCAGATAACCGATCTCTTGCAGGAAGGCTTTATAGGCCACGGCGTCGTGCGGCTGACCGGCACTGCTCTGGTGCCAGCCATCGATACGAGCCTGGAAGTCATCGCGTTTGGCGAGTAGGGCTTTGTTCTTTGGCGCCAGGTCGTGAATGACCTTGTCGGCACCTTCCCAGAATTTGTCGGCGGTGAGGCCGGTACCGGGAATGGCTTCGTTGTTCACGAAGTCGAACAGGACTTTGGCGACCTGCAGGCCACCGACTTGAACGTGTTCAGTCATTGCTTGCCTCACTCTGCTCAGCTATTTCGCTTTTCAGCTCTTCAATTTAACAATGAAGCCTCTGGCCATTTAAACCACAAACCCCTCGACCAGTACATGCCATCGCTGGCGGCTGGGCTGGGACCAATCAACGGCTTGGGGGCCTTGCTGACGGGGCTTTCAGGGTTGCGAACGTGCCTTGGGCAGACATCGATCCAGCGTTATGTAGTGCGCGCTGCGGCATACTACATGATGAGTTGCGGTTGTGAAAATCAGACTAATTACGTCGTTCTGCGACCCCATGACGCATTGCGGTCACGGCGCGGAACAGGATGTTCTCAAAAAACCAATGGATTGTTCCAGTTAAATATAAAAAGTTGTACACGATTTGTGATTTCGCGCGTCTGAGGCGTCTGTCGAACGCTTGCCTATACTTGCTTTTCTATAACAAAAGTCATGACAAGAGGGCTGCGCCATGGATCACCTCGTACTCACCGTCTTCGCACCGGACAAGCCCGGGCAGGTCGAGCGCATCGCCCAATGCATCGCCGAACACGGCGGCAACTGGCTGGAAAGCCGCATGTCACGCATGGCCGGGCAGTTCGCCGGGATCCTGCGGGTCGGCGTGCCGGCGGAGGCTTACGACGAATTAGTCGATGCCCTACAAGCTTTGTCGGCTCAGGGGATTCGCGTGCTGGTGGCCGAAAGCGGTATCGAGCAGGCCTGTACCTGGAAGCCGATCGCCATGGAGCTGGTGGGCAATGATCGCCCGGGCATCGTGCGTGACATCACCCGGTTGCTGAGCGAGCAGGGCGTAAACCTGGAGCGGCTGGTGACCGAGGTGCGCCCGGCACCGATGAGCAGCGAGCCGCTGTTCCACGCCGAGGCGATTCTGGCGGTGCCGCTGACCCTGTCGCTGGACGTGCTGCAATCGCGCCTGGAAACCCTGGCCGATGACTTGATGGTGGAATTGGTGCTGCGCACCGACCTGTGAAGAGGGATCGGGTTATCCAGTTTAAACGTGCACCTGCCTGTGGATAACCTGTAGAGACTGACCGCCAGGCCACGTCCGCCGTGGCTTGGCGAAGATTGATCAAAAAAACGCCAGCATTCAGTGACTTGCGCACAAACGGCGGGGATCACGCTGTGGATAACCTTGGGAAGGAACGATACAGGCCACGAGAACCGTGGCCTGTGGAGGTTTGTGCGTTTTTTGATCAGCTGCGCCGGCGCAGGCTCAGCCAAGCATCGACGCTGTAGACCGCCAGACCGGCCCAGATAAACATGAAGGCGATCAGCGTGCTGGACGACAAGTGCTCGCCGAACAGCAACACGGCTTGCAGCAGCACCAAAGTAGGCGCCAGGTATTGCAGGAAACCGAGGGTGGTGTAGGGCAGATGCCGCGCCGCCGCGTTGAAGCAGACCAGCGGCACCAGCGTCACCGGACCGGCCGCCACCAGCCACCAGGCTTCGGAAGTGGTCCAGAACTCGGCCTGGGCACTGGTTGCGGTCGGATTGAACAACAGCCACGCGAGAGCGATCGGCACCAGCATCCAGGTCTCCACCACCAGCCCCGGCAACGCCTTGACCGGCGCCTGCTTGCGGATCAGCCCGTAGAAACCGAAGGTCAGCGCCAGCACCAGCGACACCCACGGCAGGCTGCCGACCTGCCACACCTGCTGCGCCACGCCGACCGCCGCCAGACCGACCGCCAGCCACTGCATGCGCCGCAGGCGTTCGCCGAGGATCAGCATGCCGAGCAGCACGTTCACCAGCGGGTTGATGTAGTAACCGAGGCTCGCTTCCAGCATCCGGCCGTTATTCACCGACCAGACGTAGGTCAGCCAGTTGGCCGCGATCAAGGTGCCGCTGAGCGCAAGAATCGCCAGGCGTTTCGGGTTGTCGCGCAGTTCCTGCCACCAGCCGGGATGCTTCCACACCATCAACAGCAGCGCGCCGAACAGCGCTGACCACAGCACCCGGTGGATGATGATTTCCACCGCCGGCACTTCAGCGATGGCTTTGAAGTAGAGCGGGAACAGTCCCCAGATAATGTAGGCGCTAAGGCCCAGAATGTACCCGCGACGCGGGTTGGCGGCTTGCATGCAGAATCCTTGCTTAGGCAGCTAACAAAGCAGCGATTGTACGGGCAGTTGTATAGACGTGTCGTGTCAGAAAAGCTTCAACGGCTCTTCGTTCAACGCCGACAGTTGCTCACGTAACGCCAGCACCTGATCGCCCCAATACCGCTCGCTGCCGAACCACGGAAAGCTGCGGGGGAACGCCGGATCGTCCCAGCGTCGGGCCAGCCACGCGCTGTAATGCATCAGGCGCAGGGCGCGCAGCGGTTCGATCAGCGCCAGTTCACGCGGGTCGAAGTCATGGAATTCGTTGTAGCCGTCCATCAATTCCGACAACTGTCCCAGACAATCCTGACGATCGCCGGCGAGCATCATCCAGATGTCCTGTACCGCCGGCCCCATGCGGCAGTCGTCGAGGTCGACGATGTGGAACATCTCGTCGCGGCACATCATGTTGCCGGGGTGGCAGTCGCCATGCATGCGGATGTTCTGGTGCGGCGTGTTGGCGTAGACGTCTTCCACACGCTTGAGCAGATCGCGGGCGACAGACTCATAGGCCGGCAGCAGGCTCTTGGGAATGAAGTTGCCTTCCAGCAGGGTGGTCAGCGAGTCATGGCCGAAGTTCTTCACGGCCAACGCTTCGCGGTGCTCGAACGGTTTGGTGCCGCCGACCGCGTGCATGCGCCCGAGCAACTGGCCGAGGCGATACAACTGGTCGAGATTGCCCGGCTCCGGCGCCCGGCCACCACGACGGGGAAACAGGGTGAAACGAAAACCGGCGTGTTCGTGCAGGGTTTCACCGTTGTGGATCAACGGCGCCACCACCGGGATTTCGACGTCGGCCAGTTCGAAGGTGAACTGGTGTTCTTCCAGGATTGCTTCGTTGGTCCAGCGCTGCGGGCGATAGAACTTGGCGATCAGCGGTTCCGAGTCTTCGATGCCGACCTGATAGACGCGGTTTTCATAACTGTTGAGCGCCAGAATGCGCGCGTCGCTCAGGAAGCCGATGCTTTCGACGGCATCGAGCACGAGGTCTGGGGTGAGGGTTTCAAACGGGTGGGCCATGCTGACTCCTGCGCGCAGCAGGCTGCCGCGTCCGGCTCAGCATGGTAGCGCAGACGGGCTGTCTTGAGTGGGATCGTTCCCGCGCAGCGCACGGGAACGATCAGAGCGTCGCCCGATCAGGCGCCGACGATCCCGCCATCCTCACGGGTAATCGCCATCACCGATGACCGCGGCTTGCCGTTCGGCAAATGCTCGGGGAAGGTCGAACCGCCGTTCTCGCCCGGGTGCTGAATCCCGACGAACAGGGTTTTCTGATCCGGCGAGAAACTGATCCCGGTGACTTCACACCCGATCGGCCCGACCATGAACCGGCGAATCTCACCGGTTGCAGGATCGGCGCAGAGCATCTGGTTGTTGCCCATCCCGGCGAAATCACCGGCGTTGCTCGAGTCGCCGTCGGTGAGAATCCACAACCGTCCGGCCTTGTCGAAACCGAGGCCGTCCGGGCTGTTGAACATGTTCTGCGGAGTGATATTCGACGAACCGCCCTTCGGCGTACCGGCGTGGACGCCCGGGTTGCCGGCGACCACGAACAGATCCCAGGCGAAAGTCTTCGACGCGTGATCGTCGCGGTCGGTGCGCCAGCGCAGGATCTGACCGTAGACGTTCTTCTCGCGCGGGTTCGGCCCGCCCACCGGTTGGCCGTCTTCGCCCCGCTTGGCGTTGTTGGTCAGGGTGCAATAAACCTGGCCGTCTTTCGGGCTGACCACGATCCATTCCGGACGGTCCATGCGCGTGGCGCCGACCACACTGGCGGCGAGACGTGCGTGAATCAGCACTTCAGCCTGATCGGCGAAACCGCTGCTGGCGTCGATGCCATTCTTGCCGTGGGTCAGTTCGATCCACTGACCCTGGCCTTTCGGATGATCCGGATTGCCGTCGCCGGCATCGAACTTGGCCACGTACAGCGTGCCGTGATCGAGGATGTCGCGGTTGGCTTTGGCGTTGCGGTGGTTGATCTTGTCGCGGCTGACGAATTTGTAGATGAACTCGCCGCGTTCGTCGTCGCCCATGTACACCACGGCGCGACCGTCGTCGGTCTCGGCCAGTGCGGCGTTTTCATGTTTGAAGCGGCCCAGCGCGGTGCGTTTGACCGGGGTTGATTGCGGGTCGAACGGATCGATTTCCACGACCCAGCCGTGACGGTTGAGTTCGTTCGGGTTCTTCGCCATGTCGAAGCGCGGATCGAACGGATGCCAGTTGATCTCGCGGCTGGCGGCCGACACGCCGTAGCGTTTCTGCGCCGGGTCGAACTGTTGCTGGGCGTTGCTGCTGCCGAAGCAGTCGGTGAAGTTTTCTTCACAAGTCAGATAAGTGCCCCACGGTGTCTTGCCGTTGGCGCAGTTCTGGAAAGTGCCGAGGACTTTTTTGCCGTGCTTGTCGGCGCTGGTTTTCATCAGCTCATGACCGGCGGCCGGGCCGCTGAGGCGGATCGGCGTGTTGCCGTGGATGCGTCGGTTGTAGCGCGAGCCCTGGACGAACTGCCACTGGCCGTTCTTGCGCTGCACTTCGATCACCGACACGCCTTCGCAGGCCAGAGCCTTGCGCACGTCTTCGGCCGATTGCGGCATGCCGCCGTGCGGATAGAGGTAGCGGTAGTTGGTGTATTCGTTGTTGATCGCCATCAACGCACGGTTTTTCTCGCCCGGGAATTCAAACAGGCTCATCCCGTCGTTGTTGTCGCCAAACTGCACTTCCTGCGCAGCCGCTGTGCCGTTGCCGCTCGGGTCGAAGGCCGGGCCGTTCTTTTGCAGCGGCTGGCCCCAGCTGATCAGCACCGACGACTTGTAGCCCTTGGGCAGGCTGATGGTGTCGGTGGTGGCAGCCGGAATGCTGTCGAAGCCGAGCAGACGGCTGTTGCCGGCGCTGACACTGGCGGCCAGTACGCTGCGGCTCAGCAGGTTGCCGCCGAGGAACATCGCCGCGCCGCACAGCGCGCCGGCGCTGATGAAACCGCGACGGCTCAGGCCGACCATTTTTTCCAGGTCTGTGGATTGGTTTTCTTCTAATAGGCTCACATCAGGCTCCCTGCATGGTTTTGGCAGCCACCTTAATGCGGGTCGATGACGCTTTCGTTGCAGCGCTGTTTAGAGCGGTGTTCCGAGCAGCACATTGGACGGGGAAAACTGCACCTGCACCGCTTGCTCGACCGTCAGGCCACGGGTGCGCAAGTCCAGCGGTTCGGCCAGCGCGCACAGGGTCTGGCCATTGGGCAGGGCGATGCGCACTTCGCTCGGGCCGTCCTCGGCGTCGAGAATCGCATCGATCCGACCGCTCAAAAGGTTGTGGCCGACGGCAGGCGTGGCCTCTGGCGCGAGCAGTTCGAGCCAGCCGGCCTTGATCAGCGCCACCACTTCGGTGCCCGGTTGCAGCTCCAGATGCACGGTGCTGTCGTGGGTGATCTGCGCATCGATCGACAGACCTTCGGCGAGTTCGAGGCGGATCAGGTCGTTGCGGCCCTGACCTTCGATCAGCACGACTTTGCCGTGCAGTTGATTGCGCGCGCTGGTCCTGAGCATCAGCCGACCGAGCAGGTCCAGATCGCTGGCGTCCTCGGCCGCTTCCAGCACCTGGGCCTGCAAGGCTTGCAGCTTTTGATAGAGGCGCAGCACCCGCTCGCCCTCGCTCGACAGTTTGGCGCCACCGCCACCCTTGCCGCCGACCGCGCGCTCGACCAGAGGCTTTTGCGCGAGGTTGTTCAGCTCATCGATGGCATCCCACGCCGCCTTGTAACTCAGACCGGCGCTTTTTGCGGCGCGGGTGATCGAACCCTGTTCGGCGATGTGTTGCAGCAAGGCGATGCGCTGCGGACGGCGGACGATGTGCTGGGACAACAGAGAGGGCAGGGACATGGCGGACGCTTTGTGCTGAAAGGTTGAGGGAGGACGTTGGCGGCTCGAGGCGTATCCGTCAAGCCGCGTCGCCGGGTTTTGGCGTGCGGGCCAGGCAGTAAACATCCACCCGCGCGGCGCCGGCGTCCATCAGCAACCGGGCCAGCGCCTGGGCGGTGGCGCCGGTGGTCAGCACGTCGTCGACCAGGGCCAGGTGCCGGCCTTTCACCTGGGCATCGGGGCTCAAGGCGAAGGCGTGACGCAGATTGCGTTTACGCGCCTTGGCGTTCAGGGCCTGCTGGGCGTCGGTATCCTGCACGCGCAAAAGGCTGTGTTCCTCGCAAGGCAGGTCGAGTGACTTGCCCAGCCACTGCGCCAGCATCGCCGCTTGATTGAAGCCGCGCTGGCGCAGGCGTTTTGGTGCGAGCGGCACTGGCAGCAATGCGTCCGGGCGAGGCAGGTCTTCTTCGAAGCGATGTTGCAGGAACTCGCCGAGAACGTCGGCGAGCAAGTGGCCAAGCGGCCATTTGGCGTTGTGCTTGAAGCGGGTGATCAGCGTGTCCACCGGAAAGCTGTAAGTCCATGGCACGGCCACCTGTTCAAAGGCCGGTGGATCGTTCAGGCAGCCCCCACAGGTCAGGCCGCCAGCGGGCAAGGGCAGGGCGCAGGTCAGGCATTGATCGCCCAGCCACGGCAGATCGGTTTCGCAGGCGGTGCAGATCGGGATTTGCGCGTCTGCCGGTTCATCGCACAATAAACAGTTCTGTTTGTTTTTTAACCAGATGTAAACCGGCCTTTCGTAGTGTGGTTGACAGCGCATGACTCTTCCTTAAATATGCCGAACATCCGTGTCGTGCCTGTGGGTATTCCGTTTCCCCAGGCGCCAGCCAAGCATAACCAAGGAAACGCCCATGAGCGCCAGCACCACTGCCACCCTGCGTCACGACTGGACTTTGGCCGAAGTCAAAGCACTCTTCGTTCAGCCATTCAACGACTTGCTGTTCCAGGCGCAGACGGTGCACCGCGCGCATTTCGACGCCAACCGCGTCCAGGTTTCCACCCTGCTGTCGATCAAGACCGGTGCCTGCCCGGAAGATTGCAAATATTGTCCGCAGTCCGGTCACTACAACACCGGGCTGGAAAAAGAAAAGCTGATGGAAGTGCAGAAGGTCCTCGAAGAGGCTGCCCGCGCCAAGGCCATCGGTTCGACCCGTTTCTGCATGGGCGCGGCGTGGAAGCACCCGTCGGCCAAGGACATGCCGTACGTGCTGAAGATGGTCGAAGGCGTGAAGGCCATGGGCCTGGAAACCTGCATGACCCTCGGTCGTCTCGATCAGGATCAGACCGAAGCGCTGGCCAAGGCCGGGCTCGACTACTACAACCACAACCTCGACACCTCGCCGGAGTTCTACGGCAGCATCATCACCACCCGCACCTATGCCGAGCGTCTGCAGACCCTGGCCTACGTGCGCGACGCGGGGATGAAGATCTGCTCCGGCGGCATCCTCGGCATGGGCGAGTCCCTCGATGACCGCGCCAACCTGCTGATCCAGCTGGCCAACCTGCCGGAGCATCCGGAGTCGGTGCCGATCAACATGCTGGTGAAAGTCGCCGGTACGCCGCTGGAAAATGCCGACGACATCGATCCGTTCGACTTCATCCGCATGCTCGCCGTGGCGCGCATCCTCATGCCGCAATCCCACGTGCGCCTGTCTGCCGGCCGCGAAGCGATGAACGAGCAGATGCAGGCCCTGGCGTTCTTCGCCGGCGCCAACTCGATCTTCTACGGCGACAAACTGCTGACCACCGCCAACCCGCAGGCCGACAAGGACATGCAGCTGTTCGCACGTCTGGGCATTCAGCCGGAAGCCCGCGAAGAGCATGCCGACGAAGTGCATCAGGCTGCCATCGAGCAGGCGCTGGTGGAGCAGAAGAGCAGCGAGCAGTTCTACAACGCGGCGGTCTGATCGCCCGTTCTTCTCAGGCGCTGCCTCGGGCGGCGCCTGCTGACTCATTTGCCACCCGTGAGGCTTGCATGTCTTTCGATCTCGCCGCACGCCTTGCTGCCCGTCGTGCCGAAAATCTCTATCGCCAGCGACCGCTGCTTGAAAGCCCACAAGGGCCGCAAGTGGTGGTCGACGGTCAGCCGTTGCTGGCGTTCTGCAACAACGATTACCTGGGCCTGGCCAATCATCCGCAAGTGATCGAAGCCTGGCGCGCCGGTGCGTCGAAGTGGGGCGTCGGTGGCGGTGCCTCGCATCTGGTGATCGGCCACAGCGGCCCGCATCACGCACTGGAAGAAGCCTTGGCCGACCTCACCGGGCGGCCCCGCGCGCTGTTGTTTACCACCGGTTACATGGCCAACCTTGGCGCGGTCACCGCATTGGTCGGGCAGGGCGATACGGTGCTGGAAGACCGGCTCAACCATGCGTCTTTGCTGGATGCCGGATTGTTGTCCGGCGCGCGCTTCAATCGTTATCTGCACAACGACGCCGACAGCCTCGCCAAGCGTCTGGAGAAAGCCACCGGCAATACGCTGGTGGTTACTGACGGCGTGTTCAGCATGGACGGCGACCTCGCCGATCTGCCGGCGCTGGCCCGGGAAACCAAGGCCAAAGGTGCGTGGCTGATGGTTGACGACGCTCACGGTTTCGGTCCGCTGGGGACAAACGGTGGCGGAATCGTCGAGCATTTCGGTTTGAGCCAGGAAGACGTGCCGGTGCTGGTCGGCACGCTCGGCAAAGCGTTCGGTACGGCTGGCGCCTTTGTGGCCGGCAGTGAAGAGCTGATCGAAAGCCTGATCCAGTTTGCCCGCCCATACATCTACACCACCAGCCAACCGCCGGCCCTGGCCTGCGCAACCTTGAAAAGTCTGGAGCTGCTGCGCAGCGAGCACTGGCGTCGAGAGCATCTGCAAACGCTGATCCGCCAGTTCCGCTATGGCGCCGAGCAGATAGGTCTGGAACTGATGGACAGCTTCACGCCGATTCAGCCGATCCTGATCGGCGATGCCGGTCGCGCTGTGCGTCTGTCGCAGATGCTGCGCGAGCGTGGGCTGATGGTCACCGCGATCCGTCCGCCGACCGTGCCTGCCGGCAGCGCGCGGTTGCGGGTGACGCTGACCGCCGCCCACAGCGAGGCGCAGGTGCAGCTATTGTTAGAAGGACTGGCCGATTGCTTTGCTCAACTCAAATCGGAGCCAAGCCATGCGTGATCGCCTGATTCTGCTACCGGGTTGGGGGCTCGGCGTTTCGCCGCTGGAGCCGCTGGTCGCTGCGTTGCGCGGACTCGACGAACACCTGCAGGTCGACATTGAGCCGCTGCCGGAGCTGGACTCCAGCGATCTGCAAGACTGGCTCGACGAGCTCGATGAGCGCATCTCCGAAGATACCTGGCTCGGTGGCTGGTCACTGGGAGGCATGCTCGCGTCCGAGCTGGCGGCGCGGCGTGGCGAACATTGCTGCGGCTTGCTGACCCTGGCGAGCAATCCTTCGTTTGTCGCTCATGAACAGTGGCCGAGCGCGATGCCCGGCGAGACCTTCGATGCGTTTCTGGCCGGCTGCAGCGTCGATCCGCGCACGACCCTCAAGCGATTCTCTCTGCTGTGCGCCCAGGGCGCGCAAGACGCGCGCGGCTTGTCGCGGCTGTTGCTCGGCGGCGCGCCGAATACCTCGCCGGCCGCGTTGATGGCGGGACTTGAACTGTTGGCCCAGATCGATACGCGCGATGCCTTGCAGGCGTTTCGTGGTCCGCAATTGCATCTGTTTGGCGGGCTGGACGGGTTGGTGCCGGCGGAGGCCGCGGGCGAGCTGTTCGCGTTGCTGGCAGATGTCGAGGTCGGTCTGATCGAGCAGGCCAGCCATGCGTTTCTTCTGGAAGATCCCCACGGTGTGGCCGGTGCGATCCAGGCGTTTTTAAGTGAGTGCGGTGATGACTGATTTGTCTGTTGCGGCGTTGCCCGGCGGCTTGCCTGACAAGCGCCAGGTCGCGGCTTCTTTTTCTCGCGCAGCGGCCAGCTATGACAGCGTCGCCGAGTTGCAGCGCGATGTCGGTGCGCAGTTGATGAATCGCTTGCCGGTGGATTTTCGGCCGGCACGCTGGCTGGATCTGGGCTGCGGCACCGGGTATTTCACTCGGGCACTGGCCGAGCGATTTGGTGAGGGGCTGGCGCTGGATATCGCGGAGGGCATGCTCAATCACGCGCGGCCGTTGGGCGGGGCCACGCACTTCATTGCTGGCGATGCCGAACGTTTACCGTTGCAGGATTCTACGTGTGATCTGATCTTCTCCAGCCTCGCCGTGCAGTGGTGCGCGGACTTCGAAGCTGTGCTCGGCGAAGCGTTTCGGGTGCTGAAACCGGGGGGGATTTTCGCGTTTGCTAGTCTTTGTGCAGGGACGCTGTACGAATTGCGCGACAGCTGGCGTCAGGTCGATGGTCTGGTGCACGTCAACCGTTTCCGCGAGTTCGCCCGCTACGAGCAATTGTGCTCGGCCAGTGGTTTGCGCAGTGTTTGTCTGGAGAACCGGCCGCATGTGCTGCATTACCCGGATGTGCGCAGCCTGACCCATGAACTCAAGGCCTTGGGTGCGCATAACCTGAACCCCGGCCGGCCGGGCGGATTGACCGGTCGGGCGCGGATTGTGGGGCTGGTCGAAGCCTATGAGCAGTTCCGTCAGCCGCAGGGCTTGCCGGCGACTTATCAGGTGGTCTACGCCGTGTTGGAGAAACCCTTATGAGCGCAGCCTATTTCATCACCGGAACCGACACTGACGTTGGCAAGACCACCGTCGCCGCCGGGTTGCTGCACGCTGCGCGGTCGGCGGGGCTGAGTACGGCGGCGGGCAAACCGGTGGCGTCCGGTTGTGTGGTGACGCCCAGAGGTTTGCGCAATTCCGATGCGCTGGCGTTGCAGGCCGAATGCTCGTTGCCGCTGACGTATCAACAGGTCAATCCGGTGGCGTTCGAGCCGGCGATCGCGCCGCATCTGGCAGCGCGCGAGGCGGGTGTGGCACTGACCGTGCAATCGTTGCTGGCGCCGATGCGCGAGATTCTGGCCATGAATGCCGACTTCACGCTGATCGAAGGCGCGGGCGGCTGGCGGGTGCCGTTGGCGGATCAGGACAATCTGTCGGATCTGGCGATTGCGCTGAAGCTGCCTGTGATTCTGGTGGTCGGCGTGCGTCTGGGTTGCATCAGCCATGCGTTGCTGACGGCCGAGGCGATTGCCCGGGACGGGCTGCAACTGGCGGGATGGGTGGCGAATATCATTGATCCGAAGACGTCGCGGCTGGAGGAAAACCTGGCGACACTGGCCGAGCGGATTCCGGCGCCGTGCCTGGGGCGGGTGCCGAAACTCAAGGCGGTCAGCGCCGAAGCGGTCGCCGATCACTTGCAACTGGATCTGCTCGACTGATTTTGGCTATGACAAGGCACTGTGCCATTAGTGTTTTTGACGGGTGTTTTTCTGACGCCTCTGGTTCAATGGCACCCATTGATCCTTCCCAAGGATGAGAGCTCCCATGGAAATCTCCGGAAACACAGCTTTTTATGCAGGTCTGAGTACCATTCAGACCGGGCAGAACCGCGTCGATCAGGCCGCCAGCCAGATTGCCAGCAGCACCATCGAGCGTTCGGTCACCAGCCAATCTTCGGAAGTACAGGTCGATCGTCTGCGTTCCGTGGATCGCGCCCAGCAATCGGATCTGGCAAGCAACATGGTCGAGATGGCTCAAGGCAAGTTTCAGGCGGAACTGGGCGTGAAAGTCGCCAAGGCTTCCGATGAAATGCTCGGTACGATCATCGATACCTTCGCCTGATTTTTTGATCTGCGCTTTGCCAGACGCCGCGACTGTTCGCGGCGTTTTTCGTTGTAAGTCCTTCTCCCTCAACTAATCTTTTTTCAGTGCACATGGCTCGGTCGGGCGCATGTCGTGTTGCTGTGTCCGGCGTTCGGAAAATGTGATGACGAATGGCAAAAGAACGACGCTTGACAAGATTTCGGCGTAAACGTATGTTTCAAACAACTGTTTGACCGTCACAACAAATCAACGCGGTCGTTCATTCCCGGTTACATCAGCAGAGGTTATCGCTATGCCTGACTACAAGGCCCCCTTGCGTGATATTCGCTTCGTTCGTGACGAACTGCTCGGCTACGAAGCGCACTATCAGAGCCTTCCAGCGTGCGCAGACGCAACGCCGGACATGGTTGACGCCATTCTCGAAGAGGGCGCCAAGTTTTGTGAGCAGGTGCTGGCACCGCTGAACCGCGTGGGTGACACCGAAGGCTGCACCTGGAGCGAGTCCGGCGTGAAAACCCCGACCGGCTTCAAAGAGGCCTACAAGCAATTCGTGGAAGGCGGCTGGCCAAGCCTGGCCCATGACGTCGAGCACGGCGGTCAAGGCCTGCCTGAGTCGCTGGGTCTGGCAGTCAGCGAGATGGTCGGCGAAGCCAACTGGTCCTGGGGCATGTACCCAGGCCTGTCGCACGGCGCGATGAACACCATCTCCGAGCACGGCACCCCAGAACAGCAAGAAGCCTATCTGACCAAACTGGTCTCCGGTGAGTGGACCGGCACCATGTGCCTGACCGAGCCGCACTGCGGCACCGACCTGGGCATGCTGCGCACCAAGGCCGAACCTCAGGCCGACGGTTCCTACAAAGTTTCCGGCACCAAGATCTTCATCTCGGCCGGTGAACACGACATGGCCGACAACATCGTCCACATCGTGCTGGCCCGCCTGCCGGACGCACCGGCCGGCACCAAAGGCATTTCCCTGTTCATCGTTCCGAAGTTCATGCCAAACGCTGACGGTACTGTTGGTGCACGCAACGCCGTGACCTGCGGTTCGATCGAACACAAGATGGGCATCCACGGCAACGCGACCTGCGTGATGAACTTCGACGGCGCGACCGGTTTCCTGATCGGCCCGGCGAACAAAGGCCTGAACTGCATGTTCACCTTCATGAACACCGCACGTCTGGGTACCGCGCTGCAAGGTCTGGCCCACGCCGAAATCGGCTTCCAGGGCGGCCTGAAGTACGCTCGCGATCGCCTGCAAATGCGTTCCCTGACTGGCCCGAAAGCGCCGGACAAGGCCGCTGACCCGATCATCGTTCACCCAGACGTACGCCGCATGCTGTTGACCATGAAAGCATTCGCCGAAGGCAACCGTGCGATGGTGTACTTCACCGCCAAGCAGGTCGACATCGTCAAATACGGCGTGGACGAAGAAGAGAAGAAGAAAGCCGACGCACTGCTGGCCTTCATGACTCCGATCGCCAAAGCGTTCATGACCGAAGTCGGTTTCGAATCCGCCAACCACGGCGTACAGATCTACGGCGGCCACGGCTTCATCGCCGAGTGGGGCATGGAGCAGAACGTTCGCGACAGCCGCATCTCGATGCTGTACGAAGGCACCACCGGTATCCAGGCACTCGACCTGCTGGGCCGTAAAGTGCTGATGACTCAAGGCGAGGCTCTGAAAGGCTTCACCAAGATCGTCCACAAGTTCTGCCAGAACAACGAAGGCAACGAAGCCGTCAAAGAATTCGTCGCACCGTTGGCTGCACTGAACAAAGAGTGGGGCGAACTGACCATGAAGGTCGGTATGGCCGCCATGAAAGATCGCGAAGAAGTCGGCGCGGCCTCCGTGGACTACCTGATGTACTCCGGTTACGCCTGCCTGGCCTACTTCTGGGCTGACATGGCGCGTCTGGCTGCCGAAAAACTGGCTGCCGGCACCACCGACGAGGCGTTCTACACCGCCAAGCTGCAAACCGCGCGCTTCTACTTCCAGCGCATCCTGCCGCGTACCCGTACGCACGTGGCCACCATGCTGTCGGGCGCCAACAACCTGATGGACATGAAAGAAGAAGACTTCGCACTGGGCTACTAAGCCTTAACGCAGTCTTTCAAAAAAACCGCTGCTCTTCGGGGGCAGCGGTTTTTTTTGTGCCCGGATTTCCCCAATCCCGGGGCTGATTCCCCAGCATTGATGAGGGCGCTGCTCAGCCGACCCCTTGCGGTTATTGATTCAAAATGTTTCCAGAAGAGTGGCCAATTAATTGCACTGCCCGATTTACCGGTGCTAACCAGAACTGCCTGCTCAAAGAAGCAAGACGCCCGGCACTTAACAACAACAGTCAGGGTGAAGCCTATGAACATCAGTCGACTCGCTCGTTTGACCTTCTGGTTACCTGTTGCGCTATCAGTCCAAAGCGCATGGGCCGCCGACCCCGCCGAAGTCGATCCTCCCGTGCCGGAGGTTCCCTCGCTGCAATCGTTGCGCGGGATGGTGCCCCCCGATCCGTCCGGGACAGAAGGAGGTCGAAAGGTCGACTTGATGACCGACTACGTGCTCAATCGCCAGGCTGCGATTTTGCTGGGCAAGGCGTTGTTCTGGGACATGGAGATCGGCAGCGACGGCTCCACGGCATGCGCTTCCTGCCACTACCACGCCGGCGTCGACCACCGCATCACCAACCAGCTCAACCCCGGCCAGGCCCATACCAACGCCAATGTCGCGTCGATCTTCAACAAGCCGTTTGTAGCCTCGGACATTCCCGGTGATGTGGCGTCCTACGCGACGTTGTCCGGAGGCAAGGGCGGCCCGAACTACACGCTGAAGAAAACTGACTTCCCGACCCACGTGCTGAGCAATCCGCTGGAGCGCAACTCGCCCATCGTGTACTCGACGGACGATGTGGTCGGCTCGCAAGGCGTGTTCGACGCCAACTTCGTCAAACCCAATCAGGCGCGTTTCGACAAATGTACTCAGCAGCCGGACGGTATTTTCCAGGTCGGTGGCATCAACGTGCGTCGCAGCACCGGGCGCAACGCGCCGTCGGTAATCAATGCCGCGTTCAACGTGCGCAACTTCTGGGACGGTCGGGCCAATAACGTCTTCAACGGTTTCTCGCCGTTCGGCAATCGCGATCCGGATGCCGGGATCTACGTGACCAGCGAACGCAGCACGGTTGCGACCAAAGTGCGGCTGGCGCTCAACGACGCCTCTGCCGCCTCGCAAGCCGTCGGCCCGCCCGGCAGCCCGGTGGAAATGTCCTGCGGTGGCCGTACCTTTGCCGACATCGGTCGCAGGATGCTCGACACGTTGATGCTCAAGCAGCAACGAATTTCGTCTACCGACTCGGTGCTGGCTCCGGTATCCGGCGCGCGGCGGCCGACCTATCGCGAGCTGATCAAGAACGCCTTCCAGCCTAGGCTGTGGAACGCCACGCAAAACGTTCTGGTGGGCGGTGCGCCGTACACCCAGATGGAGGCCAACTTCCCGCTGTTCTTCGGCCTGGCGATCCAGATGTATGAGGCCACGCTGGTGTCCGATCAGGCGCCGATCGATGCCTACCTGCAGGGCGATCACACCGCGATGAACGCGCAACAGGTCGAGGGCATGAACCTGTTTCTCGGCAAGGGCAAATGCGTCAATTGCCACGGCGGGCCGGAGCTGACCAACGCCGCCAGCCGCCTGCTGATGCATCCGCGCGAACGCATCGAACGGATGGTGATGGCCGACAACCTGACCACTCTTTACGACAACGGCTTCTACAACACCGGTGTGCGCCCGACCTCGGAAGACCTGGCCCTCGGCGGCGCGGATGCCTGGGGCAATCCATGGTCGTTCACCCGGCAGTACAACAGTGTGTTGCAGGGCGGCCGGTCGGTGGATCCGCTGGACGTCGATGTCTGCACGTTTGAGGCACCGTTGAGTGCGGCGATTCCGTGCGATGCCACGCTCAAACCGAATGTCGGTTTCCGCGACTCGGTCGATGGCGCGTTCAAGACGCCGACCCTGCGCAACATCGCCCTGACCGGCCCGTATTTCCACAACGGCAGCCGCTCGACGCTTAAACAGGTGATGGAGTTCTACAACCGTGGCGGTGACCGGCGCGGCGAAGACGCCAACAACACCAGCGGTTTCGAGCATCCGGCGGTGAACCAGCACAACACTTCCAACCTCGATCCGGACATGACGGCGCTGAACCTGACGCCTGCCGAAATCGATGCCGTGGTGAAATTCATGGAAGTCGGCCTGACCGATCCGCGCGTGGCCTGGGAACGCGCACCGTTCGATCATCCATCGCTGGTGATCCCGCAGGGCCATATCGGCGACGAGAATGCCGTGACCCAGCGCCCGGCCAGTCCGAAAGTCACGACCCGTCAGGCGATGGACGCATCGCTCAATCTCAAGCCTTACGGTGCTGAAGGCCGGCCGGCGGCAGAGGGGCCATTACAGCCGTTCTACAACGATCTCTGAGCATAAAAACATACCATGGCCATCAAGAATGATGGCCATGGTGGCCGTCTTGCGGCCATTGCGTAAAAAACCTGACTAGGTCCCTCAGCAACCGCCGATTTCGGCCGTTAAAGAGACAGCCTGTGATCTGGATCACATTGTGTGTGCTTAACTGGCCACATTGCAGGCACAATGCCATCTCTTTGCCATGACGGGTCGGAGCTTTTACCCTTGCCGCGTTCTTCCGCTGTACGTTTCAGTCATTTCCTACCTTCACTGCTGTTGTTGCTCGCGGGGTTGGCGGCTGCGTACGTTAAAGACCTCAACGTGTTCTTCACCTCGCTGTTTAACGTGTTGCCGACCTTGGTGCTGCTGTTGGGCGGTTCGTACTGTGCGGTTTACCGACGCCAGCGCGAGCTGTTTCTGATGGTCACGGTGTACATCGCCTACTTCCTGCTCGACACCCAGACCGACTATTACCGTGACAACGGCAAGGTGCGCGAAGATGCGGCCGTGGTGTTCCACTTGGTCTGTCTGTTGCTGCCGTTGCTGTTCGGTCTGTTCGCCGCATGGCAGGAACGCACGCATCTGTTTCAGGACATGGTCGCACGCTTCGCCGTGTTGCTGGCCTTTGGCAGCGTGGCGCTGGGGCTTGAGCAAAGTTACCCGCAGGCGTTGCTCATGTGGCTTTCCGAGATCCGCTGGCCGGCGCTGCACGGCGCGTGGATGAGCCTGATCCAGTTGTCGTATCCGGTGTTCATCTCGGCGTTCCTGCTGCTGGCCTGGCAATACTGGCGCAACCCGCGGCCGCTGCACGCGGCGCAACTGGTGGGGTTGCTCGGGGTGTTCTGGATGCTGCCGAAAACCTTCATCCTGCCGTTCACCCTGAACATCATGTGCAGCCAGGTCATGCTGATGATTGCTGCAGCGGTAGCGCACGAGGCGTATCAAATGGCCTTCCGCGACGAACTTACCGGTTTGCCGGGCCGCCGCGCACTCAACGAGCGCATGCAGCGTCTGGGTCGCAACTATGTGCTGGCGATGAGTGACGTCGATCATTTCAAGAAATTCAACGACACCCACGGCCACGACGTGGGGGATCAGGTGTTGCGTCTGGTCGCCAGCAAGCTGTCCAAAATCAGCGGCGGCGGTAGGGCGTATCGCTACGGTGGCGAGGAATTCGCCCTGGTGTTTGCGGGCAAGACCCTCGAAGAGTGCATGCCGCACCTGGAAGTCATCCGTGAGTCGATTGCGTCCTACAACATTCAGCTGCGAAATCAGGAAAGCCGCCCGCAGGATGATCAGCAGGGCCGTCAGCGTCGCTCGGGGTCGGGCGCGTCCAGCGTGTCGGTCACCGTCAGCATCGGCGTGGCCGAACGCCTGGAACAGCGCACCCCGGAAGAGGTGCTGAAATCCGCCGACCAGGCCCTCTACAGCGCCAAGGGCGCAGGCCGTAACTGCGTGATGGCGTTCGGTCAGAACCGCCGTGGCGCGGTGCGCATGGACAACGCCGCAGGTTGAGTGATGACGGCGCATTCAGCGTCTGGACAGTGATTGTGGGGCAGGGTGGCCGGCAGTAGGTTGAAGCAATCTGCTGAAGGAGAAGCCACCATGCCCGAGTACAAAGCTCCCCTGCGCGACATGCGCTTTCTGATCGACCACGTCTTTGACTTCCACACTCAGTACGCGGCCCTCGGCGCCCACGACGCCAGCCCGGACATGATCAACGCGATCCTCGACGAGGGCGCGAAGTTCTGTGAGAACGTTCTGGCACCGCTCAATCGCAGCGGCGACGAAGAGGGCTGCCATTTCGATAATGGCGTGGTGACAACGCCTACAGGCTTCAAGCAGGCCTTCGCACAATACGTGGAAGGTGGCTGGCACGGTCTGGCGGCAGATCCGGCTTACGGTGGCCAGGGCCTGCCGAGTTCGCTGGGGCTGGTGATCAGCGAAATGGTCGCCTCCAGCAACACCTCGTGGGGCATGTACCCGGGCCTGACCCACGGCGCCATGTCGGCGATCCACGCCCACGGCACCGAAGAACAGAAAAACACCTATCTGCGCAAACTCACGGCGGGCCAGTGGACCGGCACCATGTGCCTGACCGAAGCCCATTGCGGCACCGATCTGGGCATCATCAAGACCCGCGCCGTGCCTCAGGCCGACGGCAGTTATGCAGTGACCGGCAGCAAGATTTTCATCTCCGCCGGCGAGCACGACATGAGTGACAACATCATTCATCTGGTGTTGGCCAAACTGCCGGACGCCCCGGCCGGGACCAAGGGGATTTCGCTGTTCATCGTGCCGAAATTTCTCCCGGACACATCCGGTGAGGCGGGCGAGCGCAACGGCGTTTCCTGCGGTTCGATCGAACACAAGATGGGCATCAAGGCTTCGGCCACCTGTGTGTTGAACTTCGACGACGCCAAAGGCTTCCTGATCGGCGAGCCGAACAAGGGCCTGAACTGCATGTTCACCATGATGAACCACGCGCGCCTCGGCACCGGGATGCAGGGCCTGTGTCTGGGCGAGGCGAGTTTCCAGGGCGCAATCAAATACGCCAACGACCGTCTGCAGATGCGTGCCCTGACTGGTGCCAAAGCTCCGGACAAACCGGCTGACCCGATCATCGTCCACCCGGACGTGCGGCGCATGCTGCTGACCATGAAAGCCTTCAACGAAGGCAACCGCGCGCTGACCTATTTCACCGCGCAGATGCTCGATGTCGCGCACCTGAGCGCGGACGCCCAGGCGCGTCAGGAGGCCGAAGACCTGTTGGCGTTCCTGACCCCGATCTGCAAGGCGTTCATGACCGACACCGGGCTGGAAGTGACCAACCACGGCATGCAGGTGTTCGGTGGCCACGGATTTATCCGCGAGTGGGGCATGGAACAACTGGTTCGCGATTGCCGGATCGCGCCGATCTATGAGGGAACCAACGGCATTCAGGCGCTGGATCTGCTCGGGCGCAAAGTGCTGGGCAGTCAGGGCAAGCTGCTGCGCAACTTCACCAAGATCGTCCACAAATTCTGCGCGGCCAACGCCGGGCATCCGCAACTTGGCGAGTTTGTCGCGCAGCTCGATGGCCTCAATCAGCAGTGGGGCGACCTAACCATGAAGGTCGGTATGGCCGCGATGAAGAACCCGGATGAAGTCGGCGCCGCGTCGTCGGATTACCTGATGTACAGCGGTTACATCGTTCTCGGCTACCTGTGGCTGCGCATGGCGCTGGTTGCCCAGGCGCAGCTGGAGTCGGGCGAGGGGGACGGCGATTTCTGCCAGGGCAAACTGGCGACGTGCGAGTTTTACTTCAAGCGTCTGTTGCCGCGCACCGCGGCGCATCGTTCGGCGATCGAGGCGGGCAGCGATTGCCTGATGAAACTGCCGGCCCAGTTGTTCTCCCTGTAACACGCCACTGTTAAACAAAAGAGCCCGCAGATTGCGGGCTTCTTTATGGTTGATTGTCAGTGACTAAAAATAACAAAACAGTCACCGACTGACCCTATGTGTCGCAAAAGTTGTTGGGTTACACTCCAACTCAACGAAAACACCCTTCCACGAATCACCTGTTTAGATCTTTGCGAGGTTTGCCATGGCTGACTACAAAGCGCCGCTGCGCGATATGCGCTTCGTCCTCAATGAAGTGTTCGAAGTCGCCAAACTCTGGGCCGAACTGCCGGCCCTGGCCGAGACCGTGGACGCGGAAACCGTTGAAGCCATTCTCGAAGAGGCCGGCAAGGTCACCAGCAAAAGCATCGCGCCCCTGAGCCGTGCCGCCGACGAAGAAGGCTGCCACTGGGCCGACGGTGCCGTCACCACGCCGGCCGGTTTCCCACAGGCCTATCAGACTTATGCCGAAGGCGGCTGGGTCGGTGTTGGTGGTGATCCGGCTTACGGCGGCATGGGTATGCCAAAAGCTGTTTCCGCTCAAGTTGAAGAAATGGTCAACTCCGCCAGCCTGTCCTTCGGTCTGTATCCGATGCTGACCGCCGGCGCGTGCCTGTCGATCAATGCCCACGCCAGCGAAGAGCTCAAAGCCGCTTACCTGCCGAACATGTACGCCGGTGTCTGGGCCGGCTCCATGTGCCTGACCGAGCCGCATGCCGGCACCGACCTGGGCATCATCCGTACCAAGGCCGAACCTCAGGCCGACGGCTCCTACAAGGTCAGCGGCACCAAGATCTTCATCACTGGCGGTGAGCACGACCTGACTGAAAACATCATCCACCTGGTGCTGGCCAAACTGCCGGACGCACCGGCTGGGCCGAAGGGCATTTCGCTGTTTCTGGTGCCGAAGTTCATGGTCAATGCCGATGGCAGCCTGGGCGCGCGCAACCCGGCGAACTGCGGTTCGATCGAACACAAGATGGGCATCCAGGCCTCGGCCACCTGTGTGATGAACTTCGACGAAGCGGTGGGTTACCTGGTCGGCGAGCCGAACAAGGGCCTGGCCGCGATGTTCACCATGATGAACTACGAGCGTCTGGGCGTCGGCATTCAGGGCCTGGCCACCGGCGAGCGTTCCTACCAGAACGCCATCGAATACGCCCGCGACCGCCTGCAGAGCCGCTCGCCGACTGGCGCGCAGAACAAGGACAAGGTCGCCGACCCGATCATCGTTCACCCGGACGTGCGTCGCATGTTGCTGACCATGAAAGCCTCGAACGAAGGCGGCCGTGCGTTCTCCACTTACGTGGCGATGCAACTCGATACCGCCAAGTTCAGTGAAGACGCCGCCACCCGCAAACGTGCGGAAGATCTGGTGGCGTTGCTGACGCCAGTGGCCAAGGCGTTCCTGACCGATCTGGGTCTGGAAACCACCGTCCACGGCCAGCAGATCTTCGGCGGCCACGGCTACATCCGCGAGTGGGGTCAGGAACAACTGGTGCGTGATGTGCGCATCACCCAGATCTACGAAGGCACCAACGGCATTCAGGCGTTGGACCTGGTGGGTCGCAAGATCGTCGGCAGCGGCGGCGCGTTCTACAAGCTGTTCGCCGACGAGATCCGCCATTTCACCGCCACCGCCAGTGCCGATCTGGGCGAGTTCACCAAGCCGCTGAATGACGCCGTCGACACCCTCGACGAGCTGACCTCGTGGTTGCTGGACCGGGCGAAAACCAACCCGAACGAAATCGGCGCGGCGTCGGTCGAGTACCTGCAAGTGTTCGGCTACACCGCTTACGCCTACATGTGGGCACTGATGGCCAAGGCATCGCTGGGCAAAGAGGCGCAGGACGATTTCTATGCGAGCAAACTCGGCACGGCTCGGTTCTATTTCGCCCGTCTGCTGCCGCGGATTCACTCGCTGAGCGCGTCGGTCAAGGCCGGCAGCGAGTCGCTGTTCCTGCTGGACGCTGCGCAGTTCTGATGATGTAACGTCATGTAAGCGATCTCTTACATGACGTGCTGCTGTTCTCCCATAGGCGTAGATTGGATCCAGAGCTAATCTACTTTCCATGGACGTCGCGCAGGAAGCGCAAAGCAACAACACGGACACGTAGGATTCTGCCAGGGTGGCGGAGTGAAATGGATGTCAGGGAAACAGTCTGCAAAGCCCCGCTTCGGCGGGGTTTTCTTATGCCCGCAGAAAAGTTTTCAGCTCAACGCGTCCAGCGGCGGTGCCCCTTTCAGCGGTTTGTCCTCACGCTGCATCACCTCTTCCAGCAACGTTCGCAGCAAGGCCAATGGCGCCTGCTGGCGCTGCACATCGCGACACACCAGCCCGACCTTCAACGGCACGCGCGGCTCACTCAATGGTTTCCACAGCAGGTCCTGATCGTCGTACTCTTTTTGCGAACGACCGGGCAGCACCGTCGCCAGACGGGTATGCGGAAGGCTGTCGAGAATTCCCACCATATTGTTCAATTCGGCCTGCACTTGCGGGCGTCGTCCGAGGCTGGCCAGTTGCGCCTGCCAGATCTGGCGGATCTGAAATTCCTCACCCAGCAACAACATCGGCAATTCAGCGGCCTGACTCATCGAGACTTTCTTGAATTCCCGCAGCGGATGATCCGCCGGGATGACCAGCGTCAGTTCATCTTCGTACAACATCACGCCGTGCAGACCCGGTTGGCGTGGCGGCAGATAGCTGATGCCGATGTCCAGTGAGCCGTTGAGCAGTCGCCGCTCGATCTCAAGCCCCGTCAGTTCATAAATCTGCACCACCAGATGCGGCTGGGCCTTGCGCACTCTCTCCAGCATTTGCGGCACCAGGCTGGTGTGCACGGTTTGCAGCACGCCGATCGCCAATGTGCGCAGTGCCTGACCCTTGAAGTTGCCCAGCGCCTCACGCGCCCGCTGCAGGCCGTCGAGCAGTGGCAAGGCGTGGTTGTACAAGGTGTGGGCGGCGAGGGTCGGCAACAGGCGTTTGCTGCTGCGCTCGAACAGGGTAACGTCGAGGTTCTGCTCCAGCTGGCGAATCTGCTGGGACAGCGCGGGTTGAGAGATCGACAGGCGCTCGGCGGCGCGTCCGACATGACCTTCTTCGTAGACCGCGACGAAATAACGCAGTTGTTTGAAATCCATAAGTAATACTTATCGAAAATGCTGGGAAATCGAAATGGCTCGAAGGCAGGAACAGGCCTAGTCTAACCGCATTCACAAGGCTTACAGGGCCGGAAAGCGCAATGACCAGCGTTTGTTTTGAAAGTGTTTGCATAGGCAGTTCAAAAAACCTCGATCGAGGTTTTTTTCAATGAATCTGTTCAGTTTGCGGCGCCAGACGCCGAGCCTCGATGACCTGGCTTTTGAAACCCAGGAATCGGACGTTTCTGATGGCCTGAATGCCGAACGTCTCATGCCCAGCGTCGAGCGCCCACAACAGGTATTCGTTCGCGGCCAGGGCTCCTGGCTATGGGACAGCAATGATCGCGCCTACCTGGACTTTTCCCAGGCCGGTGGCGCCAACAGCCTCGGCCACAGCCCTTCGGCGCTGGTCAAGGCCATCGCCAATCAAGCCCAGGCTCTGATCAATCCCGGCTTCAATCTGCACAACCGCGGCATGCTCAGCCTCGCCGAGCGCTTGTGCGCCAGTACTGCCAGCGATCAGGCCTACCTGCTCAACAGTGGCAGTGAAGCTTGTGAAGCGGCGATCAAACTGGCGCGTAAATGGGGCCAGCTGCATCGCGGCGGCGCCTCGCGGATCATTGTCGCCAGACAAGGCTGTCACGGGCGTAGTCTGGCGACGATTTCGGCATCGGACAGTTGCAACCTGCACAACCGCTTCGCACCGTTGCTGCCGGGTTTCGATCTGGTGCCGTTCAACGACCTGCCAGCGCTGCATGCGGCAGTCGATGCACAGACGGTGGCAATCATGCTCGAACCGATCCAGAGCGATGCCGGGGTGATTCCAGCGACCGAGCATTACCTCAAGGGTGTCGAGCGCTTGTGCCGTGAGTTGGGGATTCTGCTGATTCTCGATGAGGTTCAGACCGGCATCGGCCGTTGCGGCACCTTGCTCGCCGAACAATCCTACGGCGTGCGCGCCGATATCGTCGTGCTCGGCAAGGGCCTCGGTGGTGGCGTGCCACTGGCGGCGCTGCTGGCGCGAGGCAAGGCCTGCTGTTTCGACTCTGGCGAGTTGGGCGGCACTCATCACGGCAACGCGCTGATGACCGCCGCAGGGCTGGTGGTGCTCGACAGCGTGCAAGACCGCGCATTCCTCGAACAAATCCGGGACAACGGCCAGCATCTGCGCGAAGGGCTCGCCCGTCTGGCCCATCGTTATGAACACGGCGAGTTGCGCGGGCAAGGACTGTTCTGGGGACTGACCCTGTCGGAAGACTCCGCCGAGGCCGTCGTCAAAGCCGCGCTGCATGAAGGCTTGCTGCTCAACGCCCCACAGGCCAACTGCCTGCGCTTCACCCCGGCGCTCAACGTCAGCAAGGCCAACATCGACGAAATGCTCCTGCGTCTGGCCCGCGCCTTCTCCCGGGTACGCACCGCGCAGCTGCAATGCCGCAAAGGGATTGCCGTCTGAAGTTTCCCACCCGAATTCAAGAACCGTCTCGCGGTATAACGCACGCTCCACGCCTGATTCTTTTGGCGTGGGGCGTTTTTTTTGTGGCCGTGTAATGGCGATCAGATGGCGAGATTGCGGTTTGCACTGAACCCTGACAAACGGCACAGGTCGATTAGCTTGTATGGCTCAGGTGAGCCAACCCCCAATCAGGAGCTGCCCCATGGACTTTATCCGCATCATCATCGCCATTCTGTTGCCGCCACTGGGTGTGTTTCTGCAAGTCGGGTTCGGCGGCGCGTTCTGGCTGAACATTCTGCTGACGTTGTGCGGTTATATCCCGGGGATCGTGCACGCGGTGTACATCATCGCCAAGCGCTGAGGGTCAGTCCGTCAAACCCATCACCCGCCGGTAAAACCGCCATTCCTGCTCCAGCGCATGGGCCTGGTTGGCGGCCCGGCGGAAGCCGTGACGTTCATCGGCGTAGTAATGCGCTTCGACCTCAATGCCGTTTTGCTCCAGAGCCGTGACCATGTCGCGGGTCTGTTGCGGCACGACCACGGCGTCCAGTTCGCCCTGAAAGAAAATCACCGGTACGCGAATGTTGCCTGCGTGCAGCAACGGCGTGCGGGCGGCGTAGCGTTCGGCATCTTGCTCCGGATCGCCGATCAGCCAGTCCAGATAATCGCCTTCGAACTTGTGTGTCGCGCGGGCCAGGGCGACCGGGTCACTGACACCATAAAGGCTGGCGCCTGCACGGAACACGTGATGGAACGCCAGGGCACACAACGTCGTGTAACCACCGGCGCTGCCGCCACGGATAAACGCACACTCGCCGTCGATCATGCCGCGTTCGGCCAGATAGGCCACCACTGCGCAGGCATCTTCGACATCCACTGCGCCCCAGCTCAGGTGCAGAGCCTGTCGATACTCCCGGCCATAACCGCTGCTGCCTCGGTAGTTGAGATCGGCGACGGCGAAGCCGCGTTGCGTCCAGTACTGGATGCGCGGGTCAAGCATCGGGTAGCAGGCGGAGGTGGGGCCGCCGTGGATGAACACCACCAACGGCGGTTTCACATCGCCATTCGTGGCCGGGTAAAAGAAGCCGTGTGCTTCACCCGCACCGCTTGGGTAGCGCAGGGTTTGCGGGCGGCTGATGCGCTCGGCGGGCAGCGGTGCAACACCGCCGGCCAGGACATTCACTTCACGAGATTCGCGATCGATGGTGATCACTGCTGAAGGGCTGATCGGTGAAGCGGCAATGCAGTAAATGAATTGATCATCGACAGCCAGATGGCGGAAGCGGCTGTAGTCGCCGGTGAAGTCTTCACCATTGAGCGCCAGACGACCGAAACCGCCTTCGCTCCAACTTGCCAGGAATGCTTCGTCGGTGGGCAACCAGGTGCAGCCGCCAAGTTGCCATGGGGCTGGCGCGTGATCGGCTTCGGCGCTAGCTAACGGTTGCAAACCATTTGCCGACTCGACCCACGGTTGCCAATATCCGCCACGGTCGGTCAGACAGCCCAGTCGGCCATTGGCATCAAAACGCGGTTGCTGGATCGACTCTTCAAGGGTTTCACCCGCCACACAGCGTGGGACGGAAAACCTGCTATCCGAGCGCTCGGCGAGCATCAGTCGGGTGGATGTCCACGGCTGATGCGGACGGCTCCACTCGATCCATGCCAAGCGCTGGCCGTCCGGGCTGATGATCGGCGATGCATAAAAATCCGCGCCTTCAATCAGCCTATGGCGGTCGCCATTCGCCAGATCGATAGCCACCAGCCGATGCCGATCACCGTTCTCTTCAACGGCCAGCACCTGCCCGTTGGCAAAGTGCAGATCACCATATCGGCAATCTCCGGAGGTCAATGCCGCGGGCTCGCCGTCCAACGTCTGTCGGTACAACTGCTGGTCCGCCTCGTTGACGAAAACCACCCCGTCAGGCGTCAGGCAAAACGCCCCACCGCCATATTCGTACACCCGGCTGCGCACGCTGAAACCCGTAGGCGTCAGACATTTCGCCACACCATCGCGCCAGTGCCAGATCCGGCACGCGGCGTCTGTCGGGCGATATTCATTCCAGAACAAACCATGGGTGCCAAGTTGCAGCTCGGCAAAATCCACGCCGGCAGCAACCGCGGCGGTGGCGCTGAAAGGCTCAGCCCTTGGCGATGAGGCGCGAGTTTCGTTCATTGCGAAAGGCCAGTTGTTCAATGGTCTGGGTGGCGTGCTCAGCTTCTTCGCGGGCCTTGAGGATCACACCGTGATGTTCGGACTTGCTGCACACCGGGTCGGCATTGCTCGCGTCGCCGGTGAGCATGAAGGCCTGGCAGCGGCAGCCGCCGAAGTCCTGTTCCTTTTCGTCACAGGAGCGGCATGGCTCGGGCACCCAGTCGTAGCCGCGGAAGCGGTTGAAGCCGAACGAGTCGTACCAGATGTGCTGCATGCTGTGGTCGCGCACATTGGGAAATTGTACCGGCAGCTGTCGGGCGCCATGACAGGGCAGGGCGGTGCCGTCTGGTGTGACCGTCAGAAACAGACTGCCCCAGCCATTCATGCAGGCTTTCGGGCGCTCTTCGTAATAGTCCGGGGTTACGAAAATCAGCTTGCACGGATGCCCTTCGGCTTCCAGCTTGGCGCGGTATTCGTTGGTGATGCGTTCGGCGCGAACCAGTTGCTCTTTGGTTGGCAGCAGGCCGACTCGATTGAGTTGCGCCCAACCGTAGAACTGGCACGTGGCGAGTTCGACGAAGTCGGCCTCCAGCGCGATGCACAGCTCGATGATGCGGTCGATCTTGTCGATGTTGTGCCGATGGGTGACGAAGTTCAGCACCATCGGATAGCCGTGGGCCTTCACGGCGCGGGCCATTTCCAGTTTCTGCGCGAAGGCTTTTTTCGAGCCGGCCAGCAGGTTGTTCACTTGCTCGTCGCTGGCCTGGAAACTGATCTGGATGTGATCGAGCCCGGCCTTTTTGAAGTCGCTGATCTTCTGTTCGGTCAGGCCGATGCCGGAGGTGATCAGGTTGGTGTAGAAACCCAACTGACGCGCTTCACGGATCAACTCGGCGAGGTCCTGGCGCACCAGCGGTTCGCCGCCGGAGAAGCCCAGTTGCGCCGCGCCCATCTCCCGCGCTTCGCGGAACACCTTGATCCATTGCTCGGTACTCAGCTCTTTGCCCTGCTCGGCGAAATCCAGCGGATTGGAGCAGTACGGGCATTGCAGCGGGCAGCGGTAAGTCAGCTCGGCGAGCAGCCACAGCGGCAGGCCGACCTCAGGCTTGGGCGGCAGATCAGTCAAGGGTGATCCAGTGCTGCGCACGGGCAACCTCCATGAATTGCTCGATGTCGTCACCGAGCTCGGGCACGCCGGGGAACTGTCTGTCGAGTTCGGCGATGATCGCCGCGACATCCCGTTCACCGTCGATCAGGCCGCCGATCAGCGCGGCACTTTCATTGAGTTTGATCATGCCTTCCGGGTACAGCAGCACGTGGCCTTTCTGCGCCGGTTCGTACTGGAAACGGTAGCCGGGACGCCAGGTCGGGGTCTTGCTGCGGTCGAAACTCATAAGGCGATTCCTTTATGCCAGACCCGTTGATCAGTGACGCTGTGATACGGCGGGCGGTTCAGTTCGTAGGCCATGCTCATGGCATCGAGCATGCTCCAAAGGATGTCCAGTTTGAACTGGAGAATTTCCAGCATGCGCTCCTGGCCTTCGCGGGTCTTGTAGTGCTCCAGCGTGATGGCCAGACCATGCTCGACATCGCGCCGGGCCTGACCGAGACGGGTGCGGAAATATTCGTAGCCGGCCGGGTCGATCCACGGGTAGTGCTGCGGCCAGCTGTCGAGACGCGACTGGTGGATCTGCGGCGCGAACAGCTCGGTCAGCGAGCTGCTGGCAGCTTCCTGCCAACTGGCGCGGCGGGCGAAGTTGACGTAGGCATCGACGGCGAAACGCACGCCGGGCAGCACCAGTTCCTGCGAACGCAATTGATCCGGATCGAGACCGACGGCCTGGCCCAGACGCAGCCAGGCTTCGATGCCGCCGTCTTCGCCGGGCGCGCCGTCGTGGTCGAGCAGGCGCTGAATCCATTCGCGGCGGATCTCGCGATCCGGGCAGTTGGCGAGGATCGCCGCGTCTTTCAGGGGGATGTTCACCTGATAGTAGAAGCGGTTGGCGACCCAGCCCTGGATCTGCTCGCGGGTGGCCCGGCCTTCATACATCGCCACGTGATACGGGTGATGAATGTGGTAATAGGCGCCCTTGGCGCGCAGGGCCGCTTCGAATTCGGCGGGGGACAGCGGGGTGTCGGTCATTGCGGTTCTCCGGGCCATTCGTTACAGGACGATGCTCATGCCGTCATACGCCACTTCAACATTGCGCCGAACCAGTTCCGCGCGTTCCGGCGAGTCTTCGTCGAGAATCGGGTTGGTGTTGTTGATGTGGATAAGCACCTTGCGTTGCTCGGGAAGCTGTTCCAGCACTTCGAGCATGCCGCCGGGGCCGGTCTGGGCCAGGTGGCCCATCTCGCGGCCGGTGCGGGTGCCGACGCCACGGCGCTGCATTTCATCGTCGTCCCACATCGTCCCGTCTACCAGCACGCAGTCGCTGCCGGACATGATTTCCAGCAGCGGCGCGTCGACCTTGCCCAGGCCTGGGGCATAGAACAGCTTGCCGCCGGTGCTGAGGTCTTCGACGATCAGGCCGATGTTGTCGCCTGGGTGCGGGTCGAAGCGGTGCGGCGAGTAGGGCGGTGCCGCGCTGCGCAACGGCAGCGGGGTGAAGCGCAGGTTCGGGCAGGCGGCGACGGTGAAGCTCTGGTCAAGTTCGATGCGGTTCCAGTCCAGCCCGCCGTTCCAGTGCTTGAGCATGGTGAACAGCGGGAAACCGGTGCTCAGGTCTTCGTGGACCATGTCCGTGCACCAGACCTGATGCGGGCAGCCTTCGCGCAGGCTGAGCAGGCCGGTGGTGTGGTCGATCTGGCTGTCCATCAGGATGATCGCGCTGATGCCGGTGTCACGCAGGGCACGGCCCGGCTGCATCGGGGCGAAGCTCTGAAGCTGCGCGCGGATGTCCGGCGAGGCGTTGCACAGCACCCAGTTCACGCCGTCATCGGAAATCGCGATGGACGATTGGGTACGGGCCTGGGCATTCAGGCTGCCGTCGCGAAAACCGGCGCAATTGACGCAGTTGCAGTTCCACTGCGGAAAACCGCCACCGGCGGCCGAACCCAGAATCTGGACGAACATGAACGCTCCATCATTTCAACGCTGAAAATAAAACGCCCCGGCGAGCCGAGGCGTTGCACTGCAGTGTTCTGCTTGAGGCAGGACTCAGCGGCTGGCGAAGTACATGGTGACTTCGAAGCCGATGCGCAGGTCGGTGTAAGCAGGTTTGGTCCAAGCCATCGGGTGACTCCTTTTTCAGGTGGGTGGGATAGCGCTATCCATAGGTATAGTCCACGGCAGCGCGGGGATGTTCCAAATAGTTAGGTGGCTATGTTACTCAAAATCTCAGGGGCTTTGCCCGTGAATCTTTGAGAAAGCTCCTTGCAGCCCCGGTAATGATCATTTTGCCGCTTGCCATGGCGCGTCCGGCGAAGCGGCGTTGGAGAGGCCGTGCCAGCCGCCCTCGGCGCGGATCAGACGTTGTGCGGCGGCCAGCAATGCCGGGCGATCCAGTTGGGCGATGGCGCTGCGCAGATGGGCCAGATAATCCGACGAGTGGCCGGCGAGGCGGGCCTGCCACAGGAGTTCGGCCGCATCTTTGCCGGACAGGACGCTGTCATCGAACTGATCGACAAGCGTCTGGCGTTGCCGGGCGAGGCTCGCGTCATCGAGTCGTTCGACAAGGGCTGGCAGGTTATCGAGAAACTGCTGAATGTGACCGAGCAATTGCGCGGCGGTGGCAGTGGGCGATTGCACACCGAACAGCAATCCGGTCTGGCCGTGGAGCTGACGCAGCCCGCTGAACACCGCATAACCCAGTTGCAGTTCGACGCGCAGGCGTTGGTAGAACGGTGTCTGGCACAGATGCGCGAGCAGGCGCCACGCGGCTTCGTCGGCGATTTCGTGGCTGGCGGTCGGGCAGAACAGCAGCAAGGCGTGTTCGCTGGACGCGCTGTCGATCTGACTCCACCGGTATCCGGCGTTGATTGCCGACGGTGCGGGAATTTGATTGTCCGGGATGCCGGGGATGCGACTCAGGGCCAGGCCCATGGCTGATTGGGTTTGTTGGTTTAGCCTCAAAGCCAGGCCGTCCCAGCGGGAAGTTGTCCACAGGTGGGCGGCGTCATCGGATTTGCCTACCGCTGGCAGGCATTTTTCCGGCAGTACTTTGAGCAGCTGGCGGATCGGTATCAGCGCAGGTTGCGGCTCGCCTTTCGCGGAATCGGCGCCCACTTGTGTCAGAGATTTCAGTGCGTGCTCCAGGACAACGGGCAGCGTGTCCTGCAGGCCAGTGAGTTTCAGCAGCCACTGATCAGCTGCGGCGCTGAAGGACAACTCGACCCCGGCCTGACGCGCGTCGTCAGAAATCTCCCGCAGACTGCGTTGCAGTTTCGCTTGCAGCTCGGCCGTGGCCGCTGCTTCCGTCTGCCAGCGAACATACACCGCACCTTCGTCACCGTTATCCGACAGCGCCTGGCTGAATTGCATCGGCGAACGTTCGCGTCGGCTGCGCGAGCGATCCTGAGCGAACGTGCGCAGCCCACGGTGGGCGCTGGTTTGGCCGCGGATCAGGCCGGCGTTGGCCAGCGGTTCGGCTACGCGCAGGAACGGATTGGCAGCGGGCAGATGCCAGTGACTGCTGAAGTTATCCACAGTGCCGATTTTGCCGAGAATCACTTTGAGCGCTGCAACGGCCGATTCGGAGAGGCCGCTTTCGAGTTGTTCGCTGTCGAGTCGCGCCAGTTGCAACGCACCGCTGACCTGCTGCTGACGTTGAAGCTGTGCCGAATATTCCTCGCGTAGTGCCGGCCAGTCCTGCTGCGCTGCGAAGAAGCTCAACCAGTCGAGAAACTGTGCGCGGATGGCGTCGAGTGACCCGGATGCCCCAGTGAACTGAAGATGTAGAAAAGCCTGCCCAGCAAATTGATAAGGCACACAGGCCTGTAAGTCTTCCGCGAATCCCTGCTGCTGCAAGTGAGCGAGCAGCCCACCGGGTTTGGCGCTGTTCAACCAGTGACAGAAAAACGCCAGTGCCTCGGCCGACGACTCCGGCAAATCCTCTAACGCAAACAGCAGATTGCCGTGCCGCTCGCCGACCTGTTGATAACTTTTCTGTGGAGTGTCCATCAAGCGAACGGGGGCTGCCTGTGAAGTTTTATCCCCAGCTGTCAGCGCGGCGGCAAACTGTTCTGCCAGCGTTCTCAGGTCTTCAACACTTTGCGGCCCGACCAGACTCAGAGTCATCTGCCCGGTGCGGTAAAACTGCTGATGGAAGTCTTTCAACGCCTGCTGAAACTCCGCTTGCTCTATCGGCAGACTGTCGCGGTTTCCGGCATGAAAGCCGCGCAAAGGATGTGCTGCCGACAATCCCTCAAACAGCGCCTCTTTCTGCTGAGCCGCAGCATCCTGCGACCACGCAACAAACTCCGCCTGCAGCACTTCCCGTTCCCGCAACTGATCGTCCGGATTCATACGCGGATGAGCGAGCATGTCCGACAGACGCTCCAGTCCACCTCTGAAGGACGTTGGCGGCAACTCAAAGAAGAAATCGGTGGTGCGCTCGCGGGTGCTGGCATTCACCTGACCGCCGTGACCTTGCACGTAGGCCATCAGCCCTTGCTGTGCAGGAAAACGCTCGGTGCCGAGAAACAGCAAATGCTCAAGAAAATGCGCCAGCCCCGGCCACGCCAACGGCACGTCATGACTGCCGGCAGCCACCCGCAACGCGGCGGCGCTGCGCTTCAGACCGGGCGTGTGGCGCAGGGTCACGCGCAAGCCGTTGGCCAGGGTTTCGGTGTGGGGGCGGGGGTGAGTCGACGCAGGCATGGGCACTTCCAGAACAGTGAAGTGCCAATGCTAGCGGATTAGCGCTTGTTGAGCGCGTCGTAAAGTTCGGGGCGGCGGTCGTTGAAGTAGCGGTTGGCGTTGCGCGAGTCGACCATCAACTGACGATCCAGCTCACCGACGATCAAGGCTTCGTCCAGTCCGGCCTGGGCGATGCGGCTGCCATCCGGCGCGGCAATGCTGCTTTGCCCGCAGTAATGAATGTCGCCTTCGTGGCCGCAGTAGTTGGCGTAAGCCACGTAGCACTGGTTTTCGAAGGCGCGGGAGCGCACGGAAACATCGGCAATGAAATCAAAAGGAATCATGTTCGCCGTCGGCACCAGAATCAGCTCGGCGCCTTCAAGGGCCAGGCGCCGGGCGTTTTCCGGGAACTCCAGGTCGTAGCAGATCAGGAAACCGAGCTTCCAGCCGTTGAGCTCGACGATGGGAAACTCGCCATCGCCGGGGCTGAACATCGAACGGTCCAGATCGCCGAACAGATGCGTCTTGCGGTAATTGCACAGGCGCTCGCCGTTCGAATCGATCAACTGCACAGCGTTGTAGATCTGTCCTTCGGCGGTGCGCTCAGGATAACCGTAGAGAATCGCCAGGCCGGCAGCCTTGGCGATTCGTCCGACCTGTTGCGCCCACTCGCCGTTATAGACCTCGGCCAATGTCGCAACCGCCTCCTTGCCGATGTTGTAGCCGGTCAGGAACATCTCCGGCACCACCAGCAGGTCGGCGCCTTTGGCCTCCATCGCCAGTTGATGCAAGCGCTGAAGGTTGGCGGCGGGTTCCAGTGGCAGCGGTGGACATTGGTAAAGGGCTACACGCATCGAAGATTCCTCTTACTCGGGCAGGGCGATCGGGCCGATGTCTTTGAACACATCACCCGGGCCGGGGTTCTCTTTATGTGTGGACCCGCCGAAGTGCTTCATGATTCCCCACACCGCGTTGAGCGAGGTCTGTACCGCGCCTTCGACCCAGGCCGGCGTCCACGACACGTCGTCGCCGGCGATGAAAATCCCGCGCTGCTCCGGCGGCATGTCGTCCTGCATGAAGTGCGCGTACATGCGCTGGTTGTAGCGATAGTGGCCGGGCAGGGCGCCCTTGAACGCGCCGAGGAAGTGCGGGTCGGCTTCCCACGACACGGTGATCGGATCGCCGATGATCCGCGCGGCGATGTCGACTTTCGGGTAGATCTTCTTCAGCGCATCCAGCGCCAGTTTCACGCGTTTCTCCACCGGGTGCGGGAGCATCTTCAGCGCATCGCTCATCCACGAGTACGACAGGCAGATCACGCCCGGCTTGTCGTCGCCGTTGTCGAACAGGTAGGTGCCACGGGTCAGGCGATCTGTGAGGGTCATGCTCATCAGGTCACGGCCAGTTTCCGGGTCCTTGTCCTTCCAGAACGGGCGGTCGACCATCACGAAGGTCTTCGACGATTGCATGTAGCGAGTGCGGTCCAGCGCCATCCACATCTTCTGCGAGAACAGGCTTTCGTCGCATTCGATCTGGGTGGTCAGCAGCCAGCTCTGGCAGGTGGTCAGTACGGCGGCGTATTCGCGGGTGTCGCCGTTGTTGTCGGTGACCGCGAAACGTCCGTCAGGTGCGTGGGCGATTTTCTTCACCCCGGAGCGCGGTGCGCCGTGGTGCAACGATTTCAGGCTGGTGCCTTGCGGCCAGTGTACGCAGCGCTCCGGCGCATGACGCCAGATACCTTGTGGCACTTGTTCCACACCGCCGACGACCAGATGTTGGTGATCGTCGCAGTTGGTCATCACGACGCGGAAGATTTCCAGCATCGAGTTGGGGAAATCCGAGTCCCAGCCACCGGTACCGAAACCGACCTGGCCGAACACTTCGCGGTGATGGAACGACAGTTTGGCGAAGGCTTTCGAGGTGGCAACGAAGTCGTAGAAGGTGCGGTCGTCCCACAGCGGAACCAGAGTGTTCCACAGCTCCTTGAGGCGTGGCACGTCACGGTCGCGAATCGCTTGCTGGATATCGGCGAACTGCGAACCGGCCTCCAGAGCGTCGGCCCATGCGTCAGCCACTTCCTGGAACAGTGCAGGAAGATCCTTCAGGCTCTGTGCGTAATGGGTTTTGCCTTCCAGGTCGATCACGGTGCTGCCGGAGGCCGGCGTCAGCGGGTTGGGGAAGGGCTTGGTTTCGAGGCCGAGCTTGTCGACGTAGTGATAGAACGCGGTGGACGACACCGGGAAGCGCATACCGCCGAGCTCGGCGACGATGCCGTCAGTGCCGTTGAACGCTTGGGAGCGCAGGCGACCGCCAAGCTTCGAGGCCTCGTACACTACGGGTTTCAGGCCGAGTTTCATCAGCTCATAAGCCGCCACCAGACCGGCGATGCCAGCACCCACGATTGCCACTTCGGCACCGTGGTTGTGCTCGGGAATGCTACCCAGGCCGGCCGGGTGTTCGATCCAGTCGTCGAAGGCGAAAGGAAAGTCCGGACCGAAAATGGTGATCGGTTTCTTACCGTCTGCAGGATGGCGATTGTTCTTGTTCATGGCTGACCTTGCTGGCGACCCGACGCTGGATGCGCGTCTGAGTATAGGAAAAGATGCCAGCCATTCTAGGGAGCGTAGAACACGTTAATAAGACGCAGAATGTCGTCGTTTTGAGCGTTAGTACTGCGATATGACGAAAGCTATGGTCAAACTGGATGCCCGCGATCGATCTTGCTGCTGAGGATGATCGACGTCGTGGTCTTCTCCACACCGTCTACGCTGCCGATCTGATCCAGAAGCTGATCGAGCTGCTCCGGCGAATCGGTCCGCAGCCACGCCACATAATCGAATTCACCACTAACAGCGCACAATTGCTGCACCTGAGCCATCGCGCTCAACCGGCGCAACACCTCTTTGCCGGAGCGTGGCTGCACCTTGATTCCGACGTAAGCCTGCAATCCGCCATCCACCACACGCTGGCCCAGACGCACGCCATAGCCGGTGATGACCTTGGCCTTTTCCAGCCGCGCGAGTCGCGAAGTCACGGTCGTGCGGGCGATCCCCAATTGCCGGGCCAGCATCGCCACGCTCTCGCGGGCGTTGATTTGCAGGGCCGCGATCAACTGTCGGTCAATTTCATCAAGCACGGGTGGGCGGATGTCGGACAAGGGGCGTCTCCATGGGCGGATCTTTGGTTGCGCATGTTACAGGCTCGGCCGGCGGTAAGCTTGTGGGCGATACTCGCGCGGTTTTCCATAGGGACTGTCTTGATATCAGACGCTGGCAAATGCCTCACGAAACCGTCGCATGTCGTCTTCCGTACCAACGCTGACCCGAATCCACGTCGGCCACTCTTTCCATACCCGGCCCACCTTGACCCGGCGATCGGCCAACGCCTGCACCACCTCCCTGGCAGAACGTTTCACGTCGACCATGAAGCAGTTGGCCTGCGACACCGTGCAGCGAAAACCGCGAGCGGTCAGCCAGGTGATTGTCTCGTCACGCAGCCTCGTGTTGGTGTGCTTGCGCTGTGGCAGCAACTGCGTGTCCTCGAGACTGGCTATGCCGCCCAACAGCGAAGGGGCCGCCGGCACGTTGTAATTGCCGAACACCTCCAGTTGCTCCAGCAGGGCGGGGTTGGCTATCGCGATACCCAGACGGGCGCCTGCCATGCCATAGATTTTCGAGAAAGTTCGCAGCACCATCAGTTCGGGATGATCCTTGACCAGCGGAATGCAGGTCGGCGCATTCGAGAAGTCGATATAGGCCTCGTCCACCAACAGAATCGTTCCTTTTGGCTTGTTCGCCAGCGCGAGCAGGATATCTGCGTGTGGCGTCACAGTACCGGTCGGATTATTCGGATTGCAGACGTAGATCAGTCCCGCCTGCGGATCGGCCGCCAGCATGTGTGGAAGATCATGGGCATGATCAGGATTCAGTGCTATCTCGTGGACCGCGACCTGTCTGCCGCGAGCCGCCTCGACAGGGTCTTCATAAGAGGGCGACGCAACGACCAGGCTACCCTGTCGAGTGAAGGCGTGAACCGCATGCTGCAAGGCCAGTTTGGAGCCGCAGAAAGTCTGAACATACTCCTCCGGTATGCCTTGTTGGCGGGCAAACAGGGCGTTGAGTCGGTACTGGATCTTGTAGGGATAACGCCCGCACAGTGCAATACCTTCCTGCATCGCCTGTCGGGCGGCGAGCGCCGGTCCCCAGGGGCTCTCGTTGAAATTGATCAGTACCTCATCGCCGGGTACTGGTGCCGGTGCATCCTGACGTTGCGCCTGCCCCCAGGATGACTGCGCGAGCAGGGGAAGTGCTGCGGCGATTCCCATCAGCGAACGGCGAGTGACATCAACCATAAAAATTCCTTTTTCGAATCATCAGATGAGCCTCGGCTTTGGGTGCCAGGACATATGGTGTAACGAAATGGTTAGTTGTCGATTTAGACGGGCATGAGGCAAGCCCTGTTTACGCTTTCAGAAGTCACACGCTTTGAAGGGAGATGGGACGACGGCCTCGTGGCGGGAAAGACAGAAACGAAAAAGCCGCACATAAGCGCGGCTTTTTCATGTTTGGTGGGCCCACACGGACTTGAACCGTGGACCAAAGGATTATGAGTCCTCTGCTCTAACCAACTGAGCTATAGGCCCTCAGTAGGCCGCGGATTATAGCGACGGTTTCTCGGCTGTGCTATCCGAAAAATCTGATACGGCTATGCGAAGAAACGTCGCGGCAAACTCTTCTGGTGGCAGCGGCAGGCTGACGATGTAGCCCTGGATCTGTTCACAGCCTTCGGCGGCGAGGAATTGTTGCTGGGCCTGGGTTTCCACGCCTTCGGCGATCACGGTGAATTGCATGCTGCGGCCCAGGGCGATGATGGCGCGGACGATCGCCGCGTCGTGCGGGTCGTCGGGCAGTCCGCGAACGAAAGACTGGTCGATCTTGAGGATGTCCAGAGGCAGGCGCTTGAGGTAACTCAGCGAGGAATAACCGGTGCCGAAGTCGTCGATGGCCAGTTGCACGCCCAGGTGTTTGAGCTGATGCAGCACCGCCAGCGCTTCTTCAGCCTGGCTCATGATGAAGTTTTCGGTAATTTCCAGTTGCAGTAATTCCGGTCGCAGGCGGTTGTCCTTGAGCAGTTGCTCGATGCGTCCCAGCAGGTTCGGCTGGCGCAGTTGTGCGCCGGCGAGGTTCACCGACAGCGGGCCGAGGGATTCGTAGATCTGGCCCCACTCGAACATCTGCCGGCAGGCGGTTTCCAGCACCCAGTCGCCGATTTGCAGAATCATCCCGTTCTCTTCCGCCAGCGGGATGAAGTGCTCAGGCGGCACATCGCCGAAATTCGGATGACGCCAGCGGATCAGGGCTTCGGCGCCGACCAGGCTGTGATCGTCGAGGCTGATTTTCGGTTGGTAATAGAGGTACAGCTCCTCGCGCTCAATGGCCCGGCGAAGTTCGTGCTCCAGCGCCACACGCTCGCTGGCCTGCGCGGTGAGGTCGCGGGTGTAGCTTTCGACCCGGTTGCGGCCCTTGGCCTTGGAGCGGTACATCGCTGCGTCCGCGTTCTTGATCAGGGTCGCGACATCGCAGCCGTCGCGCGGGTAAAGGCTGGTGCCGATGCTGGCGCTGATGAAGAACTCATGCTCACCGGCCTGGAACGGTGCGCCAAAGCAGTTCAGCAGTTTGGTGGCAATGTTGTCGGCATCGCCGGGCTGCTGCAGGCCAGGTAGCAGAATGATGAATTCGTCGCCCCCCAGCCGCGCAACGGTGTCGATATCGCGCAGTTGCTCCTTGAGGCGCACGGCGATGCCCTTGAGCAGCAAATCGCCGACCGGGTGACCGAGGCTGTCGTTGATGTGCTTGAAACGGTCGAGGTCGAGGAACAGCACTGCGCCCTGACCGCCGTTTTCCTGCTGACTGTTGAGTGCCATCAGCAGGCGACTTTCGAACAGCGTGCGGTTTGGCAGGCCGGTGAGCGGGTCGTGATGCGCCTGATAGTCGAGCTTGGCCTGGGCGTGCTTGAGGCTGGAGATATCGGCGAACACCGCAACGAAGTGAGTGATGAACTTGTCGCGGTTGCGCACGGCACTGATGGTCAGCCAGCTCGGGTACAGCTCGCCATTTTTGCGCCGGTTGGAGATTTCGCCCTGCCAGTGGCCTTCGTCGGTCAATTGATGCCACATCGCCGCGTAGAACGCGCTGTCGTGCAGGCCGGACGCAAGCAGGCGCGGAGTGTGACCGAGCGCTTCGCTTTCGCTGTAACCGGTGATTTCGGTGAACGCCCGGTTCACGGCGCTGATGTGTTGCTGGGTGTCGGTGATCAGCACGCCTTCGGCAGTACTCTCGAACACGGTCGCAGCCTGTTGCAGTTTTTCCTGCATCAGGTGGCGTTCGGTGATGTCCCGGGCGATGGTCAGCATGCAATCTTCGTCGCCGATCGGCAGCGGACGGCTGGACACTTCGCAGAGGCGGATCTGCCCGTCGCTGCGGCGGATGTGGCAGCTGAAATCGCGGACAAAACCGTCGCGGTGCAGCAGGTCGAGCATTTGCTTGCGTTCGTTGAGGTTGACCCAGATTCCCAGGTCCAGCGCCGAGCGATCCACCGACATCGCGCTGTTGAAACCGGTGATACGACTGAAACCTTCGTTGACCTCCAGCAGCAGGCCATCGCTCTGGCGCGACAACAGCAGGCCGTCTGGCGAGGCGTGGAAGGCCTTGGCGAACTTTTCTTCTGAGGTTTGCAGTTGCTGTTGGGTTTCCTTGAGCTGGGTAATGTCGCGCACCACCACGACCAGCGCCGGTGTGGTGTCGAGCTCGAAGGGCTCGGCGGAAATCAGCCCGGTAAACACCTGGCCATTGTTGCGACGAAAGGGCATCTCCAGGTTGCGAATGCTGCCGGCTTGCAGGCGCTGAAGCAGGCCCGGGCCAACCCCTGGAATGCCCCAGATGTTGAGTTCGGTGGCGGTCTGGCCAATCACTTCTTCGGCCTTGAGCCCGATCTGTTCTTCAAAGGCTTCGTTGACCTCCAGCAGGCAGCCGTCGGATAGCCGGGCGATCACCAGAATGTCCGGGCATTGCTGGAATACCGAAGCGAATTTCTGTTCCGACAGGCGCAACGCCTCTTCGGTGCGTTTGGTTTCGCTGATGTCGATCATCAGGCCGCGCATCACCGGTTCGTGGCCGTGTTCGATCAGGCTGACGATGTCGCGTACCCACAAGCAACGGCCGTCTGCGGTGATGACGCGGTAATCGAGACTGTGATCGCGCCCGGCCAGCACTTCGTGATCGCAGAAGCTCTGGGCACGAGTCAGATCGGCAGGGTGAATGATGTTGCGCCAAAAGCCTGGAATCAGCCAATGGGACAGCGGATAGCCGAGCAGATCCTCGGCGTGGGGCGAAACATAGCTGTAGGTGAAATCGCTGATCCGCGCTTCCCAGGCGATGGCTGAGAGACTCTCCACCAGCCCGCGATAGTGGTATTCGCTGCTGCGCAGTTCCTGTTCAAGGTCGATGCGTCGGGCGATTTCCGAGCTCAGGCGCCGGTTGATGCGGATCACCACTGCCAGGACGATGACCAGAAGCGATAGCCCCGGTAAACCGTAAACCAGCAGATCCGACCAGAATGTCCGGTGATCGAGGACGTTGCCGACCCAGTGCTCCTGAATGCTGCTGATTTCCTCCGGGGACATGTCGGCCAGCACCTTGTCGAGAATCCCCACCAGCATTTTGTTGTCCCGGGGGACGCCCATCGCCAGCTGGTAGCGATAAGGGGTCTCGCCGCTGACATACAAACCATCCAGTTTGAGCTGCCGCAGGCTCCAGACACTGGAGGCCAGGTCGCCGACCACTGCGTCGACTTCATCGGTGGCCAGTGCCTGCAATGCTGAGCTGACGTTGGGCATTGCCACCAGATTCAGGTCGGGGTGATGGGTGCGCAGCAGCTCGTGGGGGGCGTAGTTTTCGACCACGGCGATTTTCAGGCCGTAAAGATCCTCAAGCTTGCGCGGCTGCGGGCCGCCGACGTGGGCGAGGATGACGATCGGAAAGTCCAGATAAGGGCGGGTGAATGACAGGTAACTCTGGCGTTCCGGGGTGGACATGATGCCCGGCAGCAGGTCGATCGTGCCGTTTTTCGCCTGTTCGAGCACCACGGTCCAGCTCACCGGCTCGATGGGGGTGAGTTTGATCGCCAGGCGCTGGCGAATCACATCGATATAGTCCGCTGCCAGACCCTGATAGCGGTTCTGGTCGTCGCGGAACTCGAAGGGCGGCCACGACGCATCCACACCCAGGCGCAAGTCCGGGTGAGCCGCCAGCCAGCGACGTTCTTCATCGGTCAGAGTCAGCGCGTCAGCCGTTGCGGTCCAGATCATCAGTGACAGCAAAAAAAGCACGGACGCCAGTCTGGGCATAACGGTCTCGTTATGGCTCGGGGGAATGTTTCGAGTGTAGACGGGCTGTGCGCGGGGGGAGGGCGGTGCGAGGTATTTAATCTGCGCTAAAAACAAAACCCCCGGCCTGGGCCGGGGGTTCTGGTATCACTCGTCGAGGAAGGAGCGCAGATGCTCGCTTCGCGTCGGGTGGCGCAGCTTGCGCAGCGCCTTGGCTTCGATCTGACGGATCCGCTCACGGGTCACGTCAAACTGTTTGCCGACTTCTTCGAGCGTATGGTCGGTGTTCATGTCGATACCGAAACGCATGCGCAGTACCTTGGCTTCACGGGCAGTAAGGCCGGACAGCACTTCGCGGGTCGCTTCTTTCAGGCTCTCAACAGTGGCGACATCGATTGGCGACTGCATGGTCGAGTCTTCGATGAAGTCACCCAGATGGGAGTCTTCGTCATCACCGATCGGGGTTTCCATGGAGATCGGCTCTTTGGCGATCTTCAATACCTTGCGGATCTTGTCCTCAGGCATTTCCATGCGTTCACCCAGCTCTTCCGGGGTCGGTTCGCGACCCATTTCCTGCAACATCTGGCGGGAAATGCGGTTGAGCTTGTTGATCGTCTCGATCATGTGCACCGGAATACGGATGGTGCGGGCCTGGTCGGCGATCGAGCGAGTGATCGCCTGACGGATCCACCAGGTGGCATAAGTCGAGAACTTGTAACCACGACGGTATTCGAACTTGTCCACCGCTTTCATCAGACCGATGTTGCCTTCCTGGATCAGATCGAGGAATTGCAGGCCACGGTTGGTGTACTTCTTGGCGATGGAGATCACCAGACGCAAGTTCGCTTCAACCATCTCTTTCTTCGCGCGGCGGGCTTTCGCCTCACCGATCGACATGCGACGGTTGATGTCCTTGATCTCGGCGATGGTCAGGCCGGTCTCGGTTTCCAGCGCGGTCAGCTTCTGCTGGCAACGGATGATGTCCGGTTGCACGCGGGCAATGGCTTCGGCGTACTTGCTCTTGCCTTTGGCCAAGGCGTCGGACCAGCTTTCGTCGACTTCGTTGCCCGGGAACTGACGCAGGAAATCGGCGCGTGGCATACGTGCATCACGTACGCACAGTTGCATGATCGCGCGCTCTTGCTGACGCAGACGATCCAGGGCACTGCGAACACGCTCGACCAGTGCTTCGAATTGCTTCGGCACCAGTTTGATCGGCATGAACAGCTCAGCCAGAGCCAACAGTTCGGCAATTGCCGCCTTGTTGTGACGACCGTGCTTTTTCAGGGCCTTGCGGGTGATTTCCATCTGGTCGGAGACAGCACCGAAGCGCTGTGCGGCAATGACCGGATCCGGACCGCTTTCGGCTTCTTCTTCGTCATCGGAAGCTTCGGCGTCATCGTCCTCGGAGTCGTCATCCGCTTTCGCCGCTTTCGCGTCGATCGGCGGTGGTACTTCGGCGGCAGGCGGCGCAATGCCGTCATCCGGGTCGATGTAACCGCTCAGAACGTCGGACAGGCGACCACCTTCGGTGGTGACGCGAGTGTACTCGGAGAGAATATGGTCAACCGTGCCAGGGAAGTGCGCGATGGCGCTCATCACTTCACGGATGCCTTCTTCGATACGCTTGGCGATTTCGATTTCGCCTTCACGAGTCAGAAGCTCGACCGTACCCATTTCACGCATGTACATGCGCACCGGGTCAGTGGTGCGACCGATATCGGTCTCCACCGCCGCCAACGCAGCGGCTGCTTCTTCCGCAGCGGCCTCGTCGGTATCGGCGTCGGCCAGCATAAGGGCGTCCGCATCCGGAGCACTCTCGTGTACGGGGATCCCCATGTCGTTAATCATGCGGATGATGTCTTCCACCTGCTCCGGATCTGAAATATCCTCGGGCAGGTGGTCGTTGACCTCGGCGTAAGTCAGATACTTCTGCTCACGACCCAGTTTGATCAACTCAATAATACGAGACTGCTGTTGCGCTTTTCCGGACATAACACCCTATCCACTGAAGGTCTTGGCGGGCAAAAAACAAGCCGAGGATTATACCTGAGCTATGACCTCACGCGCCAGTTGAGGTCGGGTTTGATGCGGAAACATTGCGACTTAAAAGGTCGCGCAGTTGATTTTTCTCTTCGGCGCTCAGTTCGCTTTGACGCGCTTTCCTGAGCAGTTGTTCCAGGTTTCGCTCGCGTTGGCGGGCTGACAAGCTAGTAATGGTGTCGAAAAACTGTTGTTCAAGGTTGTCTCCGTCAATCAGCCATTCCTTTTCCGCCAGCGCCTTGAGCAGGCGACCCTGTTCGGTTCCGTGCCATCGCGCGATCAACTGAAATGAGTTTAGCTTGGGATTCTTCTGCACGGCTTCGAGCAGTGCCACCAGCAGCTGTGCGTTGGTCTGGTTCTCGTCCGCGAAGTGCCCGGCGTCCTCGACCTTTTCCGCCAGTTGCGGGTGATGCAGCAAGGTTCTCAGAGCGGCCAGGGTCGGAGGTTCGACGGCGGCCGGCACGCGTGGGGCACGCGGCTGATCGCGATCACCGCCACGCTTGCCATTTTTGTCCCACGGTTTCTTGTCCCATTTCTTGCCGCCGGCGCCGGTTTTTTTCGGCGTCCATTCCTGCTGCGGCACATACATGTCCTGTGCCTGCGGCTGATGGTAGTCGCTGTAGTCCGGCATGGCGTCGTAATCGATGCCCGGGTCATAGGCCGGCGGTGCTTCCTGAGGAGCGCTCTGGGCCAGCTGGCTGACGCTTTCGCTGCTCAGACCGGTGATCTCGGTCAGGCGCTGGCGCATCAGGATGCGCAGATTGGCGCCTGGGACCTTGTCGATCAATGGTGCTGCGAGGGTGGCCATGTGGGCCTTGCCCTCCAGCGAACGCGGGTCGGCTTCTTCGGTCAGTTGCTGGAAGAAGTAGTCCGCCAGCGGCTGTGCGTGCTGATTGATCCGGGCGCGGAAGGCGTCTGTGCCTTCGGCGCGAATCAACGTATCCGGGTCTTCGCCTTCAGGCAGAAACAGAAAGCGTGCACGGCGCCCGTCCTGCAGGCAGGGCAGTGTGGCTTCGAGTGCGCGCCAGGCGGCATTGCGGCCAGCCTGGTCGCCGTCAAAGCAAAACAGTACGTTCGGCACTACGCGAAACAGACGCTTGAGGTGTTCTTCGCTGGTGGCGGTGCCGAGTGTCGCGACGGCATTGCGCAGGCCTTGCTGGGCTAGAGCGATGACATCCATATAGCCTTCGACGACGATGATTTCGTCGAGGTTGCGATTGTTCTTGCGGGCTTCGTACAGGCCGTAGAGTTCCTGGCCTTTATGGAAGACCGGGGTTTCCGGCGAGTTCAGGTACTTTGGCTTGTCGTCGCCGAGCACTCGACCGCCGAAAGCAATGATCCGTCCACGGGTGTCGCGGATCGGGAACATCACGCGATCGCGGAAGCGGTCATAGCGTTTACCGGTTTCGGCGTTCTCGATCAGCAGGCCGGCGTCGATCATGGCTTTCTGCTGCAAGGTGTCGCTGCTCAAGTGTTTGAACAGGTTGTCCCAGCCCGGCGGTGCGAATCCGAGACCGAAGTCCCGGGCGATTTCGCCGGTCAGGCCACGACCCTTGAGGTAATCCACTGCTGCCTTGCGTGCCGGGTGGCTCTTGAGCGCCTGCCGGTAAAAGTCGGCAGCGGCAGTGAGCAGCGGGTACAGCGGTGAATCGGTCGGCTGGCGCGGCTTGTTCGAGCGGCCGCCTTCTTCTCGCGGCACTTCCATGCCGGCGGCCTTGGCCAGATCTTCGACGGCCTGGGGGAAGTCCAGATTGTCGTGATCCATGAGAAAGCCGAGGGCGTTGCCGCCGGCGCCGCAGCCGAAGCAGTAATAGAACTGCTTGTCGGGGCTGACGCTGAATGACGGGGTCTTCTCTTTATGGAACGGGCAGCAGGCGGTGTAGTTTTTACCGGCCTTCTTCAATTGCACGCGCGAGCTGACCACGTCGACGATGTCGGTGCGGTTCAGAAGGTCGTCAATGAAGCTCTGGGGAATCAGCCCGGCCATGGCGTTCTCGTCTGCGCTGTAATGGATCCGATGCGAAAGTCTGCCGGACGCGGGTCATTGAGTGATGCGCGCACGTGGTGCGGCTCGACCGGTGTCGTTTGCGTAATCGCTGTCGGGAAGTGTATCTGCCGAAAATCCACTGACGTTAGTACTCATCAGTCTTCGACTATTCGAAAATGTTGCGCTGAATCCGCTGACGGCCGGCAATCGGCCTCGGATAGCTCATGAAGCGGGCACGCAAGCAGGTGCCTTGGGCTGATCGTCGTAAGAGGAATCAGTGGGTGTGCTCGTCAGTAGCCTTGAAAGGCTCGTCAGAAAAGACGTGCACCGCTGGCAAAAGAGCCAGGCCTGACGCGGTGAAGCGGGTTTGTCTCGGTCGCATCTGCGGCTTCGACGGTGAAGCATCAAGCGTTTTACGCAAATGCCATTAGCCCGGCTGAGGGCCGGGCTTGGCAGAAGCTTGCTACGATCGTCTGTGTATTAGTACAGACGAACGGCGCGGCGCTGTTCGCGCTGAACTTTCTTGGCGTGACGCTTAACAGCAGCAGCTGCCTTGCGCTTACGCTCAGAAGTTGGCTTCTCGTAAAATTCGCGGCTACGAACTTCAGCCAGTACACCGGCTTTTTCGCAGGAGCGCTTGAAACGACGCAGAGCTACGTCGAAGGGTTCGTTCTCTTTAACTTTGACGGCTGGCATCCAGAGCTACCTTCATTCATTACCGGGGTCAACATCCTCGCGGCAAAAGAGCACTTGAAGACGTCGGTTTTTAAGGGTTGCGGATGTTAACCCCTCATCGCTCGGAATGCAAAGCCTCTGATCGAAAACCGCTGGTCGGGGCATCACGCGGCGACTATTATGCGCGCCTTCGAATTCAGCCTAAACAAGGCGCAAACCCATGCTAGTACTGGGATTAGAAACTTCCTGCGACGAAACCGGCGTCGCTTTATACGACAGTGAGCGCGGCCTGCTGGCCGACGCGTTGTTCAGTCAGATCGACCTGCACCGCGTCTATGGCGGCGTGGTACCGGAGCTGGCCTCGCGCGATCACGTCAAGCGCATGCTGCCTTTGATCCGTCAGGTGCTGGCCGAAGCCGGCTGCGTGCCGACCGAGATCGACGCCATCGCCTACACCGCGGGTCCCGGCCTGGTCGGGGCGCTGCTGGTGGGGGCCTCATGCGCCCAGGCGCTGGCGTTTGCCTGGGGCATCCCGGCGCTCGGCGTGCATCACATGGAAGGCCACTTGCTGGCGCCGATGCTGGAGCCAAAACCGCCGGAATTCCCGTTCGTCGCTTTGTTGGTCTCTGGTGGTCATACGCAGCTGGTTCAGGTCGATGGCATCGGCCAATACAGCCTGCTCGGTGAAACGCTGGACGATGCCGCGGGCGAAGCTTTCGACAAGACTGCAAAAATGATGGGCCTGAATTATCCGGGCGGACCGGAAATCGCCAAGCTGGCAGAGAAGGGTGTCGCAGGACGTTTCACCTTCCCGCGTCCGATGTGTGATCGCCCGGGTCTGGATTTCAGCTTCAGCGGCCTGAAGACCTTCGCCCTCAACACCTGGCAGCAATGCGTCAGCGCCGGGGACGACAGCGAGCAAGCCCGTTGCGACATCGCGCTGGCGTTCCAGCAGGCCGTGGTGGAGACTTTGACCATCAAGTGCAAGCGTGCCCTGAAGCAGGCCGGCATGAAGCGTCTGGTGATCGCCGGAGGCGTCAGTGCCAACAGGGCGCTGCGTGTTTCGCTGGAGAAGATGCTCGGCGACATGAAGGGCGATGTGTTCTATGCCCGTCCCGAGTTTTGCACCGATAACGGCGCAATGATTGCGTTTGCCGGCTGCCAGCGTTTGCAGGCCGGCCAGCAGGAAAGCCTGGCGATCAGCGTGCAGGCGCGCTGGCCGATGGAGCAGTTGTCGGCGCTGTGATGAGTGGCGCTCACGTGCGGTATTTAAAAATGCCGTTCGCGCCCGGCGAACAGGTCGCGTAGATTGCCCCGGTGGCGCCAGACGATCAGCAGTGTCAGCGTGCTCATCGGCAACAGCGCTGCCGGTTCCTGCCATGCCAGCAACGGTAGGGTCAGCGGAGTGGCGATCAACGCTGCCAGTGAGCTGGTGCGGGTCAGGTAGAACGTCAGCAGCCAGGCGCACACGGCCAGCAGCGCAGCGGGTGGATACAGGCCCAGCAGCATGCCGGCCGCCGTGGCAACGCCCTTGCCACCGCGAAAGCGGAAGTACAACGGGAACAGGTGACCGATCACGGCGCAGACGCCGATCCACGCCTGATCCTGCAGCGAAAGGCCCATTGCCGAAGCGATCAGCACCGGCAACAGGCCTTTGCACAGATCACCCAGCAGGGTCAGGGTCGCGAGTTTGCGTCCGGCCAGGCGCAGCATGTTGGTGGCGCCGGCATTACCCGAGCCACTCATTCGCGGATCCGGATTCCCGGTCAGGCGGCTGAGCAAAATGGCGAAGGACAGAGAGCCGAGCAGGTAGGCGAGGATCGCCAGTAACCAAAACATGCTAACTATTCCGGGCGAGGACGCCCTGATTCTAACGGCGCATTGCGCCCTTGTCGTGCAGCGGAGAAAAGTGCTTGGACAGAGTGTTTATCGAGGGCCTGGAAGTCGACACCGTGATCGGTGCCTACGACTGGGAGCGCGGCATCCGACAGTGCCTGCGTCTTGATTTGAGCTTCGCCTGGGACAATCGCCCGGCCGCCGCCGGTGACGACCTGACCCTGGCGCTCGATTACGCCAGTGTGTCCACACGGATCCAGGCCTTTGCCGAGCAATCCCGGTATCAACTGGTCGAGACCTTCGCCGAACGTCTGGTTGAAGTGCTGATGAATGAATTCAAGATCACCTGGGTGCGCCTGAAGCTGACCAAGCCAGGTGCCGTGCCGGCCGCCAAGGGTGGTGTGGGTGTGGAGATCGAGCGCGGATGCCGCTGACCCAGATCTATCTCGGGCTCGGTAGCAATATCGAGCGCGAAACCCATTTGCAGGCCGGTCTGGATGCCTTGTCCACGTTTCTGGTGGATATCCGCTGTTCGCCTGTGTTCGAAAGCCAGCCGGTGGGAATCAAGAGCGGGCCGTTCTTCAACTTCGTGGTGTCGGCGTTCACCGATCTGCCGTTGATCGAGTTGGATCGCCGCTTGAAGTTCATTGAAGCGGACAACGGTCGCTATGCGCCGGATCGCAAGGGCTTGCCGCTGGATATCGACGTGTTGCTGTACGGCGATCTGGCCGGCAACTTCGACGGGCTGATCCTGCCCCGGGCGGAAATCCTGAAAAATGCCTTTGTGCTGTGGCCGCTGTCTTTGATTGCGCCGGATCGGGTACATCCCGGTGTAGGAAAAAGCTTTGCCACATTGTGGGCCGAAGCGCAGATCGATCAGGTGCTGGCACCGGTCGGATTTGAATGGCGCGGTACTCAGCTCACGCCTTCAGGTCTGGCTTGAACGGTTTGATCCGCCCTGGCGAGGGCGGATCAAATGTTTTCAGGACGCCGCCGATTCCTTGTAAACCTTCAGCGCCTTGAGCCGTTCGCGCTTGAGTGCCTCGCCCAGTTCCGGGCCTTTGAATCCCTTCTCCAGCAACGGCTGCACTGCCACGCCGCGCGCCACATTGGCCGCGCCGCGCAGGTAATCCGCCTGTGGATAACTGCGCTGCTCAAGCCCTTTGCGGCCTCGGGCATCCATCTCGCACGCGACGATGAACTCTTCGAAACGCTGTGGCCGACGGTAAACGTCAAAGCTTTGCAGCAACTCGAGCAAGGTCGAAGCCTTCAGCTCCAGGGCGCGATGCCCGTGGGTGTGATATTGGCCGACCAGCAAGGCCAGTTCCTGACAGTCCTTCGGTGCCTTGAAGCGCTCGTTGACCGCTTTGATCAACTTCAGGCCTTTGTGCTCATGGGCGATGTGTCGTGGCCATTCCTCCTCTGGAGTAAGGCCTTTGCCGAGGTCGTGCAGCAGGCAGGCCCAGCGCACGGTCAACGGCTGCTTGTGCAGGGCTGACTGCTCAAGCACGCTCAGGGTGTGGATGCCGCTGTCGATTTCCGGGTGATGGGCTTCCGGTTGCGGCACGCCGAACAAGGCATCGACCTCTGGCATCAGCACCTTCAAGGCGCCGCAATCGCGCAGCACCTGAATGAAAACCTGGGGCTGATCTTCCATCAGTGCGCGGGAAATCTCTTTCCAACTGCGTTCGGCCGTAAGGGCTTCCAGCTCACCCGATTCGCTGAGCTGACGCATCAGCTCCAATGTCTCGGGCGCCACCTTGAAACCAAGCTCCGCGTAGCGGGCAGCAAAGCGCGCAACGCGCAGAACCCTGAGCGGATCTTCGGCAAACGCGGGGGAAACGTGGCGCAGAATCCGTTCTTCGAGATCGCGCTGGCCGTGGTAGGGGTCGGTCAGATTTTGCTGATCATCCTCAGCCATGGCGTTGATCGTAAGGTCACGGCGGATCAGGTCTTCTTCAAGTGTGACCTCGGGGCTGGCGTGAAAGGTGAAACCACCATAACCGCGACCGCTCTTGCGCTCGGTGCGGGCGAGGGCGTACTCCTCGCCGCTTTTCGGGTGAAGAAAAACCGGGAAGTCCGCGCCGACCGGGCGAAACCCCTTGGCGAGCATTTCTTCTGTGGTCGCGCCGACCACCACCCAATCGATATCGGTGACCGGGTTGCCCAGCAGGCGATCACGTACCGCACCGCCGACCTTGTAAATCTGCATAAAAAACCTCCGTTGGCCCGACAGGATAACTCTTGCGCCGGACTTTCGGAGGCCTGAACGGGATCAAAGATGAATGACGGCCAGGTCGAGTCGACCGTAATCCCCCTCGCTGTGTTCGCTACGAGGCGGAACGTGATGGGTCTTCATGATCTGGTCGCCTTGCAGGGTTTCCAAATGAATGTCGAAGCCCCACAACCGGTGCAGGTGTTTCAGGACCTCCTCGGTGGAATCGCCCAGCGGTTTGCGGTCGTGTTGCTGGTGGCGAAGAGTCAGCGAGCGGTCGCCGCGGCGGTCGATGCTGTAGATCTGCACGTTCGGTTCGCGATTGCCGAGGTTGTATTGCGCTGCGAGCGTTTCGCGAATGATCCTGTAGCCGCCCTCGTCATGGATCGCAGGCACCAGCAGATCGTCCTTCTGGTCGTCATCGAGAATGCTGAACAGTTTCAGGTCGCGGATCACCTTGGGTGACAGGTACTGCAGGATGAAGCTCTCATCCTTGAAGCTGCTCATGGCGAACTTGATGGTCGACAGCCAGTCGCTGCCGGCGATTTCCGGGAACCAGCGGCGGTCTTCTTCCGTAGGCTCTTCGCACATGCGACGGATGTCGCGATACATCGCAAAGCCCAGTGCGTATGGGTTGATGCCGTTGTAATAAGGGCTGTCGAACCCCGGCTGGAACACCACGCTGGTGTGGGACGTCAGGAACTCCATCATGAAGCCGTCGGTCACCAGGCCTTCGTCGTACAGGTCGTTCATCAGCGTGTAGTGCCAGAACGTCGCCCAGCCTTCGTTCATCACCTGGGTCTGGCGCTGTGGATAGAAATACTGGGCGATCTTGCGCACGATCCGCACGATCTCGCGCTGCCAAGGCTCCAGCAATGGCGCGTGCTTCTCGATGAAATACAGGATGTTTTCCTGTGGCTCGGCCGGAAAGCGTGCGTTGTCCTTGTCGCTGTACTTGTCTGCGCCTTTGGGAATGGTGCGCCACAGGTCGTTGATCTGCTTCTGCAGGTGTTCTTCGCGATCCTTCTGCCGACGCCGCTCTTCCTCGGCGGAAATCGGGTACGGACGTTTGTAGCGGTCGACACCGTAGTTCATCAGGGCGTGGCAGGAATCGAGCAGATCCTCTACGGCATCAATCCCGTGGCGCTCCTCGCACTGCATGATGTACTGCTTGGCGAACACCAGGTAATCGATGATCGAACTGGCATCGGTCCAGGTGCGGAACAGATAGTTGCCCTTGAAGAAACTGTTGTGGCCGTAGCAGGCATGCGCAACCACCAGTGCCTGCATGCAGATGGTGTTTTCTTCCATCAGGTACGCGATGCACGGGTCCGAGTTGATCACGATCTCGTACGCCAGCCCCATCTGCCCGCGGCTGTAGGATTTCTCAGTGCTGAGGAAGTGCTTGCCGTAGGACCAATGGTGATAGCCCAGCGGCATGCCAACCGAAGCGTAGGCGTCCATCATCTGCTCGGCGGTAATCACTTCGATCTGGTTGGGGTAGGTATCCAAAGCATAACGGGCCGCGATACGGGCGATTTCACGGTCGTACGTCTGGATCAGCTCGAAAGTCCATTCCGAGCCTGTGGAAATGGGTTGGCGCTTCTGCTCTTTGGCGGTCTTGGCGGTCATGTCACTAACCTGCGCTGGAAGAGTTCACGGAAGACCGGATAGATATCCCCGGCCGAGACCAGTTGCTGCTGGGCAAAAGTGTCGGAAAAGGCTTCGGCGATGCGTTCGTACTCGTACCACAAGGCCTGATGTTCGCGCGGGGTGATCTCCACGTAAGTGTAGTACTGCACAAAAGGCATGATCTGGTTGATCAGGATGTCGCGGCAGATCGGCGAGTCGTCGTTCCAGTTGTCGCCGTCGGAAGCCTGCGCGGCGTAGATGTTCCATTCATTGCTCGGATAGCGCTCGGCCATGATCTCCTGCATCAGTTTCAGGGCGCTGGAAACGATGGTGCCGCCGGTTTCGCGGGAATAGAAAAACTCCTCTTCGTCCACTTCACGGGCGCTGGTGTGGTGGCGGATGAACACCACGTCGATCTTGTCGTAGTTCCGCTTGAGGAACAGGTACAACAGGATGAAAAACCGCTTGGCGATGTCCTTGGTCGCCTGGGTCATGGAGCCGGAGACGTCCATCAGGCAGAACATCACGGCCTTCGAGCTGGGGTTTGGCTGCTTGATCAGCAGGTTGTACTTGAGGTCGAAAGTATCGAGGAACGGCACCCGATGTATACGCGCACTTAGTTTCTCGATTTCCGCCTCGAGATCCTGAATGTCGCCGAAGTTGTCGGGTTCTTCGCGTTTGAGTCGCGCCAGTTCCTCTTTGACCTCGCGCAGTTTGGCGCGGCTGCTGCCCGAGAGCGCAATGCGCCGGGCGTGGGCCGAACGCAGGGTACGGATGATGTTGATCCGCGACGGGTTGCCCTCGTTGCTGATCCCCGCACGTACGGTCTTGAAGGTGTCGGTGCCGGTCAGGTTGCGCTTGACCAGGTTGGGCAGTTCGAGGTCCTCGAACATGAATTCGAGGAATTCTTCCTGGGTGATCTGGAAGACGAACTCGTCCATGCCTTCGCCGGAGTTGCCGGCCTTGCCCGGCCCTCGGCCTCCGCCGCCTCCCGGCGGACGGGCGATGTGTTCGCCAGCGGTGAATTCCTTGTTGCCGGGGTGAACCACGGTCTGCTTGCCGCCGCGACCATGGTGAAGCACCGGTTCGTCGATATCGCGACCGGGAATGCTGATCTGCTCGCCGTGTTCCATATCGGTGATGGAACGCCGGCTGACCGCCTCTTCGACAGCCTTCTTGATGTGGTCACGGTAACGCCGCAGGAAGCGCTGACGGTTCACCGTGCTCTTGTTCTTGCCATTGAGACGTCGGTCGATCACATAGCTCATGACTGCTCCTTAGAAGCTGTCCTGCAAAGGGGCGAGCGGTCATGCAGCATTGAACCGAATGCCAAGGGACGTACACGCTCCCCCAAGCGCTTTGGGTGCTGCCTGAACCTCGCTACCGCCTTTCGAACACCTTCCAGAGGCCTGTGTAGCAGAAAATGCGCGCACAGGCCTCGGGCTGACGACAACCGGTCTGACCGGCCGCGGTTTACTGTGATTTTCTGACCCGCAGGTACCACTCGGAGAGCAGTCGTACCTGTTTGTCGGTGTAGCCGCGTTCGACCATTCGTGTAACGAAGTCGTTGTGCTTCTGTTGATCCTCTTTGCTGGCCTTGGCGTTGAAGCTGATGACTGGCAGCAGGTCTTCGGTGTTCGAGAACATTTTCTTCTCGATGACCACCCGCAGTTTTTCGTAGCTGAGCCAGGTCGGGTTCTTGCCGTTGTTGTTGGCCCGGGCGCGCAGCACGAAGTTGACGATTTCGTTGCGGAAATCCTTCGGATTGCTGATGCCGGCCGGTTTCTCGATTTTTTCCAGCTCCTCGTTGAGGGCGACGCGGTTGAGGATCTCGCCGGTTTCCGGATCGCGGTATTCCTGATCCTGAATCCAGAAGTCCGCATACAGCACGTAGCGGTCGAAGATGTTCTGGCCGTACTCGCTGTAAGACTCGAGGTAGGCGGTCTGGATCTCCTTGCCGATGAATTCGATATAACGCGGTGCCAGGTACTCTTTCAGGTAGCGCAGATAGCGCTCGCGGGTCTCGGCCTGGAATTGTTCCTGTTCGATCTGCTGTTCCAGCACATAGAGCAGGTGCACCGGGTTGGCAGCGATTTCATGGGGATCGAAGTTGAAGACCTTGGACAGGATCTTGAACGCGAACCGGGTCGACAGGCCGTTCATGCCTTCGTCGACACCTGCCGCATCGCGGTATTCCTGGATCGACTTGGCCTTCGGATCGGTGTCCTTGAGGTTTTCGCCGTCATACACCCGCATCTTGGAGTAGATGTTGGAGTTTTCCGGCTCTTTCAGGCGTGACAGCACGGTGAACTGCGCCAGCATCTTCAAGGTGTCCGGCGCGCAATGCGCCTTGGCCAGGGAGCTGTTGAACAGCAACTTGTCGTAGATCTTCACCTCGTCACTCACACGCAGGCAGTACGGCACCTTGACGATGTAGATCCGGTCGATGAAGGCTTCGTTGTTCTTGTTGTTGCGGAAGGTGTGCCACTCCGATTCGTTGGAGTGGGCCAGCAGGATCCCGGTGAACGGAATCGCGCCAAGGCCTTCGGTACTGTTGTAGTTGCCTTCCTGGGTGGCGGTCAGCAATGGGTGGAGCACCTTGATCGGTGCCTTGAACATCTCGACGAATTCCATCAGGCCCTGGTTGGCCCGGCACAGCGCACCGGAGTAGCTGTAGGCGTCGGCGTCGTTCTGCGGGAATTCTTCGAGTTTGCGGATATCGACCTTGCCCACCAGCGCGGAGATGTCCTGGTTGTTTTCGTCACCCGGTTCGGTCTTGGCCACGGCGATCTGGTTGAGGATCGACGGGTACAGTTTGACCACACGGAACTGGCTGATGTCGCCGCCGAATTCGGCCAGGCGCTTGGTGGCCCATGGCGACATGATGGTGTTCAGGTAGCGCCGTGGAATGCCGAAGTCTTCTTCGAGGATCGCGCCATCTTCGGTGGCGTTGAACAGACCCAGTGGCGATTCGAATACCGGCGAGCCCTTGATCGCATAGAAGGGCACTTTTTCGATGAGCTGTTTCAGCTTCTCGGCCAGGGACGACTTGCCGCCGCCGACAGGGCCGAGCAGATAGAGGATCTGTTTCTTCTCTTCCAGGCCCTGAGCGGCATGACGGAAATACGACACGATCTGGTCGATGCATTCTTCCATCCCGTGGAAGTCTTCAAAGGCCGGATAGCGACGGATCACCTTGTTGGAAAAGATGCGCGACAGTCTCGAGTTGGTCGAGGTGTCGAGCAGTTCCGGTTCGCCGATGGCCAGCAATAGACGCTCGGCGGCGGAAACGTAGGCACTGCGATCCTTTTTGCACAGTTCCAGGTACTCCTGCAGGGAGAATTCTTCCTGGCGTGTGGACTCGAAGCGTTGTTGGAAGTGGCTAAAGATACTCATGACGTCACCTCGCTCGATACGTGGAGCCGACGCCGGATCACTCAGTCGATGCTGGCAAGCAGCTGCGATGGCAGCTGTTGTTTACCCCCCAGAACACTTTCGCGATCGACAATCGCGAAAGTCACTCCCGATGACCCGTGCGCCGGTGTACCGGCTCTCCCCTGTTTTGGATGGCCTGGGCTTAAGGATAGTTGGGAATTCGGGAGGTAAAGGCGAGATACGTAATTAGTTGTGGCAGACCGTTCGTCTGCCACCGCGCAAGCCCGCGGGAGCCGGGGCCTGCACGTTACAAAAAAATTATTCGGAGGTGCCTTGCGCGGTTTCCGCAGGAAAAGTCGTACGCCACAGTTCGAAGCCGCCGTCCATGCTGTAGACGTCGGAGAAGCCCTGGCTCACGAGGTACGCCGCAGCACCCTGGCTCGAGTTGCCGTGGTAGCAGACCACGACGGTGGGTGCATCGAGGTCGGCGCCCTGGATGAAAGCATGGAGGGAATGATTATCCAGATGCTTCGAGCCGCTGATGTGCAGTGCGGCAAATGTTGCCGGATCACGGACGTCGACGACCACGGCACCTTGCTCGCGCAGGGCCTGGGCCTGTTCCGGGGGGATACGTTTGAATTCGCTCATGGCGGGCTCCTGTGGCTCGGCTGAAAACGCAGTCTAGCGCGGGGCGCTGACGGGAGAAGATTCGGTGATCAGTGGCGCGACGCTGGGCAGTACGGCCCCATGCTCGTCGCATTTGCATGACAGGCGTTCACCGCTGTCGACATTCATCAGGGTCAGGCTGCCGCCCCATACGCAACCGGTGTCGAGGGCCGAGATGCCGGGCTCGTGAACGTTGCCTTCCAGCGCCGCCCAGTGACCGAAAATGATCCGCAGGCCACGGGTCTTGCGTTCCTTGTGCTGGAACCAGGGCTTGTAGCCCGGCGGCGCGGTGTCCAGGCCTTCCTTGCTCTTGAGGTCGAGCTTGCCTTCGGCGGTGCAGAAACGCATGCGGGTAAAGTAATTGGTGATGACCCGCAGGCGTGTCACGCCTTTGAGGTCGCTGTCCCATTTTGCCGGCTCGTTGCCGTACATGCCGTCGAGGAAGGGTGGAAGCAGGTTGTCGTCACGCAGCGCGGTCTCGACTTCTTCAGCGTGCTTGAGCGCCTTGCGCAGTGACCATTGCGGCGGGATGCCCGCGTGCACCATGGCCACTTCGCGTTGTTCGTCGTAGTGCATGAGTTTCTGCTGGCGCAGCCATTCCATCAGTTCGGCGCAGTCCGGCGCTTCAAGGATTTCACGCAGCGTGTCGGACTTCTTCATGCGCTCGATGTTCTTCGCCGCTGCCAGCAAGTGCAGGTCGTGATTACCGAGTACGCAGACCAGCGAGTCGCGCATGCCATAAAGGAAGCGCAGGGTTTCCAGCGATTGGGGGCCTCGGTTGACCAGATCACCCACCAGCCACAGGCGATCCAGAGCCGGGTCGAACGCCACCTGCTTGAGCAGGCATTTGAGCGGTTCGAGGCAGCCTTGCAGGTCGCCGACGGCATAGGTCGCCATCAGTGCAGGGCTCCGGGAACGGCGAGGCGGAAGGGCTTGATGATCGCATCGAAATGCTTGCCGTCGTCGGCGACCATTTCGTAAGTGCCCTGCATGGTACCGACCTTGGTGGTCATCACCGTGCCACTGCTGTAGGTGTGGCTTTTACCGGCGCCGATCAACGGTTGCTGGCCGACCACGCCGGCGCCGCGCACTTCTTCGACATGCCCGTCGCCATCGGTGATCACCCAGTGGCGCGACATCAGGCGGGCCGGTTGCTCGCCATTGTTCTGCACGGTGATGGTGTAGGCGAAGGCAAAGCGCTCGTGCTCGGGTTGCGATTGGTCTGCCAGATAGTGGGTAACGACACTGACATCGACCTGGTAGCGAGGATCGGACATGCAAAAGGCCTTAAAAACGAAGCGGGACGCGGGGCGTAGCTGATTGGGATTCAGTCTAGGCAAGTATCGGGCAGTAGACCAGAGTTGGCGTCCCGCCCGATAGCGATCATTGCCGGTCAGTCGGCTTCAGGCGCCTTTGCCGGCTGTTCGGCGAGCTTGTCGGCCAGGCGCACGAACGCGGCCAGATCGAGTTGCTCCGGTCGCAGGCTGCCATCGACGCCGGCGGCTTCGATTTCGGCGTTGCTCAGCAACTGCTTGAGGGTGTTGCGCAGGGTCTTGCGACGCTGGTTGAAGGCTTCACGCACCACCCGCTCGAGCAGGCGATGATCCTTGGCCGGATGCGGCAGTACGGCGTGCGGTACCAGGCGGACGATCGCCGAGTCGACTTTCGGCGGCGGATTGAATGCGCCCGGGCCGACGTTGAACAGATGCTCGACCCGGCAATGGTACTGAACCATGATCGACAGACGGCCCCAGTCACCGCCACCCGGACCTGCGGCCAGACGCTCGACCACTTCCTTCTGCAGCATGAAGTGCATGTCGCGGATGATGCCGGCGTTGTTCAGCAGGTGGAAAATCAGCGGTGTGGAGATGTTGTACGGCAGGTTGCCGACCACGCGCAGGCTGTTCGGCGCAGCGTTCAGGCTGTTGAAATCGAACTTCAGCGCATCGCCCTGATGCAGGTTGAAATTGCTCTTGTTGGCAAACTGCTGGTTGAGGATCGGGATCAGATCCTTGTCCAGCTCCACCACGTCCAGCTGTGCGCCGGAGTTGAGGATGCCGGCAGTCAATGCGCCCTGGCCCGGGCCGATTTCCAGCATGCGGTCGCCGGCCTTGGCGCTGATGGAGCGCAGGATGCGGTCGATGACGCCGGCATCGTGCAGGAAGTTCTGGCCAAAGCGTTTGCGCGCCTTGTGTTGGTATTGCTCGGTCATAAACGGGTCTCGGCCATCTGGTAGGCGGTTTCCAGGGCGACTTTCAGGCTGCCGGTGTCGATCTTGCCGCTGCCGGCCAGATCCAGGGCGGTGCCATGGTCGACCGACGTGCGGATGATCGGCAGGCCCAGGGTCACGTTGACCGCGGCGCCGAAGCCTTTGTATTTCAGTACGGGCAGGCCCTGGTCGTGGTACATCGCCAGCACTGCGTCGCAGTGCTCCAGATATTTGGGGGTAAACAGAGTGTCGGCAGGCAGCGGGCCACGAAGGTCCATGCCCTCGCCGCGCAGGCGCTCCAATGTGGGTTCGATGATGTCGATTTCTTCATGGCCCAGGTGTCCGCCTTCACCGGCGTGCGGGTTGAGCCCGCAGACCAGGATGCGCGGTTGGGCGATGCCGAATTTTTGTTGCAGATCAGCGTGCAGAATCCGCGTGACCCGCTCCAGCCGCTCGGGCGTGATCGCATCGGCGATGTCGCGCAAGGGCAGGTGAGTGGTGACCAGCGCCACGCGCAAACCGCGGGTCGCGAGCATCATTACCACTTGGGCGGTGTGGGTCAGGTCGGCGAGAAATTCGGTGTGGCCGGAAAACGCGATGCCCGATTCGTTGATCACGCCTTTGTGCACCGGGGCGGTGATCATTCCGGCGAAGTCGCCGTTCAGGCAGCCGTTGCCGGCGCGGGTCAGGGTTTCGAGGACGAATGCTGCGTTGGCCTTGTCCAGTTGCCCGGCGACCACGGGGGCGCTGAGCGGGGTGTCCCAGACGTACAGGCTGTTGGCGGGCGCCGGTGCGTCCGGCCAGTGGTCAGGCGCCACTTCCAGCAAGCTGACGGCCAGCCCCAGCTGCGCGGCCCGCTCTTGGAGCAGGTCGCGGCTGGTGATGGCAATCAGGGGATGTGGCTGGGCTTGCGAGGCGAGCAGCAGGCACAGGTCGGGACCGATGCCGGCCGGTTCGCCGGGTGTCAGCGCGAAACGCTTGGGTTTCACTGCGCTGCCTGGTCTGCACCAGGGAGTTTGATCTCTACGTACGCTTCGTCACGGATCTGACGCAGCCAGGTTTGCAGCTCTTCGTCGTATTTGCGGTTACGCAGTACGGTCATCGCTTGCTGCTCACGGGCCTGTTCGGTGCTATCGGTGGCGCGACGGCCAAGGACTTCCAGAACGTGCCAGCCGTACTGGGTCTGGAACGGCTTGGACAGCTGACCCTGCGGGGACTTGGCCATCACGGCGCGGAATTCCGGTACCAGTGCGTTCGGGTCGATCCAGTTCAGGTCGCCGCCGTTGAGGGCAGAGCCCGGGTCTTCCGAATACTTCTTGGCCAGTTCGGCGAAATCTTCACCGGCTTCGATGCGGTTGTAGAGCGATTGGGCCAGCTCCTTGGTCTTGGCTTCGTCGCGAACCGGACTTGGCTTGACCAGGATGTGGCGCACATGCACTTCGTCGCGCATCTGGCTCTCGCCACCACGTTTTTCCAGCAGCTTCAGGATGATGAAACCACCCGGAGTGCGTGCCGGTTGAGTGATTTCGCCAGTCGCCATGCGGCTCAGTTCACGGTCGAACGGCGGTGGCAGTTGAGCGGCTTTACGCCAGCCCATATCGCCGCCTTCCAGCGCGTTGTCACTGGCAGAGTTGGCTACGGCCATCTGGCCGAAGTCGGCGCCTTGCTTGAGCTGCTGGTAAACCTCCATCGCCTTGCGAGCGGCACTCTGAATCGCTTCGGAGTTGGCGCTTTCCGGGGTCGGGATCAGGATGTTGGCCAGATGCAGCTCTTCGGACAGTTGCATCTTGCCCAGGTCGGAGGCAAGGAAGTTCTTCACCTCCTGTTCCGAGACCTGGATGCGTTCGGCCACGCGGCGCTGGCGTACACGGCTGATGATCATTTCGCGGCGGATCTGCTCGCGAGCGTCTTCATAGGAGAGGCCGTCACGGGACAGGGCAATGCGGAACTGCTCCGGGGTCATGTTGTTGCGCTGGGCAATGGTGCCCACAGCCTGGTTCAGCTCTTCATCGGTGATGCGGATACCGGAACGCTCGCCGATCTGCAGTTGCAGGTTTTCGACGATCAGGCGCTCGAGCACCTGTTGGTCCAGCACGCCCGGAGGTGGTAAACCGCCGCCACGCTTGGCGATGGTTTGCTGAACTTCGTGGACGCGTTGATCCAGCTGGCTCTGCATGACTACGTCGTTGTCGACGATGGCCACCACTTTATCGATGGACTGCACCGCGGCGTTGGCCGCGGTACCCAGGAACAGCGCGCCCAGCATCAGCGGGCGCAGACAATCAGAAAGCTTGGTCTTCACGTTGACGATAACCTTGGATGCCTTTGTCGAGGAAGCTCTCTACCTTGGCGCCGGTGAGGCCGCCGAGTCCCTTCAGAACAATTTGGAGGAAGACGCCGTGGTCGCCTTTTTCGTTTTGCGGAGCTTCCTGACTGAATTCGTCGTAGGAAACCCAGTAACGGTTGATCAGGCGCAGTTTCCAGCAGCAGTTGTCGTACTCGAAACCACCGAAGGCTTCCAGTGTACGGTTGCGGTTGTAGTCGTACTGCCAGCGGCTGATGGCGCTCCATTGTGGAACGATTGGCCAGATGACCGAGAAGTCATGCTGCTGGATCTTGTAGTAGTCCTTCACGTAGCCAGGTTGACCCGGTGTACCGTAGTCACCGCCGCCCACCGACCACTTGCCGGTGTTCTGGTCGTAACGAACCTGGTCGTTGCGATAGCGGTAGCCGACGTTGACCACCTTGTTCGGGTTGTCTTCAGGCTGGTAGTGGAACATCGCGCTGCCGGAACGCGGGCTGTGGCTGTCCGGATCCCAGTTGTAGTCGGCAGTGGTGCGCCAGTCGCGGTTCCAGCGGTATTCGTATTCCAGTGCATAAGGCGAAACACTGGACTTGGCGTCGTCGCGATCGTTGAACGCGATACCCGGAAGTTGAACCTTGCGATCCTTGAAGTACAGCGCCTGGCCGACACTGATGCGTTGACGTTCGAAGCCGTCGTCTTCGATCCAGCGACTGGTCACGCCCAGCGACAGCTTGTTTTCGTCGCCGACACGGTCGGAGCCGGAGAAGCGGTTGTCACGGAACAGCGACGCGTAGTTGAAGGTGTACTCGCTGGTGTCGAATACCGGAATGTCTTCCTGGTCCACCTCGGGTACATAGAGGTAGAACAAGCGCGGTTCCAGGGTCTGACGATAGTTCTTGCCAAAGAAGGATGTGTTGCGGTCGAAGTACAGGCCACCGTCAATGCTGGCGATAGGTACGCCGCGGTTCTGGTTGCTGTCGAACTTGCCGAACAGTTTCTGGTTCTCCGGCGACAACGCGGCGATATCCGACTTGCCTTTGCTGTCCAGATCCAGTTGATACTGCGTGTACTGGTACTTCAACGATGGTTTCAGGAAACCATAGGTCCAGTTCATTGGCAGGTTGACGCCTGGTTTCAGATTCAGACGGTCGCCATTGGCGCGAGCGAGGCCGAACACGTTGTTGTCGAGGCGAGGCTCGGTTGTGCCGTCTTCGTTCGTGAAATCGCCATTTTTCAGATCGCGATCGAAACGAACGATCTCGGTCTCGTAATCGAAATCCAGTCCTTCCGGATGATACGGCAGCTGGCCATTGAAGGTGATTTGCGGCAGGCGGTCATACGGTGTGATGTTCGATACGGTTGCCAGCTGATACGCCTGGGCATTCAAACGGGCGGTGTAGCTGTCGCCACGATAGGTGACCGAGCCCTGCTGGTTCACGTAGTCGGCACTTTTCACGCCGATCTGGTCGGTCTGCAGATCCTGGAAGTAATAAGGATCGCTGATCTTGGTGTAGTCCACCTGGGTGAGCACGCGGGAGTCGAGACCACCCTTGTGCTGCCAGTTGTACATGTAGCGAGTCTTGTCGTAGTCGGTCTGGCCCTTGCGCTCGTCGTCCTCGTCGTTGAGATACGCTGCGCCGAACTGACCTTCGCTCGACTTGGTCAGGTAACGGAATTCGCCTTCCATCAACATGCCGCGCTTGCTCATGTAGCGCGGATACAACGTGGCATCGTAGTTCGGTGCCAGGTTGAAGTAGTACGGGGTCACCAGCATGAAGCCGGTGTCGCTGCCGGTGCCGATGGTCGGCGGCAGGAAACCCGACTGACGACGATCGTCGATCGGGAAGTAGATGTACGGCGTGTACAGGACAGGAATGTCCTTGACCCGCAGCGTCACGTTGGTCGCGGTACCGAAGCCGGTGGCAGGGTTCAGGGTGATGTTGTTGCCCTTGAGCTGCCAGGCGTTGCTGTTCGGTTCGCACGTGGTGTACGTGCCGTCCTTCAGACGGATGATCGCGTTTTCGGCACGCTTGGCGTACAGCGCGTTACCGCGGATGCGCGACTTGTGCATGACGTATTCGGCGTTGTCGACCTTGGCTTCACCGGTGTCCAGCTGCACATCGGCGTGGTCGCCGACGATCAGTGCACCGTTGTCGCGAATGCGCACGTTGCCCGCCAGTTCGCCACGGCTTTCGGCCTGATACAGGTTGGCCTCGTCGGCTTCGACCTGCATGCTGCCCTGACGCATGACCACGTCACCGGCGAGACTCGCGACCTGCGAATCCTGCTGGTAACGCGACGCTTTGGCGCCGATGAAGGTCGGGGCGTCACTTTTATTCGTCTTGTCATTCATGCCAGGACGAATCGGTTCGATATAGGAACCAGAGCAGTAAGGACCGGTCTCGGCCAGCTGGGCGGCGGTGAGCTTCTCGCGCGGAACCCAGTCGAGGTGACTGTAGTCTTCGCTACGGGATTTCAGGCCACGGCCCTTGGACTCGGTAACCAGTACCGGCTTGGGCCCGGACTCCGCAGTGGAGCCGCTCTCGGCCGGGGCTTCGCCAGCGGCACTGACGGCACTGCCGTCATGCACGGGACGCGGCGGCAAGGTAGCTGCCGGCGTCTTCGGCGAGCAGGCCCAGCCTCCCGTTGCCGAGACGGCGCAGTCATACTGCTCGGCGGCAACAACGAATGAACTGGCCAGAGGTTGCATAGCCAGCAGACTGCCGGTTACCAACAACGGAAATTTTTTACGAAACGCGGGGGATTTCAATGCCATCTTATTAGTCCGGGCTTCCTGCGTGCCATCTGCCCGCGGTGTGGGCCGCACGCCTCTCGATGGTCTGAAAAAGATGCTGGATAATAAAGCATGACCCGCTTGACGGCTAGCGCCGTCGGAGACCCTTGCAATGCCTGATCAAGATGTACGCTTGCAACACCTGAAAGTTTGGCTCGATGAACAGTTGGCAACCCTTTTTGCAGATCAGGGCTGGGGAGCCGTACCCCCGGCCACGTTGACCGCGGCCAGCAGCGACGCGAGTTTCCGTCGGTATTTCCGTTGGGAAGGCGCGGGTCGCAGCTTCGTCGTGATGGACGCGCCGCCACCTCAGGAAAACTGCAAACCGTTCGTGGATATCGCCTTTTTGCTCGCGAAATCCGGCATCAACGTGCCGAAAATTTATGCAGAAGACCTCGAACGCGGGTTTCTTTTGCTCAATGACCTGGGCAACAAGACCTATCTGGACGTGATCGACAGCGAAAATGCCGACGCGTTATTCAGCGATGCCCTGCAAGCACTGCTGGCTTTTCAGCAGCTGCCGATGGTGGCGCCGCTGCCGAGCTATGACGTCGCGTTGTTGCGCCGCGAGCTGGAACTGTTTCCCGAGTGGTACGTGAAACGCGAGTTGGGCGTCGAGTTCGATGCAACCCAACAGCAGCAGTGGCAAAAGGTCAGCGATCTGCTGATCGACAGCGCCCTGGCCCAACCGAAGGTCTTGGTGCACCGCGACTACATGCCACGCAACCTGATGCTCAGCGAGCCAAATCCCGGCGTGCTGGATTTCCAGGACGCCGTGTACGGCCCGGTGACCTACGACGTGACCTGCCTGTTCAAGGACGCCTTCCTCAGCTGGCCTGAAGAGCGTGTGCGCGGCTGGTTGGAAAGCTACTGGCAGCAGGCGTCGGCGCTGAACATTCCGGTGCAGCCGGACTTCGAGGAGTTCCTGCGCGCCAGCGACCTGATGGGCGTGCAGCGCCACCTGAAAGTTATCGGCATCTTCGCCCGCATCTGCCATCGCGATGGCAAGCCGCGTTACCTCGGCGATGTGCCGCGTTTCTTCTCTTATATAGAAGCGGTCATCGCGCGCCGTCCCGAGCTGGCGGATCTGCAGGCACTGCTCGCCAGCCTGCGTGGTGGAGTGACGGCATGAAGGCAATGATTCTGGCGGCCGGCAAAGGCGAGCGCATGCGCCCGCTGACCCTGACCACCCCCAAACCGCTGGTGCGAGCCGGCGGTGTGCCGCTGATTGAATACCACCTGCGTGCCCTGGCCGCGGCCGGCTTCAATGAGATCGTGATCAATCACGCCTGGCTCGGACAGCAGATCGAAGATCATCTGGGCAATGGTTCGCAATTCGGCGTGTCGATCCAGTATTCGCCGGAGGGCGAGCCACTGGAAACCGGCGGCGGAATTTTCCGCGCCTTGCCGCTGTTGGGCGACGACGCGTTTCTGGTAGTCAACGGTGACATCTGGACCGATTACGACTTCAGCGTGCTGCATCAGCCGATCAGCGGCCTGGCACATCTGGTGCTGGCGGACAATCCGGCCCATCACCCGACCGGCGATTTCACCCTGACCGACGGCCAGGTGCGTGATGGCCAGGCCGATGCGGCGACCCTGACCTACAGTGGCATCGCCGTACTGCATCCGCAGTTGTTCGACGGCTGCAGCGACGGCGCTTTCAAACTGGCGCCGCTGTTGCGTAAAGCCATGGCGGACGGGCAGGTGACCGGCGAGCGACTGAAAGGTCACTGGGTCGATGTCGGCACGCACGAGCGTCTGGCCGAAGCCGAAGCCTTGATAGAAGCGAGTCGCTGATATGTTGTGGCCAGGGACTCTGATTGGAGCCGGAGCGGGTTTTGCTATCGCCAGCATTCCGGGGGCCATGCTTGGTGCTTTGTTGGGGCAGGCGCTGGATCGGCGCCTGCATTTGCAGAGCTGGGGGCATTTGCGGGAAAAACTCGGCGGTCGGCCGATGCTGCGCAACGACGAGCTGTTGTTCGTGTTGCTCGGGCGTCTGGCCAAGAGCGACGGGCGGGTCACGGACGGTCACATCCAGCAGGCGCGTCACGAGATGCGCGCGCTGGAAATGAGCGAGCCGGCGCAGCGCCGGGCGATTGCCGCGTTCAATCGCGGCAAGTCAGGCAACGACAATCTGCGCGGTTATCTGCGTCGGTTGAGTACTCAGCCTCATGCGGCCGAAGGTGTGTTGCGGGCCTGTTGGCGAATGGTCTGGGCCGATGGCCGGGCCGGTGTCAGCGAGCGGGAATTGCTGGCGCAGTGGGGCAAGTGGCTAGGCTGGACGACGCACCAGATCCAGGCGTTGGCGGCGGACTACGAGCCGCACAAGCGTCCGATCGTCAGCGCGGCGGTGAGCTATCAGGAGGCGATGCGCCTGCTCGGCGTATCGGCCACCAGTGAACCGGCGCAGATCAAGCGTGCCTATCGACGCCTGCTCAGCCGGCATCACCCGGACAAGGTGGCCGGGACAGGTGCCACGCCGGCGCAGGTGCGCGAGGCCACCGACAGGACCCGCGAATTGCACAATGCCTACACGTTGATTCGCGAACGGCGGGATTTTCGCTAGGCATAAAAAAATCGCAGCGTTGAGCTGCGATTTTTTTGTCTGCGTTTTTACAGTCCGGATTTTTAGTCCGGGCTCTGCGGATTCAACCAGCCCCGCACCCGGCGGAACAATTGCTCCTGCTCGGCCTTGTTGTCCGGCAGGGCCTTGAGTGCGACCTGACTGAAAGAGGACGTCTTCAGCCGCTTGCTCGCCTGCATGCGCTCCAGTGCCGAGTTGCGGTCCGGCGCCTTATCCATGTAGAAAATGTCGGCTGTCGGCAGTTTCAGGGTCGGCGTCAGTTCCACCAGTTCCGGTTTGGCCTTGGCCGGGGTCTGCGCGGCCACCAGCAGCAGCTTCTCGACCTGCGAGCTCTGTCGCTCGCTCACGTAACGCGCCGCCCAGTAGGCGCCGGTACCATGACCGAGCACGACGATGCTGCGCGCGCTTTGTTGTTCGGCGTAGGCCAGTGCCGCGTCGATGCGGGCGAAGATTCGCTCGGCGTCGGCCTTGGACTGTTCTTCGGTGGATTCAGCCACGACTTTGTCGGCCACATCGGCTTCGCCGCCGGCGGCTTGTTCGATCGGCTCGGCGGTGGTCGAATCCTTGCTGCCCGGGTCGGCGGTTTTCGGTGCGGCGGGGGCTTCAGCCACGCGCGGTGCGATGGCATCGCTTTGCAGATCGGGCAGGGTGATACTCAGGCTGCTCCACTCGACGTCCGGCAACTTGCGGCGCAACGGGCCGATCGCCTGGGGCCAGTCAGCGGTTTCGCCGGCACCGGGAACGAGGATCACCGCGCCTTTGGGTTCGGCGGTGTTGGCCGGTTTCCACAGGGCGAGGAAGGTGTCGCTGCCCGCTTGCAGTTGCTGTTGTTCCTGGGCCGGAACCTTGCGTTCGAGTGCCGCGGCTTCTTCCTGACTACGCTCAAGCAGTGGCTGGCGTTCGACCGGTTTTTCTTCGGCGGCTTTTTCTGCGGCGGGGGCGGGTGCCGGATCCGCAGCTTCGACGGAAAACGCACAAGGCAGGATCAGCGACAGGCACAATGCTGGCATTGCCAGGCGATAGACAGGGGGCATCGGTTATTCCAGGCCAGAAGTTATCCCGGCAGCCTAATGGGTTGGTCAGAATTTGTCAGTGTATGAGACTTCAATGATGCGTTTTTGCTGCCTGTGGGTTATCGGCTGTCTGGCGTTTCCCTTGATGGGCTGGGCGGCGCCTGCGCCACCGAGCCACCTCGCGCGGTTGTCGGCGAGCGAACAGCAGTGGCTCGCACAGCACAATGAATTGCGCGTGGGCCTGGTGTTGCAGGCGCCGTACGCGCAATACGACCGGCGCTTGCAGCGGCTGTCAGGGGCCAACGTCGAAGTGATGAAGGCATTGGCCAGGGCGCTGAATGTCGAGCTGAGCTGGCGCAATTTTCAGGATCTGGCCCAACTCGAGGCCGCTGCCCGGGACGGCGAAATCGACATCGCCCCGGGCCTGACCCAGACCCCGGGCGGGCTGCGGCTGTGGCAGTTTTCCGACCCGTACATGCGCGTGCCGCAACTGGTGGTCAGCGACCAGAAAAGCAGCGCGACCGTGGAACTGGAAAAACTCGACAGCCAGACCCGCGTCGCCGTGCGCATGCCCGGCGTCACCGCCGATTACCTGCGCGGCAACTATCCCCACCTGAATCTGCAAGGCGTACCGATGGAGCGTCAGGCGCTGCAACTGTTGCTGAGTCAGCAGGCGTCCTACGCGGTGGTCGATGAGGCGCAGCTCGGTCGACTGTCGGCAGAACCGGAGTTCGCCGGACTCGTGGTGGTCGGTGACATCGGTTTGCCGCAACTGCTGCGCATCGGCACCCGTCGCGACTGGCCGGAGCTTGCTGGCATCGTTGAAAGCGCCCTGCGCGCAATCCCGGCCAAGGATCTGGAACGCCTGCATGCGCAATGGCTGCAACCCAAGTATCCGCGGCTTTCCGAGTCGCCGGGCTTCTGGCAGAACCTGAGTCTGTTGTTCGCGGTGTTGCTGCTCAGTTGCGTGGCCATCGTGTTCTGGCAACGCCGCCAGCAACGCAGTCTTGAACAACGCCTGTTCGATGCGCGCGAAGACATCGCTTTGCGTGCCGCCAGCGAAGAAGCCCTGCGTCTGACCCAGTTTTCCATCGATCAGAGCACCGTCGGCATTCTCTGGGTCAACTGGGACAGCCATGTGCGCTACGCCAACCGTGCGGCAGAAAACATGCTCGGTTATCCACAGGGCGCCATCATTGATCGGCCGTTGATCGACTTCGAACCGGGCCTGCACATGGACCGCTGGCTCAACCTGTGGAAACGCGCCCGGGCCAGCGAAGAAGGGCCGCTTAGTTTTGAAACCAACTGTGTGCGGGCCGATGGCAGTGTGCTGCCGGCGGACGTGTCGCTGAGTTTCCTGCGTTTTCGTGATGGCGAATACCTGGTGGTTTATCTCACCGATGTCACCGAGCGCCGTCGTGCCCTGGCTGCGTTGCAGGAAAGCGAGGCGCGGCTGCAAGGCATCGCGGCCAATGTGCCGGGGCTGGTGTTCCGTCTCGAGCGCGCACCGGTCACCGGGCAGATCGACTTCGCCTACATCAGCGAGGGCAGCGAAAGTCTGGTCGGCTACGCGCCGGCCGCCATCGCCCACCGCGACATGGGCCTGCGCAGCCTGGTGCATCCGGATGACCGGGCCGCTTATCACCAGACCCAGGATCAAGCGCTGGACACCGACAGCGACTGGTCGTGGCAGGGCCGGATCCTCACGCGCCAGGGCGAGCAACGCTGGGCCGAAATCAAGGCGATCACCCGTCAGCTGGAAGGCGGTTCTTACGTCTGGGACGGCATTGTCTGGGACATCACCGAAAGCAAACGCATCGAACTGGAGCTGGCGGCCTCCCGCGAGCAACTGCGCGAATTGTCGGCGCACCTGGAAAGCGTGCGGGAAGAGGAAAAGGCGCGCATCGCCCGCGAGGTTCACGATGAGCTGGGGCAGATGCTGACGGTGCTGAAACTGGAGACATCGATGTGCGAACTGGCCTACGCGCAACTCGACCCCGGTCTGAACGAACGGCTCAACAGCATGAAACGTCTGATCGCCCAGTTGTTCCAGCTGGTGCGCGATGTGGCGACGGCGTTGCGCCCGCCGATTCTCGATGCCGGGATCGCCTCGGCGATCGAGTGGCAGGCGCGGCGGTTTGAGGCGCGCACGCAGATTCCGTGTCTGGTGCAGGTGCCGGACAACCTTGCGCCGCTCAGCGACGCCAAGGCCATCGGCCTGTTCCGCATTCTTCAGGAGGCGCTGACCAACGTCATGCGCCATGCCCAGGCGCATACTGTGGAACTGACGCTGGCGCAGGAAGGCGACGAATTGTGTCTGACGGTCAGCGATGATGGCGTAGGATTTGTCGCCGCTGCCGGCAGGCCGACATCCTTTGGACTGGTGGGCATGCGCGAGCGGGTGTTGATCATGGGCGGGCAGCTGTCACTCGACAGCGAGCCGGGCGAGGGCACCACGCTGAGCGTGCGGGTGCCACTGGATGAGGAGAAGTAAGTGATCCGTGTACTGGTAGCCGAAGACCACACCATCGTTCGCGAAGGCATCAAGCAATTGATCGGCCTGGCCAAGGATCTGCAAGTGGTGGGGGAGGCGAGCAACGGCGAGCAATTGCTGGAAACCCTGCGCAACGTGCCCTGCGAAGTGGTGTTGCTGGATATCTCGATGCCTGGCGTCAACGGGCTCGAAGCGATTCCGCGGATCCGCGCGCTGAACCATCCGCCGGCGATTCTGGTGCTGTCGATGCACGACGAGGCGCAGATGGCCGCTCGGGCGCTAAAAGTCGGCGCCGCCGGGTATGCGACCAAGGACAGTGATCCGGCGCTGCTGCTGACGGCGATCCGCAAGGTCGCGGCCGGCGGGCGCTACATCGATCCGGAGCTGGCCGACCGCATGGTCTTCGAAGTCGGCCTGACCGATGCGCGGCCACTGCACTCGCTGCTGTCGGAGCGCGAGTTCTCCGTGTTCGAACGGCTGGCGCAAGGCGCCAACGTCAACGACATCGCCCAGCAACTGGCCCTGAGCAGCAAGACCATCAGTACCCACAAGGCGCGGCTGATGCAGAAACTCAACATCACTTCACTTGCCGAGCTGGTGAAGTACGCGATGGAACACAAGCTGCTCTGAGCGACATATCCAATAGCGACAAGCGCTTTTGCCGGTTCTGACGGCTTGAGCCCCGACCCATGCGTCGGGTTTGCCAAAACGCGCCATCCTTGTAGGGCAATCCCTACCCCCGGCCTTCCATCCGGCTGAGGCGATTCTCTCCTGCGCCCCGATTTGCGGGACTGCAAGCAGCCACTAGGCTTAATCCCACAGCAGTCATCAATAACAAAGGTGTGGGTATGAGCCAGGTCGAATCAAACGCAGGGGCCAGTGATGTGCTGGTCAGCTTTCGTGGAGTGCAGAAGAGCTACGACGGCGAGAACCTGATCGTCAAAGACCTCAACCTGGACATCCGCAAGGGCGAATTCCTCACCTTGCTCGGGCCGTCCGGCTCCGGCAAGACCACCAGCCTGATGATGCTCGCCGGTTTCGAGACGCCGACCGCCGGTGAAATCCTCCTGGCCGGGCGGGCGATCAACAACGTGCCGCCGCACAAGCGTGACATCGGCATGGTGTTCCAGAACTACGCGTTGTTCCCGCACATGACCGTCGCCGAAAACCTCGCGTTCCCGCTGACCGTGCGCGGCCTGAACAAGAGCGACGTCAGCGACAAGGTCAAGAAAGTCCTGAGCATGGTCCAGCTCGACGCGTTCGCATCGCGTTACCCGGCGCAACTGTCCGGCGGTCAGCAACAGCGTGTGGCACTGGCTCGCGCGCTGGTGTTCGAACCACAACTGGTGCTGATGGACGAACCCCTCGGCGCTCTCGACAAACAATTGCGCGAACACATGCAGATGGAAATCAAACACCTGCACCAGCGCCTTGGCGTGACCGTGGTCTACGTGACCCACGACCAGGGCGAAGCCCTGACCATGTCTGACCGCGTCGCCGTGTTCCACCAGGGCGAGATCCAGCAGATCGCTCCGCCGCGCACCCTCTACGAAGAACCGAAAAACACCTTCGTCGCCAACTTCATCGGCGAGAACAACCGCCTCAACGGGCGCCTGCTCAGTCAGAACGGCGAGCGCTGCGTGGTCGAGCTGGGGCGTGGGGAAAAGGTCGAGGCGCTGGCGGTCAACATCGGCCAGACCGGCGAGCCGGTCACTCTGTCGATCCGTCCGGAGCGCGTCAGCCTCAACGGTTCGAGTGACCAATGCGTAAACCGCTTCTCCGGGCGGGTGGCCGAATTCATCTATCTGGGCGACCACGTCCGGGTGCGCCTGGAAGTCTGCGGCAAGACCGACTTCTTCGTGAAACAACCGATTGCCGAGCTCGATCCAGCGCTCGCGGTCGGCGACGTGGTTCCGCTTGGCTGGCAGGTCGAGCACGTTCGCGCGCTCGATCCTCTTCTAGAGGCGCATTAAGCGCCCCGGCAATACCAACACCAACCCTGCACGTGGAGAGAACAATAAATGTTGAGATCCCTGAAGTTCACAGCCCTGACCCTGGGCCTGATGGGTGCGGCAAGCGCAATGGCCGCTGGGCCGGATCTGACCGTGGTGTCGTTTGGCGGGGCGAACAAGGCGGCGCAAGTCAAAGCCTTCTACGCACCGTGGGAAGCAGCGGGCAATGGCAAGATCGTCGCCGGCGAGTACAACGGTGAGATGGCCAAGGTCAAAGCCATGGTCGACACCAAGAGCGTGTCCTGGGATCTGGTAGAGGTTGAATCGCCGGAACTGTCCCGTGGCTGCGACGAAGACATGTTCGAGCAACTGGACCCTGCGCTGTTCGGCAAGTCCGAAGATTACGTCAAAGGCGCAATCCAGCCATGCGGCGTGGGCTTCTTCGTGTGGTCGACCGTGCTGGCCTACAACGCCGACAAGCTGAAAACCGCACCGACCAGCTGGGCGGATTTCTGGGACACGAAAAAATTCCCGGGCAAGCGCGGCCTGCGCAAAGGCGCCAAGTACACCCTCGAATTCGCACTGATGGCTGATGGCGTTGCGCCGAAAGACGTCTACAAGGAACTGGCCAGCAAGGGCGGTCAGGATCGTGCGTTCAAGAAACTCGACGAGCTGAAACCGAACATCCAGTGGTGGGAAGCCGGCGCCCAGCCGCCGCAATACCTCGCTTCCGGTGACGTGGTCATGAGCTCGGCCTACAACGGTCGTATCGCCGCCGTGCAGAAAGAATCCAACCTGAAAGTGGTGTGGAACGGTGGCATCTACGACTTCGACGCCTGGGCCATCCCGAAAGGCCTGGACGCCAAGCGTGCGGAAGCGGCGAAGAAATTCATCGCGTTCTCGGTGCAGCCGCAACAGCAGAAGACCTACTCGGAAAACATCGCCTACGGCCCGGCCAACTCTCAGGCAGTGCCGTTGCTGGACAAGGAAATCCTGAAAGACATGCCGACCACCCCGGAAAACATCGCCAACCAGGTGCAGATCGACGTCAGCTTCTGGGCTGACAACGGCGAGCAACTGGAGCAGCGCTTCAATTCCTGGGCTGCGAAGTAACCAGAGGGCTCGCCCTCCTGTGGGAGCGAGCCTGCCCGCGATTGCGGTGTGTCAGTCGGCATCAATGTTGAATCCGAAGGCGCTATCGCGAGCAGGCTCGCTCCCACATTCTCGATTGATCAAAGATTTGCGGAGTACGTCATGGCCATCGCCGTTCCCCTGAACGAGGGCAACAGCCCCACCTTGAAGCAGCGGCTCAAGCACGCCGAGCGGGTCAACCGCTGGAAGGCCCAGGCGCTGATCGCGCCGCTGGTGCTGTTTCTGTTGCTGGTGTTCCTGGTGCCGATCGTGGCGCTGCTCTATAAAAGCGTCGGCAACCCGGAAGTGGTCGGCGGCATGCCGCGCACCGTAACCGCGATTGCGGCGTGGGACGGCCGAGGCCTGCCCGCCGAACCGGTCTATAAAGCCGCCAGCGAAGACCTCGCCGAAGCGCGCAAAAACCAGACCTTGGGCGATCTGTCCAAACGCCTGAACATGGAGTTGGCCGGCTATCGCAGCCTGCTGACCAAAACCGCCCGCTCGCTGCCATTCGCCAGCGAACCGGCCTCTTATAAAGAAGCGCTGGAAGGCCTCGACGAGCGTTGGGGCGATCCGGCCTACTGGCAAGCGGTGAAGCGCAACACCAGCAGCATCACCCCGTTCTATCTGTTGGCGGCGGTGGATCACCGCATCGACGACCTCGGCGAAATTGCTCCGGCCACCCCGGATCAGGCGATCTACCTCGACATCTTCGCCCGGACTTTCTGGATGGGCCTGATCATCACCGTGATCTGCCTGGTGCTGGCCTATCCGCTGGCGTACCTGCTGGCCAACCTGCCGTCGCGTCAGAGCAACCTGCTGATGATTCTGGTGCTGCTGCCGTTCTGGACGTCGATTCTGGTGCGTGTCGCCGCGTGGATCGTGTTGCTGCAATCCGGTGGTTTGATCAACAGCGCGCTGATGGCGATGGGCATCATCGATAAACCGCTGGAGCTGGTGTTCAACCGCACCGGGGTCTACATCTCGATGGTGCACATCCTGCTGCCGTTCATGATCCTGCCGATCTACAGCGTGATGAAAGGCATCTCGCCGACCTACATGCGCGCTGCGATTTCCCTCGGCTGCCATCCGTTCGCCAGTTTCTGGCGGGTGTACTTCCCGCAGACCTACGCCGGTGTCGGCGCCGGTTGCCTGTTGGTGTTCATCCTCGCCATCGGCTACTACATCACCCCGGCACTGCTGGGCAGCCCGAACGATCAGATGGTCAGCTACTTCGTCGCGTTCTACACCAACACCAGCATCAACTGGGGCATGGCCACTGCACTCGGCGGCTTGTTGCTGCTGGCGACCGTGGTGCTTTATCTGATCTACAGCTGGCTGGTGGGCGCCAGTCGCCTGCGCCTGAGCTAAGGGGAATTTGAAATGCTGAGTCCTTATATGTCGCCCGTCGAGCGGGTGTGGTTCTACAGCTTGCGGATCCTCTGCGGCTTGATCCTGTTGTTTCTGATCCTGCCGGTGCTGGTGATCGTGCCGCTGTCGTTCAACTCGGGCAGTTTTCTGGTGTACCCGCTGCAAGGCTTTTCGCTGCACTGGTACCAGGACTTCTTCGCCTCGGCGGAATGGATGCGCGCGTTGAAGAACAGCATCATCGTCGCCCCGGCCGCGACCGTGCTGGCGATGGTGTTCGGCACGCTGGCGGCCATCGGCCTGACCCGTGGCGACTTCCCCGGCAAGCCGCTGGTGATGGCGCTGGTGATTTCACCGATGGTGGTGCCGGTGGTGATCATCGGCGTGGCCAGTTACCTGTTCTTCGCGCCGCTGGGGCTGGGCAACAGTTTCTTTTCGCTGATCGTGGTGCACGCGGTGTTGGGTGTACCGTTCGTGATCATCACGGTGTCGGCGACGTTGCAGGGATTCAACCATAACTTGGTGCGGGCGGCGGCCAGCCTGGGCGCCTCGCCACTGACTACGTTCCGTCGGGTGACCTTGCCGCTGATTGCGCCGGGGGTGATTTCCGGGGCGCTGTTTGCCTTTGCGACCTCGTTCGATGAAGTGGTGGTGACACTGTTCCTCGCAGGTCCCGAGCAGGCGACGTTGCCTCGGCAGATGTTCAGCGGGATTCGCGAGAATCTGAGCCCGACGATTGCGGCGGCTGCAACGCTACTGATTGCCTTCTCGGTGATTCTGCTGCTGACGCTGGAGTGGTTGCGTGGGCGGAGTGAGAAACTGCGTACTGCTCAGATTTAGTGTTCGGCTCAAGAGCCACCCCTCACCCCAACCCTCTCCCCAATGGGGAGAGGGGGAAAGGGAGCCGATCTCTATGCTTATCAAAATTTGAGTTCAACTCGGTAATTCAGGTCAATGGATGGCGAAAGTTCACCACGGTCAGTCCCCTCTCCCTCCGGGAGAGGGTTAGGGTGAGGGCGCTCTTGTTCCTGCTTCAGTCATTCACACCCTGAATACCAGACAACCCGAATTCCCCAGCTACGCTTGTGCTCAGCTCCCACATCTATAAGAGGCTGCGCACGATGAGTCTTTCCTCGTTCAAGATCGCTCACAAACTGATCACCGGCGCCGGGGCCATCGAGCAACTGGCGGCCGAGCTCACGCGGCTGGACATCGACAACCCGCTGATCGTCACCGATGCCGCACTGGTCAAGTCCGGCACGGTGGAGTTGGCGCTGGCACAGATCGGTGAGCGCGAGTACGAAATCTTCGACCGGGTGCTGCCCGATCCGGAAATCGCCATCGTCGAGGATTGCATGCGCGTCTATCGCGAAGGCGGGCATGACGGTCTGATCGGCCTCGGGGGCGGCAGTGCCATCGACATCGCCAAGAGTGTTGCCGCCTATGCTGGTTATCACGGTGCGCTGGAGGATCTGTTCGGCGTCGATCAGGTGCCGCGCAAAGGTCCGCCGCTGATCGCCATCCCGACCACGGCCGGCACCGGTTCCGAAGTGACCAACGTCGCCATCCTCTCGGACAAGGTCGCCCAACTGAAGAAAGGCATCGTCAGCGATTACCTGTTGCCGGACGTGGCGCTGGTCAGTCCGCAGATGACCCTGACCTGCCCGCGCAGTGTCACCGCCGCCAGTGGCGTCGATGCGCTGGTGCATGCCATCGAATCCTACCTGTCACTGAATGCCTCGCCGATCACCGATTCGCTGGCCATCGGCGCGATCAAGTTGATCGCCCGATCCTTGCCCAAGGCCTACGCCAATCCGTCCAACCTGCAAGCCCGGGAGGATATGGCCACCGCCAGCCTGATGGCCGGCATGGCGTTCGGCAATGCCGGGGTCGGCGCGGTGCATGCGCTGGCGTATCCGCTGGGCGGGCGCTTCAACATTGCTCACGGCGTCAGTAATGCGTTGCTGCTGCCGTATGTCATGACCTGGAACAAGATGGCCTGCGTCGAACGGATGCAGGATATTGCCGAAGCCATGGGGGTGAAGACCGCTCATCTGAGTCTCAATGAAGCGGCCGATAGCGCCGTCGCGGCGATGACCGAACTGTGCGCAGTGGTGGAAATTCCGCTGGGCTTGCGCAGTTTCGGGGTGCCCGAAGAGGCGATCCCGGCCATGGCCGTAGAGGCCGCAGGCATCGAGCGCCTGATGCGCAACAACCCGCGCAAGCTCAGCGCCGCCGACATCGAGAAGATCTACCGGGCGGCCTACTGAGAAACTGCCGGCCGCCGGTCATGGCACAACCCAATCATCGCGGTCACGGTGCGCGCGCGGAAACTTGAGGTATACAATGCGCGCCATCGTGATTTAGCTCAGAAAAGGTGCGTCATGCAGCCCTTCGTTATTGCTCCGTCGATTCTCTCCGCCGACTTCGCCCGCCTGGGCGAGGAAGTGGACAACGTTCTGGCCGCCGGTGCCGACTTCGTCCACTTCGATGTCATGGACAACCACTATGTACCGAACCTGACCATCGGCCCGATGGTCTGCGCCGCACTGCGCAAGTACGGCGTGACCGCGCCGATCGACGCGCACCTGATGGTCAGCCCGGTGGATCGCATTGTCGGCGACTTCATCGAGGCCGGTGCCACCTACATCACCTTCCACCCGGAAGCCACGCTGCACGTCGATCGTTCGCTGCAACTGATCCGTGAAGGCGGCTGCAAATCCGGCCTGGTGTTCAACCCGGCGACCCCGCTGGACGTGCTCAAGTACGTGATCGACAAAGTCGACATGGTCTTGCTGATGAGCGTCAACCCGGGCTTCGGCGGGCAGAAGTTCATCCCCGGCACCCTCGACAAGCTGCGCGAAGCGCGGGCGATCATCGATGCTTCGGGCCGTGACATCCGCCTGGAAATCGACGGCGGCGTCAACGTCAACAACATCCGTGAAATCGCTGCCGCCGGCGCCGACACCTTTGTGGCCGGCTCGGCGATCTTCAACGCGCCGAACTATCAGGAAGTCATCGACAAGATGCGTTCCGAACTGGCGCTGGCTCGCCCATGAGCGGTTTTGAGCAGCTGTTCCCGGGGCAACTGCCGCGGTTGGTGATGTTCGATCTGGATGGCACGCTGATCGATTCGGTACCCGACCTGGCGGCGGCGGTGGATAACATGCTGCTCACCCTCGGGCGCAAGCCTGCCGGTATCGAGTCGGTTCGCGAGTGGGTCGGCAACGGTGCGCCGGAGCTGGTGCGCCGCGCCTTGGCCGGCGGCATCGATCATTCTTCCGTGGATGACGTCGAAGCCGAGCACGCGCTGGAAGTTTTCATGGAGGCCTACGGCGCCAGCCATGAGCTGACCGTGGTCTATCCCGGCGTGCGCGACACCCTCAAATGGCTGCACAAGCAGGGCGTGGCCATGGCGCTGATCACCAACAAGCCGGAGCGCTTCGTTGCGCCGCTGCTGGATCAGATGAAGATCGGCCGCTACTTCAAGTGGATCATCGGCGGCGACACCCTGCCGCAGAAGAAGCCCGATCCGGCGGCGCTGTTCTTCGTCATGAAGATGTCCGGTATCCCGGCCTCGCAATCGCTGTTCGTCGGCGATTCGCGCAGCGACGTGCTGGCGGCGAAAGCGGCGGGGGTCAAATGCGTAGGGCTGAGTTATGGCTACAACCATGGCCGGCCGATTGCCGAGGAATCCCCGGCGCTGGTGATCGACGATCTGCGCAAGCTAATTCCCGGTTGCCTGGATACGGCCGCTGAGATAACGTTGCCCGACGCTTCTCAATCCCCTTCTGGAAACGCCATCGTGGTGGTCACCCGCAAACTCTGGATGAAAGTCATCAAGGCCCTGGCCCGCTGGCGTTGGCGCGCCTGACTTGTTCCTGGCCGGCCTGCCGGCGCGTTTGCACACCTGACTGATTTGCCCCTCACACCACGAGGCACCCTATGATCCGCGAAGAATTCCTGCGTCTGGCCGCTGACGGCTATAACCGCATCCCGCTGGCCTGCGAAACCCTGGCCGACTTCGACACTCCGCTGTCGATCTACCTGAAACTGGCCGACCAGCCCAACTCCTACCTGCTCGAATCGGTGCAGGGCGGCGAGAAATGGGGCCGTTACTCGATCATCGGCCTGCCGTGCCGCACCGTGCTGCGAGTTCACGATCATCACGTGAGCATCACCGTCGATGGTGTCGAAACTGAAAGCCATGACGTTGAAGACCCGCTGGCCTTCGTCGAAACCTTCAAGGCCCGCTACAACGTGCCGACCATTGCCGGTCTGCCGCGCTTCAACGGCGGTCTGGTGGGGTACTTCGGTTACGACTGCGTACGTTATGTAGAAAAGCGCCTCGGCAAATGCCCGAACCCGGATCCGCTGGGTGTGCCGGACATTCTGCTGATGGTCTCCGATGCGGTGGTGGTGTTCGACAACCTCGCCGGCAAGATGCACGCGATCGTGCTGGCCGACCCGGCGCAGTCCGATGCCTACGAGCAGGGCCAGGCGCAATTGCAGCAACTGCTGGAAAAACTGCGTCAGCCGATCACCCCGCGTCGTGGCCTGGATTTCAGCAAGCAGCAGGCGGCCGAGCCGGTGTTCCGCTCCAGTTTCACCCAGGATGACTACGAAAAAGCCGTCGACACCATCAAGGAATACATCCTCGCCGGTGACTGCATGCAGGTCGTGCCGTCCCAGCGCATGTCGATCGACTTCAAGGCGGCGCCGATCGATCTGTACCGCGCACTGCGTTGCTTCAACCCGACGCCGTACATGTACTTTTTCAACTTCGGCGACTTCCATGTTGTCGGCAGTTCGCCGGAAGTGCTGGTGCGGGTCGAAGACAACCTGATCACCGTGCGCCCGATTGCCGGCACCCGTCCTCGCGGGGCTAACGAAGAGGCGGATGTGGCACTGGAAGAAGACCTGCTGTCCGACGACAAGGAAATCGCCGAGCACCTGATGCTGATCGACCTCGGTCGCAACGACACCGGACGCGTTTCGGAAATCGGCTCGGTGAAACTCACCGAGAAAATGGTCATCGAGCGTTATTCCAACGTGATGCACATCGTGTCTAACGTCACCGGTCAGTTAAAGACCGGGTTGACGGCGATGGACGCGCTGCGGGCGATCCTGCCGGCGGGCACCTTGTCCGGCGCGCCGAAGATCCGTGCGATGGAAATCATCGACGAGCTGGAACCGGTCAAGCGTGGCGTATATGGCGGCGCGGTCGGGTACTTCGCCTGGAACGGCAACATGGACACCGCGATTGCGATCCGTACCGCAGTGATCAAGAACGGCGAACTGCACGTGCAAGCGGGTGGCGGCATCGTCGCTGACTCGGTGCCGGCGCTGGAATGGGAAGAAACCATCAACAAGCGCCGGGCGATGTTCCGCGCTGTTGCGCTCGCCGAGCAAACCCCGGACTGAGTGATTGATGCTTCAGCTATAAAAAAAACGCGGCGCCTGTGAGGGCGCCGCGTTTTTTATGGCCTGCGAATCAGAAGTCGAGTGCTACGCCGACGTTGACCCCTTGCTGGGTGAAGTCGTCATCCTTGCGGATGTCGTAGCTGGCGCGCAATGCCAGATCCTTGGTGAGGTTGTGGCTCACGCCCAGGTTCAGGCGGTTCAGGTTGGTTTGAGGGGCGTAGCCGGCCAAGGTGTAGCGGTTGTTCGGCAGGCTGTTGAGGTTCATCGTCACATTCTGGGTGTCGTCGTTGTACTCGCGCTCATGGGCCAGCTCGCCGAACACCTGGGTCTGCGAGGTGATCTGGTACTTGCCCTGGATCCCGAGACCGAGACGGCGGGAGATGCGCGACTGGTCATCGAACGTCAGCGCGGTGGAGTCGGCGCCGTTTTCCGAGTAACCATCGACTTCAACCTTGGCAAAGTCGGCGCTGACGAATGGCGACAGGTGCCATGGGCTGCTCGCTTCTGGCGCAATGTCGTAACCCACGCGTCCGCTGAAGGCCAGAACATAGCCGTCGGTATCGCCTTTCTCGCCACGTTCGTTGACCCCCAACTGGAATTTGCGTTTGAGGCTGTCGTAATCCAGATGCCCGGCGGTTACGGCGGCGTCACCCCACCAGCGGTTCTGCTGGTACTGGGCGAACGCGGTGCCCAGATAAGTGTTCAGCTTGTAGTCCGAGTCGTTGTCGCCGGCCTCGAGTTTCTGATTGTAGAAACCGGCCGCCACGCCCATGCGCCAGGCGTCGTTGAGACGGTAGCTGCCGCCGATGTTCAGGTTGTAACCGTTGCCGTCTGCGCTCGCGCCGCTGCGCTGGCTGTCGAAGTCCTGATGCTGGCCGCCGCCGGCGACAATCGCCCGCCATTGGCCAACGGCCTGCCAGTTTTCCCAATCTGCCAGCCACTGGTTGCGCAGTTCATCCTGATGCGAGCGCAGGGTACCTTGGGCCATTTGCGGCAACAGGGTCGCTTCCCATGGCGCGGCCAGCAGCGAGTAGGCGTAATCGGCAATCAGGCGCTGCCCGGCTTCTGTCGGGTGGACGGCGTCGTTGTAGATCAGCTTGGTCGGATCCGGGGTGGCGCTGTTGATCCCGTACCGCGCGTTCTCCGTGCAACTGTTGCCGCTGAAGCAGGTGCCGACCAGATTCTGGTCGGTCGCCAGGCCGAACTGCGCCGGATTGGCGAATGCCTCTTTGAGCAGAACCGGGACGTTCAGCGGGATGACGTTGGCATTGACGCTCTGCAACTGGCTGACCAGTTCGGTGTTGAACTGGGCGCTGAGTTGCGAGGTGAAGGCCTGTAGCGGCGAGCCGTTGATGGCCGGAGTCAGGCCGATGTCCGGCAACAGCCAGACCATGATGTAGCGGGCGCCGGCGCCTTGCAGCGTGCGGACGCTGTCGACCAGTCGATCGGCGGCGGCATTCGCCTGCGGAAGACTGGTGACGCGGCCCTGTAGGAAATCGTTACCGCCCCCGGTCAGGTAATACAGGGCATTCGGGTCCGCGCGGAAACCGTTCGACGGCAGATAACCGGCGCGGGTGCGTTCGCCGGTGGCGGACTGGCTGGTGATCGAGTCGAGAATCTGGTCGGTGCGGTAGCCGCCGACAGCCCAGTTGTTACCGTCCGGCTGGCCTTGGCCGGCACGAACTGCCGAGGACGAGGAGGCGGTTTGATCCGGTGTGAAGCCGAGACGGCCACCGAGCAGTTGCGTCGAGTTCAGCGAGCGGAGTTCACCGCTGCCGTCCAGATACACCGGGCCGGTGCGGTTGGTGTAGCGCTGCGTGGCGCCGGCCGGGCCGCCGCTGTCAGTGAAAGTCCCGGCATCGCTCAGGCTGTCGCCGAAAACCACGAAATTCGAATAAGGATTGGGTGCGGCGTTCGCCTGGGCGCAGGCCATCGCGAGCAGGCATCCGGCGAGCGGTACAAACAACGTCTGTTTGATCATGAGCAAGTCCGTTTATTTATTGTTGTAGTGAACGAAACGACAGTACCAAAAACTTCCGGCGTTTTGCCATCGGTCGTCAACCCTCCCATTGTTTTATCCCCCACGGCCCCGGCCATATTGCACGCTCCGCCCAGCTAAGTTACTGTGCCGAAACGTATGAACGAGACCTTCCCCGTGTTGATCACCAGCAAACTTCTGGATCAAGTCATCAAGGCACACGCCCGCTGGCGTTGGCGCGCCTGAATCTTTTCTGCCGGCCCCGCCGGATCTGTATCGCTTTGCCTTCCTTGCCCGTATGAAATGCCGCTGTGCCGATGCGACCTGCGCGTCCGACCGTGTGCAGCGCCCTGGCAAGTCATCCGAAGGCTGTCTTCAAGTCAGAATTCAAGAGGTTCGAAACGCCATGTTGCTGATGATCGACAACTACGACTCCTTTACTTACAACGTTGTGCAATACCTCGGCGAGCTGGGTGCCGAGGTCAAGGTGGTGCGCAACGACGAACTGACCATTGCCGAAATCGAAGCGCTCAACCCTGAGCGGATCGTCGTATCCCCTGGCCCGTGCACACCGACCGAAGCCGGCATCTCCATCGAAGCCATCAAGCACTTCGCCGGCAAACTGCCGATTCTCGGGGTCTGCCTCGGTCACCAGTCCATCGGCCAGGCTTTTGGCGGCGATGTCGTCCGCGCCCGGCAAGTGATGCACGGTAAGACTAGCCCGGTATTCCACGAGGACAAGGGCGTGTTTGCCGGTCTGAACCGTCCGCTGACCGTCACCCGCTATCATTCCCTGATCGTCAAGCACGAAACGTTGCCCGATTGCCTGGAGCTGACGGCGTGGACCCAGCACGATGACGGTTCGGTCGACGAAATCATGGGCCTGCGTCACAAGACCCTGAACATCGAGGGCGTACAGTTCCACCCGGAATCGATCCTCACCGAACAGGGCCATGAACTGTTTGCCAACTTCCTCAAACAAACCGGCGGCACGCGCTAAGGACTTTCCATGAATATCAAGACAGCCCTGAGCCGTATCGTCGATCACCTCGACCTCAGCACCGATGAAATGCGCGACGTGATGCGCGAAATCATGACCGGCCAATGCACTGACGCGCAGATTGGCGCGTTCATGATGGCCATGCGCATGAAGAGCGAGAGCATCGACGAGATCGTCGGCGCCGTGTCGGTGATGCGCGAGCTGGCGGACAAGGTCGAACTCAAGACCCTCGACGGCGTGGTCGATGTGGTCGGCACCGGCGGTGACGGGGCGAATATTTTCAACGTGTCGACCGCGTCTTCCTTCGTGGTCGCCGCGGCTGGCTGCACCGTGGCCAAGCACGGTAACCGCGCGGTGTCGGGTAAGAGCGGCAGCGCCGATTTGCTGGAAGCCGCCGGCATCTACCTCAACCTGACTCCGGTTCAGGTGGCGCGCTGCATCGACAACGTCGGCATCGGCTTCATGTTCGCCCAGACTCACCACAAAGCCATGAAATACGCCGCCGGCCCGCGTCGCGATCTCGGCCTGCGTACCTTGTTCAACATGCTCGGCCCGCTTACGAATCCGGCCGGTGTGAAACATCAGGTGGTGGGCGTGTTCACCCCGGCGCTGTGCCGGCCGTTGGCTGAAGTCTTGCAGCGTCTGGGCAGCAAGCACGTGCTGGTGGTGCATTCGAAGGACGGTCTGGACGAATTCAGTCTGGCGGCGCCGACGTTTGTCGCCGAGCTGAAGGACGATCAGATCACCGAATATTGGGTCGAGCCGGAAGATCTGGGCATGAAGAGCCAGAGCCTGCACGGCCTGTCGGTCGAAGGCCCGGAAGCGTCGCTGGCGCTGATCCGCGATGCACTGGGCAAGCGCAAGACCGAGAACGGTCAGAAGGCTGCCGAAATGATCGTGCTCAATGCCGGTGCGGCGCTGTACGCCGCCGACCTAGCGACAAGTTTGAAAGAGGGCGTGGCACTGGCCCACGACGCTCTGCACACCGGTCTTGCTCGGGAGAAACTCGAGGAGTTGGGTGCCTTTACCGCGGTATTCAAAGTGGAGAATGAGGGATGAGTGTACCGACGGTTCTGGAAAACATTCTGGCCCGCAAGGTTCAGGAAGTCGCCGAGCGTAGCGCTCGTGTGAGCCTGAGCGAGCTGGAAAGTCTGGCCAAGGCGGCCGATGCACCCCGTGGTTTTGCCCAGGCATTGCTGGCGCAGGCCAAGAAGAAACAACCGGCAGTGATCGCCGAAATCAAGAAAGCGTCGCCGAGCAAGGGCGTGATCCGCGAGAACTTCGTTCCTGCCGACATCGCCAAAAGCTACGAGAAGGGTGGGGCGACCTGCCTGTCGGTGCTGACCGACATCGACTACTTCCAGGGCGCCGATGCCTACCTGCAACAGGCCCGCGCGGCCTGCTCGCTGCCGGTGATCCGCAAGGACTTCATGATCGATCCGTACCAGATCGTCGAAGCCCGTGCGCTGGGCGCCGATTGTGTGTTGTTGATCGTCTCCGCACTGGATGACGTGAAAATGGCCGAACTGGCGTCGGTCGCCAAAGACGTCGGCCTCGATGTGCTGGTGGAAGTGCACGACGGCGATGAGCTGGAGCGCGCGCTGAAAACCCTCGACACGCCGCTGGTCGGGGTCAACAACCGCAATCTGCACACTTTTGACGTCAGCCTGGAAACCACCCTCGACCTGCTGCCGCGCATTCCGCGCGATCGTCTGGTGATCACCGAGAGCGGGATCCTCAACCGTGCCGATGTCGAACTGATGGAAATCAGCGACGTTTACGCGTTCCTGGTCGGCGAAGCATTCATGCGCGCCGAAAGCCCGGGCATCGAACTGCAGCGTCTGTTTTTCCCGGAGCGCGGCGTTCCGGTGAGCGGTTCGACCCTCGACTGATCGAGTCTTCGCAGGCGCCCGTTCCCCTGTGGGAGCGGGCTTGCCCGCGAAGGCGGCATAAGATTCACCTCAGACTCAACGTCCTATGGAAACCTTATGATCCCCACATCCCTGACCATCGAAGCCGGCCTGCAAGCCGAACAGCATCTGCTGGCCTCGGTCTGCGCTGGTGATGCCGAATTTGGCTTGCTGTTCTGGCAGCCCAGCGACCGCGCTTTGGTCATGCCACGTCGTTTGAACCGCTTGCCCGGATTCGATCACGCCTGCGAAACCTCCGCTGCTGCCGGCTGGCCGGTGTTGCTGCGTGAGACCGGCGGCGAACCTGTTCCGCAATCGGCGTCGACCATCAATATTGCGCTTGTCTACGCACCGCCTCGCAGCGAAGGCGATCTGAACCGCATCGAAACCGGTTACCGGCGGCTGTGCGATCCGATCTGTGAGTTGCTGGATGAGTTGGGTGGCACTTCGTCGCTGGGTGAAATCGACGGTGCGTTCTGCGACGGTCGCTTCAACGTCAATCTCGACGGTCGCAAGATGGTCGGCACCGCCCAACGCTGGCGCCAGAGTCAGGGTGGTCAGCGACCGGTGGGGTTGGTGCACGGTGCGATGCTGGTGGAAGACGAACGTGAGTCGATGGTTGCGGCGGTCAATCGATTTAATGAAGCGTGTGGCCTGGAGCAACGGGTACGTGCCGCCAGCCACATCGCTCTGCATGAGAAATTCCCGGCGCCCCATGCACTGGCGCGTCTCGATGAACTCTTTCGTTTGATGCTGGCGCAGATCTACGCCGGTTGAGCTTTGGAACTCAGCGGGTGCCGAAGACCACCATGGTCTTGCCTTTCACATCCACCAGGTTGCGTTCCTCAAGATCCTTGAGCACGCGACCGACCATCTCTCGTGAACAACCGACAATCCGGCCGATTTCCTGACGGGTCACCTTGATCTGCATGCCGTCCGGGTGAGTCATCGCGTCCGGTTGTTTGCACAGCTCCAGCAAACAGCGAGCGACACGGCCGGTGACGTCGAAGAACGCCAGGTCGCCGACCTTGCGTGTGGTGTTGCGCAGACGTTGTGCGATTTGTCCGCTGAGGACGTAAAGAATGTCTGGATCCTGCTGCGACAGTTCGCGGAACTTGGTGTAGCTGATTTCCGCGACTTCGCATTCAACCTTGGCCCGCACCCAGGCGCTGCGCTGTTGCTCCTGGCCGGCTTCTTCGAAAAGACCCAACTCGCCGAAGAAGTCCCCGGCATTCAGGTAGGCGATGATCATCTCGCGGCCGTCGTCGTCCTCGATCAGGATCGTGACCGAGCCGCGGATGATGAAGTACAGCGTGTCGGAGCGATCCCCGGCGCAGATGATGTTGCTCTTGGCCGCGTGACGGCGGCGCTGGCAATGCATCAGCAGCTTGTCGAGGTTCTTGATTTTGGGTGTGGGGGTAATACCAACCATGGTTGTATCCCGAAAAGACTGCACGGTTATATTTGGTTTTTATATGAGGCGCTGAGGCGGTCGCTACACAGTCTGGCGAAGGCGCCAGTGAATTGGCGCCAGCTTACCAGACACTTCGTCGAAATTTCGAGAAATCGCCTACGTCAAAGGTGCATTCGTCCCAGGAACGTGCTCGCTGTCCGGGCAGGGCCCTGTGCTAAGCTGGCGACCCTTTTTTCTACAGTGGAGTCTTGACGATGAAGGCACGCATCCAATGGGCTGGCGAAGCCATGTTCCTCGGCGAATCCGGCAGCGGTCATGTCGTGGTCATGGACGGTCCGCCGGACGCCGGTGGTCGTAACCTGGGTGTCCGCCCGATGGAAATGCTCCTGCTGGGTGTTGGTGGTTGCAGCAACTTCGACGTGGTCAGCATTTTGAAGAAGTCCCGTCAGGCCGTTGAAAGCTGCGAAGCCTTTCTGGAAGCCGAGCGCGCGACCGAAGATCCGAAAGTGTTCACCAAGATCCACATGCACTTCGTGGTCAAGGGTCGTGGTCTGAAAGAAGCCCAGGTCAAACGCGCCATCGAACTGTCTGCCGAGAAGTATTGCTCGGCCTCGATCATGCTCGGCGCAGCTGGCGTAGCGATCACCCACGACTACGAAATCGTTGAACTCGGCTGAGCCGACATTCAACTATCATAAAAGCAGTGCAGACTCTGGCGATCCCCCGCTGACGTCTGCATAATGCGCCACTTTTTTCAGGGCCGTGATCAGTCAACCGACGGGTCATCCGCCTGAACAGATAACCAAAATCGCCATCGCGAAGAGGTGTTAACCGTCCTACGCAGGTGCGTTGTTCGCACTTGACGGGCATGCTTGATCACGCGGCCGTGCCGCATACATAGAGAGTTTTTAACGGTGAAAAGCAAACTCAAGCTCCACGGGTTCAATAACCTGACAAAGACCTTGAGCTTCAACATCTATGACATCTGCTACGCGGAAACCCCGCAAGACCAGCAGGCTTACGTCGAGTACATCAATCAAGAGTACAACGCCGAACGCCTGACGCAGATCCTCACGGAAGTTGTCGAAATCATTGGTGCCAACATTCTGAACATTGCGAGTCAGAACTATGAGCCTCAGGGTGCCAGCGTCACGATTCTGATCTCGGAAGAGCCGGTGACCCCGACCGAAAGCCAGATCGAAGAATCCCCGGGCCCGTTGCCCGAAATCATCCTGGCCCACCTCGACAAGAGCCACATCACGGTGCACACCTACCCGGAAATCCATCCGGACGCCGGTATTGCGACTTTCCGTGTGGACATCGATGTGTCGACCTGTGGTGTCATTTCACCGCTCAAAGCGCTCAACTTCCTCATTCACCAGTTCGATTCGGACATCGTGACCGTGGATTACCGTGTGCGCGGCTTCACCCGTGACGTTGAAGGCAACAAGCATTTCATCGATCACGAGATCAACTCGATCCAGAACTACCTCTCCGAAGACACCCGCGACGCGTACCAGATGACCGACGTGAACGTGTATCAGGAAAACCTGTTCCACACCAAAATGCTGCTGAAGAACTTCGAACTGGACAACTACCTGTTCGGCGATGCCACCAGCAATCTGTCTTCCGAGCAACGTGCTCAGGTGACCGAGCGTGTGAAACACGAAATGCTGGAAATCTTCTACGCGCGCAATATGCCGAGCTAAGAAATCCGGGCACAAAAAAAGGCGACTGCTTTGCGGCAGTCGCCTTTTTTGTGGGCGTTTTTCAGATCCGGTAAGTGCTCTTGGTCATCACTTTGGCCAACAGGCTCATGCCGAACTTCACCGGCGCCGGGAAGCGGAAGCCGCCGGCCTCCAGTGCGCTTTCCGCGTGATGTTCTTCATCGATACGCATCTGCTCCAGAATCGCCCGGGATTTTTCGTCCTCGGCCGGCAGTTGCTCCAGATGCTCGTTCAGATGCTTGCACACCTGATGCTCGGTGGCGGCAACAAATCCGAGGCTGACCTTGTCGCTGATCAACCCGGCGACTGCGCCGATGCCGAACGACATACCGTAGAACAGTGGGTTGAGCACGCTGGTGTGGCTGCCCAGCTGGTGAATGCGCTGTTCGCACCAGACCAGATGATCGATCTCTTCTTCGGCCGCATGCTCCATGGCCTCGCGCACCTGCGGCAGCTTGGCGGTCAGCGCCTGGCCTTGATACAACGCCTGGGCGCAGACTTCACCGGTGTGGTTGATGCGCATCAGGCCGGCGACGTGGCGGGTGTCTTCATCGCTCATCTGCACATCGGGCTGCACGATTGCCGGCGACGGACGGTACGGCTGGCCGCTGAAGGGCAGCAAGGTACGCATCGCGGCATCGGCTTGCAGCAGAAGACGATCAATGGGCGAGTAGTGACGTTGGGTAGTCATGCTGACCTCCGGGAAGAATCTCGGCGGCCAGTTTAACCGAATCGGCCGGGGAAGGTTTGCGCTGGGTCATGTGGGAGCAGGGCGCTCCCACCGATCTGCGGGTTCAATCAGCCCGGCGGCCAGTTCATCTGGCGTTGACCGAGTACGTGCATGTGAATGTGGTAGACCGTCTGCCCGCCCATTTCATTGCAGTTCATCACCACCCGGAAGCCTTCCTCGCAACCCAGTTCCAGCGCCAGACGCTGGGCGGTGAACAGGATATGCCCGGCCAGTGCCTTGTCGTCTTCGGTCAGGTCGTTGAGGGTACGCACCGGTTTCTTCGGGATCACCAGAAAATGCACCGGTGCCTGTGGGGCGATGTCGTGGAACGCCAGAACCTGGTCGTCCTCGTAGATGATCTTCGCCGGAATTTCCCGGTTGATGATCTTGGTGAACAGAGTATCCACAGCTGTTTTCTCCGTTGTGTGAGCTGGGCTGAGTGTACCCACGGAGGATCACCACGCCCAGCCATTTGCCTGTCGGCCCTTCAGCGAGGGCAGTAAGCTTTGTTGACCATGCCGACGATGGTGCGGTTGAGCCAGCGCGAACCGAGCCGAGGCAGAAAGGCGAACCAGCGGTTTCGGCGTCCGGGAATGATGATCGCGCGGTTTTTCTCCAGGGCGCGCACGGTATACAGCGCGACCTCCTCGGGACTCATCAGCAGTTTGCTGGCGTTGAGTTTGTCGTTGTTCAGTTGTGCGGTTCTGAAGAACGCGGTGCGGGTCGGGCCGGGGCAGAGCACCGACACCTTGACCGCACACTTCTTCAGTTCCACCCGCAGTGCTTCCGAGAAATGCAGTACATACGCCTTGCTGGCGTAGTAGGTGCTCATCCACGGCCCGGGGTTGAAGGCTGCCACCGACGCGACGTTGAGAATCTGCCCGCCGCCCTGCAACGCCATGCTGTTGCCGATGGCATGGCAAAGGCGGGTAAGGGCGAGGATGTTCACTTCGATCAGGTCCTGTTCGGTCATCCAGTCCTGGGCCAGGAACGGGCCGCAAGTACCGATGCCGGCGCAATTGACCAGCAGATCGATTTGGCGATCGCCTTCTTCAAGCTCCAGCAGAAAACCGGACAGGCGCAGCGGCTCGCCAAGATCACAGGCGCGGAACAGCACTTCCACGCCGAAGCGCTGGGTCAGTTCAATCGCAATGCTTTCCAGCTGATCACGCTGGCGAGCCACCAGAATCAGGCTGCGGCCACGGCGCGCCAGGGCTTCGGCCATGGCCAGGCCAATGCCGCTGGAGGCGCCGGTGATCAGAGCGTAACGGGTCATGCAAATCTCCATCGCAACAGCGCCGCGCCGTGGACGCAGGTGTCACGGCGGGGAGCGTTGTTCATTCTTTCGCAGAGTCTACAGGGGCGAGGGTGGCTTCGGCTGCATCGTCTGCCGAATTCGCGGTGGGCTCGACTTCCACATCGATTTCATCGGTGGTCACCGAGCCGCTCTCGTAGCTGCTTTCAAGACTGCTTTCGTATTCCTGCTGGATGGCGGTAATCCCGCCCAGCATGCCGCCCATGAAAAACAGCCCGATAAACACGATCCACAAAGAGCACAGCACTTTGACTGCCGTGCTGTTCGGCGGAGGCGGTGGGCCATAGCGATTGGCGCCGGTATTGCCCGGCACGACCATGATCACCAGCGGGAAGAAGCTCCCCACGAACGGCACCAGCGTCAGCAGCCAGAGCCAACCCGACCAGCCGATATCGTGCAGGCGCTGAATGCTGAACAGGATCCCGACGATCGCGAAGGCCAGAAACAGGAAGAAGGCGAGGAGACCGCCGATGATCAGGCCGGTCGTCGAGTCGGCGCTCACCAGGCCCAGACCGATCAGCGCGAACACGCTGACGATTGGCAGGGCTACCAGGCTCAACACCATCGACCATGCCAGGTAACGCAAGCGGCCGATCCGGCCTTCAACGCTGAACGGTTTGAGAGGTGCGAATGCCGGCAGGTTTTCACCGACGACGGCGCGAGGCGGCGCATAAGGCGAGTCAGGCTCCGCAACGGCGGCGCTTTGTTCGTGGACATCCGACAGGTTCAGTTCGATGGGTGTTTCCGTTTCGATCCGGGCATCGATCCCGGTCTTGCCCAGCGCTTGCAGGTAGGTCTGCGCATCGCTGTGGGACAGATCACGCTTGAGCGCGACGGTGCGGCCATTGAACAGGCGCTCGATGGCGGCGACATCGCTTTTGAACAGATCGGCCAGGTTGAGCTTGGCCGTGGTGATATCGACGCCGGGCTGGAGCGCGCCGTCGAAAACGATCTTGTAACGGGGTTCGCTCATGGCCGAGGCATCCTTGTCGCGAGATAAATTGAGTCTAAGGCCAGTCAGCAGCGACTGGACGGGTTTCATTCAACGTGGCCAGCGTTTCGGCAGTTGTGCTGCGTGCTCCAGGGCCTGGCGGTATTCGGTATCGAGACGCGCCACCAGTTGATCCACGCTTGGCAGATCGTCGATCTGGCCTACGCCCTGACCCGCCGACCACACGGTTTTCCAGGCCTTGGCTTCGTCGTTGATCGGCTTGAGCTTGTCGCCGAAATTCACTTCGCCCTTGCCTTGCAGGGCGGCCATGTCGAAACCGGCGGCCTCCAGGCTTTGGCGCATGAAACTGGCCGGTACACCGGACACGGCAGGAGTATGAATGATGTCGGCGGCTTTGGCAGTCAGCAGCATCTCCTTGTAAGCGTCAGGCGCATGACTTTCAGTGGTGCCGATAAATCGCGTGCCGAAGTAGGCCAGATCCGCGCCGAGCAGTTGTGCGGCGAGAATCTCATGCCCATGGTTCAAACATCCTGCAAGCAACAGGGTTTTGTCGAAGAACTCGCGGATCTCGGCGATCAGCGAGAACGGGCTCCAGGTCCCGGCGTGCCCACCGGCACCGGCCGCGACGGCGATCAAGCCATCGACACCAGCCTCGGCGGCTTTCTCGGCATGGCGACGGGTCGTTACGTCATGGAAGACCAGGCCGCCGTAACTGTGCACGGCGTCTACCAGTTCCTTCACGGCACCGAGACTGGTGATGACGATGGGGACTTTGTGCTCGACGCAGATGTCCAGGTCAGCCTGCAGGCGCGGGTTGCTGTGGTGGACGATCAGGTTCACCGCGTACGGCGCCGGGTTCTCCAATGTCGCCAGCCCCGCTTCGATCTGCTCCAGCCAGGCCTTGAACCCGCTGCTTTCGCGTTGGTTCAGCGCCGGGAAGCTGCCAACCACGCCGTTGCGACAGCACGCCAGCACCAGTTCAGGATTGGAGATAAGGAACATCGGCGCCGCCACTACGGGCAGGCGCAGACGTTGTTCGAGCAGAGCGGGCAGCGACATCGGAAGTACCCCGGAAAGTTGTATTTGTTGAAGTTAGAACGGCTTGACCACGACCAGAATTACGATAGCCAGCAATATCAGAACCGGCACTTCATTGAACCAGCGATAAAAGACATGGCTGCGGGTGTTCTCGCCACGGGCGAAACGTTTTACCTGCGCGCCGCACATGTGGTGGTAACCGATCAACAGCACGACCAGGGTCAATTTGGCGTGGATCCAGCCACCGCTGCTGAAGATGCTCGGGTTCAGGTAGATCAGCCAGCCGCCGAAGATCAGCGCGGCGATCATCGCCGGGCCCATGATGCCGCGATAGAGCTTGCGCTCCATGATGCTGAAGCGTTCCTTGCTGATCGTGTCTTCACTTTGCGCGTGATAAACGAACAGTCGCGGAAGATAGAAGAGGCCGGCAAACCAGCACACGATGCTGACGATATGCAGCGCTTTGATCCACAGATAGAGCATTTTGGGTTATTCCCTGATTCACGGTAGGCCCGATAGTAGAGGCTTGAGCGTCCGCACGTCACCTTTGCGGTTGTCGCAGGCGCGCGCGGCCCCTATTATCGACGGCTTTCCAGTGGGTTCGTTGAGGGCAGGTTTATGGTCAAGGTCGGTATCGTCGGCGGCACGGGTTACACCGGTGTCGAACTGCTGCGTCTGTTGGCACAGCATCCGCAGGCAGAAGTGGTAGTGATCACTTCCCGATCCGAGGCCGGTCTGGCCGTGGCTGATATGTACCCGAACCTGCGCGGTCACTACGACGGTCTGGCATTCAGCGTGCCGGACATCAAGACGCTGGGCGCTTGCGACGTGGTGTTCTTCGCCACTCCGCACGGCGTTGCCCACGCACTGGCAGGCGAATTGCTGGCGGCCGGCACCAAGGTCATCGACCTGTCGGCAGACTTCCGTCTGCAGGACGCCGATGAGTGGGCCAAGTGGTACGGCCAGCCGCACGGCGCGCCGGAGTTGCTGGACGAGGCGGTTTACGGTCTGCCGGAAGTCAATCGTGAGCAGATCAGGAAAGCACGCCTGATCGCGGTGCCGGGTTGCTACCCGACCGCGACGCAGTTGGGTTTCCTGCCGTTGCTTGAGGCGGGTATTGCCGACGCGTCGCACCTGATCGCCGACTGCAAGTCCGGTGTCAGCGGTGCCGGTCGTGGTGCTGCCGTAGGCTCGCTGTACTCCGAGACGTCGGAAAGCATGAAGGCTTATGCGGTGAAAGGTCACCGCCATCTGCCGGAAATTCGTCAGGGGCTGCGTCGTGCGGCGGGCAAGGATGTCGGTCTGACGTTCGTGCCGCACCTGACGCCGATGATCCGTGGCATTCACTCCACGCTCTACGCGACCGTGGTGGATCGCTCGGTGGATCTGCAGGCGTTGTTCGAGAAGCGTTATGCCAATGAGCCGTTCGTCGACGTGATGCCGGCTGGTAGCCATCCAGAAACCCGTAGTGTGCGTGGCGCCAACGTCTGCCGCATCGCGGTTCACCGCCCGCAGGATGGTGATCTGGTGGTAGTGCTCTCGGTGATCGACAACCTGGTCAAGGGCGCGTCGGGTCAGGCGGTGCAGAACATGAACATCCTGTTCGGGCTGGATGAGCGTTTGGGCCTGTCCCACGCGGGCATGCTGCCGTAACGACTGATCTAGCTTGGTAAAAAGGCCCGTCTGACGGGCCTTTTTGCATTCTGGTCGGTTGATCAGCTTTATTGATATACCGTAACAATAGTTGACCGATTTTCTAGGACAAGCGGATAATGCGCGTCATCACGCATTATGGCGGCGTAACGCCGGGAGATAGTCAGCATGAGCGTCGAATCCTTCACCCCCACGGCTTTGCAATTCACTCAAGGTGCCGCGCACAAGGTGAAGAGCCTGGTCGATGAAGAGGGGAATGATCGCTTGAAGCTGCGCGTATTCGTTACGGGCGGCGGTTGTTCAGGGTTTCAGTACGGCTTCACCTTCGATGAAGATGTGGCCGAGGACGACACCATCGTCGAGCGCGAAGGCGTCAGTCTGGTGGTCGATCCGATGAGCTTCCAGTATCTGGCGGGTGCCGAGGTGGATTATCAGGAAGGTCTGGAAGGTTCGCGTTTCGTGATCAAGAACCCGAATGCCACCACCACTTGTGGTTGCGGCTCCTCGTTCTCGATCTGATCGCGCTTCAACGTACACAATAAAACGCCGCAGAACCTCACGGTTCTGCGGCGTTTTGTTATCTGCGATTTGTCAGTTGGGGTAGATGGCGCCGAGCACGCGCAAGCCTTTGGCGCCGGTGACGCTCGGGCGATTGGCGGCGATGCCCTCCAGACAGCAGTGGGCCAGCCAGGCGAAGGCCATGGCCTCGACCCAGTCCGGATCGACGCCGTGGGTCGCGGTACTGGCGACTTTGGCGTTGGGTAGCAGGTCGGCCAAGCGCTTCATCAGCGTGGCGTTGTGGGCACCGCCCCCGCAGACCAAGATCTCTTCGGTATTCGATTGAGCGCTTTGCAGCGATTCGACGATTGTCAGCGCCGTCAGTTCGAGCAGTGTTGCCTGTACGTTTTCGGGTGCGAAACCTGGCAGGCGCGACAGTTGCTGCTCCAGCCAAGGCAAGTTGAAGACTTCGCGACCGGTGCTCTTCGGGCCTTGTGTCACGAAAAACGGATCGCTGAGCAGGGCTTTCAGCAGGGTAGGCTCAACCTTCCCGCTGGCTGCCCACTGCCCGTTTCGGTCGAAGTTCTCGCCCCGTTGCTGATGAATCCAGGCGTCCATCAGCACATTCCCCGGCCCGCAGTCGAAACCGGCTACAGGCTTGTTCGGCTCAATCAGACTGAGATTGCTGAAACCGCCGACATTCAGGACCGCGCGGTTGCCGGTACGCTCTTCGAATAACGCTTCATGGAAGGCCGGAACCAAAGGGGCGCCCTGGCCGCCAGCGGCCACATCGCGACTGCGGAAATCGCTGACGACGGTGATACCGGTCAGTTCAGTGAGCAGGGCGGGGTTGCCGATCTGTACGGTGAAACCACGCGCCGGCTCGTGGCGAATAGTCTGGCCGTGGCTGCCGATTGCGCGAATGGCTTCAGGCTTGAGCTGTTGCCGTTCGAGAAGGGTATGGATCCCTTGCGCGGCGAGCTTCACCCAGTTCTGCTGGGCAATCGCCGAACGGGCGATCTCGTCAGGGCCGCTGGCGCACAAGCCAAGCAGCTCGGCGCGCAGGGTTTCAGGCATGGGGATGTAGTGCGTGGCGATCAGGTTGATCGCCGAGGATTGCTCGATCAGGGCGATGTCCAGCCCGTCGAGACTGGTGCCGGACATCACTCCGATATAAAGAGCCATGGCTTAACGCTTGCTCGAAGCCAGCATGGTGGCTTTTTCCTGGTCCATGCGAGCCATCAACGGCTGGCTCTGTGCCAGGAAGCGGGCGCGTTCGGATTTGGCGATCGGGTCGGCCATCGGCAGCTTCTGGCCCAGTGGATCGACGTGGACACCGTTGACCTGGAACTCATAGTGCAGGTGCGGGCCGGTGGACAGGCCGGTGGTGCCGATGTAACCGATCACCTGGCCCTGTTTGACGGTGCCGCCGGTCTTCACGCCCTTGGCGAAGCCCTGCATGTGGCCATACAGCGTACGGTAAGTGTTGCCGTGCTGGATGATCACGGTGTTGCCGTAACCGCCGCGACGGCCGGCCAGCAGCACTTTGCCGTCGCCGGCAGCCTTGATCGGCGTACCGCGTGGAGCGGCATAGTCGACGCCTTTGTGGGCGCGGATCTTGTTGAGGATCGGGTGTTTGCGCCCCATGGAGAATTTCGAGCTGATGCGGGCGAAGTCCACCGGTGTACGGATGAACGCCTTGCGCATGCTGTTGCCATCGGCGGTGTAGTAGCTGCTGTTGCCCTGCTTGTTGGTGTAACGCACGGCAGTGTAAGTCTTGCCGCGGTTGGTGAAGCGGGCGGACAGGATCGGACCGTTGCCAACGGCTTTGCCATTGACCACTTTCTGTTCATAGATGACATCGAACTCGTCGCCCTGACGGATATCCTGAGCGAAGTCGACGTCGTAGCCAAACACGCTGGCCATATCCATGGTCAGGCTGTGGGACAGGCCTGCGCGGGCGGCGGACTGCGACAGCGAGCTGTTGATCACACCGTGCACGTAGGCGGTGCGAACAGTCGGTTTGGCGGTAACGCGGTTGAACACATAACCCTTGTCGTTCTTGGTCAGGGTGATGGTTTCAACGTCGCTGACCTTGCTGTGCAGGTTGGTCAGCTGGCCTTGTGGGTTCAATTCGAATTCGAGTTTCTGGCCATGTTTGAGCTGGCTGAACTGCTTGGCTTGTTTGTCGCTGGCCAGCACTTCATGCACGGCCGCGGCCGGGAGACCGACTTTCTCGAACAGTGTAGAAAGCGTATCGCCCTTGGAGACGATCACTTCCCTGTGATTTGGGGCCTTCTTTTCTTCAGCTGCCGGTGTCGGCGCTGGTGCGGCCTGAGCGGTTTCCTGCGTCTCTTCGGCGCTATTTTCGATCTGTGCGAAAGGGGAAGCTACGGACTCATTTGTGGCTTGAGCTGCGTCGGCAGCGTCTTGATCTTGTGTCAGTTGTTCAGCAGGACTTTCCAGTTCAAGGCTCAGCGTTGTCTTTTTGGCTTCAACATCACTGGATGGAAACACCAGGAGCGCCAGACTGAGAAGGGCGGCGATCCCACTTGCGGCGAGCAGGTGGGTCTTCGGGTAAAGCGGTGGCGCTTTAGACGGTTCAGTGGTCATAAGTAATTTGGCTTTGAAAAAGATGAATTGGAAAAGATGAATGACATGATGAAGATGAAATAACTGTATAAAATATAACCAAATCATCCCTGAAGCAAGTCTGCGGACGCCCTGTCTGTGGATTGGCGTCCGTGCGCCGGGCAAAACTTGTATTTGGTGCGCGATCTTGTATGGTTGGTTCCCTTTGAATCTGAGCCTTGCGGGTCTGTTATGAAGTCGGTTGAAGAGCAGCTAGCGCTGATTAAACGTGGTGCGGAAGAACTGTTGGTCGAGTCCGAGCTGATCGAAAAGCTCAAACGTGGCCAGCCGCTGCGAATCAAGGCCGGCTTCGATCCAACTGCGCCGGATCTGCACCTTGGTCACACTGTGCTTATTAATAAGCTGCGCCAGTTCCAGGAACTGGGGCATCAGGTGATCTTCCTTATTGGTGATTTCACCGGAATGATCGGTGATCCGAGCGGCAAGAGCGCCACACGTCCTCCGTTGACCCGTGAGCAGGTTCTGGAAAACGCAGAGACCTACAAGACTCAGGTGTTCAAGATTCTTGATCCGGCGAAAACCGAAGTCGCGTTCAACTCCACCTGGATGGATCAGATGGGGCCTGCGGACTTTATTCGTCTGACTTCGCAATACACCGTTGCTCGTATGCTCGAGCGTGACGACTTCGACAAGCGCTACACCACCAATCAGCCGATCGCCATTCACGAGTTCCTCTATCCGCTGGTGCAGGGTTATGACTCGGTTGCTTTGCGCGCTGATGTGGAGCTGGGTGGTACCGATCAGAAGTTCAACCTGCTGATGGGGCGTGAGCTGCAGCGTGGTTATGGTCAGGAGGCGCAGTGCATCCTGACGATGCCGCTGCTTGAAGGTCTGGATGGCGTGAAGAAAATGTCCAAGTCGTTGGGCAACTACGTCGGTATTCAGGAAGCGCCAGGTGTCATGTATAGCAAACTGGTTTCGATTCCCGATGCGTTGATGTGGCGCTACTTCGAGTTGCTCAGCTTCCGTTCGATGGATGAGATCAATGCGTTCCGTGCTGATGTAGAGGCGGGCGCTAATCCTCGCGATATCAAGATCAAGCTGGCCGAAGAGATTGTCGCGCGCTTCCATGGTGAAGAGGCTGCGGCCAATGCTCACCGTGGCGCGGGTAACCGTATGAAGGACGGTGAGTTGCCGGATGATCTGCCAGAGGTCGAGCTGACTGCTGCCGAGGATATGCCGATTGCCGCTGTCCTTAATAAGGCAGGTCTGGTGAAGAACTCGGCAGCTGCACGTGATCTGCTGGCTTCCGGTGGTGTACGTGTAGATGGTGAGGTGGTTGATCGCTCCTTTATATACGTACTGGGCGCGACTCACGTTTGCCAGGCCGGCAAGAAGGCTTTTGCACGGATTACGCTGAAATCTGAGTAAAGTTGAAATAAGGGGTTGACGGCGAATTCCAGAGGTCTATAATTCGCCCCACTTCCGGCGCAGTCGAAACGGAAAACTCCTTGAGATTCAATGAGTTAAGTAGGTTTCGAAAGCGGGTTGCTTCAGTTCATCGAAGCCTGGAAGCAGTTGGAAATGTCGACTTGTTCGGCGCTTTCAACGGTTCGATCTTCTCGGTCGAAAGCGGAGAAAAAGAGGTGTTGACAGCAGCGTGTAACGCTGTAGAATTCGCCTCCCGCTAACGAGAGATCGGAAGC
>NZ_NEHH01000004.1:0-564268 GCF_002112305.1 Pseudomonas sp. R45(2017) | reverse complement strand
GGATTCTCGCCGAGAGCCATGGCCGAGTAGAGAGCCGAAGTACAAATTCGGAAATGACCTACGCGAAAAGCAGACGACATCACTTTGCTCGTCTGGACGAAAGCATTTTCGCGAAGAGAAAAAGAAGCGTCTCACCTGGTTGTCTGAAACGTCCGCAGTAAGCGGAACAATTTCAGACAACCAGATGAAAGCGGAACCTGGCCTCAGGAAGACAGGTAAGAGGAGCGGGTCAGACCCAGACGCAATGCATCGAGAAACTGAGTGCGCTCGCTGGCGCTGATGCGGGCACTGGCGCACTTGTCGCGGTAGTGGGTCATCAGCTCTTCCGGCGACAGGTGCACGTAGCGCAGCATGTCTTCGATGGTGTCGTGGGTTTCAATACCGGCGTGGTACACGCTGCCGTCGGCGTTCTGGTAAATGTTCACCGAGTCGGTGTCACCGAACAGGTTGTGCATGTCGCCGAGGATTTCCTGATAGGCGCCGACCAGGAATACGCCCAGCAAGTAATCTTCACCTTCGTTCAGCGCGTGCACCGGCAGGCTGGTCTCGATGCTCTGCTCGTCGACGTACTGATTGATCTTGCCGTCGGAGTCGCAGGTCAGGTCTTGCAGAACGGCACGACGCAGCGGCTCTTCGTCGAGACGGTGCAGCGGGATGATCGGCAGGACCTGATCGATCGCCCAGGTGTCCGGCAGGCTCTGGAACACCGAGAAATTGCAGATGTACTTGTCGGCCAGCTTGTCGTTGAGTTCGTCCAGCACCTGACGGTGCGAACGCTGACGCGCTTTCAGCGAGTTGTGCAGGCGACGGCACACGGCGAAGTAGCACTGCTCGGCCAGGGCTTTCTCGGCCAGGGTCAGTTTGCCGTCGGCGTACTGGGCGGCCACGTCGCTCATGTAGTGGGTGGCGCGCCAGTAGGTTTCGGTGACCATTTCGATGTCGGTCGGGCCGAGCAGGTCAACCAGCCACTGCACGGTTTCCGGCAGCGCTTCCTTGTTCTCGATCTGTGGCACGTCGTCGTTGTGCTTCTCGACGTCGGTCACCTGCACCACCAACATCGCGTGGTGGGCGGTCAGCGAGCGGCCGCTTTCGGAGAAAATGTGCGGATGCGGCAGGGCCTGCGCGTCGCAGAACTCTTTGAGCATGCCGACCACGACACCGGCGTAGTCGTCCATGTCGTAGTTGATCGAACTGGCGTTGCGCGAGTGGGTGCCGTCGTAGTCGACGCCCAGACCGCCACCGACGTCAATGTGATCGACCGGCAGACCGAGGTTGCGCAGCTCGCCGTAGTAACGGATCGCTTCCTTGAAGCCGTGCTGGTAGTCAGCGAGGTTGGCGATCTGCGAACCCATATGGAAGTGCAGCAGGCGGATGCCCTGATCCAGACCGGCGGCGCGGAAGCGCTCGACCACCGACAGCAGTTGCGCCGCCGACAGACCGAACTTGGATTTCTCACCACCGGTGTCCGCCCACTTCGACGACGCCAGCGACGACAGACGCACGCGCAGGCCGACCTGTGGCTTGACCTTCAGCGAGGCGGCTTCTTCGATCACCAGTCCGACTTCGGATTCTTTCTCGATCACGATGAACACGTTGTGGCCGAGCTTCTGGCCCATCAGCGCCAGACGGATGAACTCGCGGTCCTTGTAACCGTTGCAGACGATGGTGCCGCCCTTCGGCGCCAGCGCCAGCACCGCCAGCAGCTCAGGCTTGGAGCCGGCTTCCAGACCGATGGAAACGTTCTGGGTGGCGATGATGTTCTCGATCACCGCTTCCTGCTGGTTGACCTTGATCGGGTACAGCGCGGTGTATTTGCTCTGGTATTCCAGACGCTCGATGTTCGCATCGAAAGCGCCGGTCAGCTGACGGACGCGGTCTTGCAGGATGTCGGGGAAACGCACCAGCAGCGGCAGGGACAAGCCACTCTTGCGCAACTGGTCGACTTGTTCGAACAGATCGATAGGCGAGCTGCTCGGGCCGTTCGGACGAACTTCGACGCGACCGGCGTCATTGATCGCGAAATACCCGGCCCCCCAATGGCGAATCCCGTAAACACTGCGGCTGTCCGCAACTGTCCATTGGCTGCCATCGTCTTTGCGTGTGCGTCGTACGGACATCGAAGTCCCCTATAAAGAAGTCATAGTGCGTCGCCTGATCTCAGGCCGGCGCAGTCTAAAGAATGAAAATGACGGTTCGTCAGCGGGGCGGTAGACCGCGCTGACAGCGTTGAGTTTAGAAACCGGTCATGAACAGGCTCTGTGAAAACCATGGAAACGACGTCAGGCCCAGAAACGCTGGAGCTGAATCAAGCCGCCGGTGGGTTTCACAGAGGCTGCTAGCCGCCGGACTTCTTCGCCTTGAAACCGTGCTTGACCAACTCGGCCAGGAGCAGCTCGACATGGTCGCCCTGAATCTCGATGATCCCGTCTTTCAACGCGCCGCCGGTGCCGCAACGTTTCTTCAACGTTGTCGCCAGCTCCTTGAGTGCGTCTTCGGCCAGGGGCACGCCGGTGATGGTGGTCACCGTCTTGCCGCCACGGCCCTTGCTCTCGCGGCGCACGCGGGCAATGCCGTCGCCGGCCGGGATCACGGTTTGTTTGCAGATACAGGCGTCCACCGGCTTGCTGCATTCCGGGCAATGACGACCTGCGTCGGTGGAAAATACCAGGCCGCCCAGGGCGGCGAAGGATGCGGCTTTTTTGGCCACCGGCAATCCTCTCGGGAGGACAAAGACTGATCGCAGCCTTGGGCAAGGCTATCGACCGCGAAGCCCCACTCAGGCAGGGGCAGCGCTACTGTGCCATCGGCTCGTGAAAGCGGGCCGGCACAGCTTGAAAAGGTCGCGCAGTGTAACGGCAAAAACGCCGATTGCTAAGTGCCAATCGGCGCCAATTTATGTGTTCTTTGCGACGTCGCTTTGCTGAGCCTTCAGATAGCGTTTCAACGCGGCCAGAGAGTCCGGGCAATAAGGCTTTTGCTGGATTTCCAGCATGACCTGCGCGACCGGAATGAAGCGCGCTTCGAGCACTTCTTCGGGCTGCAGGATCAGCGGCCCGTCCCACACCGCCGAAAACGCCGAACACCACAGGCGATTGCCGGTGTCTTCGAAGTAGAAATGGTCGTGGGCCGTCAGCTCGACGCCGCTCACCCCCAACTCTTCCTCCAGTTCACGGGCCGCCGACTCGGCGTACGTCTCGTTCGCCTGCACCATGCCGCCTGCCGCCACGTCCCAGTAACCGGGATAAATGGCTTTGCTCAACGTGCGCCGATGCACGCAAAGTTCACCGGCGGAGTTGAACAGCATGATGTAGGTGCCACGGCCGATCAGCCCGCGCTCGCGCAGGTCGGCGCGCACCAGGGAACCGAGCAGGTTGTCCTGCTCGTCGACCCACGCAATCTGCTCGGCATCCGAGGCGGCGCGGTGGGCCGCCTCTCTGGCGCTCTCGTCCATGACTCAGCCCTGATTGAGCAGTTGACGCAAATCGATCACGGCGGCGTTGGCCCGGGAAATGTAGTTGGCCATCACCAGCGAGTGGTTGGCCAGCACACCGAAGCCGCTGCCATTTAGGATCATCGGGCTCCAGATCGGCTCCTGCGACGCCTCCAGCTCACGAATGATCTGACGCACGCTGACGGTCGCGTTCTTCTTCGCCAGCACGTCGGCGAAATCGACCTCGATTGCGCGCAGCAGGTGCGACAGCGCCCAGGCCTGGCCGCGGGCTTCGTAGAACACGTTGTCGATCTGCATCCACGGAGTCTCGACGACTTCCTCGTCGACCTGCGGCACTTCACCCACCGCCGGCACTTCGGTTTTCAGCGCGGTGTTGAGCTTGACCCGGCCAACGCTGGCCGACAGCCGTTGCGACAGCGAACCGAGACGGGTGCCAACATCGCCCAGCCAGTTGTTCAGGTTGTCGGCGCGGGCGTAGAACAGCGCGTTTTTCTGGGTCGGGTCGGACAGGCGCGCCTGATAACGGCTCAGGGAATTGATGCCTTCCTGATATTCCGACTCGCTGGACGGCAGGATCCAACTCTTGTTGTCGAAGTTGAAGCGCGGCTCGGCCTTGGCCAGGTCGGCGTCTTCAGCCGATTGCGACTGCGAGCGGGCGAAGTCCTTGCGCAGGGCACGGGTCAAATCGCGAACCTGCACCAGCACGCCGTATTCCCAGCTCGGCATGTTGTCCATCCACAGGCCCGGCGGGAAACGGTCGTTGGAAATGTAGCCGCCCGGCTTGTCGAGCAACGTGCCGGCAACGGTTTTCAGGGTTTCGACGGTGGTGTAGCCGACCACCATCTGCTTGCCCTCTTTCTCGGCGGCAACCTGAGCGTTCTGCGCCACGGGAAACAGCGCCGGCTCCTGGCTCCAGTACCAGCCAAGGGCAATAGTCACCAACAGGTAAATGGCGACCAGCGTGGCCAGCGCCCGGCTGAACAACAGCCCGCCGACATAGCTGCGGGTGGCCGACTTGGGCTCGGCGGCACGTTCAGGCGCGCTGCCCGCGCGGTTCTTCCAGTCCAGCATGGCGATATCCTTTCAATCTTGGGTTCAACGGTTCGACCACAACCATACAACAACGTGCCTCGACCGGGCACCCGTCAATATTGACAGGCGTTATCTCGCTACCCGACACGAGGCCTGTACAGACCGCCCTAAGGGATTCCCCGATATCCAATTCACCACCAATTCGATTCCGATACCCGCAACGCGACAGCACAAACACCCTGCCCCACCTTTCTCATACTCCGATAAATTCACCGGCGTACAGATCGGCAAATGTCCGGTAGATGGGGACTTCCCCGACGATCAGGGTCAAATTGAAACCCGGGAGTCAGAAACTGAATGATGTCGTACCGCAGATTATTGACGTACGACACTCATGTAAGGGAAAAGAGGTGCTAGCATAGAGCCACCAGTCGATCTCAGCATGCACCCTAACTAGTAGTCAGGATATGACCGAGCCAGAAGACCCCAGCCGTGAGCGCCTCAAGCACCACTTTGCCCAGCGGGTAATTCATCAGGCACGTCAGATTCTTGAGATATGGCAGCGCCTGCAACGCAGTGAGTGGTCCACTGCCGATCTCGCCGAACTGAGCGAGGCCAATCTGCGCCTGCTGCGTTTTGCCGAGCGTTTCGAACAGCCCGAACACACGCAGCTGGCCCGCCACATCAGCCAGTCGCTGGAAGCGGTGGACGCCAATCGCGGACGCCTGAGCAGCGGCCTGATCACCGATCTCAACCGTTTGATGCAGCGTCTGTCGCGCACCGGCCTGCGCCATGGCGATCAGCTCGATCAGACCTTCCTGCCGCCCCTGCGCAAACCGATCTACGTGATGCTGCAGGACCACGACCGTGCCGAGCGGCTGGCCAAACAGCTGGAGTTTTTCGGTCTGAGCGCCCAGGCACTGGACAGCGTGTCGGCGTTTCGCTCGTCGATGGTCGAGCGCCTGCCGGCCGCGATCGTCATGGACGTGGATTTCAGCGGCGTCGGCGTCGGCCTGAAACTCGCCGCCGAAGCCCAGCAAGGCCTGGAAGAACCGCTGCCGCTGCTGTTCTTCAGCCTGCACGAAACCGACACCCCGACCCGCCTCGCGGCAGTGCGCGCCGGTGGCCAGGAATTCCTCACCGGCACCCTCGAAGCCTCGAGCCTGCTGGAGAAGATCGAGGTCCTGACCTGCGTCGCCCAGTACGAACCCTATAAAGTGCTGATCATCGACGACTCCCGCGCCCAGGCCCTGCACACCGAACGCCTGCTCAACAGCGCCGGGATCGTCACCCGCACCCTGATCGAACCGATCCAGGCCATGGCCGAGCTGGCGGACTTCCAGCCGGACCTGATCATCCTCGACATGTACATGCCGGCCTGCACCGGCACCGAGCTGGCCAAGGTCATCCGTCACAACGACCGCTATGTCAGCGTGCCGATCATTTATCTGTCGGCCGAGGACGATCTGGACAAACAGCTCGACGCCATGAGCGAAGGCGGCGATGACTTCCTGACCAAGCCGATCAAGCCGCGCCACCTGATCACCACCGTGCGCAACCGCGCCGCCCGTGCGCGTAACCTGAAAGCACGGATGGTCCGCGACAGCCTCACCGGCCTGTACAACCACACGCACATTCTGCAATTGCTCGAAGACTGCTCGTTCCGCGCCCGCCGCGAGAACAAGCCGTTGAGCTTTGCGATGCTCGACATCGACCACTTCAAGCGGGTCAATGACAGCCACGGCCATCCCATGGGCGACCGGGTGATCAAGAGCCTGGCGCTGTTTCTCAAGCAGCGTCTGCGCAAGACCGACTTCATCGGCCGTTACGGCGGCGAGGAATTCGCCATCGTCATGCCCGACACCGATATAGAAGCCGCGCACAAAGTGCTCGACGAAATCCGCCAGCGCTTTGCCGAGATCCACTATCCGGCCCAGCCGCAGGATCTGTGGTGCACCTTCAGCGCCGGCGTGGTAGAAATGCACGACGACTCCGACAGTCTGATGATGGCCAGCCAGGCCGACGAGGCGCTGTACCGTGCCAAGGGCGAAGGACGCAATCGGGTGCAGACCGCGCGCGACTCAAAGCAAAGTGCCACTTTTTCATCGGATTCGACCCAATCGGTCATAACCCTGTAACAGAACCGCAATAAATTCAGGCGCTTACCATTCTGCCGTTGGTAGCCGTCATGCGCCTGAAGTTGCTCACCAATCTCAATACTCTGTTGCTGGTCGCCGTCTGCGTGGCCCTCGGCGCCACGCTGTGGTGGTCGCAGAAAGCCCTGGAGCGCCCGTATCTGTTGATGGAGCGATACCTGGGGCTGTCGCAGCAATTTCAGAATGACGTGGCACGCAACGTCGAGGATTACCTCGCCAGCGGCGACGCCCTGCGCCTGAGCAGCGCCAGCCAGGCCATCGATCAGTTGCAGAAGGAGCTCGACGAGCTGCCGCCGGCGCTGGCCGACACCTTGCGCCCGAGCCTCACCGGCCTCGATGAATTCAGCAAGACCGACCTGCTGGCCGCCGGCAAACTGGCCGGCGATCCGCAGGCCCTGCTGTTGCAGGCCGAGCGCGAATTGAGCGCCAGCCTCGATCAGCTCAGCACGTATGCAGGCGGCAACGCGACCTATCTCACGCCTCTGCTCGTTGCCTCTCAACATCTGGGCAAACTGTCGCTGGCCCGAGACAAACTGGTCAGCAGCGGGCGCAGTGAACTGGCCGCCGATGTCGAACGCGAAGTCAGCAACATCCGCGCCCAGGCCCAGACGATCGATGCCCTGCCCTTGCTCGGCGTGGTCGCCAGCAGTGAATCCGGCAGCGACGATTTCGCCGCGATGATGGGCATCGAAAGCACGGAAAAAGCCGCTGCCGAAGATGCTGGTGTCGGCCTCAAACGCGAGCTCAACAGCCTGCTGGGGCGTTACCCGGCGGAGCTGGCGCGCACCCGCGAGCAGATCCAGAAACGCACCGACCTGAGCACCGCGACCCACCAGAAAATCGCCGCCGTGCAGCAAGCCATCGCCGGTCTCGAACCGGTGGTGCGCGCCCAGCACGGGCAGATCCAGGGTGAAGTGCGGCTGATGCAAGGCGTGATGATCGGCCTGATTCTGCTGATCGCGCTGCTGATCGACACCCTGCAGCGACGCCTGGCCCGCACCCTGACCAACCTCGCGCCGGCGCTGTCGACCTGGGCCGAAGGCGATTTCAGCCGCGACATTCATCTGGGCAAGACCAACCGCGAACTGCACGACATCGAAGCCTCGCTCAATCGCCTGCGCGCCTATCTGGTGGATCTGGTCGGGACGATTCGCGGCAATGCCGAGCAAGTGGCCGGCAGCAGCCGCACCCTCGCCGAGCTGAGCAATGACTTGCACAGCGGCGCCGAACATCAGGCCGGCGATACCGCGCTGATCCGTGACTCCCTCGGCGAACTGGAAGCGACCATCCAGCAAGTGGCCGGCGATGCGCGCCAGGCCGCCGACGCCAGTCGCCATGCCGGGCTGGCCGTCGAACACGGGCAACAAGTGATCGGCCAGAGCCTCACCGGCTTGCACGCGCTGGTCGGCGAAGTGCAAGGCAACGCGCAGATGATCGAACACCTGGCCGAAGAATCGGCAACCATCGGCGGCGTGCTGACGGTGATCCGCTCGATTGCCGACCAGACCAACCTGCTGGCGCTCAACGCGGCGATCGAAGCCGCTCGGGCCGGGGAAATGGGCCGTGGGTTTGCCGTGGTGGCCGAGGAAGTGCGCTCGCTGGCGCAACGCACCGCCGGCGCCACCGCCGAAATCCAGACCCTGATCGCCGGCCTGCAAACCGCCGCCCGGCAATCGGTCGAGGGCATGCGCGCGCAGGTCGAACACGCCGAGGCCACGGCCAATCAGGCGCAATCGGCGGACGGTGCGCTGGACAAGATTGTCGGCGCGATCCAGACCATCTCCGACACCGCGATCCGCATCGCCGACATCACCGCGCAACAGAGCGGTGCGGTCAGCGAGATCCGCGATCACAGCGAACGGATTCACCAGTTGGGCGGGGACAATCTGCTGCGCATCGGCCAGGGCCGCGAGCAAGGCGAGAACCTGCTGTTGCTGGGCGGTCAGCTGCACACTGCCGTGCAAGCGTTCCGCGTGTGACACACAGCGCAGGGCCAAGTCCGCTATCATTCCCGCACCTTTGATTCGCGAGATTGTCATGCGCCGTCTGCTCTGCCTGCTGTTTTTCGTCTTCGCCCTGCCGGCCGGCGCCGCCGGCCTGTTCGACAGCAAACCCAGCGCCACACTGGGCTCGGTCAACAACAGCGCCGATTTCCTGCCGGTGCGTGAAGCCTTTCAACTGAGCCTGGTCGAGAGCACGCCGCAATCGGTCAAACTGCGCTTCGTCGCCACCGAAGGCTATTACCTCTACCGCCATCGTTTCCAGTTTCGTGCCGAGCCTGCCGAGGTAAAACTTGGCGCCGCACAACTGCCCCAAGGCGAACAGAAACACGACGAGTATTTCGGCGACGTCGAGGTCTACCACGGCATTCTCGATGTGGAACTGCCGCGCAATGATTCCAGAGCCTTCACGCTGGCCGTCACCTATCAGGGCTGTGCCGACAAGGGTTTGTGCTACCCACCGGAAACCGAACGCCTGAGCATCGAGGGCAACGCAGCGGCGAATGACGCGCCCGCTCCGGTGAAGGGTTGGGACTGGCGTGATCTGGCGCTGTTTTTTCTGGCTGGCCTGGGCTTGACCTTCACGCCTTGTGTATTGCCGATGCTGCCGATCCTGTCCGGCGTGGTGTTACGCGGTCAGGTCGGTGGTTTGCGTGGCTTCAATCTGTCCCTCGCTTATGTGCTGCCGATGGCTGCGTGCTTCGCGCTGCTTGGGGCGCTGATGGGGCTGTTCGGCGCGCAACTGAATTTGCAGGCGCGGCTGCAATCAGCGTGGGTGCTTGTGCCGTTCGCGATGTTCTTTGCGGTGTTCGCGCTGGCGATGTTCGGCGTATTCGAGCTGAAACTGCCGCACTTCATCAGCAGCCGTCTCGACCGGATCGCCGGCCGCACTGAAGGCGGCTCGCTGTGGGGTGCCGCGGTATTGGGTGTGGTGTCGAGTCTGCTGGTATCGCCATGCGTTTCCGCCCCGCTGGCCGGCGCGCTGCTTTATATAAGCGCCAGCGGCGATGCGCTGGGCGGCGGCCTGAAGCTGTTCATGCTCGGCCTCGGCATGGGCGCGCCGCTGCTGTTGGTGGCCACCGGCGGCGCAGCGTGGCTGCCGAAAAGCGGGCCGTGGATGATGTACGTGAAGAACGGCATCGGCGTGTTGCTGCTCGGGCTGGCGATCGGTTTGCTCAGCCGGGTGTTGCCGGGGCAGATCACGTTGCTGCTGATCGGCCTGCTGGCCGGTGGCGTCGGCCTGTTCCTCGGCGCTCTGGAATTCGTCTACAAACCGCCGCGCAAACGCCTCGGCCAACTGCTGGGCCTGTTCCTGCTGTTTTATGCGCTGGCCTGCTGGTACGGCGCGTTCAGCGGGCAGACCGATCCTTTGAATCCGATAGCCCCGGCACGCCTTGCCGACAGCGGCTCGACTGCACAAAACAGTGGTTCGTGGCAGACCGTCAGCACCCCGGCGGAACTGGATCGAGTGCTCCTCGAAGCGAAAACCGCCGGCACCCCGATGCTGCTCGACTGGTACGCCGACTGGTGCATCAGCTGCAAAGTCATCGAACACGAAGTACTCAATGACGCCACGGTCGTCGATCGGCTCAAGGGCTATCGGCTGATACGCTTCGATATCACCGCAAGCAATGCCGAACAGCGCACCCTGCTCGACCGCTACAGCCTGTTTGGCCCACCGGCGCTGATGTTCTTCGGCAAGGACGGGGCGGAACGTCGCGATGTGCGGGTGATCGGCGAGATCAACGCCAGCGACTTCGCCGAACGTGTTGCCAAAGCGAATGACCGGATTTAATCAGTCAGTCACATATTTTGCGCAAACATCGGTCATCGTGCTGGCTATTGCAGAGAACTGGACAGTCACAAAGTCTTTGCGGCATAGTCGCCGGGTTCTGACGAAGGCTCACCCATAACAAGGAACACGCAGATGGCAACGCTACTGGTGCTGCACGGCCCCAACCTGAACCTGCTCGGCACCCGGGAACCCGGGACCTACGGGTCGACCACCCTGGCGCAGATCAATCAGGATCTGGAACGCCGCGCCCGTGAAGCCGGCCATCATCTGCTGTATCTGCAAAGCAACGCCGAGTACGAATTGATCGACCGCATCCACGCCGCACGCGGCGAGGGCGTGGACTTCATTCTGATCAACCCGGCAGCATTTACACACACAAGTGTCGCATTACGTGACGCGCTGCTGGGAGTGAGCATCCCATTCATCGAAGTGCATTTGTCCAACGTGCACAAACGCGAACCTTTCCGCCATCACTCTTACTTCTCCGATGTAGCGGTAGGAGTGATCTGCGGCCTTGGCGCCAGCGGTTATCGACTGGCCCTGGAGGCTGCACTAGAGCAGCTTGAACAACAAGCTATACGCCCCTGACCGACCCTTGGGAGTTGATGATTCATGGATATCCGTAAAGTTAAGAAACTGATCGAATTGCTGGAAGAGTCCGGCATCGACGAGCTCGAGATCAAGGAAGGCGAAGAGTCCGTACGCATCAGCCGTCACAGCAAGACCCCGGCGCAGCAGTACTACGCTCCGGCTCCGATGCAGGCTCCGGCCGCTGCACCTGCCGCCGCTGCCGCTCCGGTTGCTGCTGCCGCAGCTCCAGCTGCCGCTGCTGCTCCAGCGCTGAACGGCACCGTTGCCCGTTCGCCGATGGTCGGCACCTTCTATCGCAAATCTTCGCCAACCTCGCCGTCCTTCGTTGAAGTCGGCCAGACCGTGAAGAAAGGCGACACCCTGTGCATCGTCGAAGCCATGAAGATGATGAACCACATCGAAGCTGAAACCAGCGGTGTGATCGAGTCCATCCTCGTCGAAGACGGCCAGCCGGTTGAGTACGACCAACCGCTGTTCACCATCGTTTGAACTGCGGAGAGCCTTTGATGACTGCGAAGTTGGAAAAAGTTCTGATCGCTAACCGCGGTGAGATCGCCCTGCGGATTCTGCGTGCCTGCAAAGAGATGGGCATCAAGACCGTCGCCGTTTACTCCAAGGCCGACAAAGAGCTGATGCACCTGGGTCTGGCAGACGAATCCGTCTGCATCGGCCCGGCTTCTGCCGCTCAGTCCTACCTGCACATCCCGGCAATCATTGCGGCCGCTGAAGTGACTGGCGCTACCGCCATTCACCCAGGCTACGGTTTCCTCGCGGAAAACGCTGATTTCGCCGAGCAGGTCGAGAACTCCGGCTTCGCCTTCATCGGCCCGAAAGCCGAAACCATTCGCCTGATGGGCGACAAGGTATCGGCCAAGCACGCGATGATCGAAGCGGGCGTGCCAACCGTTCCAGGTTCCGACGGCCCGCTGCCGGAAGACGAGGAAACGGCACTGCGCATCGGTCGTGAAGTCGGCTACCCGGTGATCATCAAGGCCGCCGGCGGCGGTGGTGGTCGCGGCATGCGCGTGGTGCACAAGGAAGAAGACCTGATCGCCTCGGCGAAACTGACCCGCTCCGAAGCAGGCGCGGCGTTCGGCAACCCGATGGTCTATCTGGAAAAATTCCTGACCAACCCGCGTCACGTCGAAGTGCAGGTTCTGTCCGACGGCCAGGGCAACGCCATCCATCTGGGTGACCGCGATTGCTCGCTGCAACGCCGTCACCAGAAGGTTCTCGAAGAAGCGCCGGCACCGGGCATCGACGAGAACGCGCGCAAGGAAGTCCTGGCCCGCTGCGTCAAGGCGTGCATCGACATCGGCTACCGTGGCGCCGGCACCTTCGAGTTCCTGTACGAGAACGGTCGTTTCTACTTCATCGAAATGAACACCCGTGTTCAGGTGGAGCACCCGGTTTCGGAGATGGTCACCGGTATCGACATCGTCAAGGAGATGCTCAGCATCGCCGCTGGCAACAAGCTGTCGTATACCCAGGATGATGTGGTGATCCGCGGTCACTCGCTGGAATGCCGGATCAACGCCGAAGACCCGAAAACCTTCATGCCGAGCCCGGGTACGGTCAAGCATTTCCACGCTCCAGGCGGCAACGGCGTTCGCGTCGATTCGCACCTGTACAGCGGTTATGCCGTTCCGCCGAACTACGACTCGCTGATCGGCAAGCTGATCACTTACGGCGCGACCCGCGACGAAGCCATGGCCCGCATGCGCAATGCCCTGGACGAAATCGTGGTCGACGGGATCAAGACCAACATCCCGCTGCACCGTGATCTGACCCGTGACGAAGGCTTCTGCAAAGGGGGCGTGAACATTCACTACCTCGAGCACAAGCTGGCTGGCGAGAAGCACTAAGCTTCAGCCCGCACCAGACAAGGCCGCCTTCGGGCGGCTTTGTTGTTTCCGAAGGTTTCATCTGCTCACACATTCCCCGCTCCCACAAAACCGTCGCGCTCGCGTAAACTTGCGCGCTTCTCGCTGGCCGCTAGGCTGCAATCAATCTTTTTCACAGGTGCCCGCCATGCCTTGGCTGCAAGTAAGACTCGCCATCAGCCCAGAACAAGCCGAAACCTACGAAGACGCTTTCCTTGAAGTGGGCGCCGTTTCGGTGACCTTCATGGACGCCGAAGATCAGCCGATCTTCGAACCGGAACTCAATACCACCCCGCTGTGGGCGCACACCCACCTGCTGGCCCTGTTCGAGGGCGGCACCGAAGCCGCTCCGGTACTGGCCCATCTGGAACTGCTGACTGGCAGCCCGCTGCCCGAGCACCACAGCGAAGTGATCGAAGACCAGGACTGGGAACGCAGCTGGATGGACGGTTTCCAGCCAATGCGTTTCGGTCAGCGCCTGTGGATCGTGCCGAGCTGGCACGCCGCACCGGAGCCGGACGCGGTCAACCTGCTGCTGGATCCGGGCCTGGCGTTCGGCACCGGCACTCACCCGACCACCGCCCTGTGCCTGGAATGGCTGGACGGCCAGGATCTGAAAGACTGCAACGTGCTGGACTTCGGCTGCGGCTCGGGGATTCTGGCGATTGCCGCCCTGCTGCTCGGCGCGAAAGAAGCCGTGGGCACCGACATCGACGTGCAGGCACTTGAAGCCTCCCGCGACAACGCCGGGCGCAACAACATCGCTGACGAATTGTTCCCGCTGTACCTGCCGGAAGACCTGCCGCAGGTCAAAGCCGACGTGCTGGTGGCCAACATTCTGGCCGGCCCGCTGGTTTCCCTGGCGCCGCAACTGTCCGGCCTGGTCAAGTCCGGCGGGCGTCTGGCGCTGTCAGGGATTCTTGCCGAACAAGGTGACGAAGTCGCTGCCGCCTACGCGCAGGACTTCGATCTCGACCCGATCGCCAATCGTGATGGCTGGGTGCGCATCACCGGCCGTCGGCGCTAGAATGACCGCCTGCTCAATCCGGATCGCCGCATGACCGACAGCTTCGTCACCCAGTGCCCGCATTGCCAAACCAGTTTCCGTGTCAGCCACGCTCAGTTGAGCGTGGCCCGCGGGGTGGTTCGTTGCGGCTCCTGCCTGCAAGTGTTCAATGCCGCCAAGCAATTGCTGGAGCAACACGCAAGCAAGGAAGCGGTCACACCGGTGGCGCCGCTAATCAGCGAGCCGCCGATCAGCGAGCCTGAGCCCGTCGAGCCACCGGCCATCGTCGAAGCGCCCGAGCCGCGCGCCATCAGCCAGAAGCAATGGAGCGCCGCCGAGCTGGATCTGGACAGCCTGGATCTGGACGAAGAACTGGCCCGCCTCGAACAACGGGAAATCCAGCCGACCACCGAGTTCGGTCGCCCGCGCGAAGACTCCCTGAGCGCTCGCCGCGATAGCCACGAACCGGAAGACACGACGTGGCCGGACAGCCTGTTCAGCGAACCGGCAGATGAGCGCGCCCCCGAAGTCGAAGATGAACCCGAAGCCATCGAGCCCGAACCGGTCCGACCGGAGCGCACCGAACCTTCGCTGTCGCTGGAGCCGGTGGATCTCGACGACGAACCGCCGATTCCGCAACTGCGCCTGCACGATCCGATCGACCCGAATGCCCGCCGCGAACGCCTGTCGGCCAGCGACGACGTCGATGACGAACTGCCACTGATCGAAGCCCCGCGCAAAAAGCGCGAACGCGTCGAATCCAGTGTTCGCGCCGAAGCCTTGCAGGACCTGACCGACGACCCGCTGCAACTGGACTGGCAGAAACGCCGCTCGCCCTGGGGCCGTCGTCTGCTCTGGCTGTTGCTGATCGTGCTGGCCGCCGCCAGTCTGGGCGGACAGTACATCGCCTATCACTTCGATGAACTGGCGCGCCAGGATCAATACCGGCCGTGGTTCCAGCAACTCTGCCCGCAAGTCGGCTGCACGGTGCCGTCCAAGGTGGATATCGCCAAGATCAAGAGCAGCAACCTGGTAGTGCGCAGCCACCCGGAATTCAGCGGTGCGCTGGTGGTGGACGCGATCATTTACAACCGCGCGCCGTTCTCGCAGCCGTTTCCGCTGCTGGAGCTGCGCTTCGCCGACCTTAACGGTCACCTGATCGCCAGTCGTCGCTTCAAGCCCGGCGAATACCTCAACGGCGACCTCGAAGGCATGGCGGAAATGCCGCCGCAGACGCCGATCCACATCGCCCTGGACATCCTCGATCCAGGCCCGAAAGCCGTGAACTACAGCCTGAGTTTCCACTCGCCCGAGTGAAACGCTTCACCGCTCCCGGATTGACGGCAGTTTTCTGACTGCGCAGCGCGCGACCAAACCGCCGGTAATAACAGAATAACTGTTCAGATTTTGTTCAATTCAGCCTTTATCCAGTCATCGAGAGCGGGTATCATGCCAACCCTTTTTCGAACTCTCATGATCCGGCCCCACTTCAGGGAAGTCCTATGTCGGCGGTACGCATCGGCCCATATACATTGCAGAACGGCTTGATCCTCGCCCCGATGGCGGGTGTCACCGACCAGCCCTTTCGTCAGCTGTGCAAGCGTTTGGGCGCAGGGCTTGTAGTCTCGGAAATGGTCACCAGTGACATGAGCCTGTGGAACACCCGCAAGTCGCGCATGCGCATGATCCACGAAGGCGATCCCGAGCCACGCTCGGTGCAGATCGCCGGTGGCGATGCGCAGATGCTGGCGGATGCGGCCCGGGCCAACGTCGAACTGGGCGCACAGATTATTGATATCAACATGGGTTGCCCGGCGAAGAAGGTCTGCAACAAGGCCGCCGGCTCCGCGTTGTTGAAGGATGAGGCACTGGTTACCGAGATCCTGAACGCCGTCGTGGCGGCAGTTGATGTGCCGGTGACCTTGAAGATCCGCACCGGATGGGATCGCGACAACAAGAACGGCCTGACCGTGGCGAAGATCGCCGAGCAGGCCGGGATCACGGCGCTGGCGGTGCATGGCCGCACCCGCGCCGACCTGTACACCGGCGAAGCCGAGTACGACACCATTGCCGCGATCAAGCAGGCGGTGTCGATTCCGGTCTTTGCCAACGGCGACATCGTATCGCCGGAAAAGGCCCGCTACGTGCTCGACGCGACCGGTGCCGATGGCCTGTTGATCGGCCGGGCCGCCCAGGGGCGGCCATGGATTTTTCGCGAGATCGAACACTTCCTGCGTACCGGCGAAAAACTGCCGGCGCCGGAGCTGATCGAGGTGGAACGCATTCTGCTTGAGCATCTGGCCGCCCTCCACGCCTTCTATGGGGACGTGATGGGCGTGCGAATTGCCCGCAAGCATGTGGGCTGGTATCTCGCAACCTTGCCGGGCGCCAGGGAATTTCGCGCCCACTTCAATCGTTTGGATGGTACGGAAACACAATGCGCCAACGTTCGGGAGTTCTTCGCCGAACGTTACAAGAGCCTGACAGGGGACGGAGAAGGGGTGGCCGCATGACGATGATGACCGAGACTTTAGTGAGTGGAACAACACCCGTGAGCGACAACGTGAATTTGAAACAGCACCTCAATACCCCGAGCGAAGAAGGCCAGACCCTTCGCGGGAGTGTCGAGAAGGCGCTGCACAATTATTTCGCCCACCTTGAGGGCGCGTCCGTCACGGACGTGTACAACCTGGTGCTCTCCGAAGTCGAGGCTCCCCTGCTCGAAAGCGTGATGAACTACGTCAAGGGCAACCAGACCAAGGCCAGCGAGCTGCTCGGACTGAACCGCGGCACGCTGCGCAAGAAACTCAAACAGTACGATCTGCTGTAAGCATTCAATCAAACCAGAAAGGCGCCCGCGTAAAACCGGTCGCCTTTTTTGCTGACTTCCCTTGCTTTTGATGGAAATTGAGATGACCGACCAGACTACCCGCCTGCCGATCCGCCGCGCCTTGATCAGTGTTTCCGACAAGACCGGGATCCTCGAATTCGCCAGGGAGCTGGAAGCCCTGGGCGTGGAAATCCTTTCCACCGGCGGGACCTTCAAACTGCTGCAGGACAACGGCGTGGCCGCAGTGGAAGTCGCGGATTACACCGGTTTCGCAGAGATGATGGACGGTCGGGTGAAAACCCTGCACCCGAAAATCCACGGCGGGATCCTCGGTCGTCGCGGTATCGACGACGCGATCATGAACGAGCACGGCATCAAGCCGATCGATCTGGTAGCCGTCAACCTGTACCCGTTCGAAGCCACCATCAGCAAGCCAGGCTGCGACCTGCCGACCGCCATCGAGAACATCGACATCGGCGGCCCGACCATGGTCCGTTCGGCGGCGAAAAACCACAAAGACGTGGCCATCGTGGTGAATGCCAGCGACTACGCCAATGTTCTGGAAAACCTCAAGGCCGGCGGCCTGACCTACGCTCAGCGTTTCGACCTGATGCTCAAGGCGTTCGAACACACTGCCGCCTACGACGGCATGATCGCCAACTACATGGGCACCGTGAACCAGGCCGCCGAAACCCTCAGCACCGAAGGTCGCAGCGAATTCCCGCGCACCTTCAACAGCCAGTTCATCAAGGCACAGGAAATGCGCTACGGCGAGAACCCGCACCAGAGCGCGGCGTTCTACGTTGAGGCCAAGCCTGCCGAAGTCGGCATCGCCACCGCCACCCAGTTGCAAGGCAAGGAACTGTCGTACAACAACGTGGCCGACACCGACGCCGCGCTGGAATGCGTGAAGAGCTTCGTCAAACCGGCCTGCGTGATCGTCAAGCACGCCAACCCGTGCGGCGTGGCCGTGAGCCCGGACGCCGAAGGCGGCATCCGTCAGGCCTACGAACTGGCCTACGCCACCGACACCGAATCCGCGTTCGGCGGCATCATCGCCTTCAACCGTGAACTGGATGCCGAGACCGCCAAGGCGATCGTCGAGCGTCAGTTCGTTGAAGTGATCATCGCCCCAAGCGTCAGCGAAGAAGCCCGCGCCATTGTTGCAGCCAAGGCCAACGTACGCCTGCTGGCCTGCGGCGAGTGGTCGGCCGATCGCGTTCCGGCCTGGGACTACAAGCGCGTCAACGGCGGGCTGCTGGTACAGAGCCGCGACATCGGCATGATCGGCGCCGACGACCTGAAAGTGGTGACCAAGCGCGCCCCGACCGAACAGGAAGTCCACGACCTGATCTTCGCCTGGAAAGTGGCCAAGTTCGTCAAATCCAACGCCATCGTCTACGCCAAGAACCGTCAGACCATCGGTGTCGGCGCCGGCCAGATGAGCCGCGTGAACTCGGCGCGTATCGCCGCGATCAAGGCTGAGCACGCCGGTCTGCAAGTGGCGGGTTCGGTAATGGCATCGGACGCGTTCTTCCCGTTCCGCGACGGTCTGGACAATGCGGCCAAGGTCGGTATCACGGCGGTGATCCAGCCAGGTGGCTCGATGCGTGATGCTGAAGTGATTGCTGCTGCTGATGAAGCCGGCATCGCGATGGTGTTCACGGGAATGCGTCATTTCCGTCACTGATACACGGCAGCTACAAGCCTCAAGCTGCAAGCTGCAAGAAAGAGCAGTCAGGTATCGCTCCTTCTTGCAGTTGCAGCCTCATTAATTCAGAGCCATAAGCTGTAATCGAGAGTCACACACTCGCTCTTGCTTGCAGCTTGCAGCTTTCTCCGAAGGAGTCTCTCTTTGAACGTTTTGATCATTGGCAGCGGTGGCCGCGAACACGCCCTGGCCTGGAAAGTGGCTCAGGATCCGCGTGTGCAGAAAGTTTTCGTGGCACCGGGCAACGCCGGCACCGCGATTGAGGCCAAGTGCGAAAACGTCGCCATCGACGTGCTGGCCCTCGAGCAGCTCGCTGACTTCGCCGAGAAAAACGTTTCCCTGACCATCGTCGGTCCGGAAGTGCCATTGGTGGCCGGCGTCGTCGACCTGTTCCGCTCCCGTGGCCTGGACTGCTTCGGTCCGACCGCCGGCGCCGCGCAGCTGGAAGGCTCGAAAGCCTTCACCAAGGATTTCCTGGCACGTCACAAGATCCCGACTGCCGACTACCAGAACTTCACCGAGATCGAGCCGGCCCTGGCTTATCTGCGTGAAAAAGGCGCACCGATCGTGATCAAGGCCGACGGCCTGGCCGCCGGTAAAGGCGTGATCGTTGCCATGACCCTGGCCGAAGCCGAAGACGCCGTGCGCGACATGCTCGCCGGCAATTCCTTTGGCGACGCCGGTTCGCGCGTTGTCATCGAAGAATTCCTCGACGGCGAAGAAGCCAGCTTCATCGTCATGGTCGACGGCAAGAACGTTCTGCCGATGGCCACCAGCCAGGACCACAAACGCGTCGGCGACGGCGACAGCGGCCCGAACACCGGCGGCATGGGTGCTTACTCCCCGGCTCCGGTTGTCACCGCCGACGTGCACCAGCGCGTCATGGACCAGGTGATCTGGCCGACCGTGCGCGGCATGGCCGACGAAGGCAACGTCTACACCGGTTTCCTGTACGCCGGTCTGATGATCGACAAGGCCGGCAATCCGAAGGTCATCGAGTTCAACTGCCGTTTCGGCGATCCGGAAACCCAACCGGTGATGCTGCGTCTGCAATCGAGCCTGGTACTGCTGGTCGAAGCCGCACTGGCCCAGGCACTGGACAAGGTTGAAGCGCAGTGGGATCCACGCCCGAGCGTCGGCATCGTGCTGGCCGCCGGCGGTTACCCGGGCGACTACGCCAAGGGCGCGCCGATCAACGGTCTGGACGCCGCCGCCGCACTGGAAGGCAAGGTCTTCCACGCCGGTACCGCGCTCAAGGACGGCAACGTCGTGACGGCCGGTGGTCGGGTGCTGTGCGCCACCGCCATGGGCGCCAGCGTCGGCGCCGCCCAGGAGCAGGCCTACAAACTGGCCAAGGCCATCGACTGGGAAGGCTGCTTCTACCGCACCGACATTGGCTACCGCGCCATTGCCCGTGAACGCGGTGAGTCTCAGTAATAAGCTACGCTGTGTTTCCGGCAGGGGCTCATCGCCCTTGCCGGACTGTTCCGACGCTGCGCATCGTTATATTCTGGCATCAACCTACGAAGGGATTTCGCCGTGCGCTGGCTCAGGATTGCCATAGGCTTCACCGTCACGCTGTTGACCTTGCTCTGCATGCTCCCGGCCCAGGCCGCGCAAGGCAGTGGCTGGTCGGTATTGCTTGACGATCAGGGCAACCTCCAGCTGAGCGACATCCGCTCCGCCCGCTACACCAATCAATTCAGCCCTATCGAACTTGACCGCCTGACCGCGGCCGAACCCGATGGCGCCCTGTGGCTGCGCTTCAGGCTGGCGCCCGGCAAGCACGAACAAGTGCTGCGGATCTTCGCCCCCGACCTGTCGCACCTCAATCTGTATGTCCTCGACGGCGATCGCCTGATCGAGCAACGCGACACCGGCACCACCCAGCCCCAGGTGGAGCGGCCGCTGCCCAGCAGCGACTTCATGCTGCCGTTGCCGCAGAGCGACAAACCCCTCGACGTCTACCTGCGACTGGTTTCCGATCACCAGTTGCGCCCTTACATCACCTTGCAATCGGCGGTGATGGCCGCGGCCAATCACAACCAGACGCTGATCTACGGCCTGCTGTTCGGCTGTCTGGCGATGCTGATCCTGCATAACCTGATCCGCTACGCCTACACCCGCTCGCGCAGCAGCCTGTGGCTCGCAGTGTGTGAAGGCCTGTTGAGCCTGAGCCTGTTGCTGTTGCTCAACCTCGCCGGTCCGTGGCTGCCGAACTGGCATGCGATCCAGACCCCCGGCGCCTATCTGGCCCTGCTGCTGACCGCTCCGGCGGGCCTGATGTTCGCCTACCGTTTCTTCGCCCCGCTCGGCCCGCATCCGCTGAACAAGCTGCTGATCGGCGACATCCTGTTCATCGTGATCTGCAGCCTGTTGCTGTTGTTCGTCAACACCCTGCCGCTGAACATCATCACCTATGCGCTGGTGGCCCTGGCCGGGCTGAGCATGTTGCTGGTGGCGTTCTATCACTGGCAGAAAGGCTACCGCCCTGCCCGCTTGTTCGTCGCCGCGATGGTGGTGTTCAACATCGGCACGCTGATCATCCTCCCGGCCTTGCTGGGGCTGACCCTGGTCGCGCCGCAAGGCCTGATCATGACCCTGATGGGTTTCATCTGCATCAGTGGCCTGCTGATGAGCATCGCCCTCGGCGAGCGTCAGCGCAGCATCACCGAAAGCCGTTTCAGCATCAGCCGCGACCTGGCCGCGAGCAACGCCGAGATCAACGCCAAGGCCGAGTTCCTGGCCAAGATCAGCCACGAGATCCGCACGCCGATGAACGGCGTACTGGGCATGACCGAACTGCTGCTTGGCACGCCGCTGTCGGTGAAACAGCGCGATTACGTGCAAACCATCCACAGCGCCGGTAACGAACTGCTGACGCTGATCAACGAGATCCTCGACATCTCGCGGCTCGAGTCCGGGCAGATCGAACTCGACGACGTGCAGTTCGACCTCAACGCGCTGATCGACGATTGCCTGAGCATCTACCGCGCCAAGGCCGAACAACAGAACGTCGAGCTGATCAGCTTTATCCAGCCGCAAGTGCCACGGGTCATCAGTGGTGATCCGACGCGCCTGCGCCAGACGTTGCTGAGCCTGCTGGAAAACGCGCTGAAGAAAACCGAAGAAGGCGAAGTGCTGGTGGTCGTCGCCCTCGACGAGCGTAGCGCCGGCCCCCGCCTGCGTATTGCCGTGCAGGACAGCGGCCAGCCGATGGATCAGGAAGAACGCGACGCGCTGATGCACGCCGAGTTGCACAGCAAGCACTTCCTGTCGGCCAACCGCCTGGGCGGCAACCTCGGTCTGGTGATCGCCCGCCAATTGATCCGTCTGATGCAGGGCGAGTTCGGCATCAAGAGCGGCGCCAGCCAGGGCAGCACGCTGTGGCTGACCCTGCCGCTGGACCCTGATCGTCTGGAGCATCCGACCTCGGACCTCGACAGCCCGCTGCAAGGCGCACGCGTGCTGGTGGTCGACGACAACGACACCTGCCGCAAGGTGCTGGTGCAACAATGCAGCGCCTGGGGCCTGAACGTCAGCGCCGTGCCGTCGGGCAAGGAAGCGCTGGCCCTGCTACGCACCAAGGCGCATTTGCGTGATTACTTCGACGTGGTCCTGCTCGACCAGAACATGCCCGGCATGACCGGCATGCAACTGGCCGCCAAGATCAAGGAAGACCCGAGTCTGAACCACGACATCCTGCTGATCATGCTCACCGGCATCAGCAATGCGCCGAGCAAGATCATCGCGCGCAACTCGGGGATCAAGCGCATCCTGGCCAAACCGGTGGCCGGCTACACCCTCAAGACCACGCTGGCTGACGAACTGAACCAGCGCAATCGTGGCCAGGTGGTGTTCCAGCCACAGGTTGCGAGCCCCGCAGCACCGGTCAAGGTACCGAGTGACTTCCGCATCCTAGTGGCCGAAGACAACACCATTTCGACCAAGGTGATCCGGGGCATGCTCGGTAAACTCAACCTGCAGCCAGACACCGCCAGCAACGGCGAGGAAGCCTTGCAAGCGATGAAAGCCCAACGCTACGACCTGGTGCTGATGGACTGCGAAATGCCGATCCTCGACGGGTTCTCCGCCACCCAGCAACTGCGGGCCTGGGAAGTCGGCAATCAGCGCATCCGCACGCCGATCGTGGCGCTGACCGCGCACATCCTCGCCGAACACAAGGAGCGTGCGCGCCAGGCCGGGATGGACGGGCACATGGCCAAACCGGTGGAGCTGTCGCAACTGCGTGAGCTGATCGAGCACTGGGTGGCCCAGCGTGATCAGCAGAACCGTGCGACGACACAACCGTCGTGAGCCGACAGACACGATAGCGCCTGTTAGACTCCCCCCGACTTTCCCCGCCAGCGAGCCCGCGCCATGCTCCACGTGTTATTCAGTGTTTACCTGAAGATGCTGGTGCTCTACAGCCCGTTCTTCGTGTTGTCCTGCTTCATCAGCCTGACCCGCGGTTACTCGCGCAAGGAGCAACGCCGTCTGGCCTGGAAAGTGGCGGTCGCCACCCTGGTTTCGAGCGTGTTGCTCTACCTGTTCGGGCGGGTGATTTTCGATGTGTTCGGCATCACGGTGGACGCCTTCCGCATCGGCGCCGGCAGCGTGCTGTTCATTTCCGCTCTGGGCATGGCGCAGGGCAAGTCGGCCGTGCAGACCGACAACGTGCAGCAGGACGTGACGATCGTTCCGCTGACCATTCCACTGACCGTCGGCCCCGGCACCATCGGTGCGTTGCTGGTGATGGGCGTCAGCCAGCCGCACTGGGACGACAAGCTGTTCGCGATCATGAGCATCGCCCTCGCCAGTTTCACGGTTGGCGTGGTGCTGTACCTGTCGAACCGCATCGAACGCATTCTCGGCGATCAGGGTTTGCAGATCGTCAGCCGCCTGATGGGGCTGTTCGTGTGCGCACTGGCGGCGCAGATCATCTTCACCGGGGTCAAAGGCTATCTGGTGCCTTGAACCCTGAAACGAAAAGACCGCCGACGGCAACGTCGGCGGTCTTTTTTCGTCAGCGCCCGCGCACCGTCAACCCGCAGACTCGACGGTTTTCTTCGCATCCGCCTGATCGATCAGCGCTTTCAGCGTCACGCCCTCGGCGCCCTCCTTGCGCGCCTTCAGCCAGCGCACCAGCGTCGACACCTGGCACGGACGCAGGCCCTTGACCTCAAGCATGGCATCGCCCCGCAGCGAGGGATCTGATGCATCCGCATTGCGTATCAGCACACAGTGCTCACTGTCGGGATCGATCACCACCAGGTGATCGTCGACCATCCCCACTTCGAGCTTGTGTGGATCAGCCATGGTCAGGATCAAGCGACTCATGACCGCGGGAAACCCCACCAGCGGATAACGGCAATCAACCACCAACGAATCGAGCTTGCGCATCAGCGCCTCGGACAGATGCCACTTCATCCAACCGCGCCCTACCCGCAGAACCAGCGTGCGCACATCGTCCGGGATCACCGGCAGAAGATCGTAGACATCCACCCGTCCCTCGAGCACCAGCACGTCACCCGTGCGCTGGACGTAATCCAGCGGCTTGATCTGGCGCATGCTCGGATAACCCTGAACGACCCGCTCGCGCGATTCATGCAACAAGACTTCAGCGTACTTTCGGGTTCCAAGCAGCTCGTAATCCTCCGGCAGGTCGACAGCGGGAATCTGGATCAGCCGTGCACTGTCAGCGATATACCACTGCACACTGGCCTCCTGAGAAGCGATAGAGATGAATGGACGATGCGCTGCGTTCGCCAGCAAGGCTTGCAAGTCTCTGATCAGATGCTCGCCATGGGCCGCCAGCCAATCGTGTTGCACGCCAATGATCTGCGGTGGTTCCTGATGCTCCAGTTGCAGCACCACGCCTTCGCGCGTCGTGCCCAAGAGACCGGCACCGTCGACCCGTACATCGGCAAAGCGCCACGCCGTCCACTGCCGCTCTGGTTTTGGCAGCATCCGGCTTTGCAACAACTGCGAGCCGTCTCCGAATGCCGCCTGCAGTTGATGCGGATCGATAAACGTCTGGCGCCAGACCTCGCCACTTTCGGGCTCGAACAGCCACGCCGATTGATTGTCCGGTGTCATGCCCAGCAACCGGAGCTGTGTTGGTTGCGCGTCACACAACAACAAGCGGTTGTCCACGTACCAGGCGTGCAAGCGCGCATCCCCGGCAGTATTGGCAATGCCGACAATCGGGAACTGCTCCACTGCATATTGTCGGGCGATGGCGTCGAGCGCCAGCCACCATTGTTTGCGCCCCTTGAGCCAGGACTCGGTCAGACCCGCAAAACGCACTTCACCGTCAGCGCCGATTTCGAATGACAATCCGTCCCCGGTGCGGGCCTGATAGCCATTGTGTTCAGCCGTCACCTGCTTCAGGCGCTCGGGCTGCACCCAGCGGTGCGACCACTGAATCTGTTCCAGCGTCACGGTGCGCTGCACCCGGCACAGGCTCTGGAACTGCCGGTCGTAGATGACAAACACGTCGCCGTCATCACTGGGCGTCAGCAGCATCAGCTCGTTCAGGTTCTGGATCGAGTCGGGCCAGGCGCGGGCATGGTGGCGGCGCGGTACCGGGCGCACGATCAGGTTGTCACGAGTACGGACCCAGGCCATGTCCCGAGCGTTGTCTTCGATCTTCCAGCAGACCGAAACGTAAGCAGCGAACTGCCAGTCGACCGTGGCGTAGCCTTTGTCTGCATCGACCGGTTTGAGCGATACCCAATCACCCAGTACCGATGTCCAGGCAGGCAACGGCGTGCCGTCATCGAGCAACATCTGGAAACCCGGCTCAAGTCCACGGGTAACCGAGCTCAGCCACAGTTCACCTTCATGAATCAGGTAGTTGAGGCGCTCACGCGTACCGTCCTCATACGCGTATTCCTGCACCACATGGACGACACCCTGCCCATCGGCTTCGACGCTAAGAATCGTGCTGACGCCGGTGCGTCGAAACATCAAACGAAAGCGATGACTGAGCAGGCCGGTGCCGGCATCGACCTGACAGATTTCGTAGCCAATCGGATCATGGAAAAATGCCGAATCGCCGGCCACCACCGACAACAGCCCTTCATCGTCGAACACCTCGTCGTTGCGGATATAGAGGATCCGGTCCTGCACAGCGTCATACCAGCCATTGGTGTAACGCGGCGCCTTGATGTTCTCGAACGGAATCAGGTAGTCGTGGATCGGCGTATAGCGCAGCGCCAATCGATGGGCTCGCGCCAGGTCTTGCAGATGATCCTGCAGGACCTGGCCGTCCAGGCCTCTGGGCGCCTGTTCTTCCAGAAGATCCAGTTCAGTCCGTTTATTGCCGGCAATCCGGAAGAGCCGGCCATTTTCGATCAGCAGGGAAATCTCCGGGGCAATGTCCGCCGTCACCTTGAACTCGCAACCTTTGATACCGAACTGCCCGTTGCTGCCCAGCACGATGTCCTTCTCGACGGCCCACGGCGCGACAATGATCCAGCGGTCCTTTTGTTTGCCCACTGACGTCAGTCCGACATTGACGCCGGGGTTGAGCACGAGTGTGCATGTGCCTCCACCACCCTGAATCCGATAGCTGATCTGCTCGCGCCAAGGCTCGGGGATCACCGGCACAACCAGTTTGCGCGCCTGCGCATCCAGCGTGACCCGGATCTCGGTCGGGCGATAATCGGGGTACATCCGATGGACAATGTAATGGCTGGGGAACGAGTAGAACGAAAACAGGAACAGCCACTGACCGTCCGCTTTTTTCTTCTCCAGACGCCGGGCGATGTCGAAACCCTTGTCGTGGCGCTGTGATGCGAACGGCAGGATCTGGTACTCGTAGCGATAGCAGGTAAGCGGCGTGCACGGCAAGACAATGGCCTGCTCGGCGGACGGTGAGAACTTCATCTCGGCTGGATAGCCCAGTTCTTTGCTGAGGTGGATCGCTCGCGGGTAATCGACCTCGAAATCCGGCACGCCGAAATGATCGCGCAGCGGGTAAAGACGGGTGCTGTCGAGCAGCAGCTTGCCCGTACTAAGGTCCAGATCGTTGATGATCAGCGAGGGTCGCGGCAACCAGGCACCTTGCTCGCCGCTGTAGTGAAATCCGTCCCCGTGATGCGCCTGCTCCAGTTCCGCAAAAAACAGCCCGACCGCCTTCGCTTCTTCAGCGATGGTGGCAAAGCTCTGCGCCAGCGCAGTCACGCCGACCGCAAGGCCACCCAGAATCACCCCGGCGCCTCCCAGCACCGCTGCTGCCGTACCCGCACCGGCAAACGCTGCGCCAAGTCCCGCGCCGGTGAGGGCCAGACTGCTGGCATCGAAGGTCAGCTGGGTGGCGTAGGTGGCTGTCTCCACATCATTACGTGCCGTCGCCAACTGATAGATATCGAAACCGACATTGGCCAGACCCAACACCGCGCCGACGCCTTCGTTGCCCAAATGCCCGGCCACAGTGCCGAGGGATCTGCCGATCAACGGCTCGAGCGCTTCGCCGACCACCTTCGCAGTGGTGCGGGCGATCAGTTTTTCATCGCGCAGCGCGGCCTGCACCAGACCGATCAGTCCCGCCACATCGACCACATTGCCATGCACCAGTTGTGCGTAATTGACGTAGGCATGCCACTGCACCGCCGTTGTCAGTGTGCGGTCTTCGCCTTCGCGACCACGCAAAGCATTCATCAAGGCCTGCACCGCGAAACCGGCATTGAGCGTATGCACTGCCGCTGCCTCGGTCGGATCCACAGCATCACCGACCGGACGCTTGCGCCCGAGGATTGAAAACAGGTCAGTCAGGTAATTTTTGATTCGCAGCAGGCGATCATCCCGGCTGACGACCGTGGCGACCAACTCGCCGGTCTGTGGATCGATCATGCCCACCCGATAACTGCCCTCGGGCGTCACTTCCAGCGAGTCGAACAACGGCACAAGAGGCGTCACCGAGTCATGGCCCTCCTGCAACCGCGCCGTCATGTCGGCAATCTCCCCGCCCCACCAGTCATTGTCTGAAGACAACAGTGCCTTGCCCAGCCGCGAGTTCTCCATCAGCGTTCGTCCGTGAGCACTGTTCATCCTCTGGCGAACCGACCTGAACGGTTTGTCCGGCAGCGGCTCGTCCCTGAGCAATTGACTTACCTTGCTGCCGTTCGACAGGTTCAGATCGGCGACTTTTTCCCCATGCACATCGATCAGATCGAACTGTGGCCGGCCAGGTTTGCCGTACACGGCGTAATGACGGGCGATCTGTGCCTGCTTGAAAAATTGCCCAAGGGCCATTCTGAAGGTTACGGAGCTGTCGAACTGGAACAGGCCGAAGTTCGGATCGTAGAAGTGATAAATGACCGTACTCCCGTGTACAGTCCGAGCCACCAGCATCGAGTGGTTATCCGAGTTGAGCATCAGGGTTCGCGGCCCCACGGACGCCTCGAGTGTCGCGACCATCTTGTCCAGATCGCCCCGCCCCAGCGCCGTGCCCACATCGGCTGCGTTCACGCCACGCATTTCCTCCAGCGCGGCCAGAAACGCCTTCGAGTCCGGGTGCTCCGGCTCAAGCACCGCCAGAAAGAATCGCTCGCGCAATTGCCGGGTCGCTCCCTCGCCCTGTGTGAGGGCGGCCCCCATCGCCAGCGCCAGCGGAAAACAGCGGCCGGCCGCAGTGTCACCCGGCCCGTGCATCAACAAATCCTGAGGCACCATTTTGACAGTGCCGGCCTCGAACTGACTGAGCACCTGTTCCAGCCGCTCCAGAACCTGTTCGCGGTGTTCCTGAGTAGCGAGCCGCTGGATCTGCGCCACCTGACGCCCCCAGTCAAACAGTGTCGCAGTGTTGGCCAAGGCATTCTTTTTCAGGCCAAGTGCGGTGATCGGATGCGCGGGCAATTCATCACCCACACTGGACATGCCTGCCATGAACGCAGGTGCGCGGTGCTGATAGAGATGCTGTTCAATCGCCGCATAGCGCCCTGCCGTACCGCGCTCACTGAGGCTGTTGATCAGATTGTCCAGCGTACTGCGCAAGGCGGAAAAGCTTTGAGCGTCCAGTGAATCAGCGCCCAGCAATGCTCCGATGGTCAAACGCTGCAACGGGGTGAGCTGTTCGAGTTGCCAGGAACCGGCGCCCAACCCGATCAACAGCTCATCCAGTGCGAGGCTCTGGGCAACCGGATTTTTCGGGAATGCCGGTGGCCGCAGGCGAGTGTCCTGATTGCGGATGGCCTGACGATCATCGAAGCTCAGCGGCAATCTTTCAGCGAACACAAGGGTGCCATCGTGACCGTTCGTCATCGCCTTGGTGAACGGCTCGCCGAGGTGATCAGCCATCCGCTGCAACAGCTCGGTATTCAGGACATGACGTCCTTCGATGAGCGGCCAGCCGAGTTCGAATTCGACGGTCGTCTGTTTCAACAACTCAGCGATGTTCCCGGCGTAGCGGGTCTTGAATTGGCCATCGCGCCAGCGTTGCTGCTCAGTCTCGAGCCACTTCTGAGTATCGGTTTCGTTTTCCTTCCAGGAGTGATCCAGTTCCTCTTCAGTGAGTTGATTGACCGTCTGCAGAGGTGCGATGGCCATTTCCCGCCGTGACGCCTGCGCGCCCTCGGGCGTTAAAAATGCCTTTTCGAAATCGCCGGTGCCATCCTTGATCCCGACCGGTCCGGTCAAATAAATGGTCCCCTCATTTTTTGGTCGGATACCTTCGTTGTGGTATCCGGCTGCGGCATTTGCCAGATAAGACGCAAAGATGGCTTCCATTCCGGGCAAATCAAACAAAGGCCCGTAAGACTTTTCCAGCACTTCACCAGCCAGTGTATCCATGGCTTCATGCTCTTGAAGACTGATACCTCTGTCAGTGGCCAACCGTGCGGTGTCATCGATCAATTCATAGTTGAACCTGAAGCGCTGGAGCACGGACTCAAGTACCGCCGAGCCGGCATGCGCCATCATGTAGGCATTGCTGATCGTGTTTCCCTTTGCCACCGCGCGCAATGCGTAGGGACGGACAAGCAGATCCTGTGGAGGCTGAAACACCTGGGTCAAAGGCGGCCGGCTTTTGGCAAACGCTTGCAGTACCGTGCGATGCTCTTCGGGTATTTGCAACAGCTTGTCTCTGTATTGCCCCCGCAACGCTTGTCGACCTGGCATCCAGTCAGGGTTCTGATCCAGCATCAACTGCAAAACACCGAGTCGAGCATCCTCACCAAAGTCGCTTATATCGACACCTGCAATTTCCTTCAGCAACGGCGGCAAGTTATCGACATCGGTGTAACTGCCGCCCTCAAAGTACAAGACCTCTGCTCTTACGATATCCGATGCCGCCGCCAGGTTGCCCCGCATGCGCATTTCCCGCTGGTAAATATCCCGCAACTTCAAAGGTATTTCCGAACCCGCCAGATCGCGCACGCGAACGTCACCTCCGACCAGCGCATCAATACTTTCCCGGTTCTTTGCCTTCAACACCCGTAAGTCCTGAGAACTCTGACCATAAGCACGGCTCAACAACTGCACCCTTGCTTCATCGGCTGATTCGCCCTTCGCAACTGCCGCATCAATGTGTTCGCTCATTTGTTGCTTCAACGCAATAGCGCGGGCCACATACATTTCGCCCAATACCTTATCGGAAGTGCTATCGACGCCCCCGTGCTCCATGGCGTCCGCCTTCGCCGCATCGACCATCAAGCGATTGGCCTGCCAGGCCAGCAGCGCATCACTGTCATACCAGACGTTGATCTGATAACCCTGACCAGCCAATACCTGCTTCCAGACATTGATGTAGTCGCGCTGAATCTCGCCGATTCCGCCACCCAGCCAGATGAAGTGCAGGATCTTCGGCACTTGCGTAGCGGGCGTTTTCATCAGTTCGACGCTGTAACTCAGACGCGACTCAAAATCGGCGACCCTGGCGCCGATTTCTGAAAGATCAGGTGTCTTCTTGCTGTCCAGGCCCGGAGCAGGCGCCTGTTCCACTTCACGTCGTACCCGCAGGCCATCGAACTCTGCAAGGCCCGCTTGAATAGCGCGAGCGGTTGCAGAAGCCTTGGCGAATCAAGCAAACCGACACAAGCAAAGTAGTAACGGATCACTTCGTCATGACGAACAGTATTCTTGTAGGGCAACAGCGCCTGTTCAAGATCAGATAACTTGAACAGATTGACGAACTTCACATAGCCGCCATCGACAACATCAACATTAGCATCCTGCATTTTAATACTTCCCTGAGTGGTGAATCATGTGCACTGCCAATCGGCTGGCACACGTCTGCACTGCAAGTAACAAGACTTGCAACACTTAAAAATCATCAATATAAAAACTTGAGCAAGCTTCACAAAATTGAAACTAGTACAAAACAAAAACCAACAACACACACAAAACACTTCAAACAATGTCCAGGGAAATATTCAATAACATCGAGCCAACTATCGAAATAAACAAGCCATTAAAAAAACACATAAAAAAAACAAGGCCGCGAATGGCGAATTCGCGGCCTTGTTTGTTTTATCGATCATTGCCACTCGACAGTGCGGGGATATCAGCCGGCCGGTTTTTCCCCGTACCAGCGCGGCGTATAAACCCACTCCCCGCCCTCGGCTCGAGGGAAAGTGCAGGTAGTGGAAGAACCGATCAGCACCATGGTGCGCATGTCCACTTGCTCCGGAGTCAGCGCGCCCAGTGTCGTGACGCGCAGCGTCTGCCCCGGACGACCGATATCGCGGCCCAGCACCACCGGTGTTTGCGGTGTGCGGTGTTGCGCGACGATTTCCAGTGCTCGCCCCAGTTGCCACGGACGGGCACGGGAGATCGGGTTGTAGAAGGCCAATGCCAGATCCGCCTCGGCGGCCAGATCCAGACGCTTCTCGATGATCGACCACGGTTTGAGGTTGTCCGACAGCGACATCACGCAGAAGTCATGGCCCAGCGGCGCACCGGCCTGAGCGGCGGTGGCGAGCGACGCCGAAACACCCGGCAGGATTTCCAGATCGACGCTGTGCCACGCCGGATCCGTCGACTCGTGCAATGCTTCAAGCACCGCCGCCGCCATGGCGAACACGCCCGGATCGCCGGACGAAACCACGATCACCGAACGACCCTCAGCGGCCAACCGGAAGGCGTGACGGGCACGCTGCATTTCTTCGCGGTTGTCGGTGCAATGCTGCACCTGATCGTCGCGGAACGGGCCGGCCATGCGCACATAGGTTTCGTAACCCAGCACGTCAGTGGCGCGGGCCAGTTCGGCTTTCACCGCCGGCACCATCAACTCTGCCGCACCCGGGCCAAGGCCAATGACAGCAAGGCGACCACGCGGACGACCGATCTGCGAAACATCCAGCGGCTTTTCGGCCACGGCGATGGCAAGGTCGCGGGATGTTGTGATGATTCGGGCGCCGGGGACTGCATCGCGGGCCAGTTCACCGATGTCACTCGCCGGCGCGGCAAAACGCAACGGCACAGCCAGTTCAAGCGCGGCTTCACGCAATGCCGGGCTGGCCATCTGAACGTCAGCCGCCACCAGACAGGCCAGCGATTGAATTGCCACACCGGCCTGAAGTAACGCATCGCGAATTACATCCGGTAGATCGGCCACATCTGTATCGACCGCCACCGCCACGCTACGCGGATAAATCAGCAACTCACTGGCGTTCGCCGCGCGGGCATCGCTGCCCACATGAATCGAGCGCTGCGCCTGTGGATCTTCCGGCAGTTGCACCTGCTCAAGCCACGGCGCAGCACCGTCGATGCGTACGCTGTGGCCGGCGAGCAAGTCGGAGACAAAACGCTTGCCTTGCTCCAGATCGCCAAGGGCATAACCGCCGGGCGGGTTGAGCAGGCAAGTGCCGAAGCGCAACTCACCACTGGTGGTGATCGCCGCTGCCACTTCAAGCGCAGCCGCGATCTCGCGGGCCATGACATTCACCCCGCCGAGGCCACCGAGCAGCGGCACCACGGCGCTGCCGTCTTCAGCCACGGCGAGCACCGCTGGCTCGACGCCTTTTTCCAGCAACAGCGGCGCCAGGGTGCGAATGACAATGCCGGCCGCGCACAGGGCAATGATCGGCGTGTCCTGTTGATACAGCTCGCGCAGGGTTGCGCCGAAGTCGCTGTAAGTCAGGTCCGCGCCTTCGACGCGCCCTTTTAGTCCATGAATCTGCGCGGCCGGATAGACCTGCTGAAGACGACGGGCCGTGCCCAGTGCGCCCTGGCCGAGAATGACGATGGCCGGTGTGGAATGGGTCATCAGCCTTGCCACCGTTCGCCGGGCACAATGATCAGCGAGAAGTACGGCGACGACATCGGCTCGACCTCATCCAGCGGTACGATCTTCTGGTTGGCCATGGTCGCGCGCTCGACGTACAGCGCACGCTCGGCCAGACCCAGCTCTGCCAACACGTCGCGCACCTTCGGGAAGTTGCGCCCCAGTTTCATGATCACAGCCGCATCGGCATCCGCCAGGCGACGCTTGAGTTCATCGTGAGGCAGCACGCCGGACAGCACCGACAGGCTCTGATTGCGATACACCAGCGGCGCGCCCAGTACAGAAGCGCCGCCGAGCATCGAGCAAACGCCCGGCACCACTTCGGCTTCGTAACGGCCGGCGAGACGATCGTGCAGGTACATGTAGGAGCCGTAGAAGAACGGGTCACCTTCGCAGATCACCGCCACGTCGCGACCGGCGTCCAGATGCGCGGCCACTTCTTCTGCCGCGTCATCGTAGAAATCGCTGATCACTTGCTCGTAGGACAGCGGCGCCGGCAGCACTTCGGTGGTCACCGGGTACACCAGCGGCAGTAGATTCTGGGCGTCCTGCAGGTGCGCTTCGATGATGCCGAACGCGTTGCCCTTCTTGCCCTTGGCCACGAAGTACGCCACCACCGGCGATTCGCGCAGCAGGCGCAAGGCCTTGACGGTAATCAGTTCCGGATCACCGGGGCCGACGCCCAGGCCAATCAAACGTCCTTGAGCCTGCATCATTCGATCTCCGTGGCGAGAGCATTGACCGCAGCGGCGGCCATGGCGCTGCCGCCGAGGCGGCCCTGCATGATCACGAACGGCACGCCACGGCTGTTGGCGGCCAGTTCGGCCTTGGATTCGGCGGCGCCGACGAAGCCCACCGGGAAGCCGAGGATCAGCGCCGGTTTCGGGGCGCCGGCGTCGAGCATTTCCAGCAGATAAAACAGCGCGGTCGGCGCGTTGCCGATCACCACCACGCTGCCTTCCAGATGCGGACGCCACAGTTCCAGTGCCGCTGCCGAGCGAGTGTTGCCCAGCTCGCGCGCCAGCTCCGGCACGCTGTCATCGCGCAGGGTGCAGATCACTTGGTTGTTGGCCGGCAGGCGCGCACGGGTCACGCCCTCGGAAACCATCCGCGCATCGCACAGGATCGGCGCACCGGCAGCCAGCGCATCGCGCCCGGCCTTGCCGGCGCCTTCGGAGAATTGCAGCCCGTCGATGGCCTCGACCATGCCGCAGGCGTGGATCACCCGCACCGCGAGTTTTTCCAGGTCGGCCGGGATGCGAGCCAGGTTGGCCTCGCTGCGAATGATCGCGAAGGAGTTGCGATAGATCTCCTGACCGTCGCGGATGTAATCAAGCATCAAGGGGGCTCCGTGAGCGGGCGGCGAGCAGGGTCGCGGCCGCTTCGATAGTAAGGTTGTGAGCGTGCAGCGCGCCGAAACCCGGCAGGGCTGCATCGCGAAAATAGAGATCGTAGCGACCGGGGCCGACCGCCAGCAAAGTCACCGCTGCCCGATGTGCGGCGGCGCAGGAACGCGGGCAACCGGACAGGTGCACATCCACGGCGTGTGGCAACAGCGTAGCCAGCAGACGGGCATCGTGTTTGGTGTCGGCCAGGCCTTTGCCGCAGCCGTTGGCGCCGGTGCAGGCGATCAGGTGTGACAGGGGGTCTTCGATGCGGGTCAGCAGGTTCAGCTTGCTCAATTTGTCGAGCACTTGAACCGCATCGGTTTCCTGCACATTGGGCAGCAACAGACTCTGCCAAGGGGTGAAACGCAGGCTGCCGTCACCAAAGGTTCTGGCCAGGTGTGCGGCGCCACGCAGCATGTCCGGATCAAGGCGACCGAGCGTCGGTGCGGCACCGACATAGACCTGACCGGACGATTGCTGAGGGTGGATGCCGAGGTGCAAACCCTCCGGTCCGGCTTCGCGCTGCCAATCAGCAGCGGCTTTCAGGCTGATCCGCTGACCGAGTTTTTCCAGGAACACCGGCGCCGGGCATTCATCCAGCAGATGGCGCATTCGCGTCTGCTCCGGCCGGGCCAGATCGAGGAACAACTCCAGCACCGCGACCACCAGCGCATGTCCGTCCGCAAGCGCCACAGCGGCCAGCGGTCGGTCCGTCGGACAACCCGCCAGGCCGAACGCCAGCAGCGTGTCGCCGCGATCTTCGAATGCCGACAACCACAGGTCATGGGGATGTTCGAGCATCGCCAGCGCTTCACCGCCGTCCAGTTGCACGGCGAACTTGGCGCTGAGCTCGTGGAAGCGCGGATGGCTTTGCAGGGTCTCGAGGATCTGCCCGGCCAGTGGACGAGTATCGAAGCGCATCTGCGGGTCGATGCCGGCGGCGGGGCTGAGCATCAGGTTGCGCACATCGTCGCCCGCTGCGGTTCGCGGCCCGAGACCGGCGGCCAACAGGCTCTCGATCAGCGTGGCAGACTGCTCGCCGATCCCGCGAATCTGCAGATTGCCGCGATTGGTCGCCTCGATCGCCCCGCCGGCAAACCGCTCGGCGGCATTGGCCACCGCATCGGCCTGATCGGCCGTGATCGACCCGCCATCGAGCTTGATCCGGCAGATCCCGCCGTCCAGCGCCTGGACGATACGCAGCAACCCCGGACAGGCCGAGGGGCGTATGGCGTTGGACATCGGGCGTTCGTTCAAGGGCTGGCAGCTCTGTGGGAAAGGCGCTTCGCGGGCGAAGGCGCGGTATTATGCCTGCTTTGTCCGACGGCATGAAAAGTCTGCCCGTCGGAACGGCGCGTTTGCGGACACTTTTTTGAGGGGCTACAGATGTCACCCTGGCTGACAGTAGTAGGAATCGGTGAAGACGGCTTCAAGGGCCTGGGCAAGAATGCCCGGCGTGCCTTGATGGGTGCTTCGCGGATCATCGGCGGTCAGCGTCAGCTGGATCTGTTGCCGGTGTGCATCCGTGGCGAGCGCCAGTTGTGGCCGAGCCCGTTTTCCCTGGCCCCGGTGCTCGAGCATCGCGGTGAAGCGGTGTGCGTGCTGGCCAGCGGTGATCCGATGTTCTACGGCATTGGCGCGAGTCTGGCGCGTCAGGTGCCGGGGGCCGAGATGCTGGTTCTGCCAGCGCCGTCGTCCTGCTCGCTGGCGGCGGCCCGACTGGGCTGGCCGTTGCAGGATGTCAGTGTGCTGTCGCTGGTGGCTCGCCCGCTTGCGGCCCTCAACGCACAACTATTCAGCGGCGTGCGCCTGTTGTTGCTGAGCAATGACGGACAAAGTCCGGCGGCTGTTGCCGCGTTACTGCGTGAGCGCGGATTCGGCGCCAGTCGCCTGAGCATCCTGGAACATCTGGGCGGCAGCGACGAGCGCCGCATCGACGGCACCGCCAACGACTGGAATGATCCGCTCATTGCCGACCTCAACGTGATCGCCATCGAGTGCCTGGGCGATCCAGATACACCACGTCTGTCGCGCCTCGCCGGCCTCCCGGACTCGGCTTTCCAGCATGACGGCCAACTGACCAAACGCGACGTGCGCGCAATCACCCTCGCCCGCCTCGCCCCGACACCGGGCGAACTGCTGTGGGACGTCGGCGCCGGCAGCGGTTCGATCGGCATCGAGTGGATGCGCGCTCACCCGAGCTGCCGCGCTCTGGCCATCGAGGCCGATGATGGCCGACAACAGTTGATCGAACACAACCGCGACGCTTTGGGCGTTCCCGGTCTGCAACTGATTCGCGGCAGTGCCCCGCAGGCTCTCGCCGGGCTGGAATGTCCGGACGCGATTTTCATCGGCGGCGGCGTGACGCGCGAAGGCGTGCTCGACACCTGCTGGGAACAACTCAAACCCGGCGGCCGACTGGTCGCCAACGCCGTGACCCTGCAAAGCGAAATGACCTTGATGAGCTGGCGCGAACGCCACGGCGGCGAACTGACCCGCATCCACATCGCCCAGGCGCAACCGCTGGGCGAGTTCGACACCTGGCGCCAGGCCCTGCCGATCACCCTGCTCGATCTGGTCAAACCCCTCAATGCGTGACGAAACCGCCGAAAAACCCGCGCCCTTGCGCAGCGGCCTGACCACCGGCAGCTGCGCCACGGCCACCAGCCTCGCCGCTGCCCGCCTGCTGCTCGGCGGCGTGGTGGCGGACGCCGTGCAGATCGTGTTGCCCAAGGGCAAGCAGGTGCAGATGCGTCTGGAGTTCTGTCGGCTGACTGAGAACGGCGCCGAAGCTGGAACCATCAAGGATGCCGGCGACGACCCGGACGTGACTCACGGCGCTCTACTCTATTCACGGGTGCAACTGATGGCCGAGCCGGGAATCCGCTTCATTGCCGGTAAAGGTGTCGGCACCGTCACTCGCCCGGGGCTGGTGCTGGGCGTCGGCGAACCGGCGATCAACCCGGTGCCACGCAAGATGATCAGCGATCACCTGACTTTGCTGGCCGAAGAAACCGGCTATCGCGGCGGCTTCGAGGTGACGGTCAATGTCGAGGGTGGCGAAGCCCTGGCGCTGAAAACCATGAACCCGCGTCTGGGCATTCTCGGCGGCCTGTCGATCCTCGGCACCAGCGGCATCGTCAGGCCGTTTTCCTGCGCGGCGTACATCGCCTCGATCCATCAAGGCATCGATGTGGCGAAAACCAACGGCTACCTGCACATCGCCGCCTGCACCGGCAACGCCAGCGAGGACACCATGCGCCGAGTCTACAACCTGCCGGAAATCGCCCTGATCGAAATGGGCGACTTTGTCGGCGCGGTACTCAAGCACCTGCGCAAAGTGCCTGTGGATAAACTCAGCCTGTGCGGCGGCTTCGGCAAGATCAGCAAACTGGCGGCCGGGCACATGGATCTGCACTCGCGCCATTCGAGCATCGACTTGCCGCAACTGGCCGAATGGGCGGCGGCGATTGGTGCCGACGACGATTTGCAGCAAGCCATTTGCGGGGCGAACACCAGTCAGCAGGCATTGGCGATGGCCAGTGCGGCGGGCGTTGCCCTCGGTGATGAGGTCTGTCGCCATGCTTTGGAATTCGCCCGTAGCGTGGTACCGGCGCAGGTGCAGGTCGAAGTGTTTGCGATTGATCGTCAGGGCGGCATCGTCGGCCATGCGGGAGCCTTTGTATGAAGCGAATCTTGTTGCTCGGCGGCGTGACTGAAGCGCTGGCCATCGCGCGCACGTTGGGGCCGGAACACATTTACAGCCTGGCCGGGGTCGGCCGGGTGCCGACCGATCTGACGTGTCAGGTGCGCGTCGGCGGCTACGGTGGCGACGAAGGTCTGGCGCAGTTCATTCGCGACGAAGGCATCACACTTTTGCTCGACGCGACCCACCCCTACGCCGCACAGATCAGCCAGAACGCCGCCACCGCTGCGCAACTCACCGGCATCCCCTGCTGGGCCCTGCGCCGCCCCGCGTGGCAACCGCAACCCGGCGATGACTGGCGCGAAGTCGCCGACTGGGCCGAACTGATCACCGCCCTCGAACCCTTCCGCCGCCCACTGTTCACCCTTGGCCGCGAACCGCTGCAACACCTCGACGAAATCCCCGCGCACCAGTTCTGGACCCTGCGCGCCCTCGACGTCTACCCCGGCAACGAACGCTGCGAAGTCATCGGCGCCCGTGGGCCGTTTCTGCTGGAAGATGAGCGGGCGCTGTTCGAACGCCGGCAGATCGACGTGCTGATCAGCAAGAACAGCGGCAGCACCGCAACCGAGCCGAAACTGGACGTGGCGCGGGAGCTTGGGGTGCCGGTGCTGGTGTTGAAGCGGCCGGTGTTGGCGGGGGTTGATCGGGAGTTTGCGACGGTTGATGACGTCATCTCGGCTCTTGAAAAACCTTGATCAGGACGGAGCTTTTCCTCTCGCGATAGCTTCAGTTGTTGATGCAAGTCCCATGCAATGCAAATTCGAGCCGCTACACTCTCTTGAAAGATCGCTGCGACACCAAACCGCACGACGCTTTTTTACTTATCGGCCCTGATCAGGCTAAATAGCCGCGCCTGATCGCCCACCCTACGGATCTGTCCCATGAACCGACACCGGCTCGCATTTGCCTGGATCGCCTGCTTTGCAGTGCTGTTCAACATGCTCGCCATGCCGTTGACGGGAGCGATGGCGCAGGCGGCGCAGACGCCGGCCGAGCAGTTGCTGTGGAGCAGTTTCTGCACCGGCAGCGGGACGAAGATGGTGGCGATCGACATCGGCAGCCTCGATCAGAAAGCGCCGCAGAGCGGTGACAATCATTCGACCATGCAGCATTGCTGGTGCTGTTCCGGATCGGCGCCGGTGGTGGCGTTGCCGGGGCATTCGCCGCAGCTGTATTTCGCCCGATACGAAAGCAAACGCAGCGTGGCGCCCGCCGTGCTGCAAACTCCGACACCGCGTCAGCAATGGCCGAGCCTCAATCCCCGCGCTTCCCCTCTGGTTTGATTTGTTCCCGCATTTGACCTGCGTTTCAAATCGTTCTGGAGAACTGCCATGTTGAACAAATTCATCGTCATCGCTGCGCTGTTGCTGCCTGCGTGCTTCGCCCATGCCCACGAATACAAGGCCGGCGAGCTGGAAATCGCCCACCCGTGGTCACAGGAACTGCCGCCGAACGCGCCGACGGTTGCCGCGTATTTCATCATTCACAACGCCGGCAAGACGGCTGACCGCCTGCTCAGCGTCGACTCGCCGATCGCCCCGACAGCGGAACTGCACGAGCACGTGATGCAGGGTGATCTGATGAAGATGCAACAGGTGCCGAACGTGGCCATCCCGGCCGGTGGAAACGTGACCTTCGCGCCGATGGCCTATCACGTGATGCTGATGAATCCGACCGACCGCAGTCTGCTGACCGACGGCAAGCGCTTCCCGCTGACCCTGCACTTCGAAAAGGCCGGTGACGTGACCGTCGAAGTCGCGGTGCAGAAGAAGCCGCCGCAAGCCACGCAAGCCCACGCGCACGCCCAGTAACCGTTCCGGCAGACTCCGCCCATGCGCCCCCTGAGCGCCAGGCCCTCCCTGCAACGCCGTCAGACTGAACACCTGACCCGCGGCAGCTGGATCGCCCTGTTCGCCATGTTGATGATCTTCATCGGCCCGCTGATTTCTCAGTCGATGCCGATGGATCAGCACGCCTCGACCTCCATGCCGATGAGCATGGACATGTCGATGGACATGCCGGGAATGGATCATTCCGCGCATGAAGCGAAACCCTCGGCGGAACACTGCCCGCCGCAATCCTCGCACCACGTGCTGTGGGAAAAATGCGGTTATTGCAGCCTGCTGTTCAACTGCCCGGCGCTGACCGGTGGCGGCAGCTTCGCCACTTTCAGCATTCCTCTGGTCAACACCTTCACCCCACCCTCCCCGCGTCTGGGCCATGCCCGGCAGACCTTCTTCCCCGGCGCCCGCACCCGCGCCCCACCCGTCGCAGCGTAAACACCCAACTCTGATTGCACACGGTTGAGAAGACAGCCTCAGGCTGCCGGCCGTGTCGTTTACGACTGTTTGATGGAAATTGTCATGTCCAGGTTTTCTGCTGTCCCGCGCCCGGCTTCTGCCCCGGCGTCCTTTGCCCTGAACGAATCCCGCGTTCGTTTCAGGCACGCTACCGCCGTCCTTTGCGGCGTCCTGCTGTCCCCGCTGGTCCACGCCGACGAACACGCCGGCCACGCTGACGAACTGAGCCCCACGGTGATCACCGCCATCGCCCCGAGCTCGCCGCTGACCATCGTCACCAACCCGAAGGACCCGCGCCAGCCAGTACCGGCCAGCGATGGCGGCGACTACCTGAAGACCATTCCAGGCTTCGCCCTGGTGCGCAACGGCGGCACCAACGGTGACCCGGTGCTGCGCGGCATGTTCGGTTCGCGCCTGAACATCCTCACCAACGGCAGCATGATGCTCGGCGCCTGCCCCGGCCGGATGGACGCGCCGACCTCGTACATCTCGCCCGAGACCTACGACAAACTCACCGTGATCAAAGGCCCGCAAACCGTGCTCTACGGACCTGGCGCCTCGGCCGGCACGATCCTGTTCGACCGCGAACCGGAAAGCTTCGGCGAACTCGGCACCCGGGTGAACGCCAGCGTGCTGGCCGGCTCTCACGGACGCTTCGACAAGGTCGTCGATGCGGCAGCCGGCGGTTCGCTGGGTTACGTTCGGGTGATCGGCAACACCGCGCATTCCGACGACTACCGCGACGGCAACAACGATATCGTTGCCTCACGCTACGACAAGTGGAACGGCGACGTGGCGCTGGGCTGGACCCCGGATGCCGACACCCTGATCGAACTCACCGCCGGCAAGGGCGACGGCGAAGCACGCTACGCAGGACGCGGCATGGACGGCTCGCAATTCCTGCGCGAAAGCCTCGGTCTGCGCGTCGAGAAATCCAACATCACCGATGTGCTGGAGAAGCTCGAAGCCCAGGTCTACTACAACTACGCCGACCACGTGATGGACAACTACACCCTGCGCACGCCGTCCGGCACGGGGATGATGGCCGGTCCCATGGCGTCCAACGTCGACCGCCGCACCCTCGGCGCGCGGATCAAGGCCACCTGGCGCTGGGCCGATATCCAGCTGATCACCGGCCTCGACGCGCAGACCAACGAACACCGGCAGCGCAGCGGCATGGGCATCGATACCTACAAGGATCAGCCGTACACCAAGGACGCCGACTTCCATAACTACGGGGTGTTCAGCGAAATGACCTGGTACGCCGCCGACCGCGACCGGCTGATTACCGGCGCCCGGGTCGACCGCGCCTCGGCCAGGGATTTCCGGCAGACCACCGGCTCGGGAATGATGTCCCGGCCGAATCCGACTGCCGGCGATACCCGTGCCGACACCCTGCCGAGCGGTTTCATCCGTTACGAGCATGACCTGGCCGACAGCCCGACCACGCTCTACGCCGGCCTCGGCCACGCCCAACGTTTTCCGGATTACTGGGAGCTGTTTTCGCCCAAGTCCGGCCCGGCGGGTTCGGTCAATGCGTTCGATTCGATCAAACCGGAAAAGACCACTCAGCTCGACTTCGGCGTGAACTACAAGGACGCCGACCTCGAAGCCTGGGCCTCGGGCTACATCGGCGTGGTGCGCGACTACATCCTGTTCGATTACACCCCGACGATGATGGGCATGAGCACCTCCCGCGCCGAGAACATCGACGCGCGGATCATGGGCGGTGAACTCGGTGCCGCCTACAAACTCACCGACAACTGGAAAGCCGATGCGACCCTGGCCTACGCCTGGGGCAAGAACAGCAGCGACGGCAAGGCTCTGCCGCAGATGCCGCCGCTGGATGCGCGCTTCGGTCTGACCTATACCGAAGACAACTGGAGCGCCGGCGCACTGTGGAGGGTGGTTGCCGCGCAAAACCGTATCGACCAGAACAAGGGCAACGTGGTCGGCAAGGATTACGACAAGAGTTCGGGCTTCGGCGTGTTCTCGCTCAACGGCGCCTACCGGATCAACAAACACTGGAAGGTCAGTACCGGCGTCGACAACCTGTTCGGCAAGGCTTACGCCGAACACCTGAACCTGGCGGGCAACGCCGGGTTCGGCTACCCGGCCAACGACCCGCAAGCGATCAATGAACCGGGGCGCACGCTCTGGACCAAGGTGGACATGAGTTTCTAACCCTCAAGGGCGCTCGCTCCCTTGAGGGAGCGGGCGGCAACAGACAACGAGAAGATCCAAGCCAAGCGGAGCACACGTGATGAAACAGCCCAAACCGAATTTCTACAACCTGGCCTGGCGTTGGCATTTCTATGCCGGATTGTTCGTCGCGCCATTCATGGTGATGCTGGCCCTGACCGGCATCATTTACCTGTTCAAGCCGCAGCTCGATTCGCTGATGTACAGCAGCCTGCTGAACGTCCCCGCCGGGCATCACACCGTGCCGGCCGATGACTTGCTGCAAAAGGTCAAAAGCGCTTATCCACAGGGCCAGGTCACCCAGTACCTGCCACCGGCGAATGCCGAGCGCAGCGCGCAGTTTGTCGTGGCCAATGCCGGCCATGAACTGAACGTATTCGTCGATCCGTACCACGGCGACATCCTCGGCGAGCAGGATGCCAAGCAGAACCTGCAAGCCATCGCCCGGGCGATTCACGGCGAACTGATGATCGGCACCGTCGGTGACCGACTGATCGAAATGGCCGCCGGCTGGGGCGTGGTGCTGGTGGTGTCCGGGGTTTTCCTGTGGTGGCCGCGAGGTCAGGCAGCGGGAATTTTGTGGCCACGCCTGAGCAGTCGCGGCCGCGTGCTGTGGCGTGACCTGCATGCCGTGACCGGATTCTGGGGCGCCGCATTGCTGCTGGTGATGCTGCTCAGCGGCATGACCTGGACCGGCTTCTGGGGCAAGCAATACGCGCAGGTGTGGAACGTGTTCCCGGCGGCGATGTGGAACAACGTGCCGACCTCCGACGTCGAGGCTGGCAGCCTCAACAACGCCGCCCGCCAGACCGTACCGTGGGCGATGGAAAACACCCCGATGCCGATGTCCGGCGACCACGCCGAACACATGGCCCACGGCGGCATGCAACACGGCCCCGCTGCACCGACCATCCGCCTGCAGGATGTGCAAAACATCGCCATCGAGCGCAAGGTCGAGCCGGGCTACAGCATCACCCTGCCGACCACTGCCACCGGCGTGTTCACCATCGCGGTATTCGCCGACGACCCGCGTAACGATGCGACCCTGCACGTCGATCAGTACACCGGCAAAGTTTTGGCCGACGTGCGCTTCGAGCAGTACGGCGCTGTTGCCCGGGCTACCGAGATCGGCGTGATGCTCCACGAAGGTAAGATGTTCGGCACCTTCAACCAGATCATCGTGTTGCTGATCTGCATGATGATCCTGCTCAGCGCTGTCAGCGGCGTGGTGATCTGGTGGAAGCGCCGGCCACAGGGCAAGTTCGGCGTGCCGCCGCTGCGCCACGACCTGCCGAAGTGGAAAACCGGGGTGGCGATCATGCTGGTGCTGGCGGTGGTGTTTCCGCTGGTGGGGGCTTCGCTGGTGGTGGTGTGGTTGCTGGATCGGCTGCTGGTGTCGCGTCTGGGCCGACAAGCTGAATCTGCCTCAACTTCATCATGAAACAGGCGAGATGCGCGATTTAGACAGATCTTTAAACTGCCGGGGCTTAAACTCCGGCAATTTTTAGTGTTACTGTATAACGCAAATTTGCTGCTCTGCCCGCAGCCATGCACTGTCATGAGCCTGCGGGCTTTTCTTTTGAAGAAGTGATTCACCGCCCCGATGAACAAGTACCTCTTGTCCAGCCTCTGTCTGTTCGCCTTGAACAACAGCGCCCACGCCGACAATGCCCCGCTGACGCTGCCCACCGGCACCATCACCGCCCCGGCCAATGACGACCAGACCGTCAGCCTGACCACGCCGACCAGTGCCGGCTCGCGTCTGAACCTCAGCGCGATGGAAACCCCGGCCAGCGTCGAAAGCCTCAGCGGCGAGCAAGTCCGCGCCCGTGGCGATCGCAGCGTGCAGGACGCGGTGTCGCGCAGCACCGGCATCAGCCGCACCGGCACGCCGGGCGATGGCGGCACCTCGTTGCAGGCTCGGGGTTTTACTGGGCAGAGTTCGGTGATGCAGTTGTATGACGGTAACCGCATGTACACCGGCATGGGCACCGTGACGTTCCCGGTCGACACTTGGTCGGTGGAGCGCGTCGATGTCCTGCGCGGCCCGGCCTCGGTGCTGTACGGCGAAGGCGCGACCGGTGCGGTGGTCAACGTGATCCCGAAGAAACCGTTCGAAGGCGAAATCGAAAACCACGTGCGCGTCGGCTACGGCTCGTTCGACCGCCAGCAACAGGCGTTCGACAGCGGCGGTTCGCTGACCGACACCCTGAGCTATCGCCTCAACCTCAACCGCCTGCGCAGCAATGGCTGGGTCGATCGCGGTGATTCATTCAGCGACTTCATCTGCGCCGCCCTGCGCTGGCAGGCCAATGACGACCTGACCTTCACCCTCGCTCACGATTACGGCGACCAGCGCCCGCAGAACTACTTCGGCACGCCGCTGATCAACGGCCAGTTGAAAGACGGCCTGCGCAACAAAAACTACAACGTGCGCGACGACAAGCAGCACTACAACGATCAATGGACGCGCCTGACCACCGACTGGCAGATCAACGATACGGTCAGCGCCAGCAACGAGCTGTACTACCTGAAGGCCCAACGCCGCTGGCAGAACGCCGAGAACTACAACTTCGACGCTGGCAGCCAACAACTCAGCCGCAGCGGTTACTTCGGCATCGGCCACAAACAGGAACAGGTCGGCGACCGCCAGACCTTCACCTTCAAGCATTCGCTGTTCGGCCTCGACAGCCAGACCGTGACCGGCGTCGACTACAACCGCATACGCTTCCAGCTCGACAGCAACTCGCCATTCAATGACGTATTGCCGAACGGTCAGCCGCTGGATCGCTATCACCCGCAAACCGGTTATTTCGAGAGCGCCGACCCGTATCGCGATCAATTCGACAGCACCACCAAACAGATGTCGGTGTTCGCCGAAAACCGCACGCAACTGAGCGAACGCTGGTCGTTGGTAACCGGTGTGCGCCGCGACTACGTGCATGTGGATCGCAACAACCTGGTCGACGGCAGCCAGAGTGACAAGACCCTGACCGGCAACAACTGGAAGGCCGGCCTGGTGTTCGCGCTGACGCAGGACACTTCGTTCTATGGCCAGGTCGCCACCAGCACCGATGGCATCGGCGGTCTGATTTCCCTGAGCCCGAGCCAGCAGCAATATGACCTGTCCACCGCGCGGCAAACCGAGATCGGCCTGAAGCAGCTGTTCTGGGATCAGCGTGGCGAATTCACGCTGGCGGCGTATCGCATCGTGAAGAAGAAGCTGCTGACCGACGATCCCGGTAACCCGACGCTCAAGCAGCAGGTCGGCCAGCAATCGTCGAACGGCCTGGAAGCCAGCCTCGATCTGCAATTGCCACACGCCTGGCAACTGCAAGCCAACGCGGCGATCGTCAAGGCCAAGTACGACGATTTTGAAGAAGTGGTCGGCGGCGTGCCGGTGTCGCGCAATGGCAATCGTCCGGTGGACGTACCACGGCGCACCGCCAATCTGTGGCTGAGCAAGGCGCTGACCGATGACCTGAAAGCCGGCGCCGGCGTGCGTTATGTCGATGCGCGCTACGCCGACATGGCCAACCATAACGAGCTGCCGAGCTACACCGTGATCGATGCGACGCTGTCGTGGAAAGCCCTGCGCAACACCACGCTGGGGTTGCAGGTGAACAATCTGTTTGACCGGACATATGCGCAAAGCCAATACAATGAGGGCCAGCAGTGGATTCTGGGTGAACCTCGTTCGTTCTTTGTCACGGCTGACTACACCTTTTGACTCACTGGCCCCGCCCTCACCCTAACCCTCTCCCGGAGGGAGAGGGGACTGACCGAGGTGTTTGGGCAAGTTACACCGACCTGAAATACCGGGTCGAACTCAGGATTTGAAGAGCACGAAGATCGGCTCCCATTTCCCCTATGGACGGGGCTGACCGAGGTGTTTGGGCAAGTTACACCGACCTGAAATACCGAGTCGAACTCAGGATTTGAAGAGCACGAAGATCGGCTCCCATTTCCCCTATGGACGGGGCTGACCGAGGTGTTTGGGCAAGTTACACCGACCTGAAATACCGAGTCGAACTCAGGATTTGAAGAGCACGAAGATCGGCTCCCATTTCCCCTATGGACGGGGCTGACCGAGGTGTTTGGGCAAGTTACACCGACCTGAAATACCGAGTCGAACTCAGGATTTGAAGAGCACGAAGATCGGCTCCCTTTCCCCCTCGCCCCCTTGGGGGAGAGGGCTGGGGTGAGGGGGATGGATCTACCAGACAGACATAACCTTGGAAATCACACTGAACCTCACATGACCTCACTGTCCCTCACTAATCTCGCTTGGTCCCCCTTGGGCCACGGCCACTGTCATCACCAGTTCCAGCTGCGTGACGCCTCGCTGCAAGTGGCCGCCGGTGAGTTCGTCGGGCTGATCGGGCCCAATGGCAGCGGCAAGACCAGCCTGTTGCGTTGCGCCTACCGCTTCAGTCAGCCGGAAACCGGTGAGGTCAGACTCGATCACCACAACGTGTGGAAGCAATCCTCGCGCTGGTGCGCGCAACGCATCGCCGTGGTGCTGCAGGAATTCCCCGACGCCTTCGGCCTGACCGTCGAAGAAGTGGTCGCCATGGGCCGCACGCCGCACAAAGGCCTGTTCGACGGCGACACGCTGGAAGACCGCCACCTCGCCACCCAGGCCCTCAAATCCGTGGGCCTCGACGGCTTCGAAGACCACGCATTCGCCACGCTGTCCGGCGGTGAAAAACAACGCGTGATCCTCGCCCGGGCCCTGACCCAGCAACCGCAACTGCTGATCCTCGACGAGCCGACCAACCACCTCGATCCGCGCTATCAGCTGGAACTGCTGCAACTGGTCAAGCGTTTGCAGATCGGCACGCTGGCGAGCATCCACGACCTGAACCTGGCTGCCGCGTTCTGCGACCGCTTGTACGTGATCAACCACGGTCGCATCGTCGCCAGCGGCACCCCGCAAGAAGTCCTCACTGTTGAATTGCTGCGCGACGTGTTCGGCGTCGAAGCATTGATCGATCCTCACCCCCTTCACGGCTACCCGCGAATCACCTGGATAACCCGACCATGACTGTGCGCTCCCTGCTTTGCCTCGCTCTGCTGCTGGGCACCACCCAAGCCTTTGCCGAGGCCACGAAGTACCCGCTGACGATCCAGAGCTGCAACCGCGAAGTGACCTTCAAGCAAGCACCGAAACACGCGGTCAGTCACGACATCAACATGACCCAGATGATGCTCGCCCTCGGCCTCAAGCCGAAAATGGCCGGCTACAGCGGCGTCAGTGGCTGGAAGTCGGTGACGCCTGAAATGCAGAGTCTTCTCGACGGTCTGCCGGAGCTGGCAGCCAAGTACCCGTCGGTGGAAACGTTACTCAACGCCAACGTCGATTTCTTCTTCGCCGGCTGGGATTACGGCATGCGCGTCGGCGGCGATCTCACGCCGCAGACCCTGCAACCGCTGGGCATCAATGTGTATGAACTGACCGAGTCCTGCGCCTTCGTGATGAAGCGCCCGGCCGCGACGCTGGACGACACCTACAACGACCTGCGCAACCTCGGAAAGATTTTCGACGTGCAGGATCGCGCCAACGCGCTGATCGCTGACATGCAAAGTCAGGTCGCCGAAATCCGCAAAGACCTGCCCGCTGAAAAACCACGGGTGTTCCTGTACGACAGCGGCGAAGACCGCGCCATGACCTCCGGCCGCCTCGGCATGCCGCAAGCGCTGATCGACGCGGCCGGTGGGCGCAACGTTCTCGATGACGTCGAAGCGAGCTGGACCCGGGTCAACTGGGAGACCGTGGTCGAGCGCAATCCGCAGGTGATCGTGATCGTCGACTACAGCGAAATCACCGCCGAGCAAAAGATTGAATTCCTGCTGAAGAACAAGGCGCTGCAATCGGTGGACGCGATCAAGAACCAGCGCTTCATCGTCATCCCTTACGTGCAGGCCACGCCGGGGATCGACAACGTGCTGGCGGTGGAAACCCTGGCCAAAGGTTTCCACGGCGAATGATCGACCGTCGCTATGCGCTGCTGCTGATCGCCCTCGGTGCCGTATTGCTGGTGTCCTGCGTGGTATCGCTGGGTTTCGGCCCGGCGCGGGTGCCGGTGGACGTGGTGTGGCGGATTCTGCTGCACAAACTGTTCGGCCTCGGTGTGCCGGACTGGAGCGCCGGCCAGGAACACATCGTCTGGCTGATCCGCGTGCCGCGCATGCTGCTCGGTGCATTGGTGGGCGCCGGGCTGGCGTTGATCGGCGCGGTGCTGCAAGCGGTCACGCGAAATCCGCTGGCCGATCCGCACCTGCTTGGCGTCACCTCCGGTGCCACCCTCGGCGCAGTGATCGTGGTACTGCACATCGGCGAAATCGTCGGCCTGCTGACCTTGCCGATCGCCGCGTTCATCGGCGCGTTGTTGAGCATGTTTCTGGTGCTGGGCATCGCCAATCGGCAGGGTCGGCTGGACAGTGATCGTCTGCTGCTGTGTGGCGTGGCCGTTTCGTTCGTGATGATGGCGATCGCCAACCTGCTGTTGTTCATGGGCGATCACCGCGCCAGTTCGGCGGTGATGTTCTGGATGCTCGGTGGCCTTGGTCTGGCGCGCTGGGAGTTGTTGGCGGTGCCGGCGCTGAGCGTGTTGCTTGGCTTGATTCTGCTGATCGGCATGGCCCGTCCGCTGAACGCCTTGATGGCCGGCGAACAGACCGCCGTCACCCTCGGCCTGAATGCGCGGGCGGTGCGTCTGCGGGTGTTCGTGATTGCTTCATTGATGACCGGGGTGCTGGTGTCGATCAGCGGCTCCATCGGTTTTGTCGGGCTGATGGTGCCGCACATTGCCCGGCGCCTGATCGGTGCCGAGCATCGGCGTCTGCTGCCGGTGTGCGTGTTGCTCGGCAGCGTTTTCCTCGTCTGGGTCGACGTCGCGGCGCGGACGCTGATCGCCCCCGAAGACCTGCCCATCGGTGTTGCCACCGCTGCCCTCGGCGGGCTGTTCTTCATCGGCCTGATGCGCCGCCGCTGAATCCTCCGGGTGCGCCCCAATCTGGCGCACCCCGTTGCACCTTTGCATGCAACACGTCCCCTCATGGTGCGCCGACTTCGTGCGCAACCGCTCTAAACCGACATTTCCCTGCCCAAACCCGACCGGGCACAGCCCTTGCAAAACAGCCTTCAGTCGTTCGCATCTGCCAACCATAAAAAACTTTAACGTTCATGGAGATCGCACAATGAAGCGTCGCAGTTTGATCAAGGCTTTCACACTCACGGCATCCATTGCCGCGATGGGCATGACCTGGACCGTACAGGCCGCCGAGACCATCAAGGTCGGGATTCTGCATTCGTTGTCCGGCACCATGGCGATCTCCGAAACGTCGCTCAAGGACATGGCGTTGATGACCATCGACGAGATCAACGCCAAGGGCGGGGTGAACGGCAAGATGCTCGAACCGGTGGTGGTCGACCCGGCGTCGAACTGGCCGCTGTTCGCGGAAAAGGGCCGGCAGTTGCTGACCCAGGACAAGGTCGCGGTGGTGTTCGGTTGCTGGACCTCGGTGTCGCGCAAATCGGTGCTGCCGGTGTTCGAAGAACTCAACGGCCTGCTGTTCTACCCGGTGCAGTACGAAGGTGAAGAGATGTCGCCGAACGTGTTCTACACCGGCGCCGCGCCGAACCAGCAAGCGATCCCGGCGGTTGAATACCTGATGAGTGAAGAAGGTGGCAGTGCCAAGCGCTACTTCCTGCTCGGCACCGACTACGTCTACCCGCGCACCACCAACAAGATCCTGCGCTCGTTCCTGCACTCCAAAGGCGTGGCCGACAAGGACATCGAAGAGGTCTACACCCCGTTCGGCCACAGCGACTATCAAACCATCGTCGCCAACATCAAAAAATTCTCGGCCGGCGGCAAGACCGCTGTGATCTCGACCGTGAATGGCGACTCCAACGTGCCGTTCTACAAAGAGCTGGCCAACCAGGGCCTGAAGGCCACCGACGTACCGGTGGTGGCATTCTCGGTGGGCGAAGAAGAACTGCGCGGCATCGACACCAAGCCGCTGGTGGGCAACCTCGCGGCGTGGAACTACTTCGAGTCGGTGGATAACCCGGTGAACAAGAAGTTCGTCGCCGACTGGAAAGCCTACGCGAAGAAACACAACCTGCCGGGCGCCGACAAAGCGGTGACCAACGACCCGATGGAAGCCACTTACGTCGGCATCCACATGTGGGCGCAGGCGGCGGAGAAAGCCAAATCGACCGACGTCGACAAGGTCCGCGAAGCCCTCGGCGGCCAGACCTTTGCCGCGCCGTCCGGCTACACCCTGACCATGGACAAGACCAATCACCACCTGCACAAACCGGTGATGATCGGCGAGATCCAGAGCGACGGTCAGTTCAACGTGGTGTGGCAGACCGAGGGGCCGATTCGGGCGCAGCCGTGGAGCCCGTTCATTCCGGGTAATGACAAGAAGCCGGAGTATGCGGTGAAGAGCAACTGAGTTAACCCGCTCAACCTGATCGTTCCCACGCTCTGCGTGGGAATGCAGCCGGGGACGCTCTGCGTCCCAAGAGCGGACGCGGAGCGTCCGTTGAGGCATTCCCACGCAGAGCGTGGGAACGATCAATACAGGAATGCCCGTTATGCCCACTGCCCTTTACCGCTTGATCCTGGCCGTCGCACTTTTGCTGCCGATGGCCGTCCATGCCGGAGATGCGGAAGACTTCGTCGCCGCCAACCCGACGCAACAGGCCAAACTGCTGGAAGCCTGGGCCGCGCAGCCCGATCCGGCGCGTGTCGAACTGATCAATGCCCTGCAACAAGGCGAACTGACCGTCGACGGCCAACCCAAAACCCTGCGCCTGAACAACCGCCTGCGGGGTCTGATCGACACCGCGCTGGCCAGCCACCAATTGCTCGCCGCCGACGCCAAAACCCGTCTGACTGCCGCGCAGCAATTGCAGAAAAGCGCCAAACCGGCGCAGCTGAAATTTCTCGACCAGCAACTGGCTGGCGAAACCGATGAAAGCGTCCACGCCGCCCTGAGCCTGGCGCTGGCCAACCTGCAACTGGTCGACACTGACCCGGCGGTACGCCTCGCAGCCGTGCGTCTGCTCGGTGAAACCGGCGATCCACTGGCCCGCACCCGCCTCGAAGGCCTGCTCGAACTCGGCGTCGAAACCGATGCCAACGTGCGCACCGCCGCCGAAACCAGCCTCGCCCAGGTCAAGCGCAAACTGCTGGTCGGCGAACTGCTCGGCCAGGCCTTCAGCGGCATGTCCCTCGGTTCGATTCTGTTGCTCGCGGCACTTGGCCTGGCGATCACCTTCGGCCTGCTCGGCGTGATCAACATGGCCCACGGCGAAATGCTGATGCTCGGCGCCTACTCGACCTACGTCGTGCAGCTGATGTTCCAGCGCTACGCGCCGAATGCCATCGAGTTCTATCCGCTGATCGCGCTGCCGGTGGCGTTCTTCGTCACGGCCGCCATCGGCATGGCCCTGGAGCGCACGGTGATCCGTCACCTCTACGGCCGCCCACTGGAAACCCTGCTCGCCACCTGGGGCATCAGCCTGATGCTGATTCAGCTGGTGCGACTGGTGTTCGGTGCGCAGAACGTTGAAGTGGCGAACCCGGCGTGGCTGTCCGGCGGGATTCAGGTGCTGCCGAATCTGGTGCTGCCGTACAACCGCATCGTGATCATCGCCTTTGCGTTGTTCGTGGTGGTGCTGACCTGGCTGCTGCTGAACAAGACCCGCCTCGGCCTGAACGTGCGCGCCGTCACCCAGAACCGCAACATGGCCGCCTGCTGCGGCGTGCCCACCGGGCGCGTCGACATGTTCGCCTTCGGCCTCGGCTCGGGCATCGCCGGGCTCGGTGGCGTGGCCCTGAGCCAGATCGGCAATGTCGGCCCGGACCTCGGCCAGAGCTACATCATCGACTCGTTCCTGGTGGTGGTGCTCGGCGGCGTCGGGCAACTGGCCGGCAGCGTGTTCGCCGCATTTGGCCTGGGCATCGCCAACAAGATTCTCGAACCGCAGATCGGTGCGGTGCTCGGCAAGATCCTGATCCTCGCGCTGATCATTCTGTTCATCCAGAAACGTCCGCAAGGCCTCTTCGCACTGAAAGGACGGGTGATCGACTGATGAACCAGCCTCTAGTAGTCACGGCCACACAAAAGGCCGGCCCGAAAGTCACCCTCGCCATCGGCGCGGTGGTGCTCGCCTTGCTGATCGCTCTGCCGCTGCTGTCGCTGTTGCCGGCGGACAGTGCACTGCACGTTTCTGCTTACACCCTGACGCTGGTCGGCAAGATTCTCTGCTACGCCATCGTCGCCCTGGCACTGGATCTGGTCTGGGGTTACGCCGGTCTCTTGTCGCTGGGCCACGGTCTGTTCTTCGCCCTCGGCGGTTATGCGATGGGCATGTACCTGATGCGCCAGGCTGCCGGTGATGGCTTGCCGGCGTTCATGACCTTTCTGTCTTGGACGGAATTGCCGTGGTACTGGAGCGGCACCGGTAACTTCCTCTGGGCGATGTGCCTGGTGGTGTTGGCGCCGGGGTTGCTGGCGCTGGTGTTCGGTTTTTTCGCCTTCCGCTCAAGGATCAAGGGCGTGTATTTCTCGATCATGACCCAGGCCCTGACCTTCGCCGGGATGCTGCTGTTTTTCCGCAACGAGACCGGGTTCGGCGGCAACAACGGTTTCACCAATTTCCGCACGATCCTCGGTTTCGGCATCACCGAACCCGGCACGCGCGCGGTGCTGTTTCTGGCGACGGTGTTGCTGCTGGTGGCGAGTCTGTTCATCGGCTGGCGGCTGGCGCGCAGCAAGTTCGGCCGGGTGCTGACCGCGTTGCGTGACGCGGAAAATCGCCTGATGTTCTGCGGCTACGACCCGCGCGGCTTCAAGCTGTTCGTCTGGGTCTTGAGCGCAGTGTTGTGCGGCCTGGCCGGTGCGTTGTACGTGCCACAGGTTGGGATCATCAACCCGAGCGAAATGTCGCCAACCAACTCGATCGAAGCCGCCGTGTGGGTGGCCCTTGGCGGGCGCGGCACCCTGATCGGCCCGCTGCTCGGCGCCGGTGTGGTCAACGGCATGAAGAGCTGGTTCACCGTGGCCTTCCCCGAATACTGGCTGTTCTTCCTCGGCGCGCTGTTCATCGTCGTGACGTTGTACCTGCCCAAGGGTGTGATCGGTCTGCTGAAGAAACGAGGTGAATCATGAGAGTCACGGCGAGCGCTGAATTCATGCTGGAACCGGCCTTTTTCCCGGTGGAACCGAACAAGGACGAAGGCACCAGCCGCGACTCGATCGGCCTCGGGCAACGCGTCGGTCCGGGCCTCGACACCCGCCACGGCACGATCCTGACCCTGGAAGACATCAGCGTCAGCTTCGACGGTTTCCGGGCGCTGAACAATCTGAACCTGTACATCGGCGTCGGCGAACTGCGCTGCATCATCGGCCCCAACGGCGCGGGCAAGACCACGCTGATGGACGTGATCACCGGCAAGACCCGACCAAGCCACGGCAAAGCGTGGTTCGGTGAAACCCTCGACCTGACGCAGATGAGCGAAGTGCAGATCGCCCAGGCCGGCATCGGTCGCAAGTTCCAGAAACCGACGGTGTTCGAAGCATTGAGCGTGTTCGAGAACCTGGAGCTGGCGCAGAAAACCGACAAGTCGGTGTGGGCCAGCCTGCGGGCGAGGTTGAGCGGCGAGCAGAAAGACCGGATCAGCGAAGTGCTCGACACGATTCGCCTGACCACTTCGGTCAATCGCCCCGCCGGGCTGCTGTCTCATGGGCAGAAGCAGTTTCTGGAAATCGGCATGTTGCTGATGCAGGACCCGCAATTGCTGCTGCTCGATGAACCGGTGGCGGGCATGACCGACGCCGAAACCGAATTCACCGCCGAGCTGTTCAAGTCGCTCGCGGGCAAGCACTCGCTGATGGTGGTGGAACACGACATGGGCTTCGTCGGTTCGATTGCCGACCACGTCACCGTGTTGCATCAGGGCAGCGTGCTGGCCGAAGGATCACTGGAACAGGTGCAGGACAACGAGCGCGTGATCGAGGTTTACCTCGGTCGTTAGCCCTGCGATTCAGATCGTTCCCACGTCGAGGCGTCGAACCGTCCGCGTGGGAATGCCGCCATGGACGCTCCGCGTCCGCCGTTATGTGACGCGGAGCGTCACGGGATTCATTCCCACGCAGAGCGTGGGAACGATCACCGGGGAGAGTTTGAACATGCTGCAAGTCGACAAGCTGCATCAGTACTACGGCGGAAGCCACATCCTGCGCGGCCTGAGCTTTGACGTGAAGGTCGGCGAAGTGACCTGCCTGCTCGGGCGTAACGGTGTGGGCAAGACCACGCTGCTCAAATGCCTGATGGGCCTGTTGCCGGCCAAGGAAGGCGCGGTGAACTGGGAAGGCAAACCGATCACCACGTTCAAGCCGCATCAGCGGGTGCACGCCGGGATCGCCTACGTCCCGCAGGGACGGGAGATTTTCGGCCGGCTGACCGTGGAAGAAAACCTGCTGATGGGTCTGTCGCGTTTCCCCGGCAGCGAAGCCAAAGAGGTTCCGGCGTTCATCTACGAGCTGTTCCCGGTGCTGTTGCAAATGAAACAGCGGCGCGGCGGCGACTTGTCCGGTGGTCAGCAACAGCAGCTCGCCATCGGCCGCGCACTGGCCAGCCGTCCGCGTTTGCTGATTCTCGACGAACCCACCGAAGGCATCCAGCCGTCGGTGATCAAGGAAATCGGCGCGGTGATCAAGAAGCTCGCGGCCCGGGGCGACATGGCGATTCTGCTGGTGGAGCAGTTCTACGATTTCGCCGCCGAACTGGCCGATCAGTACCTGGTGATGTCCCGGGGCGAGATCGTGCAGCAGGGCCGTGGCGAAAATATGGAAGCCGAAGGTGTACGCGGGCTGGTGACTATTTGAGGTTACGGTCTAATCTGTAGCGTCCTAACGATAATCAGAAAACATGAACTTACCTGTTGCGACTGCCCTGTTTACCCCGAGCTGGCATGCCGAGCTGGAGCTGGCCTACGCCCGCTTCGGCGATTGCACGCGGCCGACCCGACGCCGGCACCTCGGCCCGTTGCGGGTGCAAAAGCATCTGTACGCCGAAGGGCCCGAGGTCTGTCAGCACATCATCGTCCACCCGCCGGGCGGGATTGCCGGGGGTGACCGGCTGGACATCAGCGCCCGCGTCGAACAAGGCGCCTGGGCGCAGATCACCAGCCCCGGCGCGGCCAAGTGGTATCGCGCGGCGGGGCCCGCTTATCAGTCGCTGAACCTGCATGTCGCCGATGGCGCGACACTGGAATGGCTGCCCCAGGAAACCATCGTCTACAGCGCCGCCCAGGCTGAACTCACGACCTCGATCGAGCTTGAAGGCGATGCGCGACTGTTTTACTGGGACGTGGTGGCCCTCGGGCGTCCGGCCAGTGGCGAGCGTTTCGACCTCGGGCATTTCCAGGCGCATCTGGATATTCGCCGTGATGGGCGGTTGTTGTGGCATGAGCGCCAGCGCATCGTCGGCGATGACGGTTTGCTCGATTCGCCGATCGGGCTGGATGGCCATCCGGTGTTTGCGACGTTGCTGGTCACCGGTGAGATTGATGCTGAATTGCTGGAGCGCTGCCGCTCGCTAAACCACGACGTGCGCGGGGATCTGACGCAACTTCCCGGACTTTTGGTCGCCCGTTGTCTGGCCGGTGAAGCGTTGCTGGCGCGGGCGTGGCTTATTGAATTGTGGCGCTTGTTGCGGCCGAAATTGATGGGACGCGAGGCTGTACCGCCAAGAATATGGAACACCTGAAAACCAGCCCTCACCCCCCGCCCTCTCCCGGAGGGAGAGGGGGCCTGACCGAGGTGACCGCTGGAAATGTTTCAGACACGAGAATTCAACTGACTGAACTGGCCACTGAAAACGACCGAGATCAGTCCCCTCTCCCTCCGGGAGAGGGTTAGGGTGAGGGCTGGGTCTGACTGGCACCCCACTCACCACAAGAACCACACAAATCTGCCCAAATGGATTTAAAACGATGGACCTGACCCCACGCGAAAAAGACAAGCTGCTGATCTTCACCGCCGGCCTCGTTGCCGAGCGGCGACTGGCCCGTGGCGTGAAGCTCAACTACCCGGAAGCCATGGCCTACATCTCGGCGGCGCTGCTCGAAGGCGCTCGTGACGGCCAGACCGTGGCCGAACTGATGCACTACGGCACCACCCTGCTGACCCGCGATCAGGTGATGGAAGGCATCCCGGAAATGATCCCGGAGATCCAGGTCGAAGCGACGTTTCCCGACGGCACCAAACTGGTCACCGTCCACCAACCGATCGTCTGAGGCCGCGCCATGACTTACACCATCCGCGATGCACTGCACGCCGACCTGCCGGCGATCCGTGACATCTACAACGACGCCGTGCTCAACACCACGGCGATCTGGAATGAATCCGCCGTCGACCTCGGCAACCGTCAGGCGTGGTTCAGCGCCCGTCAGGCTCAGGGTTATCCGATCCTGGTGATCGTCGACGCCGACAACACCACCCTTGGCTACGCTTCGTTCGGTGACTGGCGGCCGTTCGACGGTTTCCGCCACACCGTCGAGCACTCGGTCTACGTGCGCAGCGACCAGCGCGGCAACGGCCTCGGCCCGCAACTGATGACCGCGCTGATCGAACGCGCGAAAACCTGCGACAAGCACGTCATGGTCGCCGCTATCGAGAGCGGCAACGCTGCGTCTATCCGCCTGCACGAGCGCGCCGGTTTCATCACCACCGGGCAGATGCCGCAAGTCGGCACCAAGTTCGGCCGCTGGCTCGACCTGACCTTCATGCAACTGACCCTCAATCCTGGCGCGGAGCCGCCGCCCGCCCACAAGGAGTGACACCGATGAACCCCGCCCAACTGCGACGCGTCAATGCTGAAAGTTTTGCGCACTATCGTCAGGGCCTGATTGACCTGTTGCTCGACGCCGTGGGTTATGGCGCCAGCGTCGGCTTCATGGCCGACCTCGATGCCACGCAGGCCCGCGCCTATTTCGACGACGTGCAGGACAACCTGAACAAGGGCAACGTCTTGCTGTGGGTGGTGGTCAAGGACGAACAGGTGCAGGCCAGCGTCCAGTTGAGCCTGTGCCAGAAGGCCAACGGCCTGAACCGCGCCGAGGTGCAGAAACTGCTGGTGCGCGAACACGCCCGGCGACGCGGCCTCGGCCAGCAGTTGATGCAAGCACTGGAACAGACCGCGCGTCAGTACAAGCGCGGCATGCTTTACCTCGACACCGAGGCCGGCTCCCCCGCCGAAGATTTCTACAAGGCCCTGGGTTACACCCGGGCCGGGGAAATCCCCGATTACGCTTGCGACCCGAACGGCACCTATCGCCCGACGGCCCTCTATTACAAAGTCCTGCAAGGAGCGAACTGATGATTCCCGGCGAATACAAAATCCAGCCCGGCGACATCGAACTCAACGTCGGTCGCCGCACTGTCAGCCTGAAAGTGGCGAACAGCGGCGACCGGCCGATCCAGGTCGGCTCGCACTATCACTTTTTCGAAACCAACGATGCCCTGACCTTCGACCGCGCGGCCAGCCGTGGCATGCGCCTGAACATTCCGGCGGGCACCGCCGTGCGCTTCGAGCCTGGGCAGAGCCGCGAGGTGGAACTGGTGGACTATGCCGGGCACCGGCGGGTGTTCGGGTTTGCCGGGCGGGTCATGGGTGACCTCTGAGTCCGCGTGTACCGCAGCCCTCACCCCAACCCTCTCCCGGAGGGAGAGGGAGCCGATCACCGATAGCCGCCTCACCGCGATCAGTCCCCTCTCCCTCTGGGAGAGGGTTAGGGTTAGGGTGAGGGTCGATGGCTCACCGCTATTTTCCTGAAGGACGCCAGATGAAGATTTCCAGACAAGCCTACGCCGACATGTTCGGCCCCACCGTCGGCGACAAGGTGCGCCTGGCCGACACCGAGCTGTGGATCGAGGTCGAACAGGACTTCACCACCTACGGCGAAGAAGTGAAGTTCGGCGGCGGCAAAGTGATCCGCGACGGCCAGGGTCAGAGCCAGTTGCTGGCGGCCGAAGTGGTCGACACCGTCATCACCAACGCCCTGATCATCGACCACTGGGGCATCGTCAAGGCTGACGTGGGCCTCAAGGACGGGCGCATCGCCGCCATCGGCAAGGCCGGCAACCCCGACGTGCAGCCCGGCGTGACCATCGCCATCGGCGCCAGCACCGAAGTGATTGCCGGCGAGGGCATGATCCTCACCGCCGGCGGCATCGACACCCACATCCACTTCATCTGCCCGCAGCAGATCGAAGAGGCGCTGATGAGCGGCGTCACCACCATGATCGGCGGCGGCACGGGACCAGCCACCGGCACCAACGCCACCACCTGCACTTCAGGGCCGTGGCACCTGGCGCGGATGCTCCAGGCAGCGGACGCATTCCCGATGAACATCGGCCTCACCGGCAAGGGCAACGCCAGCCTGCCGGAGCCGTTGATCGAACAGGTCAAGGCCGGCGCCATCGGCCTCAAGCTGCACGAAGACTGGGGCACCACCCCGGCGAGCATCGACAACTGCCTGAGCGTCGCCGACCAGTACGACGTGCAGGTAGCGATCCACACCGACACCCTCAACGAGTCCGGTTTCGTCGAAACCACCCTCGGCGCGTTCAAGGGCCGGACCATCCACACCTATCACACCGAAGGTGCCGGTGGCGGCCACGCGCCGGACATCATCAAGGCCTGCGGTTTCGCCAACGTACTGCCGAGTTCGACCAACCCGACCCGGCCGTTCACCCGCAACACCATCGACGAACACCTCGACATGCTGATGGTCTGCCACCACCTCGACCCGAGCATTGCCGAAGACGTGGCGTTCGCCGAAAGCCGCATCCGCCGCGAAACGATTGCCGCCGAAGACATCCTCCACGACCTCGGCGCGTTCTCGATGATCAGCTCCGACAGCCAGGCCATGGGCCGCGTCGGCGAAGTCATCACGCGCACCTGGCAGACCGCCGACAAGATGAAGAAACAGCGCGGGCCGCTCGCGCAGGACGGCGAAGGCAACGATAACTTCCGCGCCAAACGCTACATCGCCAAGTACACGATCAACCCGGCGATCACCCATGGCATCAGTCATGAAGTGGGTTCGGTGGAAGTCGGCAAATGGGCCGATCTGGTGCTGTGGCGCCCGGCATTCTTCGGCGTGAAACCGACGCTGATCCTCAAGGGCGGCGCCATCGCCGCCAGCCTGATGGGCGACGCCAACGCGTCGATCCCGACCCCGCAACCGGTGCACTACCGCCCGATGTTCGCCAGTTACGGCGGCTCGCTGCACGCCACCAGCCTGACCTTCATCAGTCAGGCGGCGCAGGCGTCGGGATTGCCCGAAGCATTGGGCCTGAAGAAGAAAATCGCGGTGGTCAAAGGTTGCCGCGACGTGCAGAAAACCGACCTGATCCACAACGACTACCTGCCCAACATCGACGTCGACCCGCAGACCTATCAGGTCAAGGCCGACGGGGTGTTGCTCTGGTGTGAACCGGCCGAAACCCTGCCAATGGCCCAGCGTTACTTTCTGTTCTGAGCCAAAGCCCCGGTCGTCGAGCTTTCGACGATCGGGGCTGGCGGCGCCTCAGCGGGTTGAGGTGTCCATCAGATAACCTGAAGTGCCAGGCTGCTCATCGTCGAGCCCGACCGTCACCGGTTCGCCGGTTTCGAGGTGCGACAGGGCAATCAGTTGCTGGTTGCGCTCGATACCACGCTCGATCTCGAGCGCCTGAACCGCCTCTTGGTATGCCGTGCTGGTCACGCCCTCATATTCGTCCTCAAGTCGTTGCAGCTTTTCATCCGCGCTGCGCTTGAGCGCACCGAGTTCATCCGGGTACTTCTCGGTCAGGTACTGCACCCAGTAATCGCGGCTGATCAGTTCTTCATAGAACCGCTCGCCTTTTTCGGCTTTCACCACCGCCTCACGCGCGGTCACCAGCTCCTCGCCCCTGATCGGCCGGGCAAATCGCATGTGGCTGGGTTGCCCCGGCAGTTGCAGACCGTCCTCCCAGCCTGAAGTCAGACCGATCCGGTATTGCAGTCGCACTTCCGCCGGATCGGCGTGACGGCCCATGCTGCGTGCGGCCAGTTTTTCCACCTCGCCCAGGCGGAACAGCTGCCGCGACAAGTCGAGCAAGGCGCGCCCCTTCGCCGCGAGGCCGGGCTGCAAGTGTCGCAAGGCGTTGTACTCGAAGACCTTGACCTCGATTTCACTGAGCGCCAGGGTGCGGCCATCAACACAGGTGGTGTGGGTGGTCGCCATCGAAAACAGCGTGTCGCGCAGCTCCTGACTGCCATCCGCCGCCTCGACAACTTCCCACACGCGCCGGGTCAGGTCGGCGCGAAATACCCGAAACTCTTCGGTATCCGGCATCCGCGACAACAGATGGAAGAACGCCCCGTTGTCAGGCTCGGCAGCCAACCGCTGCCACATGGCCCGATATCGTGCGGCGTCCTCTTGCGGGATGTTTTCAATCCAGGGCGCGGCTTGTTGTTCGAGGATGCTTTCAGCGAGTGTCGGGACCACTTCATCCGGTTCTGCATCACTCTCTGTACCCGCGCCTTCGTCGTCGCTTTCGGTCGTACTTTCCATGTCATCGATCATCCGGTCGATATCGGCATACGTCATACCCAACACATCGCGACGCCCATGGGCATCGGCGTACTCACGCAGGCGCATCAGGCTTTGCTGCGATATCTCGTAGTTCTCCGACAGATTGCTGCCGGCGAGCAACATGGCATGGTCGCGGTCGTACAACTCGACAGGAATCGACGAGATCTCGTTGTTGCTCAGGTCGATCACTCGCAGACGGGGCGCTTGCAGCACGCCTTCCGGCCATGCCGTGAGCAGGTTGTCACGCAGGTCCAGCCGCTCCAGTCGCTCGAGACGAGTGACGCTGAATGTGCGCAGGCCGTTATGGCTCAGGTCCAGCCACTGCAACTGCGACAGCCCCTCGAGCGCTTGATCCAGCGCTGCGGAATCCGCGAGGCCGGTGAGTGACAGTTCCAGTCGTTCCAGCTGACGCATTTGCCCGACAGGCTCAGGGATTGCCGGCAAGTGGTTGCCGCTGAGGTTGAGCTTTCGCACCTGCGTGAATGCCCTGAGGAAAGCACTGGAGCCATCGGTGGAAAGCTTGACCCCCGCCAGATTCAGGGTGCTCACCGCAGGAAACGCCTCTGACAGTTCGGGCAGATTGCCGACTTGCAGACCGTCGAGGTTCAGCTCTCGATCAGTCACGCCATTCCAGTCAATCGTACCTTCACGCCAGCATTCGATGATCCGCTGCGCCGCAAGTTGGCGGGTGCGCGATGACACGACCCAATCCATGCCGCGGGTTTCATGGGTGAACAGCCAATCGTTCAGACGCCGGGTCAGCGACTCGAATGTCTGCTCCCATGCGTCGATTCGCGCACCGATCTGCACCTCGGTCAACCCGGCGCCCTGCATCCGTACTATCGCCTGCTGCGCCTGCGCGCTGTCGTACTGCGGACGCAAACGCCGGACGCGAGCAGCCCACCCGGCCGCCCCCTCGCCCGTTGCCGTGAGCGGAGGCAGCGGCAGCAACCGCCGGGCGATCACCGAGCCGCTTTCCGCAGGCGGCGTGCGATGGCGCGGTTCTTCCAGGGCAAAGCGCTGAAGCGATCCAGGCATCAGACCTCTGGCCTCTTCGATGCGCTGGCGCGCACTGCCCAGCGACACTTTGGCCTGCTCGGTAAGCGGTGTGCCAACCAGGCTGGTATCAAGCAACAACGCATCACGCGCCAGCAACGCCTCCGGCAGCGCGGTCAACTGACTGTCGCTGAGATCCAGCCAGGTCAGCTCCGGCAGAGACTCCGCACCGACCGGCCATTCGCGCAGGGTCGTCGCGCTGAGGTCCAGTGCCATCAGGCGATTCATTCCGCGCACATCGATGCTGTTCAGCGGGTTGTCATGCAGGTTCAGGGTTTCGAGTGCCGGCAGATCGCTTGAGTCCAGCGGCAGTTCGGTCAAGCCACAATGGCTCAGGTCGAGGTTATCGACCCCGCGAAACGTGCGGATAAAACCGCGCAACTGTTCGACCGGGGCCTGCAACCCGGCCAGATTCAGACTTCTGACATGAGCGAACCCCTCAGGCGACAGGGCCGGCAGACTGTCCACCGGCGAGCCGAGAATATCCAGCACCGAGGCATCATTGGGCAGGCTGACATACAGGTTGTAAAACAGGCTCTCGGTGCGCGCGCCATAACGCTGGAACAACCCGCTGCGCCAGCTGGTCTTCAGCGCCTCGGCCACTGCCGAACGTACTGCACCGCCGTTGAGGACCGTCGGCTCGGAACCGACCCACTCCTGAAGCCGGTTGAGTTCGCTGAACTGCTCGCTCAGGGTTTCGATCGCGGCGAAGCGGCTGCCGATGTCTGGCCATTGCGCCTTGAACCCCGTACTCAGGACATCGAAAAGGCTCGGCTCCATGCCGACAAAACGCTTGAGCTCACCGCGGCAGTAATCCGCGACCATTTCGTCCAGATCGATCAAATGCCGGGGCTGGCTGCGGATAAATTCGTAGATCGGCTTGAACACCCGACGCGGGAATTTCGACCAGTCCAACGACAGGCCGGACAACAGCCGCTGATGGCCTTCATAGATTTCCATCGGCAGGCTATTGATCGCGGTTGATCGCAAATTCAGGCGTTCCAGTCGTGGCAAGTCCAGAACACCGCGCGGCCATTGGTGCATTTGCGGGCTGCCGATTTCGAGCCTGCGCAATTGGCGCATGCCGCCGACGTCGAGCGTCATGGGCACCACCGGGTTCATGCCTCCAGAGGAACAGTGCAGCTCCAGCTCTTCAAGCCGGTTCAGTTCCCGAAGCCGTGTCGCCACTTGCCCGGTAATCGGTGTGGAGAGTTTCAGGCGGGTCATGTGCCGCAGCGTCCTCAACGTCGCGAGCACTTTGTCGAACTCCGCAACACTGGCGGTCAATGTCAGTTTTTCGACATTGGGAAATGCCGCAAGCGTGTCGCCCACGACCGGAACGCGCAACATCAGTTCGCGCACATGGGAAAAGTCCGCCGCCAACGAAGGCAGCGACGCGTCACTGATCAGCGTCAGGCGGGCCGCTTGCGGATCGTGTCCGGCCAACGGTGCGTTGCGCCAACAGTCCTTGATGTTTTGCACCACACTGACGAACTCGTCCCGGGAAGCGCGCAAACGCAAATTCTGCGACATCAACCATTGATCGAGCGTTGTTTCCAGACTCCGCCACTCGCTCAATCGATTATTGAGCAAATGAAAGATCTGCTGGTCATTCTTGCCCAGACGCCATTGTTCAAGGATGAAACCGCGTGCCTGAACATCGGTAAGATCCGGGTAGACATTCTGGACGTGACCGGTCAACGACGGATCCGGCCCCGGCCCATCGCCACTCGCGCGATAGCCAAGCAGTCGGGAGGCAATACGCTGCGGCGGCTTGAACCATGGTTTTTCTGCGGCGCCTGCACGCAGAAGCCAGGCCGACTGACTGCGCTCGGCAAGCGCTCGTTCAGCGATCGCACCTTGCAGCTCGACGCTCTGTCCGACATGCGGCAGCCCCAGCGCCTGCCGTGCCGGATCGGGCAAGGCATGCATCAACGAGCTGAAAAAGTTATCCCCCCTGTGGGGAATGCCATTGAGCGGCTCGCCACGCTCGTTGGCGGCTTGAAAGGCATCGGCGTACTTGACCAGATACTTGTGCGCAGAGGCCGTTTCGCTGCCGATGGCATCCAGCAGCGGGCCGCTGATACTGCCTTCGCGGAGTTCCAGACGCACGTCATCCGACCAGCCCGGCAGCCGGCCCAGCGTCTGCAACGCGAGATGGCGGCTGTCCGGCGAGGCCATGGTCTCACTGCGCAACCCGGCCAGCGCCCGGGCCAGGCGTCCTTGCTGGCCATACCAGCGACCGAGCTCCTGCAAATGCGAAGGGACCTTCGCAGTGCTGTCCAATCGGGCCAGTTCCTCGGCGTTGGACTCGCCCAACGCAGCTGTTGCGGCCCGCCCGGTCAGCCCGGGGACGACTCGTTGCAGCTTTGCCGCCCGGGGATCGACTGGCTCGGTTGCCTTGAGAAGACTGTCGAACAACGCAGGCTGGTGCGCGCCGGCGTAGTCGGCAATCTGCCTGGAGAACTCCTGGGCCCTTGATGCGCGAACGCGCGCGGGCTCGCCACCCAACAGACGCACTGTCTCCGCCTCATCCAGTGCTGCGAGTACCCGGGTCGGTAGCTCACCGTTCAGCACCTCGGCCCGGCTGATCCGGATCGGCACCTTGCCGCCGCGCTTCGTCCCGTAACCGAGTGCACGTCCCGAGAGATCAGGGCTGTCGTAAATCTGCAGCCTGCGCCCGAACGGCCAGCGCGGCATGTCGGGAAGCAGCGGCATCAGATGCATGAAGCGACTGTCGACCACCCGTGTTCCTGCTGCCTGTTCGACGATCGATCCAGCATCGCGCTCGGCGTTGAACAGTTGCATGGCATCGGCCAGTTCCGGCGGCGGCAAGGCGTTGTCCAGGTGCATCTTGCGCAAGGCGTTGTCGCTGACGCCGGCCACATCGGCCATCGTCAATAATTGCTCGTCAGCAAACGGGTCAGTGCTGTGGCCGATACGCCGCAACAACGTCAACCGGTCCCAGTCCTGCGGGCGTTCCAGGGTATGCCGCCATGCACCGGCGCCGTTATGCGTCAGGGGCGGCTGATAGGCCTGCGAATCGCTCGGATGCTGGATGCGCCAGGCTTTGAGCGACTCGTCGTAAGTCTGCTGGTAAGTCTTGCCGTCAAAGCGGATGCAGATTTTTCCTCCCGACTCGTACTGCCCCAGCGCATTCGGTCCAACGTTCGCGTCCAGTGTGACCGGACTCTCGTAGCCACTCAGATCAGGCTTCCACAAGCGGGCCGTGCCGTCGGGCATTTCCACCTGATGCAGGTTCTCGATGACCGGTGTCGATCGGGCGGCGGTCAGCCGGGCGAGCCCTTTGCCGGCACCCGCCATCAAGGCAATCAACGCCAGGTTCTGCGCGACATCGATCAGATGCGCCTTGGCGGTCTTGCGATCACCCTCGCTCCACTCGATGGCGCCTTCAAGGGTTTCTTCGAGCAGTTGCCCGGCCATCACCACCATCATCACTTCACCCAAAACCGGCACGAACATCGAGACGCCCATCAGCACCAGCATGCCGATGTTCAACAATCCGGCGAATTTTTCCGAACGCACTTTGGCATCGACATCCGCCGTCGGCACTGCATGGCTGCGGGCATCGTCCATCATCCGGTCGCGATGCCGGTGATAAAGGTAATCCCACAAGTCAACGTTTTGCGCCCAGATGCCATGGCCTTTGCGCGGCAGGCCGACCGGGTTCAGATAGGGATCGGTGTTCGGCACCTGCTCGATCGACGGCGCAGGCGGCAGTTCGTGAATACCGGTCAGGGCGGCGTTGAATGGATTGACTGCTTTGTAAAACTCATTGAGCAGCGCTTCATAGGGCGCCAGCCTTTGGGCGAGCGTACGGTTCGGCGGGTCGTCAGTGAACTGGCCGAAGTAACGCGAGCGGTCGCCATACGCGACGAACTGGCTGAAAAACCGTTGGTAGCCGTTGGGTTCCGCTGGATGAGCCTGAGTAGCATCGGGTGCGGTGAACCGCCGCTTGAACATCGCGGCCATCTCCCCGCCCCTGTAGCGCTTGAGCGGGTGATAGGGATCGCCCGGGATATACAGAATCGAATCGTCGCTGTAACGGTACTTCTCACAGATCGTGAACATGACGCAGCCAGTCATGCGCCGGCCCATCAGGCTCAGATCGCGAAACCATATCTGCCGATCGCCCTGAACCGGTGCCAGCTCACCGTCGAGGATTGAACGAATCGAGGCGTAGTCTTCACGCCCGATATCACCTTTGACCAATGCCAGTTCGGCAGCCGCACGCAATGCGGTTTTATGGGCGTCGATGAATTTATCGCGCAGCGCGTGCTCGGCCACCGCGTCCCTGGGGTGCAGGAAATCCTTGAGGTAAGCCTGGTATTTCGCCCCGATATCCAGCGAGCGGCACAGGCCGGTGAACTGCTCGACCGTCAGGGAAGTGCTCAACGGCGCAAGGGTGCCGGGTTCCAGGCTTTCACTGCGAAATCCCGATGTTTCATGAAAAGCCCCGCTTTTGCATTCGCGGGCTTCGAAGTTGTGCAGCGCCGCCTGTAGCAGAGGCAGTTTCAATACCTCAAAGTAATCGATGTCGATGGCGAAGATGCCCATCTCCACCGGTTTGTTCAGCACCAGCCAGGTCTTGTCGACGTCCAGCGTCACGTTGAAGCGGTCCTTGAGGGCCCTGGTCAACAACGGCGCGGCGAAGCTGTCGATGTCCTGAAAGGTTGACATGGCGTTGTCCAGGCGGGTCTGGGCGGCGAGGCTGGCGGTCACGGCATCGCCCACGGCTTTGCGTTGATCGCGCGATGCGCGTCTGTACCAGTCCGGTGTGGCGGCATTGGCATTTTTCAGCGCGTCCTGCTGCCGAACCGGTGCGTTGACCAACCAGTCCGGGCTGGCCTTGTGCAGGAAATCGGCGTGCAGACTTTGCGTCGCGAGCGGCCCCGGCGAGGAGGTGACGTTATCGGTTGAAGAGAGGGAGACAGGGATTTCGGGCATGGTTTCACTCCTTGAAATGGAGCGAAAGCAGACCATGGCGAGCCTCAACGGCGGCGGTACATAGGTATCGCGGCACGGCGTCTTGTCAGCGGAGATTTCAGGCCCGAGCGGCACTTTCATTCCCGCCCAAAGGGGCTAATATTCGAACGCCCCGACTTGAATTTCCAGGAACCCGGACATGCGTTTATCCGAATTTATCCGGCAACACGCGGATCACATCGTCGAGGAGTGGGAACAGTTCGCCAGGACCATCACCCCGGCGGCCGAGACCATGGACAGAACGGCGCTGCGCGATCATGCCAGAGAGATTCTGCTGGCCGCCGCCCGCGACATGGACACCGCACAGACCGCCAGCGAGCAGATTGCCAAAGCCAAAGGCGAAGGCCCGGAGAAAACCCCGAGCCTGGACGAGGCCGGCGCCAGCCACGGTGAGTTGCGCCATACAGTGGGCTTCGACCTGGTGCAGATGACGTCCGAGTTCCGTCATTTGCGTGCCTGTGTGATCCGCCTCTGGGTCAACAGTCTGGAATCACCGGACATCGCGTACTTTCAGGACATGATCCGTTTCAACGAAGCCGTTGATGAAGCCCTGGCCGAATCGACGGCCGCCTACGCCGAACAGGTTGCTCATTCACGGGATATCTTTCTCGCCATCCTCGGCCATGACCTGCGCGCACCGTTGCAAGCGGTCAGCATGTCCACCGAGTTGCTGATGCGCAAAACGGCGCTGGAAGGCGATGCGCTGACCTGCGCGCTGAACATCAGACAGGGTGCGCGGCATATGGCGGCGATGGTCAGCGACCTGCTGGAACTGGTGCGCAGCCGCCTGGGCAAGAGCCTGCCGATCGAACCGGCACCGATGGACCTGGCCGACGCGGCGCGCGCGGCCATCGCCGAAGCCTGCGCCGGCAATCCGGAAAGTGATCCGACACTGAAAACCGAGGGTGACACCCGTGGCAACTGGGATGCCGGACGGATCGATCAACTGCTGCAGAATCTGATCGGCAATGCCTTGCAGCATGGGTCTGATCCGCGCGAAGTGATCGTGACGTTGAAGGGAGAAGCCGGGCACGTGCTTCTGACCGTGCACAACTGCGGCAACCCCATTCCCGCAGAAGCCATCGGTACGATTTTCGATCCATTGGTGCGCAGTGCCGACGAAGAACTCGGCCAGCCGTCGACCAGCCTCGGTCTGGGCCTGTTCATTATCAAGGAAGTGGTGACCGCCCACGGCGGGACGATCGAAGTCAGTTCAAGCGAAGCCGACGGAACGCTGTTCAGCGTGACGCTGCCCAGACAGGTTTGAAGCGCTACTCGACCACCAGCCGCGCCAGACGCTGACGGAGCATGCGGTTCTCGGATCGCAACTCCTGCACTTCTTCCAGCAGGTCCAGCGCCAGGGCGACGCCTTCCCATTCCAGGTCAAGGTCGCGCCGCAGCTTGGCGGCGCGTTTGGCCAGGGCCAGTTCGTAGTCGGTGAAGCGCCATTCCCGGGGCTGCGTGCCCTGAGGTTCGAGGATGCCGTGCTCGACGATTTCGATCACGTAGACGTCCGACAGGTCGGCCGCCTCACAGAATTCTGCCATGTCCAGTTGAACGATCAGGGGGCTGCTCATGATGGGCTACTCCGTCGTCAGTATCAGAAGTTCTCTCGCGGATTGAAGGCGGCCTTCTTCGCCAGTTCCTGCCACAGCGCCTTGACGTCATCGCCGTTGGCTTTCGGCATCACGGCCTTGAGCTGGACGAACAGGTAACCGCGCTCGCCGGCCTTGTTCTGCAGGCCGTGGCCCTTGGCGCGCATGCGCTGGCCATTCTGGCTGCCGGCCGGGACCTTGAGGTTGATCTTGCCGGTCAGGGTCGGCACGGCCACTTCGGCGCCCAGCGCCAGCTCCCACGGCGCCAGCGGCAAGGTGATGATCAGGTTTTCGCCTTCGACGTCGAATTTCGGGTGCGGCGCGAAACGGATGGTCAGATACAGATCGCCATTGGCGCCGCCACCAATGCCCGGTGCGCCCTGACCCTTGAGGCGGATGCGCTCGCCGTCGGCCACGCCGGCCGGGATCTTCACGTTCAGGCTCTTGCTGGTGTTGCTGACGTGCTGGCCCGAACCGTTGTATTGCGGCACCTGAAAGCTGATCTTTTTCGATTCGTTCGAAAGCGTCTCTTCCAGAAAGATCGGCAGTTCCAGTTCCACGTCTTGCCCTCGCCGTCCGGCGCTGCGGGATTGCCGGCCAGCGCCACCACCGAAACCGGGGCCGCGATTGCCGAAGATCGAACTGAAGAAGTCCGAGAAGTCACCTGTGTCGCCACCACCGCCGCCAAAGCCGCCACGGCTCTGCCAGCCCGGTGGGCCCTGGAACGGCTGACCGTGCTGGCCGTAACGGCGCAGGTCGTCGTATTCGGCGCGTTTGTCGGCGCTTTTCAGCGCTTCATAGGCTTCCGAGGCGTCCTTGAACTTGGCCTCGGCGTCCTTTTCCTTGCTGACATCGGGGTGGTATTTGCGCGCCAGCTTGCGATAGGCCGCCTTGATTGCCTTGTCGTCAGCCGTCGGCTCCACGCCGAGTATCTTGTAATAGTCTTTGAAGTCCATCGAAGGAATCACCATCCGTTATCGATTTCGCGCCGATCCCAGCATGCGCCTATTCGCGCGTGCCGGGTTGACCGATCTCAAGTTTGTGACCGGGTGGCGCAGCAGAAGTTTATCGGCAGTGGACGGCGGTTCTTGCGACCGCCGGTATTTCTGCCGGCCCATGCCAGCAAGTTTGGGGCAAAGCGCCGAGTTTCAAGCAAGCTTAGTCGTGAAATAGCAGATGACCGGCCTTCGAATCTGTCGCGCACTGACATACACTGCGCGGCCGTTTTTTTGACCGGAACCGAAAGACCATGAAAGACGCCTCTCCAGCCCGTGCCTGCGGCATCGACTTCGGCACGTCCAACTCCACCGTCGGCTGGCTGCGCCCCGGCATGGAAACGATGATCGCGCTGGAAGACGACAAGATCACCCTGCCGTCGGTGGTCTTTTTCAATATCGAAGAGCGCCGTCCGGTTTACGGCCGTCTGGCGCTGCACGAGTACCTGGAAGGCTACGAAGGCCGGCTGATGCGCTCGCTCAAAAGTCTGCTCGGTTCCAAGCTGATCAAGCACGACACCAGCGTTCTCGGCACCGCGATGCCGTTCAAGGACTTGCTCGGGCTGTTCATCGGCCAGCTCAAGAGCCGCGCGGAAACTGCCGCCGGTCGGGAGTTCGAGCAGGTTGTACTGGGCCGCCCGGTGTTCTTCGTCGACGACGATCCGCTGGCCGACCAGGAAGCCGAAGACACCCTGGTGGAAGTGGCGCGCAAACTCGGTTTCAAGGACGTGTCGTTCCAGTACGAGCCGATTGCCGCAGCCTTCGACTACGAGTCGACCATCGAAAAGGAAGAACTGGTGCTGATCGTCGACATCGGCGGCGGTACGTCAGACTTCTCGCTGGTGCGCCTGTCGCCCGAGCGTCGTGGTGTGGATAACCGTCACGACGACATCCTCGCCACCGGCGGCGTGCACATCGGCGGGACCGACTTCGACAAACAATTGAGCCTGCAAGGCCTGATGCCGCTGTTCGGCTACGGCAGCCGCATGAAAAGCGGCGCGTTCATGCCGACCAGTCACCACATGAACCTGGCGACCTGGCATACCATCAACTCGGTGTACTCGCAGAAATCGACCCTGGCCCTGGGCAGCATGCGCTACGACATCGAAGACACCGGCGGCATCGACCGTCTGTTCAAGCTGATCGAACAGCGCGCCGGGCACTGGCTGGCGATGGAAGTGGAAGAAACCAAGATCCACCTGACCCACAACGACAGCCGTCATGTGCCGCTGGATCGCATCGAGTCGGGACTGAGCGTGGAACTGACCCGGGCGTTGTTCGAATCGGCCATCGAGTCGCAGCTCGAGCGCGTGCGCGGCAGCGTCACCCAGTTGCTGGCGGACGCCAATGTGGCGGTGGGTCAGGTTGATACGGTGTTCTTTACCGGTGGCTCGAGCGGCATTCCGGCACTGCGCAACAGCGTCTCGGCGATGCTGCCGAACGCGCGGCATGTGGAAGGCAATATCTTCGGCAGCATCGGCAGCGGCCTGGCGATTGAAGCCATGAAGCGCTACGGCGTTTAACGCCAGCCTCAAGTTGCAAGCTTCAAGCTACAAGTAAAAGCAAAGGCAAGAGCGACCACCGCTCTTGCCTTTTTCTTGCGGCTTGCAGCTCAAAACTCGCAGCTGCTTTTAAACCATCCCGCCCAGCTTCAGCTCACTCTTCAGATACGCGTAATAAATCGGCCCCGCCACTACCCCCGGCAAGCCGAACGCGGCCTCGAACACCAGCATTGCCAGCAGCAACTCCCAGGACTTGGCACTGATCTGCCCGCCGACGATGCGCGCGTTGAGAAAGTATTCGAGCTTGTGGATAAAGATCAGGTACCCAAGCGCCGCAATGGCCACCCAGATCGACAGCGACAGGCCGACGATGGTGATCAGGGTGTTCGACATCAGATTGCCGATCACCGGCAGCAGACCGAGCAGGAACGTCAGCACGATCAGGGTCTTGGTCAGCGGCAGCTTGATCCCGAACAGCGGCAGGATCACCGCCAGGAAGATCCCGGTGAAGAAGGTGTTGAGCAGGGAAATCTTGATCTGTGCGAAGACGATGTTGCGAAACGCCTGAACCAGCAAGTGCAGACGGTCGAACAGTGCGGCCGCCAACGGCTTGCGCTTGGTGACGTCCGGCACGCGCTGCAAGGCGATGATCGCGCCCAGCACCATGCCGATCAGCAGCGTCACGAACATGTGCGCCGCGTCCTTGCCCACCAGTTGCAGGTCGGACAGGTGTTTGCTCGCCCATTCACCGATGGCCACACGGAACTCGGCGGCACTGGCCGGCAGGTAGCTGTCGAGAAACGGCGGCAGTTGCCCGCGCGCGCGGTCGACCACGCCCATGAATTTATCGAGGGAAGCGCCGGGGTTTTCCGCCTCGTGCAACAGGAAACTGATGGCCCCGGCAAAGATCAACGCCAGCACACTCACTACCAGCGTGCCCAGCAGCGCCACCGCCAGCCACCGCGCACGGCGACCTTCGATCAGCCGTTGCAGTTGCGGGGTGAGCATGTTGACCAGTTCGAACACCAGCAACCCGGCCAGCAGGCTGGGCAGCAGACGCAATGGCAACACCAGCAACAGACCGCCGAAAATGATGATGCAACTGACCCAGAACACTACATGACGCTCAGAAAACGTTGGCATACAGCCTCAAAACGAACGGCGTAAAAGGATTGGCAGTCTGCCAGCGATCCTTGGGGAGCACTAGGGATATGCGGTGTTTGTAGGTTTGGGGCTCGGCTTGAGAACCACCCCTCACCCTAGCCCTCCCGAAACGTCGGACCGCCCGTAGGGAGAGGGCACTGATTGCGGGATGCTCGGGTGATCCGGCGACCTGAAAGCTCTGTATCGAATCCATAATCGACCGGATGTTTCAGGTCGAAGAATGCCTGGAAACAACGCGGTCAGTCCCCTCTCCCTCTGGGAGAGGGTTAGGGTGAGGGCCTGGATCCCAAGCCGGACACATCTGCCAGTCACCACTCAAACCCGCTTTATTTTTTCTTCAGGCAATCACTCATGAAGGTCTTGCGCGCATCACCCGTCAGCGCCTTGGTGGCCGCATCGGCGTTGCAGGTTTTCATTTTCTGTTGCTGCGGGGTCAGGGCCTTGGCGTCGTTTGCTGCCGGGGTTGCCTTGAGGCAGGTGCTCATGAAGGCTTTGCGCTCATCGCCCTTGAGGCTCTTGGCCGTGGCGTCGGCGTTGCAGGTGGTCATTTTGTTCTGTTGCGCCGTGGCGGCGAAACCCTGGGAGCACAGCAGCAGACCGATCATTAACAAAGGGACACGCAGCATCTTCATGGAGTTTTCTCCTTGGCGCCGCCTCGATGGAGGCGGCCTCCGGCTGAGTGTAGTCAAAGCTTGTTACACCTTCCTGCCCTCAAGATGGCTGCGCCGGTATTGTTCGGGGGTACATCCGGCCTGCCGGGCAAACATGGCGATGAAGGCCGAGCCGCTGCTGTAGCCGAGATCAAAAGCGATTTCCTGCACGCTGCGCGCCGACTCCAGCGCCTCAATGGCCGCGAGATAGCGCAGCCGCTGGCGCCATTCGCCAAAACTCATCCCCAATTCCCGCACGAATTGCCGGGCCAGAGTGCGCTCGCTGACATGCACCTGCGCCGCCCAGTGCGCCAGCGGCTGATTGTTGCCGGGCTCGGCCTGCAGGGTTTCGAGAATGGTCAGCAAACCGGGGCTGCTGGCGTAAGGCAAATAGCATTGGTGAACCGGCGCCTGGCGCAATTGATCCACCAGCACCTGGGCCAGGCGCTGGTCGGCTTCGAACGCCGGGATCTTCACATCACGGGCGGCAAAGTCCTTGAGGATCGCCTTGAGAATGTCGCTGATCGCCAGAGTGCAGGCCTGCGTCGGCAAATCGGAACAGACATCCGGCGCCAGACACACAGCCCGATAGTTGACCGGCTGATGACTGTAGAAACTGTGCTCGACCTGCGGCGGCACCCACACCGCGTATTGCGGCGGCGACATGAAGCGGCTGCCGTCGACATCCATGTGCAGCACGCCGTGGGCCGCGTACTCCAGCGTGCCCCACGGATGGCGGTGCGGCGCGGCGTATTCGTGGGCGTTGAAGTCGGCATAGCGGAAATACACCGCCGACGGCAGTTCGCTGAAATCCAGCAGATCGATGTGTTTACTGTTCATGCTGTCCGGAATCAGGGGCGGGTTGTCCGGTTCGCAGTATAGGCCTGCATCCAGACAGGGGATAATCACCGTTCATCAACGTACTGGTTTCTCCTCCCATGCAATACGCGTTTCCCCTGCTGGCGATTTTCATCTGGGCCGGCAACACCGTGATCAACAAGCTTGCGGTCGGTGCGATCTTTCCCGCCGAGATCGGCTTCTACCGCTGGCTGCTCGCCGGCCTGCTGTTCACGCCGTTCATGCTCAAAAAGGTGATCGCGCACTGGCCGCAGATCCGCCCGAATCTGGGCAAGATTTTCATCCTCGGCGTGCTCGGCATGGCGGTCTATCAGAGCCTGGCCTACTTCGCCGCAACCATGACCAGCGCCACCAACATGGGCATCATCCTATCGTTGATGCCGCTGATGTCGCTGGCCATGGCGATCATCAGCCTCGGCCAGCGCCTGACCGCCGGCGCACTGGTCGGAGCCGTACTTTCATTCGCGGGTGTATTGGTGGTGGTGTCCTCCGGCAGCCTCGGCGCACTGCTGCAACACGGGGTGAACCTGGGTGACGCGATGATGTTGATTGCCACCCTCGCCTACGCGATCTACAGCACCCTGCTGAAAAAATGGCAACTGCGCCTGCCGCCGCTGGTGTTGCTGTATTTGCAGGTGCTGGTGGCGGTGGTGGTGTTGTTTCCGCTGTACGCGACTTCACCGAAAACCGGCCTGACCCTGCAGAACATTCCGCTGGTGCTGTACGCGTGCCTGCTGGCCTCGATGCTTGCGCCGCTGGCGTGGATGCAGGCCGTGCAGCGTCTGGGCCCGAGCCGGACCACGCTGTTCTTCAACCTGCTGCCGCTGATCACCGCTCTGATTGCCGCAGTGGTGCTGAAGGAACAACTGGCGATGTATCACCTGGTCGGTGGCTTGCTGACGCTGGGCGGGGTGATTCTTTCCGAGCGCTGGACCACCGTCCTCGGTCGCTCCCGCACCCCGAGCGCCGCCTAGACCCCGGCGGCTTTCAACCGCGCGGCGTGCTCGACGAACAGCCGCACCGGATCCGCGCCTTTGCCGACCAGTCCCAGCGACTGGTTGACGATGTCGAAGTGATCCATCGGGTAGTCATCGCCGATGACCGTGCCCAGGTGCGAGCTGTAGCGTCCGACCATGCCATCGCACTGCCCCGGCTCGCGCACGAAGGTTTTGGCGAACAACCGACAGCTGCGGTTGGTGCCATCGAACAGGTTGCCACCGCGATCGGTCTTGCCCGGCTGCAAGGTGCCGGACCACGAGTAATACCGCACGCCGTTGACCTCTTCCGGCCCCTGCCCGCCCCAGGTTTGCGGCAGGCCCTGTGGATAACGCTGGTTGAACAGCGCCACGCCTTCGGTGGTCAGGGAATGGTGCGAGGCGTGGATATCCACCGGCAGTTTCGGCCCGTGGTAGCCGGTCTCCAGCAGCGCCATCAGCCAGCCGACAAAACGCAACAGCGCCTCGAGGATTCGGCCCTTGGCGCTGTCCGCCGGATAGTGTTTCGCCAGATAGTCGGCCAGTTCCGAACCGTGATTGGGCCCGGCAACCGACGTCACCGACGCCACCAGATCCGGTCGCTTGGCCGCCGCGTAACGTGCCGTCAGCGAACCCTGGCTATGGCCGAACAGATTGACCTTGGCCGCGCCGGTCTCACGAAGGATTTCATCGATGCGCGTCAGCAACTGCTCGCCGCGCACCTCGGTGGAATTGAGCGGCGACACCTGCACCGCAATCACCGTTGCACCACCCCGGCGCAACGCCTTGATGATTCCGTACCAGTACGGGTACAGCACCAGACGGATGAAACCGAGCATTCCCGGCACCAGCACCAGTGGATAACGTGTGGCCGAATCTTGCGACATGGGCAAACATCCTTGTGGTCGGTGAGTGGATGCAGGGCGTGCAAAACGCCCGCCAAGCATCCGCCTCGATGATGACAACTCCACGACCAGCCTACTTCAGCCCCACCACCCCCGCCACAATCAGCCCCACGGACAGCAACTTCACCAGCGTCAGGCTCTCGCCCAGCAGGGCGAATCCGAGAAACACCGTGCCAAGCGAACCGATGGCGGTCCAGATCGGGTAGGCGATGCTCACCGGCAACTCGCGCATCGCCAAGGTCAGGAAGTACACCCCGCCCACCGCCGCGACCACGGTAATCAGCGACGGCCAGAGCCGGGTGAAACCCTCGGCGTACTTCATGCCCATGGCGAAGGTGACCTCGAACCCCGCTGCGATCAGCAGAAACAGCCAGGCCACCTAGAGCTCCCGGGCGAGGTCGAGCAAGCGCTGCTCGGCCTCGGCCACCGACACCGCGAAGGTGCGCTCGGCGGATTCCTCGCCCTCGGCGGCGACCACCGTGACATCGTTGATGCCGATGAAGCCAAGCGCGGTGCGCAACCAAGGGTCGGCGTGGTTAAGCGCCTCCAGCTCACCGCCCGGGCCGAAACCGAAACCGCCGCGACTGGTGACGATCAGCGCCTTTTTGCCGTGCAGCAGCGGCGTGTATTGGGCGATGCCGTTGTCCAGCGTATGGTCGAACGTCAGACCCAACCGCACGATCTGATCGACCCAGGCCTTGAGGCCGCTGGGCACGTTGAAGTTGTACATCGGCGTGGAAATCAGCAGCAGGTCGTGATCGAACAACTCGCCCACCAGTTGATCGCTGAGCGCCAGATCGGCCTGCATCGTCAGCGGCCGAGCCTCGGGATCCGGATAAAACGCCGCCGCGACAAACGCCTCGTTCACCGCCGGAATCAACGCCCGGCCGACTTCACGGCGAGTGACCTGAGCCTGTGGATGACGGACTTGCCAGGCACTGAGAAAGGTTTCTGCCAGACGCCGCGAATGGGAACGCTCACCGCGAGGGCTGGCATGGATCACAAGAATCTTGCTCATCTGAATCTCCTTGGGACTAGACTTGAGTGACGGTGTGGCGCCAGATTGCAGCACCCACGTCATCGCCTCAAATGAGCAAAAATCAGTCGGGATGAATTGATTTCATCCGTGGAGTTTCCATGTTCGCTTCATTGCCGCTGACCGCCCTGCGCGCGTTCGAATCCGCTTCACGCCTGTTGAGCTTCAAGGCGGCCGCCGAAGAACTGGCGGTGACGCCGACGGCGATCTCCCATCAGATCCGCTCGCTGGAGGACTGGCTCGGCGTGGCGCTGTTCGAACGCCTGCCGCGTCAGGTGCGCCTGACCGAGGGTGGCGAGCGGCTGTTTCGCAGCTTGCACGGCGCATTTCTGGAGGTGGCGCAAAGCGTCGACACCCTGCGCCCGCAACGCAGCGGCAGCAGCCTGACGCTGTCGACCACCGCCGCGTTCGCCGCGCTGTGGCTGGTGCCGCGACTGGGGCGGTTTTATGCGAAGCATCCGAACATCAATGTGCGCCTGGACACCCATTGCGAAGTCATCGACCTGCATCAGGACGCCAGCGTCGATCTGGTGCTGCGCTACAGCCTCGACGATTACCCGAACCTCTACGGGTTGTGCCTGTTCGATGAGTCGTTCGGCGTGTATGGCTCGCCGGAGCAGGTGGCGCTGGCCGCCCGCCGTACCCCGGCGCTGATCAGCGTGCGCTGGCACAACTCAAAGCTCTACGCCCACGGCTGGGAAGCCTGGTGCGCGCAGTCAGGCGAGAACTGGCTCAATCAGCAACCGGCCGTCCGCGAATACGACGAAGAGCACTACGCGCTGCAAGCAGCCATTGCCGGACAGGGGCTGGTGCTGGCGAGCAATATTCTGGTGTCGGAGAGCGTCGCCAGCGGTCTGCTGGTGCCGTACAAGGACGAAGTGCAGGTCGACGGCGCCGGTTACAGCGCGCTTTGTGTACCGGGCCGCGAGCGGCATCCGCCGGTAAAGGCGTTTTTTGCCTGGCTGCGCGAAGAGGCGCAGCTCTCCGTGCATGCCCCGCGCTGAATCCGACAAAACTTTTTGCAGCGTTCATCACTCACAACCAGGTAACGATCACGTCAGCAGAACGTGACGCCAATCGGATTAGCCTCCAGGAGACTGAAATGAGTGACCTGCAATTGTCTGATGTTCAAACCCTGCGCGAGCGCGCACGCCAGCACGTGGAAAACGGCGCAGTGACCGAAAGCTACAGCGCCAACCGTGAAGAAGTGCTGCGCCTGCTCAACGAATCGCTGGCCACCGAACTGGTCTGCGTCTTGCGCTACAAGCGCCACTACTTCATGGCCAACGGCTTGAAAGCCAACGTCGCCGCCGACGAGTTTCTCGAGCACGCCACTCAGGAAGCCGAACACGCCGACCGTCTGGCCGAGCGCATCGTGCAACTGGGCGGCGAGCCCGAGTTCAACCCTGACCTGCTGTCGAAGATGTCCCACGCGCAATACGTGGCCGGCAACACCTTGAAGGAAATGGTCTACGAAGACCTGGTGGCCGAGCGGATCGCCATCGACAGCTACCGCGAGATCATCCAGTACATCGGTGACAAGGATCCGACCACCCGCCGGATCTTTGAAGACATCCTGGCTCAGGAAGAAGAGCATGCGGATGACATGGCGGATATTCTGAAGGACCTCTAATCCCCGCTCCCCCCGCTGACCGATCGTTCCCACGCTCCGCGTGGGAATGCATCCCGGGACGCTCAGCGTCCCAAGAGCGGACGCAGAGCGTCCATGGCGACGTTCCCACGCAGACGGTTCGACGTGGGAACGATCGGGTTGCAGCAATTACTTGGTGGGTTTGACGGTCACCGGCGCCTTGCCCGCCTTCATCTGCTCCAGCAGCGGCGCGCACTGGTTAGGCTCGCCACCACTCGGCGCCACCAGCGCCAGCAACCCTGCCGCCGGCGCAGCGATCACGCCCAAGGCCACCATCCCCGCCCCGCGCAACATCAGCGGCACCGCTTTCACCCCGGCATCCGGCTTGATGAACTTGCCCCGTACATACAACGGCGAGCGCAGGGAAATCAGGCGCCAGCCCTTGGATTCCGGCGTCACCGTCAGATCCAGTTGCTCGGTGGCCATGTTCGCCGTGCCGTCGATGTAGATAATTGCGTTCTCGGTATCGAACACAAACAGTCTTGTCGTCGCCAGACCGGTCTTGATATCGAAGTCCGCCGCCGCGCAATTGATCTTCACTTCCTTGTCGCCAAAGATCTTGCCGACCACGTAGTTACCGACGTTGAGGCCTGCCAGCTCCATCAACTCGCGACTGATCGCACCGTCGTTGATCAGCATCTTCAGGTTGCCGTTGGCACCGCCCAACAGTTTGGCCACCGAGTTGCCGCGACCGGCGATATCGGCATCACCGTTGAGCTCGCCGAAACTGGTCTTCATCGGTTCGAAGGTCGGGAACAGCTGTTTGAGCTTGAACTTGCGCGCGGTCAGTCTGGCCCGGCCCTCCAGCGGTTCGGTGCGACCGTTGAGGCGAATCTGCGCATCGAGGTTGCCACCGGCCACGCCGAAGCGCAGCGGCTCCAGACTCAGCTCGCCGTCGTTGAGTTTGAGGTGGGTATAGAGGTCGGTGAACGGCAGTTCTTCGCTGTGGACGATGCGTTTGCCGGTGAATTCGACGTCGGCGTCCATGTCGCGCCAGCGCTCGGTCTTGAACTCTTCCACCGGCAACACCTTGTCCGCCGGCTGCTTGCTCTCGCCGCCACGGGCCTTCTGCTTGGCATTGGAATCGGCACCGATCAGCGGCGCGAGGTCGGCAAACAACAATTGATTGGACAGCAGCGCGCCACTCAGCTTGGGCCGTGGCTGACTGGCGACGTAGGCCAGATCGCCATGGATGTCGCTGCTGCCGATCTTGCCGTTGAACTGTTCGTAGCGGAACTGCGCGCCGCCCGGCTCATGCAGCTTGGCGATCAAATGGCCGTCGGTGGCGTACGGCGGGGTGTCCGGCAGGGTCACGCCGGTCAGCGGATACAGGTTGCCGAGGCTGGCGCCGGCCAGTTTCAGGCGCAGATCGAGGGCGCCGAGATTCAGCGGATCGGTCAGGGTGCCGGCGAGTTCGACGCTGGTATCGCCGATCTTCGCCTGGGCCTGCAACGGGAACGGTTTGCTCGCGTCCTGCAGAGCCAGCAAGCCACCGATCTTGCCCTGGCCGGCGAGTTTCTGGCCGTGATACTGGCCGGTGACTTTCAGGCCGAAGGCGTAATCCTGCGGTGCGCCGCCCTTGTCCTGCGCGGTTTTTGCGGCTTTGTCGCCGACGATGTCGCTGAACGGAATCGGCTTGCCCAGCGGATCGATCAACAGGTCGAGGTTGGTCTTGAGGGTCTGATCATCGAGGGCGACGTGGCCCTTGTCGAAACCGATGGCGCCGATGTCGACCACCCAGTTCGAGGGCTCGGCATTCGGGTCCTTGGGATCGAACTTGAAGGTCCAGTTGGCGCGGCCGTCGGCCAAACGCTGCAGTTGCGCGTTGGGTTCGGTCAGGTCGATGCGCGGGATCGCGACCCGTTGCGCCAGCAAGGCCAGTGGCGAAATGCGCAGCTCGACCCGTTTGAGGGTGACCATCTGCGGTTGCTTCGACCAGTCGGGATTGCCCAGCGTCAGGTCTTCGGCAACCACATGCGGCCACGGCACCCAGGCGCGCCAGCCGCCCTCGTCGAGCTCACGCCGCCAGACCACCGACAGGTTGCCGTTGATGGCGAACGGTCGATGCAGTTCTTCCGAGACTTTGGCGTTGAGCGGCGGTTTGATGCGGTTCCAGTCGAAGAACACGATGATAAATACCAGCACTGCCAGTAACAGCACGAGGGTGGCGAAGGTCCAGGCGAAGATTTTACGCGTGCGCGTCATTGCACAAAGCTCCTGAAGACGACTGCATCCATTGGCACGACGCAGCTGAAACGACGGGCCGTGATGGCCCTCATGAAATCTGTGACTGACAAACAGCCCGCAGGTTTAATCCAAAGCCCCAGCGAGGGGAAAAAACGGTCGCCATTCTGACCGATCGGTCGAATTGGCGTTACCGGACCCGCACTTTTGCGAGGCGCGAGTGGGTGGAAAATACCCACCGCAGTGCAAAACCGCCCGCCTGAAACGCCCGAGCTAGAGCCTCTCAAGCGAACAATCAATTCTGTTGATTATTACCATTGTGTTTATGAACTTTTATATCGACTTATCGAGAGTAGCATTGCCCTCGTACCCACTTTATCGCCCTCCCAAGGAGCAACCCATCATGAAACGCCAACTTCTGTTCAGTCTTACCCTCTCGATGCTGGCCAGCACCGCTTTCGCCCTGCCAGCTGCCGATCAAGCGACTCCGCAAGTCAAAACCAGCCACTCGGTGTTCAGCCAGACTGTTGCCGCTGATGGCTCGGACCGCACTCCACAAGGCCAGACCCTGGCTGAAAACGGTCGTAACCGTCTGGAAGAAAAAGGTCTGGTTCAAGATGGCTATGACAAAACCCCACAAGGTCAAACCGTAGCCGAAGGCGGCCGTGATCGTCTGGAACAGAAAGGTCTGGTTCAAGACGGTTCGGACCGCACTCCACAAGGTCAAACCCTGGCATCTGACGGTTCTGATCGCACCCCACAAGGCCAAACCCTGGCATCTGACGGTTCCGATCGCACTCCACAGGGCCAAACCCTGGCAGCCGACGGTTCCGATCGCACCCCACAAGGTCAAACTCTGGCCGAAAGCGGTGGTGACCGTGTGATCGAACGCAACAGCGCTTTGAGCTAAGCCCATGGCGGCCTGGAAAAAAAGCCCAATCCCCGGATTGGGCTTTTGACTTTTCAGCAGCCTGTATAAAGAAGTCGCGATTTCCCTGCTCCATCTCCCCCGCTGCCGTTCGACGCCGACAAAGCCGATTTGCTAGAGTGCGGCGCTTGTCTTGCCTAAGAACACACCCTTGCGATGCTGCCCCGCGCCGAACAGAAACAACAGACCCGCAACGCCCTGATGGACGCTGCCCGCCACTTGATGGAAAGCGGCCGAGGATTCGGCAGCCTGAGCCTGCGTGAAGTGACGAAAACCGCCGGCATCGTGCCCACCGGTTTCTACCGGCATTTCGCCGACATGGACGAACTCGGCCTGGTACTGGTCAGCGAAGTCGGCCAGACCTTCCGCGAAACCATCCGCCTGGTACGCCACAACGAATTCGTCATGGGCGGCATCATCGATGCGTCGGTGCGGATTTTCCTCGACGTGGTCAGCGCCAACCGTTCGCAATTCCTGTTTCTGGCCCGCGAGCAGTACGGCGGATCGTTGCCGGTGCGTCAGGCCATTGGCCGTTTGCGGGAGGACATCAGCTCCGACCTGGCGGCGGATCTGGCCTTGATGCCCAAGCTCCAGCACCTCAATCGCGAAGGCCTGAGCGTAATGGCCGACCTGATTGTCAAATCGGTGTTCGCCACCCTGCCGGACATCATCGACCCGCCCGCCGAAGCCCTGCCCGAGCATCTGACGCCCCAGGCGAAGATCACCCAGCAGTTGCGCTTCATCTTTATCGGGTTGAAGCACTGGCAAGGGCTCGGCAGTACCGAGTGAGAAAGCAAAAAATCGCAGCCTGGAGCTGCGATTTTTTTGCGCTGCAAATTGGTGCATGAAAAAAACTTCATGCACCAAAACACCCCACAATCCTGCAACATCTTGAAACATCCACTAGGCTCCGACAGGGTTTTCCTACGCTTCGTCCGATTGGCAAGCCCCTTGCTCTAGCCTGAGCATTGTCCATTGCTGGAAGCTTTCCGATGCTGGTGATTCATCGCAGAATCGACCCCCAACCCGTCTGGGCCGCCGAGTTGCACCTGACCTTCGAAGCCAGGAGCAAAAGCCGCCTGCGCTGTTTCAGTGCCGAAGGCGAGGACGTCGGACTGTTTCTGGAGCGCGGTCAGCCGCCGCTGTTCGACGGCGAATGCCTGCAAGCCGAAGATGGACGGATCGTCCGGGTCTGCGCCCGCCCCGAACAACTGCTGCACGTCACCTGCGCCAACGCTTTCGAACTGACCCGCGCCGCCTATCACCTGGGCAACCGCCATGTTGCGCTGCAAGTCGGTGACGGCTGGCTGCGGCTGCTCGACGACTACGTGCTCAAGGCGATGCTCGAACAGCTCGGCGCCGCCGTGGAATCGATTGAAGCCCCGTTCCAGCCGGAACACGGCGCCTACGGTGGCGGCCATCACCATTCGCGGCACGGTGACGAAGACTTCAACTACGCGCCGAAACTCCATCAGTTCGGCGTCCGTTTGTGAACCCGGCCTGGGCGCTGCTGCGCCTGGCCAGTCCGCAATTGCCGATTGGCGGCTACAGCTATTCCCAGGGCCTGGAAATGGCTGTGGATAACGGCCGCGTCGACAGCCCGGACAGCGCCCGCCGCTGGATCAGCGATCAATTGCTGCTCAACCTCGCGCGGTTCGAGGCGCCCATGTTGCTCGCCCATTGCCAGGCCGCCGCGGACGAACACTGGGATGAATTGCGCAAGCTCTGCGAAAGCCATCGCGCCAGCCGCGAAACCCGCGAACTGCATCTGGAGAGCCGGCAGATGGGCTACTCGTTGCAGCAATTGCTCAACGGCTTGCCCGAACTCGATCAGCCCGCGCGGGATTTTCTCGAACATTGCGCCGAGCCGCACCTGGCCCTGTGCTGGGCCTTGGCGGCTCGCGCCTGGCAGATCAGCCCGCAGGACGCCCTCGCCGCGTGGCTGTGGAGCTGGCTGGAAAACCAGCTCGCGGTGCTGATGAAAACCTTGCCGCTGGGCCAGCAAGCCGCCCAGCGCCTGACCAGCGAACTGCTGCCGCTGCTGCAACAGGCCCAGCAGGACGCCACCCGAATCAATCCCGAACACCTCGGCAGCGCCGCGTTCGGTCTGTCCCTGGCGTGCATGGCCCATGAGCGCCAGTACAGCCGCCTGTTCCGTTCCTAGGGCCTTTTATCTGGAGAATCACATGAACACACAACCCCTGCGCGTCGGCATCGGCGGCCCGGTCGGTTCCGGGAAAACCGCGTTGACCCTGGCCCTGTGCCTGGCGCTGCGCGAACGCTACAACCTGGCCGTAGTCACCAACGACATCTACACCCGCGAAGACGCCGACTTTCTGGTGCGCAACGAAGCGCTGGCGCCAGAACGCATCATCGGCGTGGAAACCGGCGGCTGCCCGCACACCGCGATCCGCGAAGACGCTTCGATCAACCTCGAAGCGGTGGATCAACTGAACCGGCGTTTTCCGGGGCTGGACCTGATTCTGGTGGAGTCCGGTGGCGACAATCTTTCCGCGACCTTCAGCCCGGAACTGTCCGACCTGACCATCTACGTGATCGACGTTTCCGCCGGCGACAAGCTGCCGCGCAAGGGCGGGCCCGGCATTTGCAAATCCGACCTGCTGGTAATCAACAAGATCGACCTCGCGCCGCTGGTCGGCGCCTCGCTGGAGATGATGAACAGCGACACCCAACGCATGCGCAACGGCAAGCCGTTCGTGTTCAGCAACCAGAAAACCGGTCAGGGCCTGGAAGACATCATTGCCTTCATCGAACGCCAGGGCCTGCTGACTGCAGCCTGATTCACTGATCAACAAGGAAGCTTATCCATGACACTCAAACGCATTCTCGGCGCCGTCGCGCTGCTGCTGACTCCGGCCCTGGCCTTCGCCCACCCTGGCCACGGCGACTCTGGCCTGGTGGCCGGCATCAGCCACCCGATCGGCGGTCTCGACCATTTGCTGGCGATGGTGGCCGTCGGTCTGTGGGCGGCGCAGCAGCAAGGCGCCGCACGCTGGGCGCTGCCGTGCACCTTTGTCGGCACCATGCTGATCGGCGGTCTGCTCGGCTTTGAAGGGCTGGAGCTGCCGGCGCTGGAAAGCGGGATTGCCGCCTCGGTGCTGGCGCTGGGTCTGGCGGTGGCGCTGGCGGTGCGTCCGCCGCTGGTAATGGCAGTGGCGGCGACGGCGCTGTTTGCGCTGTTCCACGGCGTGGCCCACGGCCTCGAGTTGCCGGACATGTCGAGCCCTTGGGCGTATGCCGCCGGTTTCGTGGTCGCAACGGCTGCGCTGCATGCGGCGGGTTATGCGGTCGTGCGTTTTCTGCCTCAGGCGGCCGCGCCGCTGGTGCGACTGGCCGGCGCCGCTTCGGCGGTGACGGGCGCGTGGTTGCTGGCCGGCTGAATTGTACCTCTGATCGTTCCCGCGTATGGCGCGGGAACGATCGATCGCCACTCTCTGCTACCATGTCGCGCAATCGCCTCTGCCGTGACGACGTCCGCCCATGCCCCACGCCTCCCGCTCCACCTCCCTGCCTGAACTGACCGCCCTGTTCGGTGAAGTGCAACAGCACTTTCTCGACGTGATCGTGCCCCTCTGGCAAGGGCCGGGCTGGAACGCCGACATGGCGTTGCCTTATGAGGCGCTGGACGCCGCGCATCAGCCGCTGCCACCGCAGCGCTACCGGGCAATGGCCTGCGCACGGCAGCTGTACCTGTTTTCCAGCCTGATCGGGGTTGTGGATAACGCCGAAGCCCGCGCGGCTGCGCTGTTTCGCTCCCTGCAACGGCACTTTCATGATGCCGAGCACGGCGGCTGGTTCTACAGCATCGATCCGCAGGGCAAACCGCTGGATAAGCGCAAGGATCTCTACACCCACGCCTTCATCCTGTTTGCCTGCGCGCATTACTGGGAAAAGTCCCGCGAGCCCTTGGTCGAATCGACCCTGAATGCCGCGCTGGAAGTCATCGGCCGACGTTTCGCCACCGGTGACGGCCTCTACGAAGCCTGCCTCGACCGCGACTGGGTCACGCTGGAAACCGGCCCGTTGCAAAACCCGCTGATGCACCTGGCCGAAGCCTTCCTGGCCACGTTGGCCGTGCGCGAAGATCCCCAGACCCGGCAGGCGCTGAGCGAGTTATGCACAGCCATGCACAGGTGCTTCATCGAACCGCAACAAGGCGTGTTGATGGAAAAGCCGCTGGGGGCTGTGGATAACTGGTTTGAACCGGGGCATCAGTTCGAATGGTATTTCCTGCTGGAGTCTTCACCGCTGTTGCGCGGATCGAAACTGCACGCGGCACTGGATCGCGCGTTTGCCTTCACCGAACAACAGGGCGTAGAAGCCGACACCGGTGCGGTGCTGGCCATGCTCGATCCGCAAGGACACGGGAAGGATTCGACCCAGCGCATCTGGGCCCAGGCCGAATACCTGCGCGCCCTGACCTTGCGTCCGGGCAGTGAAAGCGCGGTGCTGCGCCAGTTGCAGGCGCTGCAACAGCGCTTCCTGCATGCCGGCGGCTGGCACGAATGCCGTGACGATCAGGGCGAGGTCAGCCGCAAGGACATGCCGTCGACCACGCCGTATCACCTGGCGACCTGCTATCGCGGCCTCGCCGACTATCTGAGCTGACGTCGTGGCGAGCCCGCGCGCTCGCACAAGTCAGGCAATCCACTTCCTGTCGCCAGTGAAGCTGATGGTCAGCCAGCGCGCCGCGTCCGGCTTGCCCAGCTTCGCGGAAATCTCCTCGCGCATCTCATCCAGCTGGCCGACGCTCTGCAGCCGGTAATCCGCCGGCAACACCACATGAATTTCGATGAACCGCGCCCGCCCGTGCTTCTGCACGTAGGACACGTAGTCGTCGAAACCATGCTCGACCTTGGCCGCGTCCATTACCTGGCGCACTTGATCGTCCAGCGTGTCCGGCGCAATGCCGAGCACGTCCCGCAGCGCCGGGCCGAGAATCTTGAAGGCCGGTGGCAGCATGGTCAGGGCCAGCACGATCAGGATCAGCGGGTCGACGAACTTCGCCCACTCGCCATAGCCCTGGGACTTGAGCAGCAGCGCCGCGAGGAAACTGATCAACAGGCCCACCGACAGCATCGCGTCTACAAGCCAGCTGATGTTGTCGAACTGGATCAGGCTCGACTTCAGATTGCGATTGCGGTGGCGCACGTAGAAGAAGTAGGCGAACTCGACAACGGTGAACACCGCCGCGTAGATGATCACCAGCCCCAGTTCGATCTCACGACCGCCGTTGATGATGCCGAACACACCGTTGAGAAACGCGTAGATCGCGATCAGCAGCAGGAAACTGCCCTCGATCAGCAGCACCATCGGCTCCAGATGCCAGAAACCGAACTGGAAACGCTGGTTGCTTTGCTTGGCGATCAGCTTCGCGGTGATCAGCATCAGAACTTTGATGAAGGTTGCGATCAGCGAAAAAAAGCCATCGAACAGGATGGATTGGGAACCCGAAACAAAACCGGTGGCGATCCCGGCGATCGACACGGCCAACATCAGGATGGTCGATTGTTTGAGCAGCGACTGCTCACCTCGGTTACTCACTTTGACTCCTCGAAAACCTTGAAAACCGCAGGGTGCGGTGGGGTCGTTGAGGAGTGAGTCTACCTTACTGCCAGAATTTGGCCGATTTGCCCTCTTCGCCAGCAGACTGGCAAAGAGGGCAAAACCGTATCAAGCCTTGTTACGCTCGATGGCAAAACCGGCCCAGGTCTGGCTCACCGGCATCAGCTCCAGGCTGTTGATGTTGATGTGCGCCGGCGCATTCAGCACCCAGAAGATGGTCTCGGCGATGTCCTGCGGCTGGATCGGCTCGGCACCGGCGTAGGTGGCGTCGTAACGCGCCTGATCACCGGCGAAACGCACCAGCGAGAACTCGCTCTCGCACAGGCCCGGCTCGATGTTGCTGACCCGCACGCCGGTGCCCTGCAGGTCGCAGCGCAGGTTCAGCGAGAACTGTTTGACGAACGCCTTGGTAGCGCCATAGACATGGCTGCCCGGGTACGGGTAGTTACCGGCGATGGAGCCGAGGTTGACGATGCCGGCGCCGCGACCGTGGGCGATCAGGCGTGGCAGCAGCAGACGGGTGCTGTACATCAGGCCTTTGACGTTGGTGTCGACCATGGTGTCCCAATCGTCGAGGTCGCACTTCGGTGCAGGGTCCACGCCCAGCGCCAGCCCGGCGTTGTTGATCAGGCCGCGCAGCTTGGCGAACGATGGCGGCAGGTTGGCAATCGCCTCCTCCATCGCCTTGCGATCACGCACGTCCAGCACCAGGCCATGCACTTCGGTCTGCTTCGACAGCTCGGCGCACAGCGCGTTGAGGCGTTCTTCACGACGACCGGTCAGCACCAGTTTCCAGCCGGCCTCGGCAAAACGACGGGCACAGGCTTCACCAAAACCGGAGGTCGCGCCGGTGATAAACAGGGTGTTGGACATCGTGTTCTCCTTGCTTCGGCCACCGGGGCAGCCATTGGAATAGAAAATCAGCGGGCAGCATGCCCGGCCCCGCTTTAACCGGCAACCACCGAATCCTGCTCATTAATTGATCAGCGGCCGCTACGCCATACGCGCCGTGGCCTGTAGCCATGTGCACGCACGTTATCCACAAGCCCTTCCACAGTTTTCGGGGGCAAGTGGAAAAGCGCAAAGCCGCGCCACACAAGGCTTTGCGGGCCATCTGGAAAGTTTTTTGCTTGACCCTGAACAACCAGTTGTGCCGGGCAGGGCATTTTGCACGACCGACCGGTCATGGCCATGATTGCGCGAGGCCAGCAATTACGGCCCTTAGCCGAGTCTTTCCAGAGTTTAATCACAGACTTATCCACAGGATTGACCACAGCCATCAGCGCTGTTTTGCGCCCCCATAAAAAGGTTGACAAACAGGCCTTCCCCTCAGCAAAAACACACTGCTCAAAAAACAACCACAGCGCTGAAAGCCACGTATTCAAAGGCTTCCAGCCAGCTACACCCACGTTATTCACAGCCAGCTCCACAGCAAACGGGGACAAGTCAAAACTGTGGAAAAACAGCCATTTGCAGCGGCTTTATGTCGCGCTTTGGCAGGTTGGCGATTTTGTTTTCCACAATTTCCCGAAAGTCCTGGTTTCCAGTGAACGAGCAGACGCAAAAAAGCCCCGACACTCACGCATCGGGGCTTGTGGACAACTTCAAACGATCAGTGACCGCCGAGGTAAGCGTTGCGCACTTCCTCGTTCACCAGCAATTCCTGGCCGGTGCCCGTCAGGCGGATCTCGCCGTTGACCATCACGTACGCCCGGTCGGACAGTTTCAACGCATGGTTGGCGTTCTGCTCGACGAGGAAAATGGTCATCCCGGTTTTCGCCAGTTCCCGCAGGGTGGCGAAGATCTGTTTCACCACGATCGGCGCCAGCCCCAGGCTTGGTTCATCCAGCAGCAACAGCTTGGGCCGGCTCATCAGCGCCCGGGCGATGGCGAGCATCTGCTGCTCGCCGCCAGACATGGTCATCGCCCGCTGCGTGCGGCGCTCTTCGAGCCGCGGGAACAGCTCGAACATGCGCTGCATGTCTTCTTTGGCGTACTTGTCGCCGATCGGAATGGTGCCCATCAGCAGGTTTTCCTCGACGGTCATGTCGGGGAACACCCGCCGCCCTTCCGGCGATTGCGCAATGCCGTTGGAAGCGATGTAGTGAGATGACTTGTGGGTAATGTCCACGCCTTGATAGAGGATCTGCCCGCCCGTCGCCCGTGGCTGGCCGAAGATCGACATCAGCAGGGTGGATTTACCGGCACCGTTGGAGCCGATCAGGCTGACGGTTTCCCCTTCGTTGATCTGCAGCGAAACGCCTTTGAGGGCCTGGATCGGACCGTAGAACACGTCCAGATCCTTGAGTTCGAGGATGGGTTGCGTCATACGACTTCCTCTTCGTCGGCGCCCAGGTAGGCCGCGATCACTTTCGGATCGTTACGAATGGCGTCCGGCCCGCCCTCGGCGATGACGATGCCGTGGTCCAGCACCACAATGTGATCGGAAATGCTCATTACCATGCCCATGTCGTGTTCGATCAGCACCACGGTCAGATCGTGCTCGTCGCGCAGCAGCCGGATCATCGCGCTCAGCGCTTCGGTTTCCTGAGGGTTGAGGCCGGCGGCCGGTTCGTCGAGGCAGATGATCTGCGGCCGCGTGCACATGGCCCGGGCGATTTCCAGACGGCGTTGCTGGCCGTAGGAAAGCTCACCGGCCAGACGGTTGGCGCAGTCCACCAGATCCACCACTTCCAGCCAGTAGAACGCGCAGTCCAGCGCATCACTTTCGGCCTTGCGATAGCCCTTGGTGTTGAGGATGCCGGCCAGCATGTTGCGGTTGACCCACATGTGCTGGGCCACCAGCAGGTTTTCCAGCACCGACATTTCCTTGAACAGGCGAATGTTCTGGAACGTCCGGGCCAGGCCCGCGCGGTTCACCAGGTGGGTGCCGCCGAACATCTTGTAATACAGACGGCTGGCAAAGTTTTTCGGCGAGACGAAGTCGGTCGGTTTGAACGACTCGCCCAGCAGCTGGATGACGTTGGTCTGCTGGCCGCGCACGTTGAGTTCGATCTTGCCGCCGGAGGCTTTATAGAAACCGGTCAGGCAGTTGAACACCGTGGTCTTGCCGGCGCCGTTGGGGCCGATCAGGGCGAAGATCGAGTTGCGCTTGACCTTCAGGCTGACATCGCTCAAGGCCTTGATGCCACCGAAGTGCATCATCAGTTTTTCAACAGAGAGTACGACTTCACTCATGGCGCAGTCCTCTCATAGTGAATGGCACCTTTGCGTGGAGTGACCCCGGTGCGGCTGATGCGGATCAGCCCGCGAGGTCGCCAGATCATCATCAACACCATCAGGATCCCGAACAGCAGCACGCGGTATTCGGCGAAGCCGCGCAGCAGTTCCGGAGCGACGGTCAGCACGAACGCTGCGATCACCACACCGATGGTCGAGCCCATACCGCCGAGTACCACGATGGCGAGGATCAATGCCGATTCGAAGAAGGTGAACGAGGTCGGGTTGACGAAACCTTGATAGGTGGCGAAGAACACACCCGCCAGACCTGCCGTCGACGCACCGATAGTGAACGCCGAGAGCTTGACCAGTACGTGATTGAGGCCCATCGAGCGGCAGGCGATCTCGTCTTCACGCAAGGCTTCCCAGGCGCGGCCAACCGGCATCTTCACCAGACGATGCTTGATGTACAGCACGGCCAGCACCACCAGGAACAGCACCGCATAAATGAAGTAGTACTTCACATCCGGGTTGTAGGCGATGCCGAAGAACTCGTGAAACGGTACCCCTCCATCCTTCGCCCGCTTGCCGAATTCCAGACCGAAGAAGGTCGGCAGTGGCGCCGGCATGCCGTTCGGGCCGCCGGTCAGGGACAGCCAGTTGTTGAGCACCAGACGAATGATTTCACCGAAGCCCAGGGTCACGATCGCCAGGTAGTCGCCGTGCAGGCGCAGCACCGGGAAACCGAGGATGCAACCGGCAAGGCCAGCAGTGATCGCCGCCAGCGGCAGCACGGTCCAGAAGCCCAGGCCGAGGTACTGATAACCGAGCGCCAGACCGTAGGCGCCGATGGCGTAGAACGCCACGTAACCCAGGTCGAGCAGGCCGGCCAGACCGACCACGATGTTCAGGCCCAGACCCAGCAGCACGTAGATCAGTCCGAGGATGACCACGCCCAGCAGGTAGGAGTTGGAGAAGAACGGCAACGCCACGGCGACGGCGATCATCAGCGGGATGATCCAGCGCAGGCGCGATTTGTAGTCCGGGGGCAGCACATGCACGCCGGAACCGGTGCTCTCGAATCCGTCGAGAATGCGCAGGCCCTTCGGGGTTTGCAGGAACAGACTGAGGGCAAAACGGCCGGCCATGACGATGGCAATGATCCACGCCACGCGGGTCGGTTCGAGGTTGAAGCTGTAGCCGTCGAGTACCACGCCGACGATCGGCCCGAACACGATCAGGGCGATCAGACCGGCGAGAATCGCCTCAACCAGGCTTTTTTTGACATCAATGGATTTTGTAGTGGTTGAAGACATCGCTTACACCTTCGACACAAGAGGACGACCCAGCAGGCCCTGAGGCCGGAAGACCAGAACAAGTACGAGCAGCGAGAAGCTGAACACGTCTTTGTAGTCGGAGTTGACCAGGCCCGAGAACAGCGACTCGGAGATCCCGAGGATGATCCCGCCGAGCATGGCGCCAGGCAGCGAACCGATCCCGCCCAGTACCGCCGCAGTAAATGCCTTGATGCCGATGATGAAGCCGGCATAGAAGTCGAAGGTGCCGTAGTTCATGGTGATCAGCACGCCGGCCAACGCCGCCATGGCCGCACCGATGATGAACACGTAGGAAATGACCCGGTCGGTGTTGATGCCGAGGATCGAAGCCATTTTGCGGTCTTGCTGGGTCGCACGGCACATGCGCCCGAGTTTGGTGTACTTGATGACGTAGGTCAGCAGGCCCATGCCGACGAATGCGGCCACCAGGATGAAGACTTTGGTGTAGGTCAGTTGCACGAAGCCGGTACCGACTTCGACACGCCATGCACCGGTCAGCAGCGTGGGTACGCCCTGTTGTTTGGCGCCCTGGGCGATCTGTGCGTAGTTTTGCAGAATCAGGGAGATGCCGATGGCGCTGATCAACGGTGCCAGTCGGGTGGAGTTGCGCAGGGGTTTGTAAGCGACTCGCTCGATGACCCAGCCATACACCGCCGTGATCACGATGGTGAATATCAGGGTGCCAAGCATCAGCAGCGGGAAGGATTCAATACCGAAGTAAGCCAGCAGAGCCAGACTGATTGCCGCCAGGTAAGCAGAAATCATGTAAACCTCGCCGTGGGCGAAGTTGATCATGCCGATGATGCCGTAGACCATTGTGTAGCCGATGGCGATCAGGCCGTAGACCGACCCGAGGGTCAGGCCGTTGACCAGTTGCTGCAGGAAAATACCATCCATAACGCAATCTCACGCAGTGAGAACCTGCACACCCTGGGGCGCGCGGTTCTTCTAGGAAAAATACAGATTTACGTCGGAGCAATGTCAGACAGGAAACCGCAGCCCCCTTGTGGGAGCTGGCTTGCCAGCGATAGCGGTAGAACATTCAACAAAGTTGTCGACTGTCAGGCCGTCATCGCGGGCAAGCACGCTCCCACAGTGAATGTGGCGTCCGGTTGATCAGGTGCCGTTATTTCTGTTTTTCCAGCTGGTGATATTTGCCATCCTTGTCCCACTGGTAGACCACGTAGTCGGAGACCTTCAGGTCGCCTTTGGAGTCCCAGGTCTTCTCACCCATGACGGTCTTGACCGGGTTCTTCTTCAGCCAGGCAGCGGCCTCCTCGCCCTTGTTCGACTTGGCGCCGTTGAAGGCGGCGGCCAGGGCCTGAACCGATGCATAGGCGTACAGGGTGTAGCCTTCAGGCTCGGTGCCAGCCTTGCGGAACGCATCTACCACAGTCTTGCTGTCTGGCAGCAGGCGCGGGTCGGCACCAAACGTCATCAGCACGCCGTCGACGAATTGCGGGCCACCGGCGGTGGTCACCAGTTCGTCGGTCACGATGCCGTCATCGGACATGAACTTGACGTCTTTCAGGCCTTGCTCACGCAGTTGGCGAACCAGCGGGCCGGCTTCCGGGTGCAGGCCACCGAAGTAGACAACATCGGCGCCGGCGCCACGGATCTTGGTGACGATGGTGCTGAAGTCTTTTTCGCCACGGGTCAGGCCTTCGTACAACACCGGCTTCACGCCGCGTTTTTCCAGCTGAGCCTTGGTGGCATCGGCCAGGCCCTGACCGTAGGTGTCCTTGTCGTGCAGCACGACGACTTTCTTGCCCTTGAGCACGTCGACGATGTAGTCGCCGGCCACGATGCCTTGCTGGTCGTCACGGCCGCACATCCGGAACATGGCGCTCAGGCCGCGCTCGGTCACTTGCGGGTTAGTGGAACCCGGGGTGATCGCGATGATGCCGGCTTCGTCGTAGATCTCGGACGCAGGAATGGTGGAGGACGAGCAGAAGTGGCCGACCACACCGGCGACCTTCTGGTTGGTGAGGTCCTTGGCGACCGTCACCGCCTGTTTCGGCTCGCAAGCGTCATCGCCCTTGACCAGGACGATCTTCTCCCCGTTGACGCCGCCCGCCGCGTTGACCGCGTCGGCCGCCGCTTGTGCCCCTTTCATGTACTGTTCGCCAAATGCCGCGTTGGCGCCCGTCATCGGACCCGCCACACCGATTTTCACATCAGCTTGTGCAAACGCAGAAACACCCAGCGCAGTAGCCACTGCGAGGGCCAGAAAGCCTTTCTTGTAAAACGTCTGGGACATGAGGTGGTGCTCCAAGGTTTTTTTTAGTTGGCACTGCGACTTCACTTGAATGCTCAGAGCAAGGGCCGTGCCATCGGTTTTTTATTCTTCAAAAAGTCGCTGCTTTCTTGTTATTTCGACTGTTTCGTTCCCATTTTCATTGGGCGTGCAACCGTCTAAACCGCGGAAGGTGAAACCATTTATTTTTTCAGGCGCAACCCGCACGCGCCATCATTGCAACCGCGGCGCCAAACGACGTGCAACCAGCCTGTAACAGCCCGCGTCACCGAACTGCACACTGCTGGTGCGGGACTGCTACAACCCGCACCATTACAGGCTAGTCGCTACATCGAAAAGCGCCGCTTCCGGCAACATATTTCAACACTCAAATGACGATCCGCAGGCACTGGCCCGCGTGATACAGCGAGAACCCCGCCTCGTACAGACAACTGCGCAAGCCCACACCCGCCAGGGGCTGCATCGGTGCGAAGGGGATCGGTAATGCCTGAGGATTTCCGTTACACAGGTAATCGGCGAAGGCCTTGCCGACCACGGTGCCGGTGGTCACGCCACGGCCGTTATAACCGGTGACGGCCACCAGTCCCGGCGCCGGCTCGAACAGGCGCATCAGGTGATCGGGAGTGAAAGCGATGCGCCCGGTCCAGGTGCATTCCCACTCCACGGGTTTGAGGTTGGGGAAGTAATGCTGCTGCACCCGGTCGGCCCAGGCCTTGAGGAACCAGGTCGGTTTCTGATTGCCGTTGCCGAGACTGCCCAGCAGCAGACGACCATCCTTGTCACGGCGGATACTGCTCAGCACCTGACGGGTATCCCACGAGCCCTGCCCGCCCGGGAGAATTTCCTGGGCGGCGTCTTCGGTGAGCGGCACCGAAGCGACCTGATAGTAGTAACCGGGAAAGAAATTGCGCTTGAGTTCGGTCCAGTCGCCTTCGGTGTAGGCGTTGGAGGCGATCACTACCTGTTCGGCGAGCACCGAACCCTGCTCGGTCTGCACCGACCATTTCTGAGCCTGACGCTCAAGACGCGCGACCGGGGAGTGATCGAACATCTGCCCGCCAAGGCTGATGACAGCGTTGGCCAGCCCGGTGACGTAGGCCATCGGATTGAGCGTACCGGCGCGCCGGTCGAGAAGCGCGGCGGCAATCTTCTGTGTGCCGGTCGCCTGTTCACAGGCCTTGCCGGTCAGCAGTTCGACCGGCGCACCGCGGCGTTTCCACTGTTCTTCGCGACTGCGCAGATCCGCCTCACCCTTGGCGTTGTGCGCCATGTGCAGGGTGCCTTCGCGGCGCAACTGGCAATCGATGTTGTATTTATCCACAAGGCTGAACACCAGCGCCGGCGCCGCACCGAGCATGCGGTTGAGCTGACTGCCGACCGCCTCGCCGAAGCCGGCTTCGATCTCGTCCGGCGGAATCCACATCCCGGCGTTGACCAGCCCGACGTTGCGCCCGGAGCCGCCATGCCCGGCGCGATGGGCTTCGAGCACGCAGACGCTCTTGCCCTTCTCCAACAGATGCAGCGCCGCCGACAGCCCGGTAAACCCGGCGCCGATCACGCAGACATCGACTTTGACCTCGCCCCTGAGCGCCGTGTTATCCGGTCGTTGCGGCGTGAGTTTTTCCCACAGACATTCTTCGCGTAACGGCATTGCCAGACTCCAACAGAAACCTGCCAAACACACCAAAATGATCGTTCCCATGCTCTGCGTGGGAACGCAGTCAGGGACGCTCTGCGTCCCGAAAGCGAACGCGGAGCGTTCGGTGCAGCATTCCCACGCAGAGCGTGGGAACGATCAATAGCTTTTGAGAAAACTGTCAGTCGAAAGTAATGCCTTGCGCCAGCGGCAACTCCAGCGAGTAGTTCACGGTATTGGTCTGCCGACGCATATACGCACGCCATGCATCCGAGCCCGACTCACGACCACCACCGGTTTCTTTTTCACCGCCAAACGCGCCGCCGATTTCCGCGCCGCTCGGGCCGATATTGACGTTGGCAATGCCGCAGTCACTGCCGACCGCCGACATGAATTTCTCGGCCTCGCGCACATCGGTGGTGAAGATGCACGACGACAACCCTTGCGGCACGGCGTTGTTCAGGCGCAGCGCCTCTTCGAAATCGCTGTAACCGACCACGTACAGGATCGGCGCGAAGGTCTCGCTGCACACCACGTCGCTCTGCTCCGGCATTTCAACAATGGCCGGCGCCACGTAGTAAGCATTGGGGAATTGATCTTCCAGTTGGCGCTTGCCGCCGAATACCCGACCCCCCTCGCTCAGTGCCTGCTCCAGCGCGTCCTGCATGTTTTCGAAGCTGTGTTTGTCGATCAGCGGGCCGATCAGGTTACCTTCCAGCGGATGGCCAATACGGACCTTGGAGTACGCGGCTTTCAGGCGGGTGACGATTTCTTCTTTCACCGATTCATGGGCGATCAGGCGACGCAACGTGGTGCAACGCTGGCCGGCGGTGCCGACGGCGCTGAACAGAATGGCGCGCACTGCCATGTCCAGATCGGCGCTCGGGCCGAGGATCATTGCGTTGTTGCCACCCAGTTCGAGAATGCTGCGGGCGAAACGCGCGGCGACTTTCGGCGCCACTTCGCGGCCCATGCGGGTGCTGCCGGTGGCGCTGATCAGCGCGACACGCGGGTCATCCACCAGCGCTTCGCCGGCATCACGACCACCGATGATCACCTGGCTCAGGTGCGCCGGGGCATCGCTGAAATTCTTCAGTACGCGTTCGAACAGCGCCTGACAGGCCAGCGCGGTCAGCGGGGTTTTCTCCGACGGCTTCCATACCACCGGGTTGCCGCAGACCAGCGCCAGCGTGGTGTTCCACGCCCACACCGCGACCGGGAAGTTGAACGCACTGATCACGCCGACCACGCCCAGCGGGTGCCAGGTTTCACGCATGTGGTGGCCCGGGCGCTCGGAGGCGATGGTCAAACCGTACAACTGGCGGGACAGCCCGACGGCGAAATCGCAGATGTCGATCATCTCCTGCACTTCACCGAGGCCTTCCTGGGTGATCTTGCCCGCTTCCCAGGACACCAGTTCACCGAGTTCGGTCTTGTATTCACGCAGCACTTCGCCGAACTGACGCACCAGCTCGCCGCGACGCGGGGCCGGTACCTTGCGCCATTGTTCGAACGCATGATCTGCGCGACTGATGTGCTGCTCGACTTCGGCCGGGCCTTCCCAGTTCACGGCGCCGATGCGGCTGCCGTCGATGGGCGAATGCACCGGCACTTTGCCGTTCTGGTACAGGGCCGGGTTCACACCTAGACGATCAAGCAATGCGGCAACCATGGGTCACTCCTCGAGCAAAAAACTGAATGTGTGCGGGCGCGTTTTCACGACCGGGCAGACCTTTAGTTGTAGCGTCAGGAAGGCTGTGCAACAAACGACCTTTACGCGAGATATCATTCCGTTTATTCATGCTGCGCAGAAAGACAAGAAAAGGATCGCCCATGCTGAACAAACGCCACTTGCCGTCGATCACCGCGTTGCAGTGCTTCGAGGCCGTGACCCGGCACCTGAGTTTCACCCGGGCCGCCGAGGAATTGAACCTGACCCAGAGCGCTGTCAGCAAGCAGGTGGCGCAGCTCGAAGAATTGCTGCAGCACTTGTTGTTCCGCCGGGTGCGCCGGCGTTTGCAGATGACCCCGGCCGGCGATCTGTACCTGGTGGAAGTCAGAAAAATCCTGATCCAGGTCGAGATGTCGACCCATTACCTGCGTTCCTACGGCGGCGAAACCGAAGTCCTGCGCGTCTCTACGCCCTCGACCTTCGGCGCCCGCTGGCTGGTGCCGCGTCTCAAGGGCTGGCGACTGCGCCATCCGTCGATTCATCTGGACCTGTGCAACGAGCAGGAGGCCGATGACCTGCTGCAAGGGCGCAGCGACCTGGCGTTCTATTTCGGCCAGGGCTCACGTCCCGGCACCGAATGCCTGAAGCTGTTCGGCGAAGAGCTGGTGCCGGTCTGCGCACCGAGCAGCCTGCCGGACACTCCGTTGTCTGATCCAACGCAACTCACCGATCTGGTCCTGCTGCAGAATGCTTCGCGCCCGCAAGCGTGGCACGACTGGTTCGACAGCCAGGGCTACCAGACCGAACACAGCTACCATGGCCCGCGTTTCGAAACCTTTTATATGTGCATCCGCGCCGCGCAGGTCGGCTGCGGCGTCGCCCTGCTGCCGAGGTTTCTGGTGGAAGAGGAATTGGCCGACGGCAAACTGGTCATTCCCTGGCAGCATGCAATGCCCAGCACCGATGCCTATTACCTGGCCTACCCGGAACACGCGGCAGAAGTGCCCAAGGTGCGTGATTTCGTGAAGTGGATGCTGGAGCAGATCGACAGTCCCGATGCGGTCTGAGGCGCTGTGCCGGGATAAAAATCGCTGGCAATCCCCACCCCGGATATGCGCCACTAGCGCCATTGATTGATACCGCGCCAACGCGCGGCCCGCCTGGAGACCCCGTTATGAGCGAGAGTGTGTTTGCCGATCGCATCGTGCAGAACCTGCTCGACACCGACTTCTACAAACTGACGATGATGCAGGCGGTGCTGCACAACTACCCCAACGTCGAAGTCGAATGGGAGTTTCGTTGCCGTAACAGTGAAGATCTGCGCCCGTACCTGGCGGAGATCCGCTTCCAGGTCGAGCGTCTGGCCGAGTTGAGCCTGAGCGCCGATCAGTTGAGTTTTCTCGAGCGCATCTCGTTTCTCAAGCCGGATTTCCTGCGCTTCCTCGGTCTGTTCCGTTTCAACCTGCGCTATCTGCACACCGGCATCGAGAACGGCGAGCTGTTCATCCGACTGCGCGGGCCGTGGCTGCATGTGATCCTGTTTGAAGTGCCGCTGCTGGCGATCGTCAGCGAAGTGCGCAACCGCTATCGCTACCGTGAAACGGTGCTGGAACAGGCCCGCGAACAGCTGTATCGCAAATTCGACTGGCTGACCGCCAACGCCTCGGCGGAAGAATTGTCGCAGTTGCAGGTCGCCGATTTCGGCACACGCCGGCGGTTTTCCTACCGCGTGCAAGAGGAAGTGGTGAACGTGCTCAAGCACGATTTCCCCGGGCGTTTCGTCGGCACCAGCAACGTGCACCTGTCCCGCGAGCTGGACATGAAACCGCTGGGCACCATGGCCCACGAGTGGATCATGGCCCACCAGCAACTCGGCCCGCGACTGATCGACAGCCAGATCGCCGCCCTCGATTGCTGGGTCCGGGAGTACCGCGGCCTGCTGGGGATCGCCCTCACAGACTGCATCACTACCGATGCCTTCCTCGGCGATTTCGATCTGTTCTTCGCCAAGCTGTTCGACGGTTTGCGTCACGATTCCGGAGATCCGGTGCAGTGGGGCGAAAAATGCATCGCCCACTATCACAAGCTCGGCATCGACCCGATGAGCAAGACCCTGGTGTTCTCCGACAGCCTGACACTGCCCAAGTCGCTGGAGATCTTTCGGGCCCTGCGCGGCCGGATCAATGTCAGCTTCGGCATCGGCACCAACCTGACCTGTGACATTCCGGGTGTCGAACCGATGAGCATCGTGCTTAAAATGACCGCCTGCAATGGCCAACCGGTGGCGAAGATCTCCGACGAGCCGGGCAAGACCCACTGCAAAGACCCGAATTTCGTCGCCTATTTGCGACACGTTTTCCAGGTTCCTGCCGTTTCCAGCCTTTCTAGCAAGGAGTGAATTCATGCAAGCCGTACAGCGTGAGATTGCTGAACAGCTCAACGTTCAGCCGCCGTTCGCCGATTACCAGGCCCTCGAAGCGGAAGTCGCCCGACGCATCACCTTCATCCAGGATTGCCTGACCAGTTCCGGACTCAAGACCCTGGTGCTGGGCATCAGTGGCGGCGTCGATTCGCTGACCGCAGGCCTTTTGGCCCAGCGCGCCATGCGTGAACTGCGCGAGCGCACTGGTGACGAGGCTTACAAGTTCATCGCCGTGCGCCTGCCGTACGACGTGCAGTTCGATGAACACGATGCCCAGGCCTCGGTGGACTTCATCGCCCCGGACGAGCGCCACACCGTCAACATCGGCCCGGCAGTCAAATCCCTGGCCAGCGAAGTCGCAGCCTTCGAAGGCAAGCACGCGGTGTCGGTGGATTTCGTGCTCGGCAACACCAAGGCGCGGATGCGCATGGTCGCCCAGTACACCATCGCCGGCGCGGCCCATGGCCTGGTGATCGGCACCGACCACGCGGCGGAAGCGGTGATGGGTTTCTTCACCAAGTTCGGCGACGGCGCCTGCGACCTGGCCCCGCTCAGCGGTCTGGTGAAAAATCAGGTCCGGGCCATCGCCCGCAGCTTCGGCGCACCGGAATCGCTGGTGGAAAAAGTGCCGACGGCGGATCTGGAGGACCTGTCGCCGGGCAAGCCGGACGAGGCGTCCCACGGTGTGACCTACGCCGAGATCGACGCCTTCCTGCACGGCGAGCCGGTGCGTCAGGAAGCGTTCGACATCATCGTCAACACCTACAAAAAGACCCATCACAAGCGGGTCATGCCGTTTGCGCCTTGAATCCAGGGCATAAAAAAAGCGTCCTTCAGGACGCTTTTTTTTTGACCTTGTGTTGCTTATTTCAGGGTCACGGTGCCTTTCATCATCGAGATGTGGCCCGGAAACGAGCAGAAGAAGCCGTACTTCTCGTCAGCCTTGAGCTTGGACACGTCGATGGTCAGCGAGTCGGTTTCCTTGGCGCCGATGATCTTGGTGTGAGCGATAACGCGCTCGTCACCGTCCTTCAGGTAGTTCTTGTCGATGCCGGCGGCCAGGCCGTCGGTGGCGATCGGCTGCATGTCGGCTTCTTTGCTGATCACCAGGTTATGGCCCATGACGTTCTTCGGCAGGCTGCCGGAGTGGGTCAGCTCGACGGTGAAGGTTTTGCAGCTCTTGTCGATTTCGATGGCCTTGGTGTTGAAGGACATCTGGTCGGTGGAATCAACGGTGGTTTTGCACTCGGCAGCCATCAATTGGCTGCTGGCCAACGCCAGCAGGGATACCGCAACAACTTTGGAAAACATGGTGAATCTCCAAGGCAGGGTTAACAAAAACACGAATGGTTGGAAGACTGCCTGAAATCTTCGCAAGTTCCTATGACTTGAGTCAAAAATTGTATACAACTTTCAGGCTATGACACTCATCGAAACAATCTAACAGCCAGACGTTTGGCCGGGCCGTATCTTCAGGGCTCAACGTTCATCTGGAGCATCCGTCATGTCCTTCAACAGCCTGTTGTGCAGTCTGCTCGCCGCCTACGCCTGTGGTGCAAGCGGCACCTATGAAACCCCGAAACGCGAAGTCTAGCCCTTGGATCAAGGCGTGCCAGCCATTACCCTGTGACCGATTGACCCAGGAGGAAGGCATGTCTCTCACATCCGTTTGTGTATTTTGCGGTGCCAACGCCGGCACCACCCCGGCGTACACCAAAGCCGCCATTGCCCTCGGCACAGCTCTCGCAGAACGTAAGCTGACGCTGGTCTACGGCGGTGGCGCCGTCGGTCTGATGGGGATTGTCGCTGACGCCGCGCTGGCGGCCGGTGGCGAAGTGATCGGCATCATTCCGCAGAGCCTGATGGACAAGGAAATAGGTCACAAGAGCCTGACCCGTCTGGAAGTGGTCGACGGCATGCACGCGCGCAAGGCGCGGATGGCCGAACTCAGCGATGCGTTCATCGCCCTGCCCGGTGGCCTCGGCACCCTGGAAGAGTTGTTCGAAGTCTGGACCTGGGGCCAGCTCGGCTACCACGGCAAGCCGCTGGGCCTGCTGGAAGTGAACGGTTTCTACAGCAAACTCACTGCATTTCTCGATCACATCGTCGGCGAAGGCTTCGTTCGCGCGCCGCACCGTGACATGCTGCAAGTGAGCGAATCGCCGCAAACGCTGCTCGAAGCCCTCGATAACTGGAAGCCCACCGTCACGCCAAAATGGGTCGACCAGAAACCCGGTTAACCGCCGGGCACCGATACAGGGCAGAATACGCGCCGCTCAACCTCACCTTCGACCCCAGAGGATCGCCCATGGCCAAACCCAATTACTCCTTCGCCAAACGTCAACGTGACCTGGCCAAGGAACAGAAGAAAGAGGAAAAGCTTCAGCGCAAGAAACAGATGGCTGAAGAAGCGGCACTGAACCCTGACGGTGAAGTGGCGACCGATGATGATGTTGAGGCACCGAAAGACCAGGCACCCGACGCCTGAGCTGAATCGCGAAATTGAACACCCTCCATTGTGGGAGCTGACTGGCTCCCACGATGGATCGCACTTACTCCATTGGCATCACCGTGACCCGCACCTCCGGATCATGACTCCCTCCCCCCAGAATCACCCCACGCAACGGCGAGACATCGGAGAAATCCCGGCCCCAGGCCAGGGTGATGTGCTCCAGTGCCGGCTGCACATTGTTTGTCGGATCGAAGTCCACCCAGCCCAGCACCGGGCAAAACACCGAAACCCAGGCATGGGACGCGTCGGCGCCGATCAACCGTGGCTGCCCCGGTGGCGGCTGGGTCAGCAGGTAGCCGCTGACGTAACGCGCCGCCAACCCGCGTGAGCGCACACAGGCGAGCATCAGGTGCGCGAAGTCCTGACAGACCCCGCGCCGGCGCTCCAGCACTTCCACCAGCGGCGTCGCGACCTGTGTCGCTTCGGCATCGAAGGTGAATTCGCTGAAGATCTTCTGCATCAGGGCCTGCACGCCCAGCATCAACGGTCTGCCGGCCGGGAAACAGCTCTCCGAGAACTCGACGAAACTGCGCTTCAGATGCACGTAGGGCGACTGGAATCGATAGCGACAGGCTTCCAGCAACGAGGCGGACAGCGGTTGACTGCTGTAGGTCAGCGCGTTGCGCGTCAGTTCCCAGGCCGGTGACTGCTGGAAATCCACCACGGGTCGCGCCAGCACTTCCACCGTCAGCCGTGCGTTGACCTGCAATTCATCGTGGGGTCGTTCGAAGGCGAGGCGAGTCAGCGGATTGCCGAACACATCCTGCTCGTCACGGCGGGCGGTCGGCTCCGGACTGATCAGCAATTGCTGCTCGCTGCAGCGCTGCCACTCGCATTCGCGCGGCCACAGATGCGCCAGTTGCTGGGCCAGGGACACCGGGCTGTCGTAGCGATAGCAGGTGTCGTGAAGGATCTGGTAATGGGCACTCATCAGACGGACACCGTGCGCTGGCTGACATCATCGACATGGGCGAAATGGCGCAGGGCCAGTCGATCCGACACCTGACTGCTGGCGTCGGCGATTTCCTGCAGCAGGTCCGCCAGACCGTCGAGGGCCGCGCGCACGCTGGATTCGCCGAACAGCGGATTCTCCAGACAGCTCAGGTCGAAGCGCGCCAGACGCTCGACCAGCGGCGGCAATCCTGCCTCCCTCGGCACACCGAAGTCATCATTCAGCCGCTTCAAGGTGCGAGTCACCAGCTTCAACTGGAACAGCACCGCATGGGGGTTCTGCTCATCCAGCAGCAACAGGTCGAGCACCGGAATCAACTGCGCCACCGCCAGATAACGCGAGCGATAGGTGATGCTGCTGTTGCCCAGCTCAAGCAACCACTCAAGCCCGGCCTGATCGAACGCGCCAGCGCCGCGCAAGAAACCCGCGAGGCTGCTGCTGAGAAATTGCAGGCGCTCGATCCGCCGGCCGATCATCAGGAAGCGCCAGCCTTCGTCGCGAGTCATGTCGTCAAGGGCAAACCCGGACAGCGCCGCCAGCGACATCACCAACCGGTTGAGAAAATCCAGCAGTTCGCCGAAATCCGGCTCGTCAGTGTCCAGCTCTGAAGCCTCACGCTGCAGCTCCACCAGCGCCTGCCAGTTTTCCCGCGAGAGCTTGCCACGCACTTGCGATGCCGCCCACTGCAAGCGTTGCAGGTTGGAACGCAAACTGAACGACCAGTCCTCGCCGAGCAGCGCCGCGAGCAAGCGCTCCGGCAGTTCACCTTCGTCCGGCAGCAGCATCAGTCGCTCGCCCAGATCCACCGCAGCCTGCAGGGCTTGCGGATCATCGCCGTCGACGTAACGCGCGAGCATGATCCGCAGCAGCCGCGCGCTGTCGTCGCAACGCTCGCAGTAACGGCCGAACCAGAACAGGTTTTCCACCACCCGCGACGGCAGGTACGGATCACGGCGCACCAGATCGGGCACACCGATGTTGCGCTGGGCTTTCCACTGCTCACCGCTCGGCGGTCGATCCCCCAGCACCCAGGTGTCCTTGCTCGCGCCACCGCGCTGCATCGACACCACTTCGGCATCGGCTTCGGCCGCGACCCGGGTCAGGCCACCGGGCAGCACCCGATAACCATCGTGACTGGCCACTGCGTACATGCGCATGCCGATTGCCCGGGGTTGCAGTTGCCCGTCCTCGGGCTGCCAGATCGGCGCCTGGGACAACTGGGCGAGTTCTTGCGCGACATAAGCATAAGGCCGGGCCTGCATGCGCGCGTCGAGACTTTCACGCTGTTTTTCGCTCAGATCCCGACCAAATACCGGCGCAAAACTTTGCGACGGAAACGCCGGTTTGATCAACAGCTCCGGCAGTTTTTCCAGGGCCTGGGCCAACACCGGCGCTTCGCCGCACCACCACGTGGCAATGGACGGCAGAATCAGCTCTTCGCCGAACAGGTACTGATTGATCTTCGGCAGGAAACCCAGCAACCCCGGCGACTCCAGCACGCCACTGCCCAGCGCGTTCGCCACCAGCACCCGGCCCTGACGCACCGCCTCCAGCAATCCCGGAACGCCGAGCGCCGAATCCGTGCGCAATTCCAGCGGATCGCAGAAGTCATCGTCGAGCCGACGCATGATCGCGTGCACCCGGCGCAGGCCGCTGAGGGTTTTCAGGTAGACCGTGGCATCACGCACCGTCAGGTCTCCACCCTCCACCAGCGGATAACCGAGCTGGCGGGCGAGATAGAGATGCTCGAAATAGCTTTCGTTGAAACGCCCCGGGGTCAGCAACACCACCAGCGGCGCGTCATCGTCGCAGGGGGCCTGACGGGCCAGGGTTTCCTGCAAGGTGCGGAAGAAGCCGGCCAGATGCTGCACTTTCAGATCCCGGTACAACTCGGGAAAGGCGCGGGACACGATGGTGCGATTTTCCAGCGCGTAACCGGCGCCGGATGGCGCCTGGGTACGATCCGCCGTCACCCACCAGCGCCCGTCCGGCGTGCGCGCCAGATCGACGGCATACAGGTGCAGAAAGGCCCCGTCCGGCGGCACAATGCCCTGACAGGGCCAGAGGAAGTTGTTATGGCCGAACACCAGTTCTGCCGGCAGCAGCCCTTCGCTGATCAGCCGCTGCGGGCCGTACAGATCCGCCAGCACCGCATTGAGCAGCCGCGCGCGCTGGGCGATTCCGGCCGACAGCTGTTGCCACTCGTCGGCGGCGATTACGTGGGGCAGCAGATCCAGTTCCCACGGACGATCCGCGCCCTTGGGGTCGGCATAGACGTTGTAGGTGACACCGTTTTCCTGAATCTGCCGGGTCAGCAACGCCTGACGCTGCACCAGTTGCGCCGGGGTGCTGCGCTGCAATTGGTCGACCAGTCGCCGCCAGTGCGGGCGCACCGCCCCGCTGTCGTCGAGCAGTTCGTGATAGGTGCCCGCCGTCAGCGGGTAGCGGTCAAGCAGGTCAGGCATGGAAAGCTCGGCAGCCGGCAAGGAACGGTCAGACTAACGCAGGCACATGACGCCCGGATATACGAAAAATCCGGGCGTCACGCTCCTAAATAAAACAGCCGATTTAGAAGCGTCGTAAATCGAGTGTCATCGGTAGTTCGTCGGAGGTTGTCAGGTTCGGTATAGGAAGTTTCCCCGGCGTATGTCCGATGCGGAAGAAACGCGCCATGCGCCGGCTCTCCGCTTCGTTGGCGTTGACCGGCAGCGTTTCGTAATTGCGCCCGCCCGGATGCGCGACGTGGTACTGGCAGCCGCCCAGCGAGCGCTGCATCCAGGTATCGAGCAGGTCGAACACCAGCGGCGCATGCACCGGGATCGTCGGTTGCAGGCAGTTGGCCGGTTGCCACGCGCGGAAACGCACACCGGCGACAAACTCGCCCACCCGGCCGGTCGATTGCAGCGGCACCGGTATTCCATTGCAGGTCAGCAGATAACGCTGCGGCGGCAGCCCCGTGAGTTTGACCTGCAAGCGCTCCAGCGATGAGTCGACGTAGCGCACCGTACCGCCCGCCGCGCCCTCCTCGCCCAGCACGTGCCAGGGTTCAAGGGCCTGACGCAATTCCAGCTCGATACCGTTGACGGCGTAATCGCCGACCTTGGGAAAACGGAACTCAAGGTGCGCCGCGAACCATTCCGCACGCAGGGGGTAACCGGCATTGTTGAGCTCGACGATGACGTCGGCGAAGTCCTGCTCGATGAAGTGCGGCAGCATGAAGCGGTCGTGCAGCTCCGTACCCCAGCGCGCCAGTTTCGGCGGCGCATAGGGCTCGCGCCAGAACCGCGCCACCAGCGCTCGCAACAACAGCTGCTGCGCCAGGCTCATGCGCGCATGGGGTGGCATCTCGAAACCACGCAACTCCAGCAACCCGAGGCGCCCGGTGGAGCCATCCGGTGAATACAGCTTGTCGATGCAGAACTCGGCGCGATGGGTGTTGCCGGTAACGTCGATCAGCAGATTGCGCAGCAAACGGTCGACCAACCACGGCGGGCAGTCTTCTCCCGGCGCCGGCATTTGCGCGAAAGCGATTTCCAGTTCATACAGCGCATCGTTGCGCGCTTCGTCGATCCGCGGCGCCTGAGAGGTCGGGCCGATGAACAGGCCGGAAAACAGGTAGGACAGCGATGGATGGTTGTGCCAGTAGCTGATCAGGCTACGCAGCAGGTCCGGGCGGCGCAGAAACGGTGAGTCACCCGGTGTCGCGCCGCCGAGGACGAAATGGTTGCCGCCGCCGGTTCCGGTATGTCGCCCGTCAACCATGAATTTCTCGGTGGACAGTCGGGTCTGGCGCGCTTCTTCGTACAGAAACTCGGTGCGTTCGACCAACTCGTCCCAGGTCGCCGACGGCTGCACGTTAACCTCGATCACGCCGGGATCCGGGGTGATGCGAAAATTGCTCAGGCGCGGATCGCTCGGCGGCTCGTAGCCTTCCAGCAATACCGGACAATGCAGCTCCTCGGCGGTGGCTTCAATGGCGGCCACCAGCTCCAGATAATCCTCGACCCGTTCCAGCGGCGGCATGAACAGATACAACCGGCCTTCCCGGGCCTCCGCGCAGAACGCGGTGCGGGTCAGCCAGTCGGCGGACTCGTCGATCTTCGGCACACGCTCGTCCGCCGGAGCGGGCTCACGGTGATCGTTGAGCTGCGATGTTTCGGGCAGCCCGGGGAAGTCCTGATTCGGATCGTTCGGATGAATGAACGGATACTCTGCCGCCTTCACCCAAGGTTGCGAACCCAATGGCAGGCGATAGCCGAGCGGCGAATCTCCCGGCACCAACCGGCAATGCTCATCGCGCAGATACCAGCGCCCACTCTGCCATTGATCGCCCTTGGCGGTGCGCGCCAGCGGCAGCACCTGGCCGATGATCTTGTCCAACCCCTGACTGAACACCTTGCGCAGTCGCGCACGTTCCAGCGGCTCCTCCAGGCGCGAGTCTTCGGCGCTGACGTTGCTCGGCAAGGCGCCCTCGCGCCAGAGGTAATAGAAATTGTCTTCGTAGGCCGGGAAGACGAAGCGTGTCGGCAGTTTCAGGCGTTCGGCGACGCTCGCCAGAAAGCGCCCGGCCAGTGCGCCATCAGCGCCGTAATCCTGCTGCTCATCGGCAATCAACGCGTTGTTGTGCCAGATCGGCACACCGTCGCGGCGCCAGTAGCAATTCAGCGACCAGCGCGGCAGTTGCTCGCCGGGATACCACTTGCCCTGGCCGAAATGCACCAGCCCTTTGGGCGCGTAATGCTTGCGCAGGCGCTGGAACAGTTCGGCGGAGAGCCGGCGTTTGTCCGGCCCAAGCGCAGCGGTGTTCCATTCGGCGCCGTCGGGGTCGTCGATGGATACGAAGGTCGGTTCGCCGCCCATGGTCAGGCGCACATCGCCTTCCAGCAGATCGGCATCGATCTGCCGGCCCAGCGTCTGGATCGCCAGCCATTGCTCATCGGTGTAGGGCTTGGTGACCCGCGGCGCTTCCCAGATCCGCTCCACGGACATTTCGTGGCTAAACTCGCATTCGCAAGGTTCCACCAGACCGCTGATCGGCGCCGCCGACGATGGATCGGGACTGCAGGCCAGCGGGATATGCCCTTCACCGGCGAACAGTCCGGAAGTCGCATCAAGGCCGATCCAGCCTGCGCCGGGCAGATACACTTCGCACCACGCGTGCAGGTCGGTGAAGTCCACTTCGGTGCCGGACGGCCCGTCGAGGCTTTTCACGTCGGCGGTCAGTTGAATCAGGTAACCGGAGACGAAACGCGCCGCCAGCCCGAGGTTGCGCAGCAGTTGCACCAGCAGCCACGCCGAATCCCGGCAGGAGCCGGAGGCGTGTTCGAGGGTGTGTTCCGGGGTCTGTACGCCCGGCTCCATGCGGATCAGGTAATTGATGTCTTCGCTCAAACGCTGGTTGAGCGCCACCAGGAAATCCACGGCCGGCAGCGGCGTGCGGTCGATGGCGTCCAGATAGGCCTTGAATTTCGGCGTCAGCGGCAGGGTTTCGAGGTACGGCGCCAGCTCCTTGCGTTCATCGGCGGCGTAGGCGAAGGGGATTTTCTCGGCGTAGGGCTCGAGGAAAAAGTCGAACGGGTTGAACACCGCCATCTCGGCCAGCAGATCGACCTCGATCCGCAGTTCGGCGGTTTTCTCGGGGAACACCAGCCGTGCGAGGTAGTTGCCCTGAGGGTCCTGCTGCCAGTTGATGAAGTGCTGCTCGGGCGAGACTTTCAGTGAATAGGACAGAATCCGCGTGCGGCTGTGGGCAGCCGGGCGCAGCCGCACGATCTGCGGGCCGAGTTCGACAGCGCGGTCGTAGCGGTAATGGGTGACGTGATGCAATGCGACATGAATCGACACGGCGTGCCTCCTGCGAGCCCAAGCGTATTCGAAAGCGCGCAAGACTTATGCCATGCAGAGGCTTGGGCGCTTTCCCGGAATGCTTAGGGCAGTACAGCACCAAAATCGGGCGATGCGTTGAAATGGTTTGGCACAGTTGCACGCAAATGTTGCGAAAGCGGCCGGATACTTGATCGTTCCCACGCTCCCGCGTAGGAATGCAGCCCGTGACGCTCTGCGTCCCTGGAGGCATTCCCACGCAGACGGTTCGACGTGGGAACGATCATTTAGCTCCTAAATGCAAAACGCCAACCCGAAGGTTGGCGTTCTCTTTAGCGCGGTACGACCGGCTTGCGTGCCGGTTTCGGCCCTTTGCCTTTCGCGGCTTCCTTGCGCTCCTTGGCGGCCTGCTGGTTGCGGGCGAATGCCGCGGCCTTGGCCTGTTCACGCTTGTCCCAAGGATTGCCGCCGTCGCTGGCGCGTGGAGGCAGACCGGTGTGCTGGGTGAGGATCTTGGTGGTCTTCTCTTTCGCGACCTTGTGGCTGCCGGCCGGCGTCGAGTTCTTGCGACGGGCACTCTGGTAGCTGTCGGTGGCCGGCTGATGCAGCGGGATCAACTGGTGCTTGCCCGGCCCGATCAGGTCGGCGCGGCCCATGCGGGTCAGCGCTTCACGCAGCATCGGCCAGCCTTTCGGGTCGTGATAACGCAGGAACGCCTTGTGCAGACGACGCTGCTCCTCGCTCTTGACGATGGTCACGCCGTCGCTCTTGTAGGTGACCTTGCGCAGCGGGTTCTTGCCCGAGTGGTACATCGCGGTAGCGGTGGCCATCGGCGACGGGTAGAACGCCTGCACCTGGTCGGCACGGAATCCGTTGCCCTTGAGCCACAGGGCCAGGTTCATCATGTCTTCGTCGGTGGTGCCCGGGTGCGCGGCGATGAAGTACGGAATCAGGTACTGCTCTTTCCCCGCTTCCTTGGTGTACTTCTCGAACATGCGTTTGAAGCGATCGTAGGTGCCGATCCCCGGTTTCATCATCTGGTTGAGCGGACCTTCCTCGGTGTGTTCCGGGGCGATCTTCAGGTAACCGCCGACATGGTGGGTCACCAGCTCCTTGACGTACTCCGGCGATTCGACCGCGAGGTCGTAACGCAGGCCGGAGGCGATCAAAATCTTCTTCACACCCGGCAAGGCACGGGCGCTGCGGTACAGCTGAATCAGCGACGAGTGGTCGGTGTTCAGGTTCGGGCAGATGCCCGGGAACACGCAGGACGGCTTGCGGCACGCGGATTCGATTTCCGGGCTCTTGCAGGCGATGCGGTACATGTTTGCGGTCGGGCCGCCGAGGTCGGAAATGACGCCGGTGAAACCCGGCACCTTGTCGCGGATCTCTTCGATTTCGCGAATGATCGACTCTTCGGAGCGGTTCTGGATGATCCGGCCTTCGTGCTCGGTGATCGAGCAGAAAGTGCAGCCACCGAAGCAGCCACGCATGATGTTTACCGAGAAACGGATCATGTCGTAGGCCGGGATCTTTTCCTTGCCGTACGCAGGGTGCGGAACACGTGCGTAAGGCATGCCGAACACGTAGTCCATTTCTTCGGTGGTCATCGGAATCGGAGGCGGGTTGAACCAGACGTCGATCTCGCCATGCTTCTGCACCAGCGCACGGGCGTTGCCCGGGTTGGTTTCCAGATGCAGCACGCGGTTGGCGTGGGCGTACAGGACCGGGTCGTTACGCACCTTTTCCATCGACGGCAGGCGGATCACGGTCTTGTCGCGGGTCATTTTCGGGCTGGCCAGGATCTGCACGACCTTGGCTTCTTCCGGATCTTCAACCGGACCCTTCTCCTGCTCGATCGCGCAGGCCTGAGTGTCCTGGGTGTTGACGTACGGGTTGATGATCTTGTCGATCTTGCCCGGACGGTCGATGCGCGTGGAGTCGACTTCGTACCAGCCCGCCGGCGTGTCGCGACGGATGAACGCGGTGCCGCGCACATCGGTGATGTCTTCGATCTTGTGACCGTAGGACAGACGCTGGGCGACTTCGACAATCGCGCGCTCGGCGTTGCCGTACAGCAGGATGTCGGCGCTGGCGTCGATCAGAATCGAATTGCGCACGCGATCCTGCCAGTAGTCGTAGTGGGCGATGCGGCGCAGGGAGGCTTCGATGCCGCCGAGCACGATCGGCACGTGCTTGTAGGCTTCCTTGCAGCGCTGGCTATAAACCAGGCTCGCGCGATCCGGACGTTTGCCCGCCATGCCACCCGGGGTGTAGGCGTCGTCGGAACGGATTTTCTTGTCCGCGGTGTAGCGGTTGATCATCGAGTCCATGTTGCCGGCCGCGACGCCGAAGAACAGGTTCGGCTCGCCGAGCTTCATGAAGTCGTCTTTGGACTGCCAGTTAGGCTGCGCGATGATCCCGACGCGGAAGCCTTGCGACTCCAGCAGCCGGCCGATGATCGCCATGCCGAACGACGGGTGATCGACGTAGGCATCTCCCGTAACAATGATGATGTCGCAGGAATCCCAGCCAAGCTGATCCATCTCCTCCCTGCTCATCGGCAGGAATGGCGCCGGCCCGAAACATTCGGCCCAGTATTTTGGATAGTCAAATAACGGCTTGGCTGCTTGCATGTCGATGACCGGTGTTGAGGTGCAAAATCGCGGGCGCGGAATATAGCACAAAAAATGACCAATTCCGACGGCTGTGGTCGGAAATATCAGGGGCTTTCAGACGACGACAGACTTACTCGTCGTCGTCGAAGTTATAGCTGCCCGGCGCGAGGTTTTCGAAGCGGGTGTACTTGCCAATGAAGGCCAGGCGGATGAAGCCGATCGGGCCGTTCCGCTGCTTGCCGATGATGATTTCGGCGATGCCCTTGTGTTCGGTTTCCGGGTGATACACCTCGTCCCGGTACACGAACATGATCACGTCGGCGTCCTGCTCGATCGCTCCGGATTCCCGCAAGTCGGAGTTCACCGGACGCTTGTTGGGACGTTGTTCCAGGGAACGGTTGAGCTGCGACAGGGCGACTACCGGGCAGTTGAATTCCTTGGCCAGGGCTTTCAGGGATCGGGAGATCTCGGAAATCTCGTTGGTCCGGTTGTCACCGCTGGAGCCGGGGATCTGCATCAGCTGCAGGTAGTCGATCATGATCAGGCCGATGTCGCCGTGCTCGCGCACCAGACGCCGGGTCCGGGCACGCATCTCCGACGGGCTGATGCCGGCGGTGTCATCGATGAACAGCTTGCGGTCGTTGAGCAGGTTGACCGCCGAGGTCAGGCGCGGCCAGTCGTCGTCTTCCAGCTGGCCGGAACGCACCTTGGTCTGGTCGATACGACCGAGGGACGACAGCATACGCATGATCAGCGATTCACCTGGCATCTCGAGGGAGTACACCAGCACCACCTTGTCGCTGCGCAGTACGGCGTTTTCCACCAGGTTCATCGCGAAGGTGGTCTTACCCATCGACGGACGGCCGGCGACGATGATCAAGTCGGCCGGTTGCAGGCCGCTGGTCTTCTCGTCGAGGTCGGTGTAGCCGGTGGACAGGCCGGTGATCGAGTCGGCGGTGTTGAACAGGGTGTCGATGCGGTCGATGGCCTTGGTCAACAGGTCATTCACGCCCACCGGACCGCCGGTTTTTGGCCGGGCCTCGGCAATCGCGAAAATCTGCCGCTCGGCTTCGTCGAGGATTTCCTCGGCGGTGCGGCCTTCGGGGTTGAAGGCGCTGTCGGCAATTTCGGTGCTGATACCGATCAGCTGACGCAACGTCGCACGCTGGCGGACGATCTGCGCATAGGCCTTGATGTTGGCGACGGACGGCGTGTTTTTCGCCAGCTCGCCAAGGTAACCGAGGCCGCCGACCTGCGAGGTCTGACCTTCCTTGTCCAGTTGCTCGGCAAGGGTCACGACGTCGATCGGCAGGTTCTGATCGGCCAGTTTGGCGATCGCACGGAAAATCAGACGGTGGTCATGTCGGTAGAAATCGCCGTCGGAGACTTGATCGAGCACACGTTCCCATGCGTTGTTGTCCAGCATCAGACCACCGAGCACGGCCTGTTCGGCCTCGATGGAATGCGGCGGCACCTTCAGCGCGGCGGTTTGCAGATCGTATTGCTCGGGAGCGGAGATTTCGTTCATGGCCACTTTTTAATCAGGAAAAGCAGGGAGTGCAGAAAGACAAAGGGCACGACCTGTAAACAGGATCGTGCCCGATGTTAACCGTCTGACGGACAAGCCGCCAGTCGATCAGGGTGTTGCTTAAGCTGCTACCACGACAACGCGTACGGTGGCTTCAACTTCGGCGTGCAGGTGCACAGCCACGTCGAATTCACCCACGTTGCGGATGGTGCCGTTCGGCAGACGAACTTCGCTTTTCGCAACTTCAACGCCGGAGGCGGTCAGTGCGTCAGCGATGTCGTGAGTACCGATCGAACCGAACAGCTTGCCTTCGTCGCCAGCGGTGGCAGTGATGGTCACTTCCAGCTCGGCCAGTTGGGCAGCACGGCTTTCAGCCGATGCTTTACGGTCTGCGGCGGCTTTTTCCAGCTCAGCGCGACGCTCTTCGAACGCAGCCAGGTTGGCAGCGGTCGCAGCGGTGGCTTTGCCGAAAGGCAGCAGGTAGTTACGGCCGTAACCGGCCTTAACGTTTACTTTGTCGCCCAGGTTGCCCAGGTTGGCGATTTTTTCCAGAAGGATCAGTTGCATGTGGAAATCCTCTTAACTTTTAACCTTCACCGTTCGCGTTATCGGTGTCTTTCGACACCCGACCGCGAAAATCAATCAGGCTGTCGACAATGGCCAGAACCACGAGCAACGGATAGATCAGCTGCATGAACAGCAACAGCGTCACGTACAACCCCACCAGCCAGAAACCGGCCAGTCGCCTTTGCGCCACCAGCCCGTGAATCAGGGCCAGCCCGGCGAACACCAGCGGTACACTGCACAACGGCGTCAACATGGCCATCTGTGCACCGAGATTCGGGCCCAGAAGCATCAACGCCAGCAGTAACATCGCCGGTCCCAGCGGGATCCGGATGGCGCGAAACTCGCGACCAAAACCACCCGGGTTGTACAACAACGCCTGCCAGTAACGCCCGACAATCAGGCTCAGCACGCTGACGATCTGCAACAAGGCCGCAATCAGGCCGGTCAGGACCGGTGCGATCAGCGACGCGAAACGCGCCTGCTCGTCTACCGACAATTGTTGGTAGGCATCACCGAGAAGCGCGGGCATGACCTTTACCAAGGCCTGCGCCAGCATCTCGATCTGGGGCGCAAACGCCGCCCCGAGCACCACTGAAAACACCAGCCCCATGGCTACGCTGACCAGCAGCGTGCGGACCCAGGACTCGCTTGCGCGCAACACCAGCGCAAGCCCCGAAGACCCCAGCAGCACCAGAAGTGCCCGTGGGTCATCGGCATACAACCACCATATCAATGCCGGCAGCAGTCCCAGCGACACGACGCCCAGGGCGTCGGTCAATCCGCGCCGCAGAAGCACCAGGCTCCCGGCGGCAGCACCCAACCAATACAACAACGGCAATGTTGCACACCCGGCCACTACGAGAGTGGCCTGCATGCGGCCGCGCATGATGAACTCAGCTAAGGCACGCATGCATTCAATCCTTTGCTACTTGTCGACTGCCCGGTCTCAGCGGCCGTGGCTGTCGGTGTAGGCCAGCAGGGCCAGGAAGCGGGCGCGCTTGATAGCGGTGGCCAGCTGACGCTGATAACGAGCTTTGGTACCGGTGATGCGGCTTGGAACGATTTTGCCGGTCTCGGATACGTAGGCTTTCAGAGTGTTGAGATCTTTGTAATCGATCTCCTTCACGTCTTCAGCGGTGAAGCGGCAGAATTTACGACGACGGAAGAAACGTGCCATTTGATAGGCTCCTTAAAAGGTCCGTGGATTACTCGTCAGCGTTATCGCTGTTGTCGCTGTCGCTATCGCTGTCATCGCCATCGGCGCTGCCATCGTGCTCAGGACGTTCGCGACGCTCACGGCGCTCACTGCGGTTTTCTTCAGCCTTGAGCATCTCGGACTGGCCGGTAACGGCTTCGTCGCGACGGATGACCAGGTTACGGATCACAGCATCGTTGTAGCGGAAGTTGTCTTCCAGCTCGGCCAGGGCCTTGCCGGTGCACTCAACGTTCAGCATCACGTAGTGAGCCTTGTGAACATTGTTGATTGCGTAGGCCAGTTGACGACGGCCCCAGTCTTCCAGACGGTGGATTTTGCCGCCGTCTTCTTCGATCAGCTTGGTGTAACGCTCAACCATGCCGCCGACTTGCTCGCTCTGGTCAGGGTGGACCAGAAAGATGATTTCGTAATGACGCATGAATGCTCCTTACGGGTTGTAGCCTGCCGCTCAAAAACGGTCAGACAAGGAGTGAATGACACTTATGGACTTGCTGGCGCGGGGCACATGCATGCCTGCCGCCACAGCAAGGGGCGCAATTGTAGAGAAGGGACTGAAGAGGTGCAAGGCAATTGGTGATTATTTGAACAGTCACCAATCCGGGTCACCCCACAAAGCACTGTGGGAGCGAGCCAGCTCGCGATGGCGGCTTAACATCCAACAATGATGCTGAATGTAACTCCGCTTCGCGAGCAGGCTCGCTCCCACATTTTGAAAGGCGTGATGCTTAAGCTTTTTTGGCAGCTGCCTTGGCCTTCGCACCGCGTTGGCGCTGGGCTTCGAACAGGCACACGCCGGTCGCAACCGAGACGTTGAGACTGCTGACGCTACCAGCCATCGGCAGGTGTACCAGGTAATCGCAATGCTCGCGGGTCAGGCGACGCATGCCTTTGCCTTCTGCGCCCATGATCAGGATGGTCGGGCCGGTCAGGTCCTGGTCATAGATGCTGACCTCGGCCTCACCCGCCGTGCCGACAATCCACAACCCACGCTGCTGAAGCTTTTCCAGGGTGCGCGCAAGGTTGGTGACGGCCACCAGCGGAATCACTTCCGCCGCGCCGCAAGCCACTTTACGCACCACAGGGGTCAGGGTGGCCGACTTGTCTTTTGGCACGATGACCGCCAGCGCACCGGCAGCATCCGCCGAACGCAGGCAGGCGCCAAGGTTGTGCGGGTCGGTCACGCCGTCGAGCACCAGCAACAGCGGTGCGCCTTCGGTGCGATCGAGCAGCTCGTCGAGCATCGCTTCGCCCCAGACCTGGCTCGGACTGACGTCCGCCACCACGCCCTGGTGCACGCCTTCGACCCAGGCATCCATTTCACGGCGCTCGGCCTGACCGATCTGAACCCGGTTTTCGTTGGCCAGCTCGATCAGCGTCTGCACGCGCGGATCGTTGCGGCTTTCAGCCAGCCAGATCTGCTTGACGCGTTTAGGGTGGTGACGCAGCAACGCTTCTACCGCGTGAACGCCGTAGATTTTTTCCAACTGACTCATGACTTCGCCTTCGGTTTACGCGCCCCGCCACTTTTGGCTGGAGCGGAACCCGCTTTCGGCGGGCCTTTACGGTGTTTGCTCGGTTTGGCTGGCTTGCCGCCGGAGGCCTTTTCAGGCGCCGACCGTCCGGTCTTTCCCCCGGACGCCGCTTTACCACCGTTTTTGGCGTCGGCCAGCAAGGCCTTCTTCATTTCACGGCTTTTGCGCAGCTCGGCGTTTTTCGCCACGGCGTCGCTCGGGCGATAAGCCTCGGCAACCTTTTCCTTGGCCGGACGACGGCCGGTGGATTTTGCCGGAGCTTTTTCTTCCACAACCTTGGCTGCAGGAGCAGTCGTTTCGGCGCCACGCTTCTTGCGGCCGATCGGCGCGCTGATGGTTTTTTCAGCCATTTCGAAGTCGATCTTGCGCTCGTCGAGATCGACGCGCATCACGCGCACTTCAACGGTATCGCCAAGACGGAAGCTGCGACCGGTGCGCTCGCCCGCCAGGCGGTGATGCACAGGGTCGAAGTGGTAGTAGTCGCCCGGCAGCGCCGTAACGTGCACCAGACCTTCGACGTAGATATCGGTCAGCTCGACGAACAGGCCGAAACCGGTCACGGCGGTGATCACGCCCGGGAACGATTCGCCCACGCGGTCTTTCATGAACTCGCACTTGAGCCAGTTCACTACGTCGCGGGTCGCTTCATCGGCACGGCGCTCGCTCATCGAGCACTGCTCGCCGAGTTGCTCCAGCGCTGCTTCGTCGTACGGATAGATGCGCGCCTTCGGAATGGTCATCGCCCCGGCACGACGAACGTGCGGAGTATCCTGTTTCGAATGGATCACGCTGCGGATCGCCCGGTGCGTGAGCAGGTCCGGGTAACGACGGATCGGCGAGGTGAAGTGGGTATAGGCTTCGTAATTCAGGCCGAAGTGGCCTTCGTTCTGGGCGCTGTACACCGCCTGGCTCAGGGAACGCAGCATCACGGTCTGGATCAGGTGGAAATCCGGACGGTCCTTGATGCTGGCCAACAGGGCCTGATAATCCTTCGGCGATGGACCATCCTTGCCTTTGTGCAGGGACAGACCGAGCTCACCGAGGAACGCGCGCAGTTTTTCCAGACGCTCCGGTGGCGGGCCATCGTGGACGCGGTACAACGCAGGGATTTCGTGCTTTTTCAGGAACTCGGCAGTGGCCACGTTGGCCGCCAGCATGCATTCCTCGATCAGCTTGTGTGCATCGTTACGGGTGGTCGGACGGATTTCGGCAATCTTGCGCTCGGAACCGAAGATGATCCGGGTTTCCTGCGTTTCGAAATCGATCGCGCCACGCACGTGACGGGCAGCCAGCAATACCTTGTACAGCGCGTAGAGCTGTTTGAGGTGCGGCAAGACGTCGGTGTATTCACCGCGCAACTTGCGACCTTCGGTGGCTTTCGGCGTTTCCAGCATCGCACTGACCTTGTTGTAGGTCAGACGAGCGTGGGAATGGATCACCGCTTCATAGAAGCAGTAGTCGGTCATTTCGCCGGACTTGGAGATGGTCATCTCGCAAACCATGGCCAGACGATCGACATGTGGATTCAGCGAGCACAGGCCGTTGGAGAGCTGCTCCGGCAGCATCGGCACCACGCGCTCGGGGAAGTACACCGAGTTGCCGCGCACCTGGGCTTCATTGTCCAGAGCCGAACCGATCTTCACGTAGCTGGAAACGTCGGCAATCGCCACGTACAACTTCCAGCCGCCGGAAAACAGGCGCAGCTTGCCGGGCTTGGCTTCGCAGTAAACCGCGTCGTCGAAGTCGCGGGCATCTTCGCCGTCGATGGTGACGAACGGCAGATGGCGCAGGTCGACGCGCTTCTCTTTGTCTTTCTCTTCGACTTCCGGCTTGAGCTTGCCGGCTTCCTTCAGCACGGCTTCAGGCCAGACGTGCGGAATGTCGTAGGTGCGCAGGGCGACATCGATTTCCATGCCCGGCGCCATGTAGTTGCCGACGACTTCGATCACGTCACCTTGCGGCTGGAAGCGCGGGGTCGGCCAGTGGGTGATTTTCACCTCGACGAACTGACCGATCTGGGCGTTGGCGTTACGGCCCGGCGTCACCAGCACTTCCTGCTGGATCTTCGGGTTGTCCGCGACGACGAAGCCGATACCGCCTTCTTCGAAGTAGCGGCCGACGATGCTTTCGTGGGCACGGGACACCACTTCGACGATCACGCCTTCGCGACGACCGCGACGGTCCAGGCCGGAGACACGGGCCAGGGCACGGTCGCCGTCGAACACCAGACGCATTTGCGCCGGGCTCATGAACAGGTCGTCGGAGCCGTCATCCGGCACCAGGAAGCCGAAGCCGTCGCGGTGACCGCTGATGCGACCGAGGATCAGGTCGAGCTTGTCCACCGGCGCATACGTGCCACGGCGGGTGTAGATCAGTTGAGCGTCGCGCTCCATGGCGCGCAGGCGGCGGCGCAGGGCTTCGATCTGGTCTTCTGTGGTCAGACCAAACTCTTCGACCAGTTGCTCGCGGGCAGCAGGCGAACCCCGATCAGCAAGGTGCTGAAGGATCAGTTCGCGGCTGGGAATAGGGTTTTCATATTTTTCCGCTTCACGAGCGGCCTCGGGATCGAGGGACTGCCAATCGGCCATTAGAGAGTTTTCACCTTGTCTATATGCGGGTTAGTTTGGCATAGGCGCCATCAAACGGGAAATTTCCGACTATATAAGACGCGTCTGGAGCCTTGTATCGACGCTTGGAGGGCGTTTTGAACACCGCTGGTAAAAAAAATCATTTTTTTTGCTGGCAGGGGTTTACAGTTAAAAAGGCGCTCCGTATAGTGCGCGCCATCGACGACGTACACACGTTGACGAGATGCCCAGGTGGTGAAATTGGTAGACACGCCAGCTTCAGGTGCTGGTGACCTTACGGTCGTGGAAGTTCGAGTCTTCTCCTGGGCACCAATTTCGAGTTTGAGACTAGATCAGTTTCAAGACTCACACAAAAACCCGCGAAAGCGGGTTTTTTGCATTCTGCGCCCCGCCTTTTTTCTGAAAATGATTTATTAAAATCAAATCAGGGGTTTACAGATCAAAAGGCGCTCCGTATAGTGCGCCACATCAACAGCGGCAACGCTGAAGATGAAGCCCAGATGGTGAAATTGGTAGACACGCCAGCTTCAGGTGCTGGTGACCTTACGGTCGTGGAAGTTCGAGTCTTCTTCTGGGCACCAATTCAAATTCAAGGTCACGATCTTGAATCTCACAAAAACCCGCGAAAGCGGGTTTTTGCGTTTTCGGGGGCTGGAAAAGTCTGAGCCCCAACGCCTACCAGACCAACTCCCTCCCCGCAAGGCGCACTTGAGAAACAATATCGTTTATCATTGTTGCAAGTTTTTGCAATGCGACAGTGAGGAACCCTGCGAATGATGTTTCGAAATACCCTGCGCCGCGGCTTGACCTTCACCCTGCTCGGCCTGGCACTCGCCACTCCCCTCACCCAGGCTGCCGACGCGGTTTCCCTGACTCTCTACAACGGTCAACACAAGGAAGTCGGCGACGCGATCGCCAAAGCCTTCGAAGCCAAGACCGGCATTCACGTCAATGTCCGCAAGGGCAGCAGCAATCAGCTGGCCAGCCAGATCATCGAAGAAGGCGACCGCTCCCCCGCCGACGTCATCTACACCGAAGAATCCCCGCCGCTGAACAACCTCGGCGAGCAAGGCCTGCTGGCCAAGGCCGACGACGCGACCCTCGCCGTTCTGCCGAAAGAATACGTCGCCGGTAACGGCACCTGGATCGGCGTCACCGCCAGGGTTCGTGTAGTGGCCTTCAACCCGAAACTGGTCGATGAAAAGGACCTGCCGAAATCGGTACTGGATTTCGCCGACCCGCAGTGGCAAGGCAAGGTCGGTTTCGTACCGACCAGCGGCGCGTTCCAGGAACAGGCTGTCGCCATCATCAAGAAACACGGCCGCGAAGCCGCCGAAGAATGGCTGACCGGTCTGCGCGCCTTCGGCAAGACCTACAGCAACAACATGGTCGCCCTCAAGGCTGTGGAAAACGGCGAAGTCGCCACCGTGCTGGTGAACAACTATTACTGGTTCGCCCTGCAACGGGAAAAAGGCCAGCTTGATTCGAAACTGCATTACTTCACCGGCGGTGACGTTGGCGGCCTGATCACCGTGTCCAGCGCAGCCGTGCTGAAATCCAGCAAACATCCAAAAGAAGCCCAGCAATTCCTCGCCTACATGGCCAGCGAAGAAGGCCAGCGCGTGATCACCCAGACCACCGCCGAATACCCGCTGCATAAAGGCATGGAATCGGATCGCGGCCTCAAACCTTTCAGTGAACTGGAAGCGCCGGACGTCACGCCGGCCGATCTCGGTAATGCCGAAGAAGCTTTGGAGCTGGAACGCGAAGTTGGCCTGAACTGATGACCGCATCGTTATCCGCCCCCGCTACACGCGGGGGTTACGTGCCACGGCGCAAGCGGCCGTCGATCTGGCTGGTGCTGCCGGTGTTGTTGCTGGTGGTCATGAGCCTGTTGCCGCTGGCCTACGTCGGGCTCAAAGCCTGGCAAGCAGGCTGGTCCGAGGCGCTGCACTTGCTGTGGCGCCCGTATGTGTTCAGCCTGCTGCGCAACACGCTGGCGCTGATGGTTGGCGTAACCGTGACCTGTGGCGTGATCGGCCTGTCGCTGGCGTGGTTGCTGGAGCGCAGCAATCTGCCAGGCCGACGGCTGTGGGGCGTGATTCTTTGCCTGCCGTTCGCGGTGCCGGCATTTGTCAGCAGCTTCACCTGGGTTTCGCTCAGCGCGCAGTTCGAAGGACTCGGCGGGGCGATTCTTGTGATGAGCCTGTCGAAGTACCCGCTGATCTTTCTGCCAGTGGCCGCCACACTGCGCAATCTTGATCCCTCCCTTGAAGAGTCGGCTCGCACACTGGGACAGAATCGCTGGGGCGTGTTTTTCCGCGTCACCCTGCCCCTGCTCTGGCCTTCGCTGCTGGCCGGCTCATTGCTGATCGCATTGCACATGCTGGTGGAATTCGGCGCACTGTCGATCATCGGCCTGCAAACCTTCACCACCGCGATCTATCAGCAATTCGAACTGGAATTCAGCAATGCCAACGCGGCAATGCTGTCGGCAGTGTTGCTGGCGCTGTGCCTGATGCTGTTGTGGCTGGAGTTGCGCGTGCGCGGCAAGGGCCGTCATGTGCGCACTGGCCAGGGCGCGGCGCGTCGGGCTGAACAAGTGCGACTCGGGCCTTGGGCGATTGCCGGTCAGCTGTATTGCCTGATGCTGGCGATTGTCGGCAGCGGGATTCCGCTGGGCATGCTGGCCTACTGGCTCGCCGTGGGGTCGTCAGCAGCCTTCCCGGTGGCAGCAATCACCGAAGCATTGCTGTCGTCACTGGCGCTGTCGCTGGGTGGCGCGGGATTGTGCCTGGTGCTGGCGGTGCCGGTCGGATTGCTGGTGGTGCGCTACAAAGGCCAACTGGCGATCTGGGCCGAGCGCCTGCCCTATCTACTGCACGCCCTGCCGGGATTGGTGATCGCATTGACGCTGGTGTATTTCGCCCTGCATTACGTGCCGGCGCTGTATCAGACCTCCGCGCTGTTGCTGATCGCTTATGCACTGCTGTTTCTGCCACTGGCTCAGGCGCCGATCCGCACGGCGCTGAACAAGGCCGCACCGCAACTCGAAGAAGCAGCCCGCACGTTGGGCGCTTCTTCATTCACGGCGTTCTGTCGAGTGACCCTGCCGATCATCTTCCCGGCACTGGGTGCGGCGTTCGCTCTGGTGTTTCTGGATGCCATGAAAGAACTGACGGCGACACTGCTGTTGAGTCCGACGGGGCTCAACACATTAGCGACCGAAGTCTGGGCGCACACCGCGAATGTCGAGTTCGCAGCCGCAGCGCCCTATGCGGCGTTGTTGATTGTGGTGTCCGGATTGCCGGTGTATCTGCTGACGACCCGGATGTATTTGAGCCGATAAAAAAATCGCAGCCGAGGCTGCGATTTTTTTTGCCCGCGAGATCAGGCCCGGAACTGCCCAAGACTCGCCTTGAGCTGCGCCGCCAGACCATCCAGCACCTTGCCGCTGGCCGTGGTCTCGACCACCGCCTGAGCGGCTTTCTCGGCCTGGGCATGAATCGTCTCGACCCGCCCACGCACGGCCTGCGCGCCTTGCGCATGATGCGCCGCTGCCTGAGTCGCCAGGCCAATCGCCGCATGCACCTGCTCGACCGACGCCTGCACCGATTGCTGCAACCGTGCGCTGTCACGCAGCACCAGCAAACCTTCGCTGGCCTGACGCCCGGCCTGACCGATCGCCTCGACCGCCTCACGGGCACCCTGCTGCAGCGCCACGATATGCGCCTGAATGTCGCCCGTGGAGCTTTGGGTCTTGCTCGCCAACGCGCGGACTTCATCCGCCACCACTGCAAACCCGCGACCGGTCTCGCCGGCCCGGGCCGCTTCGATGGCCGCGTTGAGCGCCAGCAGGTTGGTCTGCTCGGCGATGCCGTGAATCACGGTCAGCACCACTTCGATCTGCTCGCTCTGCTGCGCCAGCCGCTCGATGACTTTCGCCCCGGTATCGACCTGCCCCGCCAGCGCCTCGATCAGGCTGCCGACCTTGGCCGAAGTGCGAGTGTTCTCGTCGGTGGCCTGGCGAATATCCACCACCTGCTTCAACGCAGCCTGCATCGCATGGCTTTCCGATTGAGCTTCATCGGCCATTTGCGACAGGGCCCGCAGACTTTCGGCCACTTCATCACGCTGCATCCCGGCCGCCGCATCGGCACCGGCATTGCGCAAGGTCATCGCACCGATTTCCACACCGGTACGCTGAGCCACATCCCCGGCCTCGCGCACGATCGGCTGCAACTTGTCCACAAAGCGGTTGACCGCCGACGCCATGTCGCCGATTTCGTCCTTGCTGTTGATCTGCACGCGTTTGGTCAGATCGCCCTCACCTGCTGCCAGATCATCCATGGCGGCGTTGAGCATCTTCAGGCGATTGACCACTCGATGACCGAGCACCACCGCCAGCAGCAACAGCACCCCGGCACCGACCAGCGCCAGGCCCATGCCGATACGCCAGCGCAGAGTTGCTGCTGCGTCCTGCACTGTACTGGTGGTGTTGGCCTTCATTTCGGCAGCCGTGGATTGCGCCGATTGCAGGCGCGCGCGCATGGCGGTGGCGCTGTCGGCAGCAGCGCCTTTGAGGCTGTCACCGACCAGTTGATCGCTGCTGGCAATCAACGCCGTGAAGCGCTGATCGAGCGCCGCCAGATCGGTTTCGACCGAAGCAGTCGAGACACCCATCAGCACCTTGCCGATTTCCACGCCATTGGGGTTGATCGAGGCTTCGAGGTAGTAGACCGACGGATCGTTCTTCGCCGCATCCAGCACTTTATCCAGCGCCCGCTCACCCTGGCCTTTTTCCAAAAGGGCCTTGTTGATCGGGTTTTCGCGGTTGAGGTAGCGGGTCAGATGCTGGCCGGTGGCGTCGTCATACACCACGAACAGCACGTTGGGATTGCGCTGGGCCCGGCGGGCGAACTCGGACAAGGTCGGCACGTCGCTGTCCCACATGGCGCGAGGCGCCACCGAGGCCAGCAACTGGGCCATGTCATTGGCCGAATCCTTCAGGTCTTTTTCCAGAGTCGCACGCAGTTGCGCCTGCTCTTCCTTCAGACGCGAGGAAAGACCGGCGGTAAGACGCTGACGGGTACTCGAGGAGAGATTGTCGAGGCTCGACGTGACTTCGCGCCCGGCCTGCTCCAGTTCACCGGACAACTTCTGGCTGTCGGCGCCCAGACGAGAGCCGAGATCGGCTTCCAGCGCGGTGACGGTGCTCCGCGTCAGGGCGACGGCCACCAGCACTTGCACCAAAAGGGCGATACCAAGGGTAACGAACACAGGCCGCAACAGACGGCTTTGTAACAGTGAGAGAACGGCTGACACTTTGAATCCCTCTACTTCTGACGCCATTAATTTGATGGCACTCTTGTAGACAGAATCACAGCAAAGGTCATGCCGTCCAACAGGCATAAACGACAAAGGCCCCGATGAAGGGGCCTTTGTGTTTTTACATCAACGACTTATCAAGCGAACGGATGACGCAGAACGATGGTTTCGTTGCGATCCGGACCCGTCGAAATAATGTCGATCGGCGCGCCGATCAACTCTTCAACGCGTTTGATGTAGGCACGAGCGTTGGCCGGCAGCTCTTCCAGGGTTTTGGCACCCACGGTCGATTCGGTCCAGCCCGGCACTTCTTCGTACACAGGCTGCAGGCCTACGTAGCTGTCAGCGTCAGTTGGAGCAACGGCGTTGCCTTGTGCATCTTTGTAGCCGGTGCAGATGTTGATGGTTTCCAGGCCGTCGAGTACGTCCAGCTTGGTCAGGCAGATGCCGGAGATGCTGTTCACATCGATAGCGCGACGCAGGATAACGGCGTCGAACCAGCCGCAACGACGGGCACGGCCGGTGGTAGCGCCGAACTCGTGACCTTGCTTGGCCAGGTGCGCGCCGACTTCGTCGAACAGCTCGGTCGGGAATGGGCCCGAACCTACGCGAGTGGTGTAAGCCTTGGTGATGCCCAGGATGTAGTCCAGGAACATCGGGCCAACGCCCGAACCGGTCGCCACGCCACCCGCGGTGGTGTTGGAGCTGGTCACGTACGGATAGGTACCGTGGTCGATGTCGAGCAACGAACCCTGGGCGCCTTCGAACATGATGTCTTTGCCGGCGCGACGCAGGTCGTGCAGCTCGGCAGTCACGTCCAGCATCAGCGGCTTGAGCAGCTCGGCGTATTCCTTGCACTCGGCCAGCGTCTTTTCGAACTCGATGGCAGGCTCTTTGTAGTAACCGACCAGCATGAAGTTGTGGTAGTCCACCAGTTCACGCAGCTTGTCTTCAAAGCGCGGCATGTTGAGCAGATCGCCAACACGCAGGCCGCGACGTGCAACCTTGTCTTCGTAAGCCGGGCCGATGCCGCGACCGGTCGTACCGATCTTCAGCTCGCCGCGGGCCTTTTCACGGGCCTGGTCCAGTGCCACGTGGAAGGACAGGATCAACGGGCAGGAAGGGCTGATGCGCAGGCGCTCGCGCACCGGTACGCCTTTCTCTTCCAGCTTGGTGATCTCGCGCAGCAGGGCGTCGGGTGCAACCACCACGCCGTTGCCGATCAGGCACTGCACGCCTTCGCGCAGCACGCCCGACGGGATCAGGTGCAAGACGGTTTTTTCACCATCGATCACCAGAGTGTGACCGGCGTTGTGGCCACCCTGGTAGCGCACTACGGCGGCAGCATGTTCGGTCAGCAGATCAACGATCTTGCCTTTGCCCTCATCACCCCATTGGGTGCCCAGGACTACGACATTCTTACCCATAACACTTGTCCTCATTCGCGCAAACTTGGTGCCGGCTTCAGCCGGCAGGAAAACTCAAGAAGCCAGTGGCGATACTTGCCAAAGCCCGTTCTGCTGGATCAATTGCCGGTCGCAGTCCGCATCACGGGCGGCGGCCAAAGGTTGTCCAGGCAATGCCTGAACGACACGCTGACCCTCACTGCGCAACTGGCAAACCTGCTGCCAGAGTGCCGCATCCGTACTGTCAGGCATCCAGATACCGCCAGACGGTAGCTCGATCTCAGCACGCCCCAGGGTCACCAGGGTTTTCAAATCGGTGGAGAAGCCGGTGGCCGGACGGGCGCGACCGAAGTCGGCGCCGATGTCGTCGTAACGACCGCCCTGAGCGATGGACTGGCCAACGCCCGGCACGAACACCGCGAACACCACACCGGTGTGGTAGTGGTAACCGCGCAACTCGCCCAGATCGAAGTACAGCGGCAGCTCAGGGAAGCGCGCCGACAGACGCTCGGCGATCGCCAGCAAGTCTTCCAGTGCCGCCAGTACCGGCGCCGGCGCATTGGCCAGACGCTCGCGGGCAGCGCTCAGTACTTCACGGCCGCCGCACAGGTCGACCAGCGCGCGTAACATGCCGGACAGATCGGCCGGCAGGCCTTCGGTCAGGGTAATGACCTCGTCGATGGCCTTGCGTTGCAACGCGTCGAACAACTGCTGCTCGACCTCACCCGACAGACCGGCCGCCTGGGCCAGACCGCGGTAGATGCCGACATGCCCGAGGTCCATGTGCACGTCCGGCACATCGGCCAGTTGCAGCATCGCCAGCATCAGGCTGATGACTTCGACGTCGCTGCTCGGGCTGGCATCGCCGTACAACTCGGCACCCAGCTGGATCGGGCTGCGCGAGGACGACAAGGCACGCGGCTGGGCATGCAGCACGCTGCCGGCGTAGCACAGACGGCTCGGGCCTTCGCGACGCAGGGTGTGCGCATCGATGCGCGCCACTTGCGGCGTGATGTCGGCACGGAACCCCATCTGCCGGCCCGATTGCGGGTCGATGACCTTGAAGGTACGCAGATCCAGGTCCTGGCCCGCGCCGGTCAGCAGGGATTCCAGGTACTCGATATGGGGAGTCACGACAAACTCGTAACCCCAGCTCTGGAACAGATCCAACACCTGACGACGCGCGACTTCAATGCGCGCCGCTTCCGGTGGCAGTACTTCTTCGATGCCATCTGGCAGCAGCCAGCGGTCTACCGTTGCCATTACGCCATTCCCCTTAGATCCGGGCGGCCAGCCCGAGGGCGAGCCTTGAGTGAAGCAGAAAATGACCGGCCCGTTCAAAACGCACGCGCATGAACGACGCGGCGAAAGGCCTGTTACCGGCTTCGCCCATCACTTTCCTCGAAAAACTGTCGGGCCATTCAACCCGATCTTCTGCAACAAAAACAGCAATCAAACGTGCAGACGCAAAAAAGCCGGGAATTTCCCGGCTGCCGCATCATACACACGTTTTCCCAAAGGATCACCCCGCCCGAGGTTTTAGCCGCCGGGCGGAATGATTCAGGTCAACGTCGTATCAAGGCTTGGACTTTTCCAGGTAACGGAAGAAGTCGCTGCTTGGGTCGAGGACCAGGACGTCGGATTTGTTCGCGAAGCTTTCACGGTAGGCACGCAGGCTACGGTAGAAACCGTAGAACTCCTGATCCTGGCCGTAGGCCTTGGAGTAGATCGCAGCGGCCTGGGCGTCACCGTCACCGCGAATCTCTTCGGATTCACGATAGGCTTCAGCCAGCAGCACGCGGCGTTGACGATCGGCGTCGGCACGGATGCCTTCGGCCAGCTCGTTACCCTTGGCGCGGTGCTCGCGAGCTTCACGCTCACGCTCGGTGCTCATACGTTCGAACACGCTGCGGTTCACTTCTTTCGGCAGATCGATGGCCTTGACCCGGACATCGACCACTTCGATACCCAGCTCTTTCTCCGCCATCTTGTTCAGCGACGCGGTGATATCGGCCATCAGCGCATCGCGCTCACCGGATACCACTTCGTGCAGGGTGCGTTTACCAAACTGGTCACGCAGGCCCGATTCCAGACGACGGGACAGACGCTCGTCGGCGATCTGCTTGAGGCCGGACGTTGCGGTGTAGAAGCGCTCGGCATCCTTCACGCGCCACTTGGCGTAGGCATCGACCATCACGGCTTTCTTTTCCAGCGTCAGGAAGCGTTGTGTCGGTGCATCCAGCGTCATCAGACGTGCGTCGAATTTACGCACCTGGTTAACGTAAGGAACCTTCACATGCAGACCCGGCTGAACGTCAGCCTGAACCACGCGACCGAATTGCAGCAACACCGCGCGCTCGGTCTGAGCAACGATGTAGAAGCAGTTCCAGCCAACCAGTACCACGACAACGCCAACGATCAGGGCGATCAGCGATTTATTGCTCATCAGCGGGTCTCCCTTGTGCGCGACTGCGGCACGTCAGTGACATGCGGCGTGACGTCCGTGTTGTTGCTGGCGGCAGCCGAACCGGTGACCGGTGCATTGCTGCCCGAACTGTTCTGAATCATCTTGTCCAGCGGCAGGTAAAGCAGGTTGCTCTGGCCGTTCTTGTTGCCGGTCACGAGAACCTTGCTGGTGCTGCTGAAGACTTCCTGCATGGTGTCCAGATATAGACGCTGACGAGTGACCTCGGGCGCCTTGCGATACTCGGCAACCAGCTTGGTGAAGCGATCCGCCTCACCCTTGGCCCGCGAGACCGTTTCGTCACGGTAACCGTTGGCATCTTCGAGGATGCGCTGGGCCTGACCACGGGCTTCCGGCACCACGCCGTTGGCGTAGGTTTCAGCCTGGTTGCGCGAACGCTGCTCGTCTTCACGGGCGCGGATCACGTCATCGAAAGCTTCCTGCACTTCACGCGGTGCCGCTGCGCTCTGTACGTTGACCTGGGTGACGGTGATACCGGTGCGATAGGTATCGAGGAAGCGTTGCAGACGCTCCTTGATCTCGCTGGCCATCAGCTCACGACCTTCGGTCAGCACCTGGTCCATCGCGGTGGAACCCACCACATGGCGCAGCGCACTGTCGGTCGCATGTTGCAGGCTGATTTCCGGCTGGTCGACGTTCAGCACGAAGTCCTGCAGGTTGCTGATCTTGTACTGCACGGTCAGCGGCACTTCGACGATGTTCTCGTCTTCGGTCAGCATCTGGCCCTGCTTGGTGTAGGCACGCTCACGCGTGACGTTCTCCATGTACTTCTTGTCGATCGGCGGGAAGTAGATGTTCAGGCCGGGACCGACAGTCTCGTAGTACTTGCCGAAGCGCAGCACCACGGCTTGCTCCTGCTCGTCCACGACATATACCGCGCTATACAGCCAGACGGCCGCCAGCACGACAAGGCCGATGCCGAGCAGGCCGCCGAAGCCGCCGCTCTTGCCCGAGCCACCACCGTCATCACCGCGTTTTTTTCCACCACCGAACAACCCGTTCAGGCTTTCCTGCAGCTTTCGGAAGGCCTCGTCGAGATCCGGCGGCCCCTTGCGGTCGCCGTTGTTGCGACGCTTGCCACCCCAAGGATCCTGATTGTTCGAGTTGCCACCCGGCTCATTCCAAGCCATAGCGCTCTCCATCTGATAAAGCAAAGACGCACCCACGGCGCGCCGACCAATGCTACAGAATGCCTGCCGTTGCGGCACAACCGCTTTGCCAGGCTTTTATTGCAAAGTGTGTTGCTCGATGAACTCCGTCGGCACAACGCCTTCACGACTCACCAGTCGATTGAGCTCCGAGCGTGGCAATCGAACGGCCAGCAAGCTGACCCCTTCTTCGTCGTGTTCTTCTTTCTGTACCGCGCCCAGTTCGAAGAACTGCGCACGCAGACGCGCGAACCGCTGAGGCAGGCGCAAGGTTCCCACGAACAGGTCGCTGCCCAACAACTCGGCAATCGCCTGCTCGAGCAATTCCAGACCGGTGCCATCACGCGCCGACAGCCAAACCCGCTGGGGCTTGCCGTTTTCATCGCGCTGGATTTGTGGCTCAACGCCTTCAAGCAAATCGAGTTTGTTATAGACCTCGAGGATCGGCAAGTCCTGGGCACCGATCTCGCCCAGCACTACCATCACCTGCTCGATCTGCAACATGCGATCCGGTTCGGCCGCATCGATCACGTGCAGCAGCAGATCGGAGTTGCTCGACTCTTCGAGCGTAGACCGAAATGCCTCGACCAGTTTGTGTGGCAAGTGGCGGATGAACCCTACCGTGTCGGCCAGGACAATCGGCCCCAGGTCGTCCAGATCCAGACGGCGCAGGGTCGGGTCGAGCGTGGCGAACAGCTGGTCAGCCGCGTACACGTCGGACTTGGTCACGTTATTGAACAGCGTGGACTTGCCGGCGTTGGTGTATCCCACCAGAGACACGGTAGGGATATCCGCACGCGAGCGGCCACGACGCGACTGTTCGCGCTGGCTGCGCACTTTTTCCAGACGGCCCTTGATCTGGCGCAGGCGAACCCGCAGCAGTCGCCGGTCGGTTTCGAGCTGGGTTTCACCCGGGCCGCGCATGCCGATACCACCACCTTGACGCTCAAGGTGAGTCCAGCCGCGAACCAGCCGGGTGCTCATGTGGTCAAGCTGGGCCAGTTCTACCTGGAGCTTGCCCTCATGGGTACGGGCGCGTTGGGCGAAAATATCGAGAATCAGACCGGTACGGTCGATCACGCGACACTCGAAAACACGTTCGAGGTTACGTTCCTGACTGGGCGTGAGGACGTGATTGAAGATCACCAGATCGGCTTCTTCGGCGTGGACCAGGTCGCGCAGTTGCTCGACCTTGCCGCTGCCAATCAGGTATTTGGCGGTTGGCCGATGACGCGGCACGTTAAAAAACGCAACGGTCTCGGCGCCAGCCGAATTTGCCAGTTCCTGAAACTCCTGCGGATCTTCGCGCGCCTCAGGGTCCTGTCCATCCAAGTGAACGAGGATGACTCGTTCACCACCACCGTGGCGCTCAAAGAACAAAGGAGACTCCTATCAGGCGTTACCTGGCTCAGCGTCACCTGCTTCGGATTCGGTTGCGCTTGGCAGACGAATTGGACGAACCGGCACGACTGTAGAGATAGCGTGTTTGTAAACCATCTGGCTGACGGTGTTCTTCAGCAGGATAACGAACTGGTCGAACGACTCGATCGTGCCTTGCAGTTTGATCCCGTTCACCAGGTAGATGGAAACCCCCACTTTCTCTTTACGTAAAGTATTCAAGTAAGGGTCTTGTAGCGAATGCCCTTTTGACATGTGCCGCACTCCTTTAAGGATTCAATATAAAAAATAGGTAAACAGATGGCTTTTGCCGCCACACCCCCAAGGATAGACGGCAATTGCAAGGACTCAGCTCAATATGGAGATCGTCCCAAGGTATTTCAAGGCGCGTGGCAGATTGTCGCAATCCAGACTGTCGAGCCAGTGTAAATCTTTCCAGCTGCGCAGCCAGGTGAACTGGCGTTTGGCCAATTGGCGCGTGGCGATGATGCCCCGCTCCTGCATCTCGGCCGACGTCAGCTTGCCATCCAGGAAGTCCCAGACCTGGCGGTAGCCTACCGCACGTATAGACGGCAACCCGGCATGCAGGTCACTTCTATTACGCAGGGCTACGACCTCGTCGATGAATCCCTGTTCCAGCATATTTGTGAATCTTTGTTTAATGCGCTCGTGCAGTACCTGCCGATTAGTTGGAGCAATCGCCAGGTTCGCGACAGTATAGGGCAATTGTTGCAGTCCCGATGCGGCCGCTTCGGTACTTTGTACAGATTGTTTCAGCCGCAGTTCAGTCATGCTCTGACCGCTGACCCGGTAAACTTCCAGCGCACGACTCAGTCGTTGTGGATCGTTCGGATGAATGCGTGCCGCAGACTCCGGATCGATGACCGCCAGTTGATCGTGCAGGGCCTGCCAGCCAAGGCGTGCAGCCTCTTCTTCGATTTGCGCGCGAACCTCGGGATCGGCCGCCGGCATGTCCGCCAGACCTTCGATCAAAGCCTTGTAATAGAGCATCGTGCCGCCCACCAGCAGCGGAATTTTTCCGCGTGCGGTGATCTCGGCCATGGCCTGGAGCGCATCGCGGCGGAAATCCGCTGCCGAATAGGCTTCGGCCGGGTCGAGAATGTCGATCAACCGGTGCGGAAACTCGGCCAGCAGTTCTTTGGACGGTTTGGCGGTGCCGATGTCCATGCCGCGATAGACCAGCGCCGAATCGACGCTGATCAGCTCGCACGGCAGTACCTTGGTCAGCTCGATGGCCAGATCGGTCTTGCCCGCAGCGGTCGGGCCCATCAGGAAAATCGCTGGAGGAAGCTGGCTCATCAACGACCGCGCAGGAACAGTTTGTCCAGATCGTCCAGGCCCAGTTGGGTCCAGGTCGGTCGGCCATGGTTGCATTGACCGCTGCGCTCCGTGTTCTCCATATCACGCAGCAGGCCGTTCATTTCCGGCAGGGCCAGGCGCCGGTTGGCGCGGATCGCGCCGTGGCAGGCCATGGTGCCGAGCAATTCGTTCAGATGTGCCTGGATCCGGTCGCTGGTGCCGTATTCCATCAAGTCCGACAGCACATCACCCACCAGACGGTTGGCTTCGGCCTGCTTGAGCAGGGCCGGAATCTGCCGGATGGCCAGGGTTTCCGGGCCAAGGCGCTGCAATTCAAAACCGAGGCGCTGGAACCACGCCGCATGTTCTTCGGCGCAATCGGCCTCGCGCTGACTGACCGCCAGCGATTCCGGCACCAGCAGCGGCTGGCCGCTCAGGCCTTCGCTGGCCATGGCGATCTTCAGACGCTCGTACATGATGCGCTCGTGAGCGGCGTGCATGTCCACCAAAACCAGGCCTTGGGCGTTCTCGGACAGAATGTAGATGCCCTTGAGCTGCGCCAGCGCATAGCCCAGCGGCGGAATGTCTTCCTGACCGGCTGGCAATGCATTGGCGTTGGCCTCGGGAAGCGGCGCAAAAAACTCGCGGTACGCGGCCTGGGCCTCGGCTACCGGCACGCTCGATTGCGGACGCGGCGTGTATTGATACTGATAAGCGCCGCCAGCGCTGGCACCCGACGAGGTATTGAACGCCGGTTGCGCCTGCGGCTGCTCCAGCAGCGCATTGGCCGCCAGACGCATTTCGCCCTGCGGCCCGAACTCACCGGCTTCAAGGCCGGTTGGCCGGACGATCGCGGTGGTGACCGAACCGGCAAGCTGATCTTCCGGCCTCACATCGCCGAGGGCACGGTGTAAGGTGCCATAAAGGAAGTCATGCACCATGCGCCCGTCACGGAAGCGCACTTCGTGTTTGGTCGGGTGTACGTTGACGTCTACTGCTGCCGGGTCGACCTCGAAAAACAGCGCGAACGTCGGGTGCCGGCCATTGAACAGCACATCGCGATAAGCCTGACGCACCGCGTGGGCCACCAGTTTGTCGCGCACCGCACGGCCGTTGACGAAGAAATACTGCAAGTCCGCCTGACTGCGGTTGAAGGTCGGCAGACCGACCCAACCCCACAAATGCAGGCCATTGCGCTCGATCTCGATCGGCAACGCCTGCTCAAGGAAGCCCGAACCGCAGATCGCCGCCACACGCCGTGCGCGCGCCGCGTCATCGTGGGCTTCGTGCAGGCTGAGGATGGTCTTGCCGTTGTGACGCAGATGGAACGCCACGTCGAAACGCGCCAGCGCCAGACGCTTGATCACTTCTTGCAGGTGATCGAATTCGGTTTTTTCAGTCTTGAGGAATTTGCGTCGCGCCGGGGTGTTGAAGAACAGGTCACGGACTTCCACCGACGTGCCGACCGGATGCGCCGCCGGCTGCACGCGGGGCGCCATGTCGCGGCCTTCGGTCTCGACCTGCCAGGCCTGATCGGCATCGCGAGTGCGCGAGGTCAGGGTCAGGCGCGCCACGGAGCTGATCGATGCCAAAGCCTCGCCCCGGAAACCCAGGCTCATTACTTGCTCAAGATCTTCCAGGTTGCGGATCTTGCTGGTGGCGTGACGCGCCAGGGCCAGCGGCAGGTCATCGGCGGAAATACCGCTGCCGTCGTCACGCACACGCAGCAGTTTGACGCCGCCCTGTTCAACATCGACGTCGATACGTTTGGCGCCGGAGTCGAGGCTGTTTTCCAGCAGCTCCTTGATCACCGAGGCCGGGCGTTCGACCACCTCACCGGCGGCGATCTGGTTCGCCAGCCGCGGGCTGAGCAGTTCGATGCGCGCAGCGTTCAGGACCTGATTCATTCTTTGGACGCCAGTTCGGTGCCGGGAATGGTCAGGTGCTGACCGACTTTCAGATCATCGCTTTTCAGATTGTTGGCGCTGCGCAACGTGGCCGGCGAAATCTGGTAACGCACGGCAATCATCGCCACGGTTTCACCCGGACCTACCCGGTGATCACGCGGCCCCTGAGCAATCTTGCCCGAATCACGCAGCCAGGCGATGTAAGTGCCCGGTGGCGGATTCTGCTGGAAGAACTGACGCACGCCGCTGCTGATCGAACGCGCCAGCGCCTGCTGGTGGCTCGCTGCCGAGAGTTTGTTTGCTTCGTTGGCGTTGGAGATGAAGCCGGTTTCCACCAGAATCGACGGGATGTCCGGCGACTTCAGCACCATGAACCCGGCCTGTTCCACGCGCTGTTTGTGCAGCGGGGTGACTCGGCCAATGTTGGTCAGGACTTTCTGGCCGACGTTGAGGCTGGAGGTCAGCGAGGCGGTCATCGACAGGTCGAGCAGAACGCCGGCCAGCATCCGGTCCTTGTCATCGAGACTGACGTTGCCGGCACCGCCGATCAGGTCGGATCGGTTTTCGCTGTCGGCCAGCCAACGGGCGGTTTCCGAAGTGGCGCCACGATCGGACAGGGCGAACACCGACGCACCGAAGGCCGCAGCAGACGGCGCGGCGTCGGCGTGGATCGAGACGAACAGGTCGGCGCCCTTCTTGCGAGCAATCTCGGTACGGCCGCGCAACGGGATGAAGTAGTCGCCGGTACGGGTCAGTTCGGCGCGGAAGCCTTTCATGCCGTTGACCTGACGCTGCAACTCGCGGGCGATCTGCAGTACCACGTCTTTCTCGCGCTGACCGCGAGAACCGGACGCACCCGGGTCTTCGCCACCGTGGCCGGCGTCGATCACCACAATGATGTCGCGCTTGCCGGCCGGGGCCGGTGGCAGTTTGATCGCAGGCTCGGCCGGGGTGACCGGCACCGCAGGCACGGTCGCAACCGTTGGGGTCGGCGCAGGTGTCGGCGGTGGTGCGGCGTCAGCCGGGTTGTCGAACAGATCGACCACCAGACGGTTGCCATATTGCGCATTCGGCGCCAGCGAGAAGCTTTTCGGGGTGACGGCTTTTTTCAGGTCGATGACCACCCGCAGGTCGGTCGGCGTACGTTGGGCCGAGCGCATGGCGGTGATCGGCGTATTGGCGGTCTGCACATTCAGCGGCGCGCCGAGGGTGGCGCCGTTGATGTCGATCACCAGACGATCCGGCGCGGTCAGCGTGAAGACGCTGTGTTGCACCGGGCCTGTCAGGTCGAACACCAGTCGCGTGTTGTCCGGCGCCCGCCACAGGCGCACGCTGTTGACCTTCGTCTCGGCCACAGCGTTGACGGTTACTGCCATCAACATCAGTCCAGCGGCAGCCACCAACGCGCGAAAGCGCATACCTAACCCCATCATTCAATTGGTTTCCAATGCCAAAGCGGCACACCAGGCCTCGCCGCGCGAGCCCTGGGATAAAATGGTCAGCGAACGTCCGCTGTCTTGCGGGCTAATGGTAATGGTCAGGTCAGGCTTTGGCAAAAAGCCTGCACCTTTATCGGGCCATTCGATCAGGCACAGGGCGTCGTCTTCGAAATAGTCGCGAATCCCGAGAAACTCCAGCTCTTCCGGATCGACCAGGCGATACAGGTCGAAGTGAAACGCCCGGACGTCACCGATCTCGTAGGGCTCGACCAACGTGAAGGTCGGACTTTTCACCGCCCCCACGTGCCCCAGACCGCGAATGATGCCCCGCGACAGCGTGGTTTTGCCCATCCCGAGGTTGCCTTCGAGAAAGATCAGACCATGGCCCTGGGTGATACGGGCGATGCGTGCGCCAAAGTCGCTCATGGCCTGTTCATCGGCCAGGTACAGGGTTACTTCAGACACGGTGCATGCTCCTCCAACAACTGACGAATGGCTGGAATCAGATCACTGGCCGCCAGCCCACGGCCGAATTTACCTTGTTGCGCCCCAGCGTTGGCGTGCAGCCAGACCGCCAGACACGCCGCGTCGAACGCATTCATACCTTGGGCAAGCAGCGCGCCGACCAGACCGGCCAATACATCGCCAAGACCGGCAGTAGCCATGGCCGGATGGCCTTGATGACACAGCGCCAGACGACCATCGGGATGAGCAATCAGACTGCCTGCGCCTTTGAGCACCACCACCGCTGTATATTTTTCGCTCAACGCCAGCGCCGCCGCCGGACGATCGGCCTGCACCTCGGCAGTGCTGATCCCCAGCAGCCGCGCCGCCTCTCCCGGATGCGGCGTGATCACGCAATCCTTGGGCAGACTGACAAAACCGGAGGCCAGCAGGTTCAGTGCATCGGCATCCCACACCTGCGGCAGCGAGGCATTGGCAGCGGCCGACAACAGCGCCCGCCCCCAACTCGCCTGCCCAAGCCCCGGCCCGACCACCAGCATGGACACCCTTTCCAGCAGCCCCATCAATTGATTGGCCGAAGAAGTGCCCAGCACCATGGCTTCCGGCACCCGGCTCAACGCCGCCGGCACATGTTCCGGACGGGTCGCCAGCGAAACCATCCCGGCCCCGCTGCGCAACGCACTTTCGGTGCTCAACAGAATTGCTCCGCCAAAACCGTGATCGCCGCCGATCAGCAGCACATGGCCAAAACGCCCCTTGTGCGCCGCCGGCGTACGGGCCGCCAGACGCGGCAGGTTAATCGCGTTGAGACGTTGAGCGGCGGCTGGAATGTCAGTGAAGTTTTCGGCCGAGGCCTGCAGATCGTTAAACAGCAGTTCGCCGACGTGATCCGCCGCCGCGCCCGTGAACAGCCCGAGCTTCAGGCCGATGAAAGTCACGGTGAGGTCAGCGCGCACCGCATCACCCAGCGCATGACCAGTGTCGGCGCACAATCCGGAAGGAATATCGACCGCCACCACCGGCAGTCTGCTGGCATTGATCGCCGCAATCGCAGCGGCATAGGGCTCACGCACGTCGCCGCTCAGGCCGGTGCCAAGCAACGCGTCAACAACGATGCCGCGCAACTCGCAGGACAGATCCCAAGGGGCAATCGAGACACCGGCGGCTACGGCTTCGGCGTGCGCCACGGCAGCATCGCCCTTCAAACGCTGCGGGTCGCCGACAGCCAGCACCTGAGCCTGCCAACCCGCCCGATGCGCGAGCGCCGCCACCAGATAACCATCGCCGGCGTTGTTGCCGTGCCCGGCCAGCACCGTCAATTCATTCGCGGCCGGCCATTGGCGTACCAGTGCGCGCCAGGTGGCATGGGCGGCACGCTGCATCAATTCGAAGCCCGGCGTGCCGGCGGCGATCAGCCGTGCGTCGAGTTCGCGCACCTGCGCGGCACGGTACAGCGCGTCGGGTAATTGATCTTTAGTGTGCGGCATGCGTCTTCGGGCTCCGATGTCTGGCAGAATTATACGCACCTCAGCTCCGGTTTCTCTCGCCTCATGTCCGCCATCACCACAGATCTGCCTGCCCTCGCCCAATCCATCAAGGACTGGGGCCGCGAGCTGGGCTTCCAGCAAGTCGGCATCAGCGGTCTGGATCTGGCCGAGCATGAGCAGCACCTGCAACGCTGGCTCGAGGCCGGCTACCACGGCGAAATGGATTACATGGGCGCCCACGGCAGCAAACGCTCGCACCCCGAAGAGCTGGTGCCGGGCACCTTGCGCGTAGTCTCACTGCGCATGGACTACCTGCCGGGCGACACGCAAATGGCGCAATTGCTGGCAAAACCGGAAAAGGCCTACATCTCGCGTTATGCCTTGGGCCGCGATTATCACAAGTTGATCCGTAAACGCGTTCAACAACTGGCGGACAGGATTCAATCAGAGATCGGCCCGTTCGGCTTCCGCGCCTTCGTCGACAGTGCGCCGGTGCTGGAAAAGGCCATCGCCGAACAGGCCGGGCTGGGCTGGATCGGTAAAAACACCCTGGTGCTGAACCGCAAGGCCGGCAGTTACTTCTTTCTCAGTGAGCTGTTCGTCGACCTGCCCCTGCCGGTGGATGAACCCCACAGCACCGAACACTGCGGACGCTGCACCGCGTGCCTCGACATCTGCCCGACCAACGCCTTCGTCGGCCCGTATGTGCTGGACGCGCGACGCTGCATTTCCTACCTGACCATCGAACTGAAAAACGCCATCCCCGAAGACCTGCGACCGCTGATCGGCAACCGGGTGTTCGGCTGCGACGATTGCCAGATCTGCTGCCCGTGGAACCGCTTCGCCCGCCCGTCCGGCGAAAGCGATTTCAAGCCACGGCACAATCTGGACAATGCCGAACTGGCCGAGCTGTTCTTGTGGGATGAAGACAAATTCCTCAGCAGCACCGAGGGTTCGCCGTTGCGCCGCGCGGGTTACGAGCGTTGGCTGCGCAATCTGGCGGTGGGATTGGGCAACGCGCCTTCAACGATTCCGGTGCTGGAAGCATTGAAGGCGCGACGGGATCATCCGTCAGAGTTGGTTAGAGAACATGTGGAGTGGGCGTTGCGCCAGCATCTCGATGAAAGTACGTGATGCCCTCACTCACGAACTCTCCACACCACTGTCCTCACCTTCGAAGTCTAAAATCTGCGGTTGTATCTGGTTTTCTCCATCAACTTGAATCAGGACTCTCCTATCCAGGCCAGCGGCCTCGATATAGGCACTGACTCGCTGCAGAGTGGCCTCATCCAGCGGATTGTTTCGAAAGTTAAAATTGACCTGTTGAATATCCGGCACCTCAAAAAGTTCGTCTGGCAAGTGTTCAATTTCGTTATTGCGCAGATCGGCAAATGCCAGGCTTTCGCTTTCAAATAGCCCGACAGGCACCTCGTTCAGCCCCGTATCCGAGAGATAAAGACTGTCCAGGCGCCTCATGAATCTGAGGTCGGGCGACAGCCCGAGCGGGTTGTTGCTCAAGTCCAGCAGCGTCAGTTGTTCAATGTGGGCGAGGCCTTCGACGCTGGCTTCGGTGAGCCGTATGTCACAGTTGTCCAAGGTCAGCGTCACCAGTTCCCTCATCTGGTAAACCTCAACGGGAAACGATTTCAGGGCAAAGCCCGACAGGGTGAGATACCGCACACCCGGAAAACTCGCGAGAAAGGCGCTGTCTTCCAACGGGGCAGTGCTGGTCAGACTCAACTCGCGAACATGGCTGAAATCCGCCGACAAACGAGGCAGGCTGCCAAGTACATCGAGATCGTAATCCAGCGTCGATGGCGAATACGGATTGGCGCTGGTTGCCTTCCGGGACCAATTGTCCTGAAGTTCCTGTGCAAAACGCTCTCGGCTTGTTCTCTGCACGCCAATCTCGGTACTTGTCAGGGGCAACCCCGTGACCGGGTGCCGGGACGGCACCTGCCCGGCCCACGCGCCAAGATCCTTCAACAGAGTGAAGTATTCCGCTTCCAGCCGGGCCACTGCCAGCAGCGGATCACCCGTCAATCGCTCGCGGTGCATGGAAGTCCGAGCATCCTGGGCCATGGTCGGAAACAACGCTGCCAGACGCTCATCTACATTGCGCGCCAGCCCCGACGGGGCATCGCCTCGATCCAACGGGTTCCCTGATGCTATAGGGTGCCAGTACCTGCCCTCGGCGTCCGGCTCCATCAGCGGACCGGAAGCCTTGAGTTCTCTGGCGACCGTCGCGCGAAAAAGGCCGCTTTCGGTATCCCGAACCACTTGTACGAAATGATCGTCGGAAACAGCCACATACTGGCGCTGCTTGAACTCCCGAACGCCCTGCGCATCGACCTCGCCGAGATTTTTTCGGGCGGGCACCCGGTAGTCCGCGAAAGAAGTGGGCGAGGCAACTCCCGCTACTTCATTGATCGCGAAAAGCTCCACGCTCGGCCTGGGATTGGTTATCTGCGCCGTCGTGACAGGATCCGGCAGGAAAAGAGACGGTCGCGGATCCGGGCGATGCGGCAGGGCTGAGAGGGGAGAATCCCCTCTGGGCACACGATGAGAACCATCGGCAGCAGAGTCATTTATTTTGCTGGAGCCAGGTTTGATCCTGGGTGATTTGTCAGCCATGAAACTCTCATCCTTGAGATTGGGTTGCACTGATAACGGAGTGCTACGCGAACCGTATCGAACGCGCAGGTCAGTCAGCCAAACCTGAATTGTCTGGCCCTCGAAAAACCATCATACCGCCGTGCTTGCTGCGCACTGTCGTACATATGTCTACCGCATGAGCCTGCATGCTCACACTGCAGCCTGGAGGCGCGTTGATTGCCTGATCAGTAAATTAAAGAGAAAAGGCGCCTTCAGCGATTCCTCTTGGAACCACCGAAGGCGCGACCGGATCATTCCTCAGAGTGTATCCGGCAAAAGCACGAGTGGGCGCTGCCCTCCCGGCCATGGCACGCCAGGCCCATCAAGCGCCTCGAACGGTATGACCAAACGCATGCATGGTTACCGTCCGGGTGTCATGGTTCGCAAAGAAAAACAGACGTGTGGCCTGGTTAAGCCTGATTTCCGTGTAACCCGTGTCATTGAAGTAACCTGGGTCGCGGAGCTGACGCGGGTTGGGAGACTTGAAAGGGACCATCTCATTGTAATAAGTCTTGCCCCCAAGACCATTTGCAGCTTCGCTTGGAGACTTTCCTCCGTCCTTGATTGCATCCTTGAAACGGAAGAATTTATCCCTTGAAATGTCATCAAGGTCTTCGAAGCCGGGAATGGCGCCTCTTCCTGTTTTTTGACCATCTACCGTCCCTCTGAAGCCCTGTGTCTTGTATGTCCATTTTCGTGGACCTGCGCTCGTTCCCGAAGTGCTTCGCCCCCCCATTCCACTCGCCATGGCTCTGGCGGCCTCGCGAGGATTAGTGCTCAACCCTGACTTGAAAGCCCCCGCCAACCTGCTGGCACCTTTGATAGCCTGACCCGCCAGGCCGGCGCCAAGGGATGCCAACCCAAGTCCCAGACTGATGTAGCCAAGGACGTCACCCGCCGAAGAATCCGGGGCCAGTTCATGAGCCAGCTCGCTGGCGATAGCGGTAACACCCGAGGCGACTCCCAGCCCGATGGCCAGCACACCCAGTGGCGAGGCCGCTCCCAGCGTCAGAAAACTCACCGCAGTCCCCAGTGCTGCTAGCGCAACCCCGGCAATCGACTGCCAGGAAACATGCCCCGTAGGATCCACTCGGTTAACCGGATCGCCAAGGCAATAGGCGTAAGCATTCAAGCCGCCTGCATCGAACGGACTCAGGCTGTCCGGGCTGATGAAGCGCATCAGTGTCGGGCTGTAGGCCCGGTAACCATTGCCCAGCAGATACAGACCGGTGACCTCATCCAGTTGCTCGCCATTGAAACCCGCCTGACTGAACAGGCCTCCCTCGACAGGCCGATGCCCGTAGGGACTGTAGGCGCTGTCGAGCGATTGTTCGCCATGCGAGCGACTCAGCACGCTCTGCTGCTGGTCAGCCCCGAAAAGCCGGATACCCGCATCCGCTCCCAGTTGCTGCTGTCCCAATATCAGACGGCCGTGTCGCACGACACTGCGTGATTCAGGACCACTGACTTCGTTGCTCATTTTGTTGTGGTGATAGAAGCGCTGCACCGCCGACTTTCCGGATTGCGACAGCTCGACCAGCCGATCGAAGCCGTCGTATCGGTAACCACGCAGGACCTCCCCACGTGAATCGATAACCTGAGTCAGGCGGCCAAACGTGTCGTAGGCCAGAGTACGGCCCTTATCGTCCTTGATCATCCGGCCGTTGGCGTCGTATTCCAGGGTGACCGGTGCCGGATAGTCGGCATGAGAATGTTGAACCCCGACCAACTGGGCCGGATCCTGTTCGCTGAAACTGAACGTCGTCACGTTGACACCCAGAGGGAACGTGGTTTGCAAGGAGAGAATGTTATCCAGCGCATCGAACGTGAATGTTTGCTGGATAATTTCCTTGCCATAAGGGTCCCGCGGTCGCTGGATCCCTTCACAGTCGTACTGGATGAGTCGACCGCGTGCATCGTAAGAAAACCGCTCATCGCGCAACACCATGAAGCCGCGTTTGAGAACCTTCTGCGCCAGCTTGCCCGTCACGGTGTAACTGGAGCTCAGCGTTTGAGAGGGTAACCCGTTGACTTCAAAACGGCGGGTCAGCTCACGACCGATATCATCGTAGGTCAGATGCGTGAGGATATGATGCCCGGACAGGGTATCCCGGGTTTCGATCCGCTCAAGCAAACCAGCCTTGCCATAGAAGTATCGAGTTTCTATCGGGCCTTGCCTGTGCAAGGTTTCGCGCCCCCAGATGTCGTACTCGGTTTTGTGCCGCGTGCCCGATACGTCCACGTGTTCCAGAGGGCGCCCCGCCAGCGAGTAGGTATGGGAGGTCGTCCGGCGCTGCCCGTCAAAGCGGGTTGTTTCCGACTTCAGACGCCCGGACGGAAAGTACTCGAACAGATTCTCACGTCCTTGCTCGACGCAACTTTCCATTCTGCCGTTTCGTTCATCGTAGGTGAAACGGGTAAGCCCTCCGCCTCCTGTTAGCGCTTTGCGCTCAGTCAAGGCGCCACCCGGACCCGATGAATAAACAAGCTCGGTCGTTTCCCCTGCCGCACTCGTGTGCGATGTGGGCTGAGTCTTGCCGGCCGGATAAACTGCAACTGACTTGCGCCCGCCCACCGAAAGCTCGGTCAGCCGATTCAAACCATCGAAGACTTGCTGCCCCAACAGTTTCCCGGCGACTCTGATCGCGACCGGCAAAACCTCGGTGCTGTGGACGGCAAAATCGGTCTGCACCGCATGCCCGTCCGGCAAAACACTGCGAAACAGTCGATCGTACGTATCGTACTCATAACCGGTCCTGTTCCCGGCGGGGTCGGTTTGACTGATCGTTCGACCCAATCCGTCGTACTCAAAGACGGTTTTGCCAAGGCTTTGCGCCTTGAGGTCGAAGACTTCAAGGCTGTCCGGCTTGCCGAAGGCATTGAAGACAGTGACAGTTTTACCCAGGCCTTGCTGCCAGCGCTTCTGCTGGCGAGCCACCGGGTCGAACTCGTTATACTCGACTCGCCCGTCGGCATGGCGAGTCTCCTTGATCTGACCCCAGTTGTCGTAAAACACCTGCGATTTCACAGGACGTGCAACACCGTCCCACCAGTCGGTGCGGGTCTGCTCAGTCAGTCGTCCGACCCCATCATGGAGCGCGGCATAGACCGCTCGCATCGGAAATGAGCCTGCCGGATCCGGGTTGTCGCAATCCTTTTCTTCAACGCCTATGACCCTCCCCAACGCGTCATAGGTAACTTTTTGCATGCCTCCCGACGGATCGGTCAGAACCACCGTGGCCGGCACGTCTACCTTGGCCGTTTCGTGACGCCATTGATACGAAGCAACATTCGTCGTGCCAGAGACAAGCGTCTTGCGTACACGACGTCCAAGCTTGTCGTATTCGAATGTAACCACACTGTCGTCAGCATCGCGCTCGGACAGCGTCAAACCACTCAGGGTGGAAAGCGTTTGCTCGGTCGAACTCGCTGTACCGTCGAACCCCTGCAAGGTTGTCTTCAGCCGCAAGGAGAAATCGTCGGTCGTGTAGGCATGCTTGATACAAGTCGTCGTGCCGTTGCGAGTGACCTTCTGCTGCTCCAGGAGGCCGTGTGTAAGAGGGTTGTCCGGTGTTTCCAGATAAGTCAGCGCAAGGGTCGAACGAAGAACTTCGCGATCTGCGACCCACTCGAAAGATTTTTCCTCGACAGGCACCACACTGGCCAGCGTCCCGCCCTTGAGCACGGAGAGCAAGGCATAGCGATAACGCGTGACGATGGACGCACCGCCACCCGTCGCGGGAGCCACGGTTTTTTGCTTCAGGAAGCGGACAAACTCCAGCGGATCCGCTGGACAATCCGGTGTCTGGGTCGCCGGATAGTATTCAAACCGCGTTGTCACCCCGTCCGCCCCGACCTGTTTGAGCAGGTTGCCGATGGCATCGTATTCAGTGACAGAGGCCTCGGAACGCTTCTCTTTTGTCGTCAGGTCCTCGTAAGTCAGGGTCTGGACTTCAGGCATCCGGAACTGCGCGGGCTGCTGGGTGAAAGGCAGTCTCACGTCACAGTAGTACCGCGTTGCAACTGTTGTTTGCGCATTACCGCAAGTGGTCACCTCGGAGATCAACAAATGGAACTTGTTGTAGGTTCGCTTGATACGGGTGTGGACTTTGTTCCCGACAATCAGCCGCTCTTCGCTGGAGTACTGATAGCCCCCCACGGCGCGGAAAAGAGGATCGCCATCGTCCTGGGGATCCGCTGCAACGCCGTGCCCAAGGTAATTATGGTCCGAATAGGTGTAGATCTTGCTGACCTTCGGTTGCCCGTATCTGGCGTAAATATCGTGGGCAATGACGCAAGGCAGGCTTTGATCACCCTCGACGGTCGGAAATAGATGGCCGACTTCCTTGTAGCGAATGTTTTCCACGGCACCCAGGGGCGATTCAACTCGGGTCAGATAACCGTCTGCGTACTGCAGCTTCCAGCCCCCACCTTCCGGCAAATCGATGGCGTTGACCTGATCGTTTCTGAGCGTCAGAGCAAACTCAGCGCTGGAGGGCGTCTCCGGATGCCGGGTCAGAATCACCCTTGTGTCTTTGCGGGCGATCTTGAGCAACGTTCTTTGGAAGTCGCTGATCTCGATCAGCATCGGCTGCTCATTGAACGTCCTGTACTTCAGGGAAATACTCACGCCATTGGCTGCGAATATCGTCTCGGGAACCGCGATGTTGGTCGCCCCATGGACCCTGAGCACTTCACGTCGACCATCCTTGTATCGGATCTCGTATCGTCCATCAGCAGTTTTCAGAACCTTGGCGCTTTCCAGCTTCATTTCCTTGAAATGCAAGGCTCCCCGCGACTCGACAGCTTTGTAGCGCTCGCCGCTGGAGAACGTCATAACCTTACTGCGCAAGTCATAATGGGTGATCGACAAGGACCAGCCAGCGCCATAACCGGCATTGCGCGAATTCAACGGATTGAAATTCAACGCAAGATTGAATGAAGGGCCGTTAAGGTCGACGGACTGAATAGACCCAAGGGATAACGAACAGGTATAAACGCCGGTTCTGGGATCGACCCCGCCGGCTACAAAATCACCAAAATTGAATGCATTCGAATGCACGGACTCCGGAGAGTGGTTACTCATAACTAACATCCCGTCATTTATTTGCGACAAACTGTTTGTGCAAGAAGATTGCAGAGCAACGCCAAGAGAGCGTCAAATTGAAAAATGCATTTCAACTTAATGTGAATGACCGATTTGCAATATCCGGGTTTATACGTATCCGATGTTCGGTGCCATACTCGTCGTAGACATTTAGATCCAGAAACTCCCGGCGTATCACCTTACTTTGGAGTTCTGCTGTTATATGGCTGATTATCGAGATCGTACCGGGATCCTGACGCAACGTCCGAAAGCCACTCGGCGTGCGCGCGGTCACCTGATCGCTGAAAGCAGGACCGATGTAACCGATATAACTTCTCAAACCGGCCGACATTTTTGTTGCATCGCCGGAATAGAAAAACTCGCTTGGATATTCGGTTTCCTGCTGTACCGTACCGCTGGACCATTCGAGCAAATGAATCAGACGACCTTCTGCGTTTAAGGTCAGACTGTGCTGCTCCATCCTTTCAAACAGACCTGGCCGATCCAGCACCCTTGTCCTGGCCAGCATGAAATTGGCGATCGGATATTGCCTGGGTGAGATGGCCTCCAAGGTGATACTGCTGTCGCGGCCGTCCTGGCCGTTGCTTCGATACCTTTTGCCATCCAGGATGACCTCGGCAGCAATCTGCATCGACCCCGAGCGACTGCTGGAAACCCAGTACTCAAAAACCTGGACGACCTCCGAAGGGTCGGACAATCGATTGCCGGCGGCAGGCACCAATGGCGAGACCCGTGCGTGCCCCCCCTTAATGTCGTGGGCAAAATGATTCTCCCGGGAGCTCGCTGTCCAGTCACCTGTCAGCGGTGCGGCGGAGTTATAGTCAATCAACCGAAGTGTCTCCAGAGCAGAGTGGCCATGGAGCGAAACAGCGTTGCCTTGCGCATCTTCACCAGAAATCAGCACCAACACCCGAATCTGCATGCGACCGTTGGCATAAAGTGCTTTATGGCGAATGGCCGCCGAAGAATCGAACTTCACTTCAATACGCTGGATAATCAAACCTTCTTCAGACATATCAAACCCCTTAAACAAAAAAGTTATCGCGAAGCTTGAATAGCATTCACGCCAACTCATTGATACACGCTCCAAAAACAAATAAAACAGACAACCAGTGACAACATGTAATCACACACAATGAAACAACGACAAACTCACTTCCGACTCTGAACTGCTCAATACCCTCTTCAACAAACGGACATTTAATTACGCACAATAAAAAACCGTTTTCCCGCAATCATTTAAAACTGCGAGAAAACGGCTAAATTAACCGTAGCAACAAATCGGGCGATATCAGAAAACCAAGCGCGCGCTGCCACGCGCACCTCCAATCTATAAAGGTGTCGGCACCGCTGTATATTTAATTGGCAAGGTCAGATCCTTTTCGACGAAAAGAACTCAAGTAGTGAATGCACCTCGCCGCAGACTCATCCCCGCTCCAGAAAGAACTCACGCTTTTCAGAGTTGGTCCGAATGGCCAACTTGTGCTCCGTGCCATATTGGTCGATTGCGAGAAAGGGAAACACGCCATCCGCACTGGATTCGGCCGCCGTGTATGCGAACTCGGAAAGCGCTTGCACGACGGTCAACTCGCCGTGACGATCATTGACTCTGACGACATACTCTTTGGTCTTTGCCGAAGAATCCAGAGCGTGATCTCGAAATATATAATTTACAAAGGTATTGTCATTAACAGGTAGCGCCACAGTGACATCAGTTTTATTCGGCCTTACCAGAATCCCCTTCAAATAGTTGGTTTTCGACGCATATATCCAGTTGCCATAGGCAAACTTGACATCATCCGTACCTTTCGAAGAAACCCAGTCCACCAGTTTGATCTGCTGTCCCTGATAAACAAGTCCGAGATAGTAGTTCCAGATCCGGTTTCCCGGCTCCTCATTGCCTCGTCTGTTCGAAGTCCAGCGAAACTGTTCTACCGAGTAGGTAACCGGCACCTGAGCGTCCAGAGTGACACTGCTGTCCTGAAAACCGGAAAGACCGGTTCCATTGCTTCGGATAGTTGCCCCGTTCAAAGAAACACTTGCCGCGATTTGCGTCGTGCCGCTACCCGAGGACGATACCCAGAATGTGCGCACTTGCGGGTGGATACCATCATCCGGCTCATCGTCAGAGGGTTGTGCTGCATCCTGTATCACCGGCGCTTCCAACGTAAATCGACCTTGTTCGGTACTGGCACTCCAGCCATCGCGCAAGGTTCTCCCGGTGTTGTAGTGAATAAGTTCAACCGTATTCATGACTTCTGCTGGAACCAGAATGCGATCCCCGTTTCCATCATAACCCGATACCAGCACCTGAACCTTTACTTGCATACGGCCGTTGCCGTACAGCACTTTACTTCGCGTTAATGACGAAGAGTCGAACTTCACCTTCAAGTCGATATTGTCCAGCCTTTCAGGATGGACCAACTGGTTTCCTGATACTTCGTTAAGCTCACTCATATTTTTACTCCTTGTGTTTGACGTCATTCCATACCTCCAACGCAAAAGCGAAGTGAGACATGAATAACATGCAACCACAAACCGGCAAAAAATTTAAATGTAAGAACCTGTAGCTAAAATGAAAGCCGAATCAGCAATTTGAAAAACCCGGCCACATTAACTCCGAGATACATTCATCATAAAATGTAAGTTCGAAAGAAAAAAAACCACGAAGAACGTAAAGCAGCCGCACTCGACAACACAGATAGCGAAAAAATCATTCGCTGGCAGAACAGCTACGAATTCATTTGCGCAAGGTCTCAATGTTCGTCGTTATAAACGAACTTCGGCATTTCCCAATGAAAACGAATCGCCAGCAGGCGCAACAGGAAGCCACCAAATAGCGTGATCAGAATCGCCTGCTCGCCCGGCACGTTCAGGAACAGACACAGCATGTAGCACCAGGCCGCAGCGAACGAGACGCTGGCGTACAGCTCACGGCGGAAGATCAGCGGGATGTCGTTGCAGAAGATGTCGCGCAGGATGCCGCCGAATACCCCGGTGATCACGCCGCTGACCGAGGCCACCAGCATGCCGTGGCCCATTTCCAGGGCGGTCATGCAGCCGATCAGGGTGAACGCCACCAGACCGACCGCGTCGAGCACCAGAAACAGCGAGCGCAGATGGCGCATCCAGCGAGCCGTGAACACGGTGATCATCGCCGCGACTGTGGTCAGTACCAGATATTCCGGGTGTTTGACCCAGGTCAGCGGGTAATGCCCGAGCAGCACGTCGCGCACCGAACCACCGCCCAATGCCGTGACGCAGGCGATCAGCACCACGCCGAACCAGTCCATGCCGCGACGGCCCGCAGACAGGGCGCCGGTCATGGCTTCGGCAGTAATGGCGACGAGGTAGAGCATCAGCAACATGGTGGCGATCCTGGCAGGAAGGCGCGCAGTCTACTCACTTCGCCGAGGCACCAAAAGAGGGCACCCCGGCGTGGGTGCCGATCTCAGAACTTGATGAAATGCTTGCGGTAGTGCTGCAGCTCGGCGATGGATTCGCGGATGTCGTCCAGCGCCAGGTGAGTGCTGCCCTTCTTGAAGCTGTCACGCACGTCCGGCGCCCAGCGCGCGGCCAGTTCCTTGAGCGTGGAGACGTCGAGGTTGCGGTAGTGGAAGTAGCTTTCCAGCGACTTCATGTGGGTATAAAGGAAGCGGCGATCCTGGCAGATGCTGTTGCCACAGATCGGCGACTTGCCCTTCGGCACCCACTTCTCCAGGAAGGCGATGGTTTCGGCTTCAGCCTCGGCCATGCTCACGCGGCTTTCACGCACGCGCTGGGTCAGGCCGGAGTTGCCGTGAGTGCGGGTGTTCCACTCATCCATGCGGGCGAGGACTTCGTCGCTGTGGTGGATGGCGATCACCGGGCCTTCGGCCAAGGTGTTCAGGTCACTGTCGGTGACGATGGTGGCCATTTCGATGATCACGTCGTTTTCCGGATCGAGACCGGTCATTTCCAGGTCGATCCAGATCAGATTCTGCGGGTTTTGCATATTTCGGCTCCTGAGCAATGCTGCGCAGTTTAGCCTAGGCAGCCTGCCGGGCGTGCTAAACTCGCGGCCGTTTTACCTAATCGCTGCATTCTTCAGACGGAACACCCATGGCCAAACGCCAACTCAATCGTCGTCAAAACTGGCGCATCGAAAAGATTCAGGGCGAGCGCGCCGCCCGCGCCGCCAAACGCGAGTCCTCGGCTGTCGAGGCGCTCGAAGGCGGCGACCTCGGCCCGGAACAGCACGGCCTGGTGATCGCCCACTTCGGGGTGCAGGTCGAGGTCGAGGCCGTTGACGGTGAGCTGGCCGGCCAGGTCTTCCGCTGCCACCTGCGGGCCAACCTGCCGGCACTGGTCACCGGCGACCGGGTAGTCTGGCGCGCCGGCAACCAGGGCATCGGCGTGATCGTGGCGCAACTGCCGCGCACCACCGAACTGTGCCGCCCGGACAGCCGTGGCCAGCTCAAACCGGTGGCCGCCAACGTCGACATGATCGTCATCGTGTTCGCCCCGCTGCCCGAGCCCCATGCGAACCTGATCGACCGTTATCTGGTCGCCGCCGAGCACGCTGGCATCCGCCCGTTGCTGCTGCTGAACAAATTCGACCTGATCGACGAACAGAACGCCCCGGCGCTGAATGCCCTGTTGGCGGTCTATCGCACGCTGGGTTATCCGGTGCTGGAAGTCTCGGCGCACCACGGCAACGGCATGGAGCAATTGCAGAAGCAGCTCGACGGGCGCATCAGCGTGTTCGTCGGCCAGTCCGGTGTCGGCAAGTCGTCCCTGGTCAACAGCCTGCTGCCGGAAGTCGAAACCCGTGTCGGCCCGCTGTCCGAGTTGTCCGGCCAGGGCACGCACACCACGACCACCGCGCGCCTGTTCCACTTCCCTGGCGGCGGCGAACTGATCGACTCCCCGGGCATCCGTGAATTCGGCCTCGGCCACGTCAGCCGCGCCGACGTCGAAGCCGGTTTCATCGAGTTCAACGACCTGCTCGGCACCTGCCGCTTCCGCGACTGCAAGCACGATCGCGAACCGGGATGCGCACTGCTCAAGGCCCTGGAAGACGGCCGCGTGCAGCAGCAGCGGATGAACAGCTACCGCTCGATCATCGCCAGTTTGCCGGAAAACGGCTACTAAACAGCCCTGTCGGCGGCCCTTCACCAAGGGCTGCCGGTTGTCGGAACCTGGCGGCGTTCCCACCCTCACCTTAAACACAAGCCCTTTCTGTAAGCCTGATTACTTCAGTTTGCAGGACATTTCTCTTTTCCCGCCCAGACCTTGTAGCGCCCTTCCATAGGCCTAAATTGGGTTCTTCCTTCGCACCTATGCGATCTCCGAGGAACCCCATGCAGACCTATCATTTGTTCATCAGTCACTCGTGGAACCACCCCCACGCCCACGACAATCTGGTGCGCCTGCTCGGCGCTCAACCCGACTTCTGCTTCAAGAACTTTTCCGTGCCACCGCACAATCCGATCATGGGTGCACGCACCGACAAGCAGCTTGAAGAGGCGATCGAAAACAAGATCCGGCCGTGCTCGGCGGTGTTGATCATGGCCGGCATGTATTCGACCTACAGCAAGTGGATCAACAAGGAAATCGAGATCGCCAGACGCATGGGCAAGGTGATCATCGCGATCAAACCGTTCGGTGCCGAACGGATTTCCACCGTTGTACGCAATGCCGCACATGCCGAGTGTGCGTGGAACACCCAGAGCATCATCAAGGCCATCCGCCTGCACACGGCGGTGTAACCATGCGCAAGGGACTGTTTATCGGCATCAACCACTACACCCACGTCGCGCCACTGAGCGGCTGTAACAACGATGCGATGGCAATGGCCTCGGTACTGGAGCGCCACGCCAACGGGCGGCCGAACTTCAGCAGCAAGGTACTGACTTCAGCCGAGGAGAACCTGACACTCGACACGATGAAGCAACAGATCCGGGAGCTGTTTTCCGGCGACTGCGATGTGGCGCTGTTGTACTTCGCAGGCCATGGCCAGTTCGACACCAGCATCGACGAAGGACTGCTGATTCCACAGGACTTCCGGCACGGCGGCGAAGGCATTCGCATCAGCGACATTCTGACGTGGGCCGATCAGGCACCGCACATCAAGAACAAGATCATCATCCTGGATTGCTGCCAGGCCGGCGCAGCAGGTGCCATGCGCAGTCTGCGCGGTGGCAGCAGCGTGATCGGCGAAGGCATGACCATCCTGACGGCCTGCAAGAAAGAACAATCGGCGCTGGAAAGCCGTGGCCACGGGGTGTTCACCGATCTGCTGTTGCAAGCCCTGCACGGCGGCGCAGCCAATGTATTGGGCAAGGTCACGCCGGGCAGTGTGTATTCGTTTGTCGACAATGCGCTGGGGGCATGGGAACAGCGGCCGGTGTTCAAGACCAACGTGTCGCAATTTGTACCGCTGCGCGAAGTCGCGCCGCTGATTGCCGAAGAAACACTGCGCAAGCTCAAGGACTGGTTTCCCGAGCCGAGCTTCGTCTTCCGGCTCGATCCCAGCTACGAACCCACCGAAGCGGCATTCGATCCCGATCACGGCGATGTCTTCAAACAGTTGCAGATGTGCAACCGTCACAGCCTGATCGAACCGGTCGACGCCGAGCACATGTATTACGCCGCCCTCAATTCCACTGGCTGCCGCCTCACCGCACTCGGCGCCTATTACCGAGAGCTCGCGCTCAAAGGACATTTCTGATGCCCGTATTCATCAGCTACCGCCACGGCGATCGCGCTCAGGCGATTGCCATCAACAGCCGCCTGGTTCTGGCCAATATCAAGACCTACCTTGATGTACTGGACCCTGAGTCCCAGACCACCGACGACATCACGGGTGTCATCACCCGTAACATCACCGAGTGCAGCCACCTGCTGGCCGTGGTGTCGGAAAAGACCGCACTGTCGTGGTGGGTGCCGTTCGAAATCGGCGAGGCGACCATCAGCCACCGACGAATCTGCTCGTTCAGAACCGGGCCGGCGGAGCTTCCGCACTACCTGGACAAATGGCCAAAGCTGAGCACCGATCGGGATCTGGACTTCTTCATCGATGCTTACCGCACCGAAGGAAGCGTCAAGCGCTCCATGACCCTGGATTCGGTCACGGCAAATCAGTCAGCGCGAACCGCCAACCGACAAAACGCCGAAGTGTTTCATGACGCGCTGAAAAACCGTATTCGACGCGGGTTTTAGTCAGCCCGAGCGCCGCAGGGAATACGTCTGTGACCAGCCTTCCCACCGGACACAAAAAAGCCGACATCGCTGTCGGCTTTTTTGTGGGTCACTGCTTCGGCGCGGGAGCCGGTGCAGCAGGCGCCGGGGCTGGTGCCGCTGCGCCCGGCTCGGTCGGTTTCGGCAGCGGGTCGTCGAACAGGTTCAGCCGTTCGCGCAACTCGTGGGCCGGTACCGGCTGCTGATCCGCCGGCAAGGCGTTCGGGTCGACCGGGGTGGCCGGCGCGGCGCCGTTCTGGCCTTGATCTGCCGGTTGCGACGGGTCGGCACCTTGCGAACCTTCGATGGCCGCCTGGGCCTTTTTGGTCAGCACCACGATGTCGATGCGGCGGTTGACCGGGTTGAACGGGTTCTCCTTGTCGAACAGTGCCGACGAGGCGTAACCAACAACCCGCGCCACTTGAGCATCCGGATAACTGCCCGCCACCAATGCACGCCGGGCGGCGTTGGCACGGTTGGCCGAAAGCTCCCAGTTGCCGAAATCGCCGTTGCCCACGTAAGGCTTGGCATCGGTGTGACCACTGATGCTGATCTTGTTCGGCACCGCCTTGATGGTGTCGGCCATGGCCAGCAGGATGTCTTCGAAGTACGGCTTCAGGCGTGCAGAACCGGAGTCGAACATCGGTCGGTTCTCGGCGTCCATGATCTGGATGCGCAAGCCGTTCGGCGTGATCTCGAACAGGATCTGGTCCTTGAACTTCTGCAGTTGCGGGTTCTCGTCGACCTTGTTCTGCAGTTCCTGCAGCAACAGTTCCAGGCGTTCCTTCTCGACCTGCTCGGCCATGCCTTCAACCTGTTCGGTGTCGACCGTGACCTTGTCCGGTTGCGGCTGCGACTTCACTTCAGGGTTGAGAGTGTTTTCCGGCGCCAGGGTCGGCGTGCCGCCCAGATCGATGATGTACGGCGTGCCGCTCTCGGAGAAACCGACCGGGTCCTTGAAGTAACCGGCGATGGCGATCTTCTGTTCCGGGGTCGCGGTGGACAGCAGCCACAACACCAGGAAGAACGCCATCATCGCCGTCGCGAAATCGGCGAAGGCGATCTTCCACGCCCCGCCGTGATGCCCGCCGGCGATGCGCTTGACGCGCTTGATGATTATCGGCTGGTTATTTTCCATGACTTAGCGACCGCGAACGGCTTGTTCCAGCTCGGCAAAGCTTGGACGGTGAGCCGGGTACAGCACCTTGCGACCGAACTCGACAGCCAGCGACGGCGGCATGCCGGAAGCCGAAGCCACCAGCGAGGCCTTGATGGCTTCGTAGACGTTCAGCTCTTCCTTGGCATCGTGCGCCAGGGAGTGCGCCAGCGGGCCGAAGAAACCGTACGCCGCGAGAATACCGAAGAAGGTACCCACGAGTGCCGCACCCACGTGCAGACCGATGGACTTCTGATCGCCCTCACCCAGGGAGGCCATGGTCACCACGATACCCAGTACCGCCGCGACGATACCGAAACCCGGCATGGCGTCGGCAATGCCGTTCACCGCGTGGGACGGATGTTCGAGGTCTTCCTTCAGGCTGTACAGTTCCATGTCGAACAGGCCTTCCAGCTCATGGGGAGCCATGTTGCCGGAGGACATGATGCGCAGGTAATCGCAGATGAACGCGGTCATGCGTTCGTCTTTCAGCACCGCCGGGTACTTGGCGAAGATCGGGCTCGCGGCGGCGTCTTCGATATCGCCTTCGATGGCCATCATGCCTTCGCGGCGGCTCTTGTTGAGGATCTCGTAGATCAGGCCCAGCACTTCCAGATAGAACGTGTGGCTGAAACGCGAACTGAACATGCTCAGGGATTTCTTGAGCACGTGCATCGTCATGTAGCCGGGGTTGGCCTGCAGGAATGCACCGAGTGCAGCACCACCGATGATCATTACCTCGAAAGGCTGGATCAGGGCGGCAATCTTGCCGTGGGAGAGCACGTATCCGCCGAGCACGCTCGCGAATACGACGATGATGCCGATAATTTTAGCCATAGGTAGAAAGGTACTTGTTTAAGTCGGGTTCAAGGTCATATTCGGAAGTTAAAAAATCTCTTCTTCTACTTATCGGCAAAACTGCGCCAGACTATAGCCAGTTCAGGCGAAAAGCCAATTTAGCCCATGCCGGGCGCGTCTACAGTCAGTGAAGATCTCGTCCAGACATGGCTAATGAAACGAACGTCCCACACGTAAAACCGACCACACTCGATGGCTGGGTGAAGCTGCTCGACAGCGTTCGCCTGCCGGTGCCGCAAGATGCCCATGACCGGGTCTGCCGGGCGATTCGCGATGACCGCAGCTCGCTGCGCGACATCGCCGACCTGATGCAGGACAGCCCGGCACTGGCTCTGAGCATCATCCGCGAAGCCAACCGCCACACCCACGGCAACATGACTGCGCCGGCGGAAAACCTCGAAGTGGCGATCAATCGCCTCGGCCTTGGCCGCACCGAAGAACTGCTCGCGCGCCTGCCCGCCGAACCTTCCGCACAGATCCCCCAGGCCCTGCGCCAGTTGCAGATGATCAGCCAGCACGCCACGCAACAGGCCAACGGCTTTTTCGCCAGCCGCCTCGCACGTTTGTGGCAGGACATCCATTGGGGCAGCCTGCTGTTTCTGTCGCCGCTGTGGCCGTTGGCACTGACCTTTCCCCAATTGCTTGAAGAGTGGGAAGTGCGGGTTATCCACAAGGGCGAATCAGCGCGCGTCGTGGAAAAGCAGCTGTTCGGCGTGCGCCTGCTGAAAATCGGCGAAGCGCTGGTGGAAGCCTGGCGTCTGCCGATCTGGGTGCAACAAGGTTATCGGCTGCTGCTGACCGAGCAGCGCGAACTGGTCAAGGTCCTGCGCATTGCCCGCGATGTGGATCATCCGTTGCGCCAGCAAAACCGCCTCGACGACGATCCGACCCTGCGTCGCTGGCTCAATCAGCCGGCCAACACCGTGTTACTGGCCAACGGTCTGGCACTCTCGGCGCAACAGGCCTGGGACAGTCCGCACAGCGAGCGCTGGCAATTCCTGACCAGCCTCTATCTGCAAATCTCGATGGACGAGGTGCAACAACAGTTGCACCAACAGGCCGCCGTCAGCGCTCGCCATCATTCCATGCCGGATCTGTGGCACCCGGCGGTTTCGCTGCTCTGGCCGTGGGGCACCCGTCGTCTGCCTGCCGGAATGCTGCCGGCTGCGGCGCCATCCGCTGAAGATCTGACCCAGTGGCGCCGGCAATGCGCCGAGCTGCTGGCCGTGCCAAGCCGCTTCACCAATGCCATGAGCCTGACTGTCGCCGCCCGTGACGCGCTGGTCGCCAGCGGCATGCGCCGGGTGATGATCCTGATGGCCGACCGCAGCCACGCCAATCTGCGCGTCCATCAAACCTCGGGGTTGCCGAAGGAAGCCGCTGCGCTCAATTTCGTTGTCAGCCAGAGTTCGGTGCTGCAACGCTTGCTCGCGCAGCAGGCGCAAGTGCGGATCACCCCGGACAACAATGCCCAGTTTTCCGCCCTGCTGCCGCCCTCGCTGCGCACGCTTTTCCGGGGCGAGCACCTGTTCCTGCGTTCACTGGTGAACAACGGCCGGGTGATCATGATCGTGGTCGCCGACCAGGGTGGCGGGCCGTTCGCCGACATCACCGTGCAAGCCTTCGGCAAAACCGCGCAGTGCATCGAGAAAGCCCTGCACAGTTTTAGCCAGCGCGGCCAATGACAGCTACAATCCTTCCCCTTTGTGCTCTGGAGACCTCACATGTCTGATTTCTCTGGCCTGGCCCTGGTGATCGAGCCGAGCGACCTGCTGCCGCGCCTCGAATCCCGCGATCTGATTCTGGTGGATCTGACCAGTGCCGCCCGCTACGCCGAGGGACACATTCCCGGCGCACGTTTTGTTGATCCGAAACGCACCCAGCTGGGTCAGGCGCCGGCTCCGGGCCTGTTGCCGAGCAAAGAGAAACTCGAAGAACTGTTCGGTGAACTCGGCCATCGCAAAGACGCGGTCTACGTGGTCTATGACGACGAAGGCGGCGGCTGGGCCGGGCGCTTCATCTGGCTGCTCGACGTGATCGGCCATGACAAATACCACTACCTCGACGGCGGTCTGCCGGCGTGGCTGGCGGAAGGCTCGCCGATGTCGATCCAGATTCCTCCAGCGGCGGGCGGCCCGGTTGCCCTGACCCTGCACGAGGAACCCACCGCCACCCGCGAATACCTGCAGAGCCGTCTCGGCGCCGCTGACCTGGCGATCTGGGACGCTCGAGGCCCGCTGGAGTATTCCGGCGAAAAGGTCCTGGCGGCCAAGGGCGGGCACATCCCCGGCGCGGTCAATTTCGAATGGACGGCAGGCATGGATCAGGCGCGCCAACTGCGCATCCGTACCGACATGCCGCAGATCCTCGAAAACCTCGGGATCACCAAGGACAAAGAGATCATTACCCACTGCCAGACCCATCACCGGTCCGGTTTCACTTATCTGGTGGCCAAGGCCCTCGGTTATCCGCGGGTCAAGGGCTACGCCGGTTCCTGGGGCGAATGGGGCAACCACCCCGACACCCCCGTCGAGCTTTAAGGATTTTTAAGGACAGTCATGAAAGAGCGTTTGTTTATCATCAGCCAGTACCTGCTGCCTCATCACCTGCTGTCGCGCCTGGCCGGCTGCGTCGCCGAGTGCCGCGTGCGCTGGTTCAAGAATGCCTTCACCACCTGGTTCGCCAAGCGTTATCAAGTGGACATGTCGCAGGCGCTGGTTGAAGACGTGACCGCTTACGAGCACTTCAACGCCTTCTTCACCCGCGCGCTGAAAGACGGCGCACGTCCACTGGACCAGACCCCGGGCGCAATCCTCAGCCCGGCCGACGGTACGATCAGCCAGCTCGGTCCGATCGAACACGGTCGTATCCTCCAGGCCAAGGGCCACAGCTTCAGCGTGCTGGAGCTGCTGGGCGGCGACGCGGCCAATGCGGCGCCGTTCATGGGCGGTGAATTCGCGACTGTTTACCTGTCGCCGAAGGACTACCACCGCGTGCACATGCCGCTGGCCGGCACCCTGCGCGAAATGGTCTACATTCCGGGCCGGATCTTCTCGGTCAACCAGACCACCGCGGAAAACGTTCCTGAACTGTTCGCCCGCAACGAGCGCGTGGCGTGCATCTTCGACACCGAGCGCGGGCCGATGGCCGTGGTGCTGGTGGGCGCGATGATCGTGGCATCGATCGAAACCGTATGGGCCGGTTTGGTCACGCCGCCGAAGCGCGAGCTGAAAACCTTCCGTTACGACGAAGCCGCCCGTGCGCCGATTCATCTGGAAAAAGGTGCGGAACTGGGGCGCTTCAAGCTGGGTTCGACCGCGATCGTGCTGTTCGGGCCAGATCAGGTGAAATGGGTTGAAGAACTGAGAGCCGGCTCGCCGGTACAGATGGGTCAGGCCCTGGCACTGTCCAACGCCTGAACCTGTTGATCCGCCCTTTCGCACGTCTGCGAAGGGGCGGACACGACCTGAGTGGCGCCGTTACTCTATCTGCCCACGGAAGCCGATCGGGCCTTCGTTGGCGTAGGTATTGGTGCCACTGAGGTTTTTCCCTCCGTCATTGGATGTGACACTCAACGCGATAACATTCTGGTTATCCCGCCCGCCGATCACCCACTTGCCACCTGGGTGCCACGGGGCATCGTTGCCACCCCACTGGTTTTCGACGTTGTACTGGTTCTGGCCAGTGCGCTGAGCCTTGAAGCCAATAGGGCCTTCGCCGGCGCAAGTCATGGTGCCGTTAAAGGTTTTGCCACCGTCGCCGGACTTGATCTCGATCGCGACGACGTTCTGGTTGTCCCGCGCGCCCAGCACCCAGGTTCCACCCGGATGCCAGGGTGCCGAACTACCGCCCCATTGATTTGCCACTGCGTATTTAGACATGAACCTCATCTCCTTGAAGTTTCGGGAGACCTGCCCCGACGTTGACGGCAGGCCGTGCAACCGTGCGTTTCCGATCGCACGTCTGAGAGCCTAGTAGCGCCTGCGGGAATGGCACCAGGCCAGCAGACCAACGGTAAAAAACCCTGACAATCGCCTGCGAAACAGACCACAACTGCTAGAGTTTTTGGCATTGCCCTATTCGCCGCCGGAGCTTGTCACGGCATGAGTGAGCCTCGTTCCCAACCAAAACTGAGCGCCCCGACCCCGACGCAGTTGCGCCTGTCCTTCTGTGAAGCCACCCCGCGCGACCTCAAGCGCTGGATCGCCGACCTGCCGAAAGCAAACATCGGCGAAACCGCGCGCCTGCTGTATCAAGGCTTAGGTGAGCTCAATCAATTGCTGACGCCAAGCGATAATCGCCTGCATCTGCTGGAACTGTTGCGACCCGAGGTTTACTTCGTCTGCCAGCATCTGGAACGGCATTTTCTGCATCAGGCGATCATGCTCGATGAGCGCTCACGCAAGATCAGCAACCTGTGCCAGGCCCTGCAAAGTCAGCTGGCCATCGGTTACAAACAGATCATTCTGCGGATCGCGCCCAAGTATTCCCGGGATCGCGCAGCCCTGGTGAGCGAAGCGCTGCAACGGGCGGCTCACGCGCTCAAAGGACAACTGGTTCGCGCGACGCAGCTGTACAGCGCCGCACCGGAACAGCTGTGGTTCGAACTGCATCAATTGTTTCGCTGCGCCTGCGAGCTGCAACTGCAACATCGCCGGGTGCGCGACGACCTTGCCAGCCTCACCGCCGAGTTGAGTGTCGAACAGACCTACCTCGCCGCCCTGCTGCTGGGCAGCGCCCGTTGCAATCAGTTGCGGCAGAATCAGATCGCGCGCCTGGCCCAAGTAGTGGAGCCGTGGAGTGCGTGGCTGAAACTGCATCCCGCCCATCCGGGCGAGGGGTTGTTCGCGGTTTCGGCAGAGATCGACGCCGGCCCGCGTTACCGCTCCCAATTCCGTAGCGAGCAACAAGCCAGTCTGCTCGGTTTCGATCCACAACCACTGGTGAACGCCATCGAGGCCCACCTGCTGCATCAGGATGCGACCACGCCGCTGCCCGTGCCGTCCGGCCTGACGCTCGACACCCTGCAACATTTGCACGCCACCTGGGGCGAAGCTGCCGAACGCAGCTTCCAGCGCACCGTCGGCCAGGGCAACCTGACCGTGTGCGTCGGCATGAGCGCCCTGCACTTCTACCTCGGCGGCGAACGCACCTTCAGCGAACTGCTCAAGCACCCCGGCGCCCGTGCGGCGAATTTCAGCCGAGCGGTGGTTCAGGGCGAAAAGGACAGCTGGAGCCAGGCGTTCGATGCCGCGCCGCAAAGCACATCCGATGAATTGTTGCCCTACGAGGAAATTCGTTACGAACCGCTGATCGACGATGAAGACGACGCCGACAGTCCGCCGCATTACCCGACCTACGCCTTGCCGGTGATCAACCACAGCCCCGGCGGTTATTGTCTGGCCTGGCCGAAGGATGTACCCGCCGAATTGCAGGCCGGGGAAATGGTCGGAATTCAGGACAGCCTCAATCAGGGCTGGAGCATTGCCGTGGTGCGCTGGATCCGCCAGGTGCGCGGCGCCGGTACGCAAATGGGCATCGAACTGGTGGCGCCCCATGCGCGGCCGTGCGGTTTGCAACTGGTGCGTTCGCGGGATGATCACAGCCAGTACCTGCGCGGTTTGCTGTTACCGGAGATCAGTGCGATCGACTTGCCGGCGACGCTGCTGACGCCACGGCTGCCGTTTCAGGAAGGCAACAAAGTGCTGATCAACACCCAGGGCGAAGAGCATCGCGCCGGGCTGGATCGGCGGGTGGCCAGCACTCACAGTTTCAATCAGTTTGCCTATCGCTCGCTGGAAACCGCCAGGAATGGCGGGAGCGAAGAGGATTTCGACTCGTTGTGGAAATCCCTTTGAGCCAGGACCGCAGCCGAAGGCTGCGATCCTGCGCCGATGTCAGAGCTGCCCGTCGCGATCCCGGAAGCCCAGCAGGTACAGCACGCCATCCAGACCGAGGGTCGAGATCGCCTGCTTCGCCGACTGCTTGACCAGCGGCTTGGCGCGGAAGGCCACGCCCAGACCGGCAATCGCCAGCATCGGCAGGTCGTTGGCGCCGTCGCCCACGGCGATGGTCTGCTCCAGACGCAAACCTTCTTTTTCAGCCAGCTGCTTCAGCAGATCGGCCTTGCGCTGAGCATCGACGATCGGCTCGATTGCCACGCCGGTGCACTTGCCGTCGACCACTTCCAGTTCATTGGCGAACACGTAATCGATGCCGAGTTTGGCCTGCAACTGTTTGGCGAAGTAGGTGAAGCCGCCCGACAGGATCGCAGTCTTGTAGCCCAGACGCTTGAGTTCGGCGAACAGGGTTTCAGCACCCTCGGTCAGGCGCAGCGAGGCGCCGATCGAGTCGAGCACGCTGACATCCAGCCCCTTGAGCAGCGCCAGACGCTCTTTGAAGCTGGCGCGGAAGTCCAGCTCGCCGGCCATTGCCCGCTCGGTGATTTGCGAAACCTGATCGCCGACGCCGGCGGCTTTGGCCAGTTCGTCGATGACCTCGGCTTCGATCAGGGTCGAGTCCATGTCGAACACCGCCAGACGACGGTTGCGACGGAACAGCGAATCTTCCTGGAAGGCGATGTCGACGTTCAGCTCCTGAGCCACGCTGAGGAATTCGGCGCGCAGGGCCTGCGGGTCGGCCGCTTCACCGCGTACGGAGAATTCGATGCAGCCCTTGCCCTTGTCAGCCGGGGTGTCCAGCGGCATACGACCCGACAGACGGTCGATATGGTCGATGTTCAGGCCGTATTTGGCGGTGATCGAGCTCACGGCCTGCAACTGGCCGGCGGTGACCTTGCGGGTCAACAGAGTAACGATATGACGCTTCTTGCCCTGATTGCCCACCCATTGCTGGTAATCCTCTTCGGACACCGGGGTGAAACGCACCTGCTGGTCGAGCTCATAGCCCTTGAACAGGATGTCCTTGAGCACCGACTTGCCTTGCTCGGAATCGGGGATTTCCACGAGGATGCCGAACGACAGCATGTCGTGGATCACCGCCTGACCGATGTCGAGGATATTCACACCACCCTGGGCCAGAACACCGGTAATGGCCGCCGTCAGACCCGGACGGTCGACTCCCGTGATGTTAATCAGGACGATTTCGCGCAACGCGCACCCCCGCAACTGGAAAAAAACCGCATTCTACCCACTTTCAGTGACCATCGGGCACCGCCAGCGCTTTGCCGGTCTAGGGCCTGTCGCTATACTGCGCGTCAACTTCACGGACAAAAGAGCCGAGCTCAGTGAACCGGCCCACGCCAGTTAAAACCGATAACTTCTTCCTGCTGATCTTCCGTGCACTGCGCCACCGCCGTGTACCGATTGCATTGCGCATTGCCAGCCATAACGTGATCCTGGTCGCCCTGGCCCTGGTGATCTATGCCTGCGTGATGGGCCTGCAGTTCAAGCAGGCCATGCACGAGCAGGCCGATGCGCTGGGCGAAAGCCTGACCACGCAGACCGCCACCTCCGCCACCGAGCTGCTGGTGTCCAACGACATACTCAGCCTCAACGTGCTGCTCAACAACCTGACCAAGAACAAGCTGGTGGCCCACGCCGCCATCTACAGCGTGGACAACCGCATCCTCGCCGAGTCCGGTCAGCGGCCCAAGCACGGCCTGCTGGGCGAAGCCGAGGGCATGTACGAGAGCAAGATCACTTTCCAGGACGTGACCGCCGGGCAACTGCGCATTAGCCTGGACATGGATCAGTTCCAGCAGCCGATGACCATCAGCCTGCAAAGCATGGGTATCCTGAGTGCGATCCTGCTGGCACTGTCACTGGCCCTGAGCCTGCGTCTGGGCCGGCACATCTCCACGCCGCTGCTGCAACTGCGCGTGTGGTTGCGCCGGATCGACGAATACACGCCGGGTATCGAACGTCAGGACGAGATCGGCGATCTTGCCCGCCAGTTGCACGCCAACTACGCCCCGGAGCCGGCCGAACCGGAGCCTGAGGCGGAACCCGAGTTCGAGGACGACGAGCCGGAATTCGAAGTGCGCAACCTGCGTGATCCGAGCTTCGACGAGAGCCGCCCGATGGCCGCGCAGAAGCCTGCGCCACGCCATGTGGTCAGCACCGTTGAAGACGACGATGACGAAGATCCGTTCGCCGATCTGCGTGACGAGTCGCTGGACGAAACCGCGCAACCGGCAGTGCGCCGACCGACCCCAAGCGTGCCGCAACACACGGCGGTGCTGGCGGTGCAACTGGGCTCGCAAGAGCAACTGCGCCGTTTGCCGCGCGCACGTCTGGAAGAGTTGCAGGATCGTTATCGCGATTGCCTGGAACAGGCGGCTTCGCTGTATCAGGGCGAAATCGAAACCCTGAACGACGGCAGCACGCTGATGCTGTTCCACACCGAAGACAGCGGCGACGATTACCTGACCAACGCTATCTGCTGCGGCGAGCTGCTGCGGGCGCTGGGCCACCAGTTGCAGATCGAAGTCGCCGACAGCGGCATCACCCTGCAATTGCAGCTGGGCCTGACACTTGGCGACGAGCTGTTCGGCCTGAGCCAGATCGACCTGTTGCTGACCGACTCCGCCCAGGACGCCCTGGCTCTGTCGCAACACAGCCGCAACCTGCTGCTGGTGGAGCGCAAGATCGGTGACGACGCGCTGATCCGTCAGCGTGCGCGGATCCGCCCGATTGCCAGCCCTGAAGGGGCTTGCTGTGTGGAGCGATTGATGGAGCCTTATCCGTCGATGCTTGAGCGGCAACTGGCGCGGATGCATGAGCGTCGGGCCTGAGGCCTTGCCCTTGATGTGAAGAAGCCCGCAGACGAGTGATTGTCTGCGGGCTTTTTGTTTGTGGCGTTATTGTGATATCACCCGTCGTCAAACAGCCCCTCACCCTAGCCCTCTCCCAGAGGGAGAGGGGACTGACTGAGGTGTATAACGCTATCCGTCGACCTGAAAATTTGAGTCGATTATGGATTCACAGCCGAGCTTTCAAGTCGGCGTACCTCCCGAATATCCCCCAATCAGTCCCCTCTCCCTCCGGGCGGTCCGACGTTTCGGGAGGGTTAGGGTGAGGGGCTTTTCGAGTCGGACACCAATGCATGTCCCACCAACGCCCAGACACGACAAAGCCCGCACAAGGCGGGCTCTGTCCTGACTCGATCCAGCCTTAGAAGCGAAACACTTCCATATCCGTACGAATCGGCGAAGCCATCGGTATCTTCGGCTGCTTCTCGGCTTCCGCCGCCGGTGCTGCCGGTTTCGGTGCCGGTTTGCGCGGCGCTTCGGCGACCGGTGGCTGATTGGCCAACGGCTTGAGCGCTACCGACAACTGCTCGGCCAGACGCTGCAACAACACGCCTTGCGCCTGCACCTGCGCGGCGGTGGTGCCGGCATGCTGCTCTTGCAGATGGACGATGCGGTTATCGCGCACCTGGCCACGGCGGTCGATCAGACGCCATTGCGCATCGAGGATCGCCGGTTGCGATTGACCAGAATCCAGACGCGTAATGGTCAACAGCACCTGCACATCCGGGGTGAAGCCCACAGTGGCCGGCGCCAGCACGACGCGCTGACTGTCCAGATGCCCGGCAACCTGACGCAACAGCAACTGATCGATGTCCGACGAAAGGCTTCCGGCCCAGCGACCATCGGTCGAAGCTTGGAGGCTGCCATCCGGTTGACGCTGCAACAGGGTTTCCCGTTGCAGGTAATCGGCAACGATCACAGGGCCCAGCAAAACTGCCATGCCCGCGCTTTGCGCAGGCTGGGCCGGACTTCCGCTGTCCAGCTGATACAGCGACACCGGCTGGTGAACGCTGCAACCCGCCAGGCCAAGAACGCCGGCGAGCAGGAAAATAAGGGGGCGCAGAGAAGTCATCATCCCGTCCAGGTGGCCGCCACAAGGCTGACCACAGTGAAAATACTCAATAAATATGAAGAACGCTCGGCCACGCCGGCGCTTGGAAAGGCCATATCATCCGTGAATATGCGTTCCGACTCCAGCGCCAAAGCGCCGATCTACGGGTTAAATCGTAGATCCGGCGCTCTAGGACGCTTAATTGAGGTTTTCGACGAGCAGCGCATCCACCCGCTGGAAGCCACGTGGCAGTTTGTTACCACGACGACCACGTTCACCTTTGTAGTGTTCGAGGTCGTCGGCTTTTAGCGACAAGGTACGTTTTCCGGCCTGCAGCACCAAGGTGGCGCCTTCCGGAAGAACGGCGATGTCCGTGACATATTCTTCGCGACTGGCCACACGCTCACCGGAAATACCGATGATCTTGTTGCCTTTGCCCTTACCTAATTGTGGCAGATCGCTGATCTTGAAGATCAACAGGCGACCCTCGGTCGTCACCGAGGCCAGCCAGTTGTGCTCGCGGTCGGCGACCGGACGCGGCGCAATCACCTTGGCGTTGTTCGGCAGGCTCAACAGGGCCTTGCCGGCCTTGTTCTTGGCTTGCAGGTCTTCGCCTTTCACCACAAAACCGTAGCCGGCGTCGGAGGCGATCACGTACAGCGAGTCCTCTTCAGGCATCAGCACGCATTCGAACGTGGCGCCCGGCGGCGGCGTCAGACGGCCGGTCAACGGCTCGCCCTGGCCCCGTGCCGATGGCAGGGTGTGGGTGGCCAGCGAGTAACTGCGGCCCGTGGAGTCGATGACCACCGCCGACTGGTTCGAACGCCCCGCCGCCGAGGTCTTGAAGCCGTCCCCGGCTTTGTACGACAGGCCGGTGGCGTCGATCTCGTGGCCTTTGGCCGAACGGATCCAGCCTTTTTCCGACAGTACGACGGTGACTTTCTCGTTCGGCAGCAGATCGTGTTCGGTCAGCGCCTTGGCTTCGGCACGCTCGACGATTGGCGACCGACGGTCATCGCCGTAGGTTTCAGCGTCTTTCAACAGCTCGGTGCGAACCAGCTTCTTCAGCTTGGCTTCGCTGCCCAGCAAGGCTTGCAGCTTGGCTTGTTCCTTGAGCAGTTCGTCCTGCTCGTCGCGCAGCTTCATCTCTTCCAGTCGCGCCAACTGACGCAGGCGGGTGTCGAGGATGTAGTCGGCCTGGATCTCGCTGAGGGCAAAACGCTCGATCAGCTTGGCTTTCGGGTGTTCCTCGGTGCGGATGATGTGGATCACTTCATCCAGGTTGAGGTAGGCGATCAGCAAACCTTCCAACAGGTGCAGGCGACGCTCGACCTTGTCGAGGCGGAATTGCAGGCGGCGACGCACGGTCAGCACGCGGAATTCCAGCCACTCCACCAGCAGCGCACGGAGGTTTTTCAGCTGCGGCTTGCCGTCCAGACCGATGATGTTGACGTTGACCCGATAGGTCGACTCCAGCTCGGTGCTGGCGAACAGGTGCTGCATCAGCGCTTCGTGATCGACGCGGCTGTTGACCGGAATGATCACGATGCGGCACGGGTTCTCGTGGTCGGATTCGTCGCGAAGATCGGCGATCTGCGGCGCTTTCGACGGTTTGGCCTGCATCAGCGCAGCGATCTGTTCCAGCACCTTGGCCCCGGAGACCTGATGCGGCAGCGCGGTGACGATGATGTCACCGTCCTCGACGTGGTACACGGCGCGCATGCGCACCGAGCCCTTGCCGGTTTCGTACATTTTCAACAGGTCGGCGCGTGGGGTGATGATTTCCGCTTCGGTCGGGTAGTCCGGGCCCTGAATGTGCTCGCAGAGCTGTTCGACCGTGGCTTTCGGCTCATCGAGCAGGCGCACGCACGCGGTCGCGACTTCGCGCAGGTTGTGCGGCGGTACGTCGGTGGCCATACCCACGGCGATGCCGGTGGTGCCGTTGAGCAGGATATTCGGCAAACGTGCCGGCAACACCAGCGGTTCCTGCAGGGTGCCGTCGAAGTTCGGGCCCCAGTCTGCGGTGCCCTGGCCCAGTTCGCTGAGCAGCACTTCGGAATAACGCGACAGCCGCGCTTCGGTGTAACGCATGGCGGCGAAGGATTTCGGATCGTCCGGCGCACCCCAGTTACCCTGGCCGTCCACCAGCGTGTAGCGATAGCTGAACGGCTGGGCCATCAGCACCATCGCTTCATAGCACGCCGAGTCGCCGTGCGGGTGGAACTTGCCGAGCACGTCGCCGACGGTACGCGCCGACTTCTTGTGCTTGGAATCGGCATCCAGCCCCAGCTCGCTCATGGCATAGACGATACGCCGCTGTACTGGTTTCAGACCGTCGCCGATATGCGGCAGGGCACGGTCCATGATCACGTACATGGAGTAGTTGAGGTAGGCATTTTCGGTGAAGTCAGCCAGCGACCGGCGTTCTACGCCATCTAAGCTGTCTGCAAGGTTATCGCTCATGCGGGCCTCATCGGTTCGTTGTCTGGCGCAGCAGCATGGTGCCGCCGCGCTGAGTAAATTCAAGTTTGTTCAGGGCGCTCATGCCGAGCAGCACCTGATCGCCATGCAGCCCCGGCGCCACCAGTGCGCGGACGTCCCGCAGCACGATGTCGCCCAGTTGCAGGCGGTCGATACGGGTGCGATAGCCCTGGCTCAGGCCATTGGCCGTGCTCAGGGTCACACCGAAACCTTCTTCCAGCCGAAGGTTTTTCGCCACCTCGGCCGGGATTGCCACGTCGGTCGCGCCGGTGTCGAGCATGAACTCCACCGGCCGACCGTTGATCAGGCCGCTGGCGACAAAATGTCCCTGGGCGTTGCCGATCAATTTCACTTCGATAAAGCCGTTGCCCTGCAGCGAAGCCACTTCCACGTTGGGATTACGCTGGCGTTCTTCCCACTGGCCGAAAAACCGCGTGGCCAGAAACAGCGCCGCGCACCACGCCAGAATCATCAGCACCCGACCGGCGCGTTTGCCCGGCGGTTGCTGGCTCATGGCTTGGCGCTCCAGCCACCCTCGGGCGCGGCGAAACGCCAGATGATCGGGCGAACCTCGCCATCGGCGCGCGGGCCGAAATTGTTGTCGACGCCGATCCAGGCACCCTGTGCATCGACGACCAGCGCCTCTTCCAGGCCGAAGTTCTGTGAATAACGCCGATTGGCCTGCAACAGCTCGGCCGCATACGACCAGCAGAGCTCGACCTTGGCCGTCTGCGCATCCCGTCGACAGATCTGGTACGCGTTGCGCTCAAGGGTAAACAGCTTGCCGTTGAACAGGGAGATATCGGAAAAATCCCGATTGACCGGACGGGCTTTCGGGAACTGCGGCGGTTGCATTTCCATGCCGCCCTCGCTGAGCAACACGCAGCGACCGTCACAATCCCACACTGTCTGCTGGCGCTTGATCAGCAACAAGCCACGGCTTTGCCGCTCGGCGGCCAGCCACATCTGATCGCCCGCCGGGTTGATTGCCAGGCCTTCGAATATCGCATTGAATTGCAGCAACATCCCGCTGGCCCGCGCCTCGCGCACCATCATCGGCGAGATTTTCAGCCACGACGACGGCCCCTGCGGCGGTACTTGCAGCACGGCCGCGTGGGCTTCGCTGACGATGTAGCGGTTACCGGCGCTATCACAGCTGATGCCTTCGAAATCCAGATCGCCGCCACGAATGAACGACGCCGCCCAGGTGCGCGAACTGATGCCCCACGGCAAGCCGCTGTCCGGCACTTTCGGCGGATCGATGCGCACGGCCGTGGCCTGCCAGACCCGGTCGCGGATATCGAGACGGTAGATCTGATCATCGTCGCGGTCCGAAACCGTCCACAGGTCATTACCGCACAAGGCCAGCCCCGACAGATTGCCGCCGCGCATGCCTTCGACCGGGTGTTCGGCGAGCACGCGCAATTCTTGCACAGGCTCTGCCGACACCGTCATCGAACCCAGCAGCAACGCACCCGCCAAGGTCCAGCCAAACCGCATCAGGCCAGAACCTCGGCAAGGTTGCCCTTGGATTCGAGCCAGGTCTTGCGGTCGCCGGCGCGTTTCTTCGCCAGCAGCATGTCCATCATTTCCGAGGTCTGGGCGAAGTCGTCCCCGAGGGTCAACTGCACCAGACGCCGGGTGTTCGGGTCCATGGTGGTTTCGCGCAGTTGCGGCGGGTTCATTTCACCCAGGCCTTTGAATCGGGTGACCTGTGGCTTGCCGCGTTTCTTCTCGGCCACCAGACGGTCGAGGATCCCGTCGCGCTCGGCTTCGTCGAGGGCGTAGTAAATCTCTTTGCCCAGATCGATGCGGTAGAGCGGCGGCATCGCCACGTAGACGTGACCGGCATCCACCAGCGGGCGGAAATGCTGGACGAACAAGGCGCACAACAATGTTGCGATGTGCAGACCGTCGGAGTCGGCGTCGGCGAGGATGCAGATCTTGCCGTAGCGCAGCTGGCTCATGTCCTCGGCGCCCGGATCGACACCGATGGCTACGGCGATGTTGTGCACTTCCTGGCTGGCCAGCACTTCGCTGCCGTCGACTTCCCAAGTGTTGAGGATCTTGCCGCGCAACGGCAGGATCGCCTGGAATTCCTTGTCCCGCGCCTGCTTGGCAGAACCGCCGGCGGAATCACCTTCCACCAGGAACAGCTCGGAACGCATCGGATCCTGCCCGGCGCAATCGGCCAGTTTGCCCGGCAACGCCGGCCCCTGGGTGATGCGCTTGCGCTCGACTTTCTTGCTGGCCTTCAGGCGACGGCCGGCGTTGCTGATTGCCAGTTCGGCCAGCGCCAGACCGGTTTCCGGGTTGGCATTGAGCCACAGGCTGAACGCGTCCTTGACCACACCGGAAACGAAAGCCGCTGCTTCACGAGACGACAGACGCTCCTTGGTCTGGCCGGAGAATTGCGGCTCCTGCATCTTCATCGACAGGACGAAAGCAATGCGCTCCCAAACGTCTTCCGGCGCCAGCTTCACGCCACGCGGCAGCAGACTGCGGAATTCGCAGAACTCGCGCATCGCATCAAGCAGGCCCTGACGCAGACCGTTGACGTGGGTGCCGCCCTGCTCCGTCGGGATCAGGTTGACGTAGCTTTCAGTGACCGAGGTGCCACCTTCCGGCAGCCACAGCAAGGCCCACTCGACCGCTTCCTTGGTACCGGCCAGGTTGCCGCAGAACGGCGCGTCCGGCAGGCGCTCGAATTCGCTGACCGCGTCCACCAGGTAGGAACGCAGGCCGTCTTCGTAATGCCACTCGACCTTCTCGCCAGTGCCTTTGTCTTCGAAACTGATCAGCAGCCCCGGGCACAGAACGGCCTTGGCCTTGAGCACGTGCTTGAGGCGGCTGATGGAGAATTTCGGCGAATCGAAGTATTTCGGATCCGGCGCGAAGTACACGCTGGTCCCGGTATTGCGCTTGCCGACGGTGCCGATGACTTGCAGATCGGTGGCCTTGAAGCCGTCGGCAAAGGTCATTTCATATTCGTTGCCGTCACGCTTGACCCGCACCCGTACCTGGGTCGACAAGGCGTTGACCACCGAAATACCCACCCCGTGCAGACCACCGGAGAACTGGTAGTTCTTGTTGGAAAACTTGCCGCCCGCATGGAGCTTGGTGAGGATCAGCTCGACGCCCGACACACCCTCTTCCGGATGGATGTCGACCGGCATGCCACGGCCGTCGTCGCAGACTTCCAGCGAATGATCGGCATGGAGGATGACCTGGATCGATTTGGCGTGGCCGGCCAAGGCTTCGTCGACGCTGTTGTCGATGACTTCCTGGGCAAGGTGGTTCGGCCGACTGGTGTCGGTGTACATGCCGGGGCGCTTGCGCACCGGGTCGAGGCCCGAGAGGACTTCGATGGCGTCGGCGTTATAGGAGCTAGCGCTGGGAGTGGCCATAGGGTCTCGTCGTCAGTGAATCAATGAAAATGGGGCAAGACTTCACAGTGCGGTGAAATCGATTGCCTGATAGGTATCGGCACCAATCCCGGCAAAGCTGAGCAATGCCGGCAATTGTGTAACAAATCCCTGGAAACTGTGGTCGCCGCCGGCCTGAATGCGCAAGGCGCAGGCCCGGTAATACTGCTGGGCAAGGCGATAATCCAGCGTTTCATCCCCGGTCTGCAACCATACCTGATAACGCTGCGGATCCTGCGGCGCCGGCACTTCCAGCTCGGCCAGGGCCGTCACGTGGTCGTGGGTCAGCTCCCAGGTTTCGTCGGTGTACAGGTTTTTCTGGGTGCCCAGGTATCCGTCGAACATCCGGTGCGGACTGACGGCCGGGTTGACCAGCAAGGCTTTCAAGCCATGGCGCTCGGCCAGGTGAGTCGCATAGTAGCCGCCGAGCGAGCTTCCCACCAGCAATGGCCGGCCGAGTTCGGCGATTGCCTGTTCCAGCTGACCGATGGCTTCGCGCGGGTGGTGATGCAGCGCCGGCACACGCAGTTGATCGCTCAAACCCAGCCGCTCCATCACCTCGACCAGCTGACAGGCCTTTTTCGAGGCCGGCGCACTGTTGAAACCATGGATATAGAGAATCGAACCGGACATTTGAGCTCCCTGGGCGTCGGCTGAAGATAGCGGAGTTTACAGGGAGTCTTGGTGGGTTGGGCCAGCTGTCCATTCGTTATCAAAAATAGCCTTGTTAGCTGATCAGATAACAAAGCAAAATTTGATAACAAATAAGGAACTTTCGTTGTTTATCTGTACTGATAACCTATTCTGCATCGATAACCTTGGCTGATCACCCCCGAAAAAATTGGGATCAAGCATGCAAAGCAAAGTATCTGATCATCACGAAAAAAGCCTGCTGGCCGGTTTCGTTTCGGTGCTTGAGGAAGCGACCGGTGTTTCGGTCATACGCATCTGCGAGCAGGTTCAAAGCGAAGGAAGCGTGCTGGATGCCGTGGTAGAAGCCGCTGCATCTGAAGAACAGTGGCATGTCCCGATCGAGATTCTGAACGAAGGCTATCCCCGCGATGTTCGAGATGCGGCGTGGACATTAGAGGGTTATCGCGCCCGGCTTCGCGCAAATGCTCATGAAAAAAACGTGATACCCATGGTCATCGCGAAACACCTGAGCAAAGGTGCCCGCGAAGAGTTGAAAGTAAGAAACATCGGTTACTACGACTCAAGCGGCTCCATGCATCTGCGCCATGATCGGTGGCTGATCCACATCGAGCGCCCTTACGCAGGCAAAAAAGAGGTGGGCACCTTCTCTCTCTTCAGCCGCTCCAGAGAGAAAGTGATACACGCTCTTCTCCACCTGAAAGGAGACTGGTTCACCGGCTATCAGCTTGCTGAGGCATCTGAAACATCCGTCTACTCGGTCTCCGTTGTGCTCAAGGAGCTCGAAAAACTCGAATGGGTGGTTACATCTGACGGACGCGGCCGGGACCAGCGCCGTAAACTCAGCCAACCCGGAAAGCTGCTCGACGCCTGGGCTGCCGCCCGCCAGAAATCCAAAGAAACGAAATCTCGCTGGTATCTATTCTCCTCGAGCGCTGAAAATCTCCTCACTCAAGTCTCGCTGACGGCGATGAAGTCAGGCATCCCGGGCGACTGGGCAGTGACGGGGGCGGCGGCTGCAAACGCATTGTCACCTCTTTTGACCGGAGTCGATGTCGCCGAGATCGCAATCCCTTCGGAGTCCGTCAGCGGTTTTGTGGCGGCCTTGGCACTAAGACCCGCCGAGAAAGGCTCGAACATCGTACTGATTGAACGCAGCGGCGCAGAAATGCTGTTCCGCCAAAAGCATGAGGGAACATGGTTTGCCAGCCCCTTTATTCAATACATCGACCTGCTGGATGGTCGCGGAAGAAACAAGGAACTGGCCGCCCGGTTTCGTGCAGACATTCTAAGGATCTGATGATGGCTGTGGCCCCCAAGCCTAAAACCGCTGACGGCTACTCCAGCGACCATACCAATGCTTGCGAGCAGGTTCTCGTTACACTGCTGGGCGCATTCGGAACACTTAAAGCAACGATTCGACTGGTTGGCGGCCTCGTCCCGCGCTATCTCACGCCCGAAGCGCCTCCGAACGTTCCGCCACATGCAGGCACATCGGATGTAGACGTCGTCCTCAATCTTCAAGTGATCGCCGAGGGCGGAGGCTATGCATCATTGGCCCAACAGTTGGCCGGACGGGGCTTTGAACGCTTCACGGAAGACAATGGGTGGGCATCCGCCTGGCGCTGGCAACGCCGTATTTCCGACCGGCATGTTGTACTCGTCGAGTTTCTGAGAGGCGCAATCGAACAAAAACCGTTCTCGACGATATCCATCGATGGTGAAGAGGTTTCCGCCCTCGCTATAGAGCATGCGGAAATCACTCATGACTGGTTCGAAGAAAAACGCGTGACCGCAACGCTGCTGGATGGCAAAGGCATTGCAATTGAAGATATCCGGTATGCGGATCTGGTAGCGTTCATCATCCTCAAGGCGCTTGCATTCGACAGCCGTGGAGAACCCAAGGACGCCGGTGATCTGATTCACGTCATGCAATACGCCGGCCCTCCGGAATACATATCCGATCAGTTCCTGACCAAGCTCCAAAGCGGCAAACATGCTGATGCTCTGGATGCAGGCCTGGGCGCTCTGCAAAGAAAATTTGCAGAGGGAAATGGTGTGGAAGGTTACCTTTTGACAGGCCCGGTGCTGTACGGCCAGTTCATGTACGGCAACGATGAGGAAGTCTCAGAGCAGCGCATTCAAGCCCAACGATATGCAGCCGGTCTCGTGACGGAAGTGCTTCGATTGATTCGCATCTGAGGTGAAGCAGCACGGACGAAGAAATCAGTAACCGTCAGAGCCGTAATCAACCTGAAAATCGAATCCCGTGACACGTTCCACACCGGTCTCGATCCGACCATCCGGCAACAACCGCAACCAGCGATATCCCGGCGCCTGTTCGCCGACCTTGAAATCTGCGCTGCCTGGCTCGAACTGGATGCAGGTCGACGGCGAGGCTATCAGCCGTACGCCGTTGCGCTCGCGGTCGATCTCCTGATGGACATGCCCCCACAGCACGGCACGGGCCTGCGGGAAACGGTCGAGCACTTCGAAAAACGCTTCCGGATTACGCAAGCCGATCGGCTCCATCCAGGCGCAATCGATCGACACCGGATGGTGGTGGAAACACACCAGATGATGGCGATCCGGCGCTTCGCTCAGGGAGCGGGCGAGCAATTGCAGCTGGTCGTCCTGCAAATACCCCGGCACCGATCCGGGCACGGCCGAATCGAGCAGGGTCACGCGCCAGTTGCCGACGTCCACCACGGACTCCAGCAGCGCACTCTTCACAGTCGCCTGAGCCATGATCTGTGGCTCGTCGTGGTTGCCGGGAATCCAGCGGGCCGGCGCGTCGATCTGCGCCGTCATCTGCCGGAATTGCTGGTAGGACTCCAGCGTACCGTCCTGGGACAGGTCGCCGCTGGCAACGATCAGGTCGATCCGCGGTTGCTGTTCGAGCACCAGTTCGATGACTTTCTGCAGGCTCTCGCGGGTGTTCATGCCAAGCAACGTTCCGTCCGCCTCGGCGAACAGATGACTGTCAGAGAGCTGCACCAGCAACGCCGTGTCGGCGGTGGTCAAAGTCGATACGCTCGGCAAGGCGTTCTCCCCCGGGATCGCGGGACTGGATAGGTGCGGCAATTATGCGGGGGGACAGCGCAAAGAGAAACCGGCGAACCGGACGCAGTTCACAACTTGCGGTGGTTATCGGACCGCCGCGTATTCGTGTCCGCACGCCAGGCAATGACTCAGCCACTCGCCCAGGAACAGATTGAGCTGGGCCTTCTCGTCCGGCTGATGCATGGCCGCATTCGGGTAAGGATAGACGCCGCGAAACCGTCGCGCATGCTCGGCGCTGATCACCTCGGCCATGCGCGCGTCGTGATAGACCTGCACTTCCAGTTGCGGCACCGGCAGCCACGGCAGGCTGTGTTCCTGACGCACCTGCAGGGTCGTGGTGTAAGGACAGGCCTGCAGCACTTCCAGGGTCAGTACGCCGAGCATCTGGTCGCCCTGGGTCACGGCGATTCGCCGTGCCTCGGGGTCGCTGCGCATGTCCGGCAACAGTCGCATCAGGCGCGCGTAGTTCGCCTCGCAGGCGGCTTGCAGGCCCACGAGGTCGACGCGGTAGCGATCGCGCAGCTTGTTTACGACCATAGCCCCCTCACTTCGGCGCGATTGAGCGCCAGCCACTGCAAGGCGATGATGCTCGCCGCATTGGCAATCCGTCCGTCACGTACGGCCTGCAGGGCATCTTCAAAAGCCCAGACCGTGACGCGAATATCTTCAGCTTCTTCCTCCAGCCCATGCAGGCCGCCCGCGCCTTCGGTGCTGCAACGCCCCAGATACAAATGCACGAATTCGTTGCTGCCGCCCGGCGATGGAAAGTATTTGGTCATCGGCCACAGGGCCTTGATGTCCAGCCCAGCTTCCTCCTGTGCCTCGCGGTGAGCAACTTCTTCCGGCTGTTCGTCCTTGTCGATCAGACCGGCGACCAGCTCCACCAGCCACGGGTTATCGGCCTTGCCCATCGCGCCGACGCGAAACTGCTCGATCAGCACCACTTCATCGCGCTGCGGATCGTAGGGCAGCATGCACACCGCATCGTGGCGCACGAACACTTCACGATTGATTTCGCGGCTCATGCCACCGGCGAACAGTTCGTGGCGCAAGTGCAGACGGTCGAGCTTGTAGAAGCCCTCGTAGCACTGCTCGCGTCGCACGATATCGACGGCGGACGGAATGGCTTTGGCAAAATCGGTCATGAGCATCCTCTTTACTGCAAATCCAATACGAGGCGCCTTACCTGCGACCTCGACTTCGCGCCATCCTAACGCGCCGGTGACGTTTGATGCAGCCCCTTTACTGTCAGCGGGATGGACGGTGGAGGCGAAACCCACTCTAATTAGCTTAGTGGCGAACTGACCGCTTCGTTGAGAGTCGAAGCGGTAACTTTTTGCCTTCCCCTGCTTCAGAAAGGACGCCCATGTCGCTTTTCAAAATCGCCTCCGTGGCCGCCATCGCCCTGACCCTGGGCGCCTGCGCCAGCCTGTTCCAGCCCAACTACCGCACGCCGCTGGAAACCACCCGCGACGCCTCGGAAACGCTGAAACCGGGCTGTTCCAACCCGGACTGCCCGCTGGTGAACATCGATACGTTGCGCTTCCCGGCAGAACCGGCGCTGGACGGCATCATCGAAAAACGCCTGCTGCAGATGACCCGCACCGCACCGAACGCCCCGGTAGCGCCGACGCTGGCAGCGTATCGCGAGCAGTTCCTGGCCACCGCCGGCCCGCGCAACAGCAGCTATTTGCAGGCGAAAGTACGCGAGCAGCATGACGGTCTGGTGATCATCGAAACCTCGAGCTACCTGGACACCGGCGGCGCCCACGGTACGCCGGGCCGAGGTTTCATCAACTATTCGCGTCAGCAGCACAAGGTGCTGACCCTGGCGGACATGCTTCTGCCGGGTCAGGAAGAAGCGTTCTGGAAAGCCGCGCAAGTGGCGCACAACAGCTGGCTGATCAGCACCAAGCTCGATCAGGAACCGGAGTTCGTGAAGAGCTGGCCATTCGTTAAAACCCCGAACGTGGCGCTGACCTACGGCGGCGTGATCCTCAAGTACGACGTGACCACCATCGCGCCTTATGCGCTGGGCCACGTCGAACTGAAGATCCCTTACCCGCGCCTGAACGGCATTCTCAAGCCCGAGCTGTTTCCCGGCCGTAACTGAAAGCCCGACCGAGCACCAGTTGCAGCAGTCCTGCCAGCACCAGCGCCGGCAGGGTTGCGCCGACATCCGGATACAGATTGGCCAGCAAGTGATAGGTGCTGATGCCACCCAGCCAGGCCAATAGTGCCGGCCAGCGCAACGCGGCCGACGCCACCTGGGCACTGCGCTTGCGCAGGATGAAGTGATCCACCAGCACCACGCCGAACAGCGGCGCAAACACCGAACCGATCAACAGCAGGAAGTTCTGGTATTGCGCCAGTGGCGCGAGCAAGGCAATCAAGGTGCAGATCACGCCGATGGCCAGCGCCAGATGCTCGACTTTCAGACGCAACAGAATCCCGCTGGAAACCGCTGCCGAGTGAATGTCGGCGAAAGCGTTTTCCGACTCGTCCAGCAGAATCAGCAGCAGCGGAATCCCGAGGCCTGCACCGGCCAGCGCCAACAGCAGCGCGTTGACTTCACCGCTCGGCGCGAAGGCCAGGGTGTAGGCGACGCCGAGGCTCATCAGCCAGAAGTTGCCGATGAAGAAACCGATCGCCGTACCGCCGAACACGTTCTTCGCCTTCTTGCCGAAACGCGAGTAGTCGGCAATCAGTGGCAGCCACGACAGCGGCATCGCAATCGCAATGTCGAAGCCCACGGCGAGCGACATCGAGCCATCCCCGGCCCTTGCCCACAAGGCGGCAAGATCGGCCTTGGCGAACAGGTTCCAGGTCAGCCAGATGCACGCGGCCAGAATCAGCCAGATGCCCCATTTGCGCAGGATCTTGCGCACGAACGTCAACGGCCCGCTGATCGCGAGCAAGGTCGCCAGCGCACCGAAGCACAACGTCCACAGCATCGGACTGGCCCACAGCGAACCTTCGCTGAACGCACGGGTGCCGAGCAGACTGGCGGCGTCGCGCATGACGATAATTTCGAACGAGCCCCATCCGATCAGTTGCAGCAGGTTGAGCAGCGCCGGCAGGCTCGCACCTTTGCTGCCAAGGCTGAGTTTCAGCGCGGCCATCGACGACAGGCCGGTGTCGCTGCCGATCACGCCAACGGCGGCCAGCAACAGGACGCCGACCAGGGTGCCGAGGAAGATCGCCAGCAGCGATCCCGACAGGCCCAGCCCCGGCGCCAGCAGCGCACCGGTCTGCAAGACCATCAGGCCGATGCCGAGGGAAAACCACAGGGAAAACAGATCGCGACCGCCGAACACACGCTGGTTGCCGGGTACGGCGAGGTCGGGGGAATAAGTACCGGGTTGAATGCTCAAGGACGTTTCTCACAGAGAAGCAGAAAAAAGCTGCAAGCTGCAAGCTACAAGTCAGAAGCGATATGCGGACTGCTTCTCCTCTTGTAGCTTGTAGCTTGCCGCTCGTGGCTAGACTTTCTTGTACAGCTGACTGCCTTCCTTCTTGAACCGCTCGGCCTGTTCCGCCAGGCCCTGGGCGACGTCCACGTCGACCGCGTCGATCCGCTGGTTGGCCGCGTATTCGCGGACTTCCTGAGTGATCTTCATCGAGCAGAATTTCGGCCCGCACATCGAACAGAAATGCGCGACCTTCGCCGAATCCTTCGGCAGGGTTTCATCGTGATACGAACGGGCGGTGTCCGGGTCCAGACCGAGGTTGAACTGGTCTTCCCAACGGAATTCGAAACGCGCCTTGCTCAAGGCGTTGTCGCGAATCTGCGCGCCCGGATGTCCCTTGGCCAGGTCCGCGGCGTGAGCGGCGATCTTGTAGGTGATGATCCCGGTCTTCACGTCATCCTTGTTCGGCAGACCCAGGTGCTCCTTCGGCGTCACGTAGCAGAGCATCGCGCAACCGAACCAGCCGATCATCGCCGCACCGATGCCGGAGGTGATGTGGTCGTAACCCGGTGCGATGTCGGTGGTCAGCGGGCCGAGGGTGTAGAACGGCGCCTCGTCGCAGCATTCCAGCTGCTTGTCCATGTTCTCTTTGATCAACTGCATCGGCACGTGGCCCGGGCCTTCGATCATGCATTGCACGTCGTGCTTCCAGGCGATCTTGGTCAGCTCGCCGAGGGTTTCCAGTTCGCCGAACTGCGCTTCGTCGTTGGCGTCGGCAATCGAGCCCGGACGCAGGCCGTCGCCCAGCGAGAAGCTGACGTCGTAGGCCTTCATGATTTCGCAGATTTCGTCGAAGTGGGTGTAGAGGAAGTTCTCTTTGTGGTGGGCCAGGCACCACTTGGCCATGATCGAACCGCCACGGGACACGATGCCGGTCACGCGTTTGGCGGTCAGCGGCACGTAGCGCAGCAACACGCCGGCGTGGATGGTGAAGTAGTCGACGCCCTGCTCGGCCTGTTCGATCAGCGTGTCGCGGAATAGCTCCCAAGTCAGGTCTTCGGCGACGCCATTCACTTTTTCCAGCGCCTGATAAATCGGCACGGTGCCGATCGGAACCGGCGAGTTGCGGATGATCCACTCGCGGGTTTCGTGAATGTGTTTGCCGGTGGACAAGTCCATCACGGTGTCCGAGCCCCAGCGAATGCCCCAGGTCAGTTTCGCCACTTCTTCTTCGATGGACGAACCCAGCGCGCTGTTGCCGATGTTGCCGTTGATCTTCACCAGGAAGTTACGGCCGATGATCATCGGTTCCAGTTCGACGTGGTTGATGTTGGCCGGAATGATCGCGCGGCCACGGGCGATTTCTTCGCGGACGAATTCAGGGGTGATTTCTTTCGGGATGCTCGCGCCGAAGCTGTGGCCGGCGTGCTGCTGCTTCAACAGACCGGCAGCGCGGGCCTCTTGCAGCTTCATGTTTTCGCGGATGGCGACGTATTCCATCTCGGCGGTGATGATGCCTTTGCGGGCGTAGTGCATCTGGCTGACGTTGGCCCCGGCCTTGGCGCGGCGCGGGTTGTTGACGTGGGCGAAACGCAGTTTGGTCAGCTCCGGATCGGCCAGGCGCTCCTGACCGAAATTCGAACTCAGGCCTGGCAGGCGCTCGGTGTCGCCACGGTCATCGATCCACGCCGAACGCACGTCGCCCAGACCTTTGCGCACGTCGATCACCACGTTCGGATCGGTGTACGGGCCCGAGGTGTCGTAGACGGTGACCGGCGCATTGATTTCGCCGCCGAAGTCGGTCGGGGTCACATCGAGGGTGATTTCGCGCATCGGCACGCGGATGTCCGGGCGGGAGCCCTGAACGTAGACTTTTTGCGAACGGGTGAACGGTTGAACCGACTGCTCGTCGACCTTGGCCGAGTCACTCAGGTTGATCGCGTTTTTAGATTTTGTAGTCATCACGGGCTCTCCAGACAGCATCCAGGCAGTGGATTGTCGGAGCAGAACCTGAAAGGCACGGACGCACCAGGACTGGTGCTGTGCATCGTCGTCGAGCGTTCGATTGTCGAACAATATCCCGGACGAAGCACAAGAGGACTCGCCGGGTGACGAGAAATCTTGTTCCCTACGCAGGCGCTAACCTGATCAGGTTCAACGGGATCCGAAATTATTCGATCTCAGCCTCATAGCAAGGCACCCCGACAAGAACCCGGCCAGTCTAGACACAACCGGCAAAGAACGCCAACACCGCGGTAAACACCATGATGAATGGCGCAATTGGCAGATTGTTGCCTGCCGCCTGCGCTACTACACTCGCTACGCCATGCTGCGCCTTGACGCTGCATGGGCCGCGCCTTACCTTTGGCGCCCGGATTACTTCCATAATATTCATGCTAGGGATCGCCTCATGCTGCGCAAACTCTCACTGGCTGTCGCCGTGTCTTGTGCGTCCACCGCAACGGCCTGGGCAGCAGAAGCGCCTTTATCGACCAGGACCGATCTGGTCAGCGTCTATCAGGAAGCCGTCGACAACAACGCCGACCTGGCCGCTGCCCGCGCCCAGTACGGTGCGCAGAAAGAAGTGGTGCCCCAGGCCCGGGCCGGGCTACTGCCGAACCTGTCCGGCGGCGCTGAAGTCGCCAACGTGCGCACTTCGATCGACCAGCCCTCGGCCATCGCCAATCGCAGCGCGCACTCCTATCAGGCGACGCTGGCGCAACCGCTGTTCCGCGCCGACCGCTGGTTCCAGTACCAGGCCGCCAAGGACGTCAACGAGCAGGCCGCGCTGCAACTCTCGGCCACCGAGCAGAACCTGATCCTGCAAACCGCCGAAAGCTACTTCAACGTGCTGCGCAGCCAGGACAACCTGGCCTCGACCAAAGCCGAGGAAGCCGCGTTCAAGCGCCAGCTCGATCAGTCCAATGAGCGCTTCGATGTGGGCCTGTCGGACAAGACCGACGTGCTGCAATCGCAAGCCAGTTACGACACCGCGCGCGCCAACCGGATCGTCGCCCAGCGTCAGGTCGATGATGCGTTCGAAGCGCTGATCACCCTGACCAACCGCCAGTACAACTCGATCCAGGGCATCGTCCACACGCTGCCGATCCTGCCGCCGGCGCCGAACGACGCCAAGGCCTGGGTCGATACCGCCGCGAAACAGAACCTCAATCTGCTGGCCAGCAACTACGCGGTCAGCTCCGCCGAACAGACCCTGAAACAGCGCAAGGCCGGCCACCTGCCGACCCTCGACGCGGTGGCCAAATACGAGAAAGGCGACAACGACGCCCTCGGCTTCTCCAACCCGAACGCGTTCGGTACGCCGTACAGTGGCAACGTCGAGCAGAGCACCGTGGGCTTACAACTGAACATCCCGATCTACAGCGGCGGACTGACCAGCTCGCAAGTGCGCGAGTCGTACTCGCGGCTGGACCAGACCGAACAACAGCGTGAAGGCCTGCGCCGGCAAGTGGTGGAGAACACCCGCAACCTGCACCGCGCGGTGAACACCGACGTCGAGCAGGTGCAGGCGCGCCGCCAGTCGATCATCTCCAACCAGAGCGCAGTGGAAGCCACGGAAATCGGTTACCAGGTAGGTACGCGCAACATCGTCGACGTGCTCGACGCCCAGCGTCAGCTCTACACCTCGGTACGCAACTACAACAACACTCGCTACGACTACATCCTCGACAATCTGCGCCTGAAGCAGGCGGCGGGGACGTTGAACCCGGGTGATTTGCAGGATCTGACGCGTTATCTGAAAGCCGACTACAACCCGGACAAGGACTTCCTGCCGCCGGATCTGGCCAAGGCTGCGGAAGCGCAGCTCAAGGCCCGGCCTTAAACAAAAAACGCAGCCCTGAGGCTGCGTTTTTTTATGGGCGGTCGATCAACCTTCCCAGGCCATCGAGCAAACGTTGCAACGCGCCCTGATTGCGGCGCATCACGCTCAGCCCGGCGTCGGCCATGCGCTGTGCGTCGCGGGGCAGTTCGAACAGGCGCTGCACTTCTGTCGCCAGACCTTCGGCATCATCCACTTCGGCCAAGGCTCCGGCGCTGCGCAGTTGCGCGGCGATGTCGAGGAAGTTGAACAGATGCGGGCCGCTGATCACCGGTTTCGCCAGCGCTGCCGGTTCCAGCAGGTTGTGGCCGCCGTTGGGCACCAGGCTGCCGCCGACGAACGCGCTGTCGGCCAGGGCATAGAGAAACAGCAATTCGCCCATGGTGTCGCCGAGCAGCACCGACGTTGCAGCATCGACGCTCGCGCCGGTCGAACGACGCACCGTGGCAAAGCCTTCACGCTGGCACAACTCGAACACCGAGTTGAAACGCTCCGGATGGCGCGGCACCAGAATCAGCAGCGCATCGGGATGGTTGGCCAGCAAGCGACGGTGGGCATTCAGCACCACTTCATCTTCGCCTTCATGGGTGCTGGCGGCGATCCATACCGGTCGCTCCAGCGCCTGCCACTGGCCACGCAGTTCAGCAGCGCGTTGCAGCAGTTGCGGGTCGATGGTCAGGTCGAACTTGATCGAACCGGTTACTTCGACCGTCTCCGGGCGCGCACCGAGATCGCGGAAGCGCTGGGCTTCGGCCTCGGTCTGCACGGCGAACAGGCTCATCTCGGCGAGCATCGGCGCGGTCAGTTTGCTGAATCGGCCATAGCCTTTGGCCGAACGTTCGGACAGGCGCCCGTTGGCCAGCGCCACCGGAATCCTGCGTTTGGCGCATTGGTGAATGTGGTTGGGCCACAGTTCGGTTTCCATGATCACCGCCAGTTTCGGCTGCACGCGATCCAGAAAACGCGCCGCCGCGCAGGGCAAGTCATACGGCAAATAGCAGTGCTGGATGCGCGGCTCGTTGGCGAACAACGCGTGAATGCGCTCCGAGCCGGTCGGGGTCATACAGGTTACGGTAATCGGCAGCTGTGGATAACGTTGCAGCAGCGCGCGAATCATCGGCGCGGCGGCGATGCTTTCGCCCACCGACACGGCATGAACCCAGATGCCGCCCGGTTGCAGGGCCGGCATGCCATAGGAGAATCGTTCGCCAATCCGCTTGGCATACGCCGGCGCCTTGCGCGAGCGCAGCCACAGCCGAATCGCCACCAATGGCAGCCCCAGATAAAACAGCGCGGTGTAGAGAGTTCTATTCATGGCGGCGGAGTTTATCGGCTTTTGCCGCCGATCGCCCGCAGGTGTATGGCAAATCGCTCCGCCAGCCAACGGGCGGCTGGCCCGAGGGGTTCGTCGCGGCGCCAGACCAGCTCCACCACCAGCGCCGGCGGCGTCCATTCGCTGTCGAGTTCCACCATCAGGCCCTGATACGCCGAGTACTGCACCACGTGACGCGGCAGCCAGGCCCAACCGAGATCGCGCACCAGCCATTCGGCCATCACGTAGAAACTGTCGGCGCGCCAGACCTGCGGACTGGCCGGTTCGCTGCCGGGGTAGACGCTGGTCTGAGTCGACATCAGCAGTTGCCGATGCTGAGCAAGCTGCTGGCAGTTGACCCGTGACTGCGCCGCCAGCGGATGATTGACCCCGCAGACGGTGACCATTTCCACACTGCCCAGCACCCGGCGCTCCAGCGCTTCGGGGATTTCGTCGTGATAGAACAGCAACCCGAGATCGGCACGGCGCTCCACGAGTTTGCGCGAAACCTCGCCTTGGGCGGCGCTGGTCAGTTGCACCTCAAGACTGGGAAACTGCTCGGCCAGCGCGCCGAAGCTTTCCACCAGCGCCTGATAAGGCATCGCCTCATCCTGGGCAACCCGCAATTGCGCTTCCTGCCCGCGCATCATGGCCACGGCCCGACCGTTCAGGCGCTCGCACTGACGCAACACTTCACGCGCCTCTTCAAGCAAGGCTTCACCCGTTTCGGTGAGACTCGGCTGGCGACCGCTGCTACGCTCGAACAGACTGACGCCGAGGTCGTCCTCGAGCATGGCAATCGCGCTGCTGATCGCCGACTGCGCCTTGCGTTGCTGACGCGCCACGGCGGAAAACGAGCGTTGTTCGGCGACCGCAACAAACACCCGCAACTGCTCCAGATTCCACTGCATGCTCATCGGCCAACCCATCTTGTAAACAGATAGGTAATGACTTTACCCCATCTGGGGAGTCACTAGAATGCCGCCTCAGAAAGCAACGCTACACACGAGGATTTGAACATGAACGCTTACGTCTACCTGGCCATCGCCATCTGTGCCGAAGTGATCGCAACCGTTTCGATGAAAGCCGTCAAAGGCTTCAGCACGCCTTTGCCACTGGTGCTGGTCATCGTCGGCTACGCCATCGCGTTCTGGATGCTGACCCTGGTGGTGCGCAGCGTGCCGGTGGGCGTGGCCTACGCGGTGTGGGCCGGCATGGGCATCGTGATGGTCAGCGTCGCGGCGCTGTTCATCTACGGGCAAAAGCTGGATATCCCGGCGATGCTCGGGATGGCGCTGATCGTGCTCGGCGTGGTGGTGATTCAGCTGTTCTCGAAAACGGCCGGCCATTGATCCTGACATGAGCCCTTGCAGGTACTCGCTCCTGCAAGGGCTCATGCCTTCCCTCTGTTGATCATCGACAAATCCCCTTTTCCCCGAGTCTGTATACTGCGCCCTCGTCTTGAACACTGAGGTCGTTGCATGCCATCTCCAATTTCCACCGACGTGCTGATTGTCGGCGCGGGTGTCGCCGGTCTCTGGCTGAACGCGCGCCTGCGTCGCCAGGGTTTCTCGACCGTGCTGGTGGAAAACGCCAGCCTCGGCGGCGGGCAGAGTGTGAAGTCCCAGGGTATCATCCACGGCGGCGCCAAGTACGCGCTGCACGGTGCGCTGACCGGCGCCTCGGAAGCCATCGCCGACATGCCGCGCCGCTGGCGTGAAGCCCTGGCCGGCACCGGCGAACTGGACCTGACCGGCGTGCGCCTGCTGTCCGAAGCCCATTACCTGTGGTCGCCGGGCACCCTGGCCGGCAACCTCACCAGTTTCTTCGCCAGCAAAGCGGTGCGTGGCCGGGTCGATCAGGTCAAGGGCGATCAACTGCCGGCGGCCCTGCAAGACAAGCGTTTCAAGGGCAAGGTCTACCGCCTCGCCGAACTGGTGATCGATGTACCGAGCCTGATCCAGCGTCTGGCCGACCTGTCGGGCGACGGTCTGCTCGCCGGCCAGACCATCGAGCCGCTGCTGGAAAGCGGCGTACTGGTTGGCCTGAAAGTCGATGGCCGCGAGATTCGCGCCCAGCGCATCGTCCTCAGCGCCGGCGCCGGTACTGCCGACCTGCTGACTGCTTTGGGCCTGACTCATCCGGCCATGCAACGCCGGCCGCTGCACATGATCATCGCCAAGGGCCCGGGCCTGAAGCCGCTGTACGCGCACTGCCTGGGTGGCGGTACCAAACCGCGCATCACCGTGACCACCCACCCGGCCGCTGACGGCCAGTGGGTCTGGTATCTGGGCGGCGACATTGCCGAGTCCGAAGGCGTGGCCCGTGAGCCGGCCGAACAGATCGCCACCGCTAAAAAAGAACTTGGCCAGTTGTTGCCATGGATCGACCTGAGCACCGTGCAATGGGCGACCCTTCGCGTCGATCGCGCCGAACCGCTGCAAACCGGTCTTACCCGTCCAGACAACGCCTTCCTCGCTGAAGAAGGTCGCCTGCTGGTCGGCTGGCCAACCAAACTGGCCCTGGCTCCGGATTTCGCTGACCGCGTGATCGCGTCCCTCGAACGCGACGGCATCCAGCCAAGCCACCCGGCTCCGCTGCCCGAGCTGCCAAAACCACCGATGGGCGTTCCCGCCTGGGAGCAACTGCTGCCATGAGCCTGCCGACCCTGCACGATCTGCATCGCCCGCTGGGCAGCACCGGCCTGCTGGTTTCGCCACTGGGCCTGGGCACCGTCAAACTCGGCCGCGACCAGGGCGTGAAATACCCCAACGGCTTCCAGATCCCCGACGATGACGCTGCGCGCATGTTGCTCAAACAGGCGCGGGAGCTGGGCATCAACCTGATCGACACCGCACCGGCCTATGGCCGCAGCGAGGAACGTCTCGGCCCGCTGCTGCGCGGTCAGCGTCAGGACTGGGTGATCGTCAGCAAGGTCGGCGAAGAATTTGTCGACGGCCAGTCGACCCACGACTTCAGCGCCGCCCACACGCGGATGTCGGTGGAGCGCAGCCTGCAACGTCTTGAAACCGATTTTATCGACCTGGTGCTGGTGCACTCCGACGGTAACGATCTGGCGATCCTCAACGACAGCGAAGTCTACGCAACCCTCGCGGCACTCAAGGCCGAGGGCAAGATTCGCGGCTTCGGCTTTTCCGGCAAAACCGTCGACGGTGGCCTCAAAGCACTGGAGCAAGGCGACTGTGCGATGGTCACCTACAATCTGAACGAACAAAACGAGAAGGCGGTCATTGACTATGCTGCTGCCCACGGCAAAGCCATTCTGGTGAAAAAGGCACTGGCCAGCGGTCATGTGTGCCTGAGTCCCGGCGTGGATCCGGTGCGCGCCAGCTTCGAGTTGCTGTTCGCCCAGCCCGGCGTGGCCAGTGCCATTGTCGGGACAATCAATCCGCTGCACCTCGCCCATAACGTTGCGACCGTTGCCCAGGTCCTTCGTGGTCACTGACGCCGCCTCGCGGCCTTAAGCAGGAGCCGACATGCCGCGTACGCTCATCAGAAAGAACCCGAGCAACTTCAAGACGCTGCCGCTGTTCGTCGAAGCCACGCCGGAAGGCCTGACCTACCAGAGCGTCGGCATGCCGCTGAATTTTGCCCAGACCCTGCAGCGACGCAAACCGGTCAGCGTGGCCGACGCCGAGCGGTTTGCGCTGGAGCTGGCCAACCTAGGCGTTTCGGTGCGTCTGACCCTGCACTGGCAGAATCGCGATTACTGGGTGCTGGTGCGCCAGCGTCGGCAGGATCGCGGCGATGTGGTGCTCAAGCTGATTTCCGGTTACGTGCCGGCCCATGAGCTGAACATTCCGCTGCACACAGCGATCCAGGAGATCGCCGAAGAATGCCTGCTGGAAACCCCGGAAGGCTGGCTCGGCGGGCGCTTCAATGACACCTGGCTGCCGGCGCCGTATGCCTCGGCGCTGCATTATCGCGAGGCTCTGCCCTTTCGCCTGACGCCGCTGTCCGGTTCGGCACGGCCGGTGCGCTGCGCCAATCTGCAATTGCTTGAACGGCCGCGGGCCTACGTGCATTTGCCGACCGCGTCCCTGCAATTGATCTACGACCTGCGGCTGGACGTGCCCAAGGAAGCCAAGAACCTCAGCCTGTTCCATGTCGATGAACGGCTGGAAGGCGATCAACTGGTCGCCCGACTCGACCGCAAGCGCCCCGATCTGTACTTGATGCCGTTGCAGGACGGCGAACCGCTGCCCGAGCTGTACACGCTGAAGAAAGGTCAGTTGTACCCGGCGGGCACTCGCGGTCTGTACCTGGCGGAAAGTTTCGCCCGGCAGGACGGCTGGCTGGTGCGCGACGAGCGTATTCGCTGGAAGGACTGGCTGCGCCAGCAGGGTCTGACCCCACCGCCCAAGGACACCGGGCTGGCGCGCTTGCGCGGCAAGGCCAAGCAACTGCTGAAGAAGATCGTGCCACGCAAGAAAGTTAACTCCTGAACGGCAAAAGACCGCGCCTGCGAGTGACTCCGGAGAGTCATCACAGGCGCGGTCTTTATGTTTGCATCACTCGGATTTGCGGATTTTTTCCACAATCGCCGTGGTCGAGCTGTTTTCCACCAGCCCCAGCACTTTAACGGTGCCGCCGTAGGCTTTGACGATATCCGCGCCGACAACCTGGTCGATGCCGTAATCGCCGCCCTTCACCAGCACGTCCGGCTTGACCTCGCGCAGCAGGTTTTCCGGGGTGCCCTCAGCGAAGCTGATCACCCAGTCCACCGCGCCGAGACCGGCGAGAACCGCCATGCGCCGGTCAACGCTGTTGATCGGACGGCCCGGCCCTTTCAGGCGGCTGACCGAAGCATCGTCGTTGATCGCGACGATCAGGCGATCGCCCTGGGCCCGCGCCTGCTCGAGGTAGGTCACGTGGCCGGCGTGCAGGATGTCGAAGCAGCCGTTGGTGAACACGATCTTCTCGTTGTGCGCACGGGCATCGGCGACTGCCAGCAGCAGTTGCTCCAGACCCAGCACGCCGCGCTCGGAACCTTCTTCACGCTGGATGGCGCGACGCAGCTCAGGGGCGCTGATCGCCGCGGTACCCAGCTTGCCGACGACGATGCCCGCCGCCAGATTGGCCAGCGCCACCGCGTGCGGCAGTTCTTCGCCAGCGGCAATTGCGGCTGCCAGGGTGGAAATCACCGTGTCGCCGGCGCCGGTCACGTCGAACACTTCACGGGCCCGTGCAGGCAAATGCAGCGCCGGATGATCCGGACGCAACAGGGTCATGCCGTGTTCGCCACGGGTCACCAGCAGCGCGCCGAGATCCAGGTCGTGCATCAGCGTTGCGCCCTTGGTCACCAGCTCGTGCTCATCGGCGCAACCGCCGACGATGGCTTCGAACTCGCTGAGGTTCGGGGTGATCAGGCTCGCGCCACGGTAAATCGAGAAATCCTTGCCCTTCGGGTCGGCCAGCACCGGAATGCCTTTGGCACGGGCGGCCTGGATCAGCGCATGATGGTTTTTCAGGGCGCCCTTGCCGTAGTCGGACAGCACCAGCACCTTGATGCCTTCGAGCAGATCGTCGACCTGCGCGCCGAGGGCCAGTGCGTCGGTGGCGAACGGTTCTTCGAAGTCGATACGCAGCAATTGCTGGTGCCGGCTCATGACCCGCAGCTTGACGATGGTCGGCTGGTGCGCGATGCGCTGGAACAAGGCTCTCACGCCCGCACCCTTGAGGCTGTTGCTCAGGCTGTCGGCGGCTTCGTCGTCACCGGTCACACCGACCAGCGACGCCGGCGCACCCAGCGCGGCAATGTTCAAGGCAACGTTAGCGGCACCGCCCGGGCGGTCTTCGATTTGCTCGACTTTAACGACAGGAACCGGCGCCTCAGGGGAAATCCGTGAGGTACCACCATGCCAGTAACGGTCGAGCATGACATCGCCGACCACCAAGACAGGGGCTTGATCGAATCGCGGCATGGACAACTTCATGGAGCAACCCACATACAAAATGAACAGGGGCGCGATATTAACACAGGGTTGGCGAAGGCTTGTGCGGCGGCTGCAACAGGATGAAACAGCTGGCTTTTTTGCTCATTTTTTAAGCAGAAAAGCCGCCAGCAGCTCGCAGGCTTCTCTCGGCTCGACCGTTTCCGTATCGATCCGGCATTCCGCCGCCGAGGGTTCTTCGTAAGGGCTGTCGATACCCGTGAACTGCTTGATCCGGCCCTCTCGCACGGCCTGGTACAGACCTTTCGGGTCCCGGCGCTCACACACCTTCAGCGACGTGCTCACATGCACTTCGATAAAGTCGCCCTCGGCAAACAGTTGCCGCGCAGCGTCCCGCTCGGCCCGAAACGGCGAGATCGCCGCGACGATGACGATCAGGCCGGCGTCAACCATCAGCCGGGCCACTTCAGCCATGCGCCGGATATTTTCCCGACGACTCGCATCGTCCATTCCCAGGTCCCGGCACAAACCGTTGCGCACGTTATCGCCGTCGAGCAAAAACGTGTGCAGGCCGAATTCATGCAAATGCACTTCCAGGGTGTTGGCCAACGTCGATTTGCCGGCACCGGACAATCCGGTCAGCCACAGGCAGCGAGGATGCTGGGCCTTGAGCGCGGCTCTGTCCCGAGCAGACAGCGTGAAGCTGTATGGGCGAATGGCCGATGCGGTCGCCAGACCGGGCAACACTTCATTCATAACCGAGCAACTCATAGTCACGTTGATAGACCCGACGTACCAGACGCCGGGTTCGCAAGGTACAGAACTCTCGCGCCTTGGTCGGCTGGCGCAGCACGGAAACGTTGACGTGTGGCAGCTGACACACCATCCCCAACTGCTCGCAGACAATCTGAAAATCCCGCTCCAGGTGCTCCTGATAGCCGATGAAATCCATGGCCAGATGGCCCAGCGAGTCGGTCAAAAAATCGCTCTGTGCGGCAAAATGCAGTTGTCGCGAGATCGTCTCCGTATGCAGCCAGCGGGCAATGAAATCGTCGAAGTCCCGGTACTGCCGAACCAGTTGCTGCGCGGCATGATCACGCCCGCTCAACGTATTGCCGTGGAGAAACGCATAAGCCGAATACGCCCGCTCCAGAGGATCTCGTACGAAAGCAAACTTGTACGCAGCGGCATACTGCTCGGGAAACTGCTGCTCGTACCAGTACAGCGGCAGGTGACCCGGAGTCCTGCCGTTGAACATCGCCGTACAGATACTGCTGCCGGCGCATTTGGGCACGTGGATAAACAGACAGGAACGCTGCGCGAACGATGGGGGGTAGTGCCGATTCGCAGACATCGACTTGTTCACGACCTGACGGTCCACGACTGACAGTCGATCCAGCAGAAATTGCCGCTGTGCCTTGGGCAACAGCTTCCAGAGATAACGTTGCAGCATCGCAGTACCCACGCGAAAGGGATGGCCCTCTCGATTGAAGTCAAAGTTCGTTCGAGAACCTTAACAAGCGTGTTACCGGGATTTATTCAAGTTTGGTCAAGAAGCGTAAAGAAACGGATACATATCTCGGAAGCGCATTGCACGCCCCGAAGGGCGACAGGATGGGGCAGTCCCATCCTGTCGTCGGGATCAGGCGATGTCTTCAGCCGGAGCATCCAGGCCCATCGCATGCAGACGCGAGTAGTAGCCGTTCTGCGCCAGCAACTGTGCGTGGGTGCCACGTTCGACAATCTGGCCCTGATCCATCACCAGAATCAGATCGGCCTTCTCGATCGTCGAGAGGCGATGAGCGATGACCAGCGTGGTGCGGCCCTTCATGACGTGATCCAGCGCTGCCTGAATGTGCCGCTCGGATTCGGTATCCAGTGCCGATGTCGCCTCATCGAGAATCAGCAGCGGTGCATTCTTCAACAACGCCCGTGCTATCGCCAGGCGCTGACGCTGACCGCCAGACAGCAACACGCCATTTTCCCCGACCTGGGTGTCCAGGCCTTCGGGCATTTGCGAGATGAAGTCCATTGCGTAGGCGTCGGTAGCGGCCTTTTCGATATCGGCCCGGGGGGCACCGGCCAGGTCGCCGTAGGCGATGTTGTTGGCAATCGTGTCGTTGAACAGGGTCACATGCTGGGTGACCTGTGCAACGTGGCGACGCAGGTTGCGCAATCGGTAATCTTCGATCTCGACGTCATCGAGCAGAATCTCCCCGATATCGTGATGATAGAAACGCGGAATCAGGCTGGCGAGAGTCGACTTGCCGCTACCGGAGCGACCCACCAGTGCGATCATCTGGCCTGGCGCCGCACTGAAGTTGATGTTCTTCAGCACTTCGCGCTCGGTGCCCGGGTAAGTGAAACTGAGGTTGCGTACCTGCAGATGGCCGCTGACCCGGTCACGCTCCACCGTACCGTTATCCACTTCAGGTTCTACGTCCAGTTGCTCGAAAATGCTTTCGGCACCGGCAACCCCTTTCTGGATGGTCGAACTGACCTCCGACAACTGCCGGATCGGCTTGGGCAGCAGACCCGCGGCCGTGATGTACGCCACCAGATCACCGGCCGTGGCATCGCCACGCAGGAACAGCACCAGGAACATCAGCACGGCCATGGCGCTGTAGATCACCAGCTGCAGCATGGGCGTATAGACCGCTCCGGTCTTGGTCATGCGCAATTGCTTGTCGGTGTTGCTCTGGCTGGCAGCGGCAAAGCGGCGCTCTTCATAGCTCTCGCCACCAAAACTGCGCACCACGCGATAGCCCTGGATGGTTTCGGAAGCCACGTGAGTCACGTCGCCCATGGCCACCTGGATCTTCTTGCTCTGCTTGCGGAATTTCTTGCTGGTACTCCCCACCATTAAGGCAATCAACGGAAGGATCGCCAGCATGACGAGGGTCAGCTTCCAGTTCATCCAGAGCAGATAGGCGAACAGAAACACCACCGTCAGGCCTTCACGGATAACCACCTTGATGGCATCGGTGGCGGCACCGGTCACCATGGTCACGTTGAACGTGATGCGCGAAATCAGATGCCCTGAATTATGGGTGTCGAAATAACGATTGGGCAGCACCAGCAGTTTGTTGAACAACTCGATGCGCAGGTCATGCACCAGTCCCAGCGATACTTTCGCCAGATAAAAGTTGCCGAGAAACGACCCCAGACCCTGCCAGGCAGCGATCAGAATGATCAGCAACGGCACGGCCATCAACAACTGCAGGTCCTTGAGATAAGGAACATTGGGAAAGAGCACCGCTTCGGGATTGCTCAGGCCATCGACAAAATATTTGAGTATTCCCGCCAGCATTGGCTGGGTGGAGGCAAAAATCACGAAGCCCACGATACTCAGAAGGAAAAGGCCGATATAGGGCTTTACGTACCCCAACAGCCGAAAGTAGATCTTCAGGCTGGAATCCTGTTCCGCTTTGGGCGGTACGTCACTCATCGTAGGGCTCACTGATTAGGAAGAACGCGAAATTTTATCACAGGCACCGGGATTGGCCCGAGCCCATACCAAAACACTGGCCAGACCAATAGGCAACCAGCTTACAAACCACTCGGCCCTTGGGGTTCCGGTCAGGCTGGCGGCGTCGAATTGCATGGCCAGGCTCGAGAACAGCCAAATGCCAATGATGCCCCGCCCGTAGAGGGTTTCCCGGGCTTTCCATGCCTGGCACAAGACGGCAATCCAGATTGCACACCACAACAGCAAGCCTGGCAGGCCCAGCTCGATAGCGACATGGGTGAACAGATTATGGGCATGGTCAAAATACATGCCCGAAGCAAACACTTTGTAGTCGCCACCAAGACCCAGCCCACGCAGGGGGTGCTCGGCGATCATTTGCAGGCAGGCCATCAGAATCTGCGGTCGGTAGGAAACGCCGCGCGCCATGACCAACGGCTCGAACAACACGAAAGCCAGCATGGCGACAACCAACGCGCACGCCGCAATTGCACGGCTGCGGCGGTCACCGCACCAGATCGGCATGGCAAGCAGCGTGAGAAACAATGCCAATGCGGCGCCGCGACTCTGGCTGAGCAGTACGAACATACCCAGAAACGTCATCGCGATGACCCAGACAATCTGCATCCGCCCGGTTTGTGGTGGCCACAGAACAAGCCATACCGCCGCCAGGCCGATGACATAGCCCCCGAGGATCGGGTGGGCCAGCTCGCCCAGGCCTTCCACGCGCGCCATCAGGACATTGCCATCGAGAAGGTAGAATTTGACGATAGCCGCGATTGCCGTGGCCGCCAGCCCGATGCCACCCCATTGCATGATGCGAATCACACGGTCGGGTCTGCCATTGGCAAAAACCGGAAAGAACAGAAGAAAAACCACGATATACAGCAACCGCTTGGCCTCGCGCCCGCTGTCCGCGGCGTTCGTCCATGAAAGACTGATCAAAGACCAGGCCAGAAGCCCGAGCATCGGCAGCCAGATCCAGCGCTGTTCATGAAACATCTCCCTGAGCCGGGCCCGTGCAGACCAGGAAAAGACCAGCGCAGGTATCCAGAGCAATACGACCAGGCCTTGCTGATAGGCTTTGTTGGTAGGCGCAATGGCAATGGCTAACAGAAACCACAACAGACCTGTCGACATCCATGCTTTCGCCCAACGTGTTTCTTGCATCAAACTGCTCCTGATAGAGTTCACCCACCCAGCCCGGCATGGTTAAAGCTGAAACTTTTCGGCATCATTGCCCGCCACAGCGCCCCGTTCTTCCCACAAGGCTTTTCACGATGCAATTTTCCCGGCTGCCAGAGGCCACTTTGAATCAAATGATTGACGGTGCCAGAATCCTGGAGGCCGATAGCTACGGGCCGAAAGTCTACCTGTTGCAGGATGGGAATATTCTGAAACTGTTCCGCCGCAAACGGTTTTTTTCATCCGCACTGTGGCGCCCCTACTCGAAACGCTTCATCGATAACGCCGTCGGACTGCAAAAACTGGGCGTTCCAACCCTTCAGGTCCTGCAGCTTTATAAACTGCAAGCTCCTGGCATGACAGCTGTGCTCTACCAGCCATTGCCGGGAGAGACCTTGCGCCAGATTGCCAGCAAGGAAGGTTTTTCGTGGCAGCAGGCATTGCCAGACCTGGCCGGTCTGATCCGCAATCTTCATGAATCGGGGATCTATTTTCGTTCGCTGCACCTGGGCAACATTGTGGTGACGCCCGACAACTGCATGGGCCTGATCGATGTAGCAGACTTGCGTTTTTTGCGGGCGCCGTTGCCCCGGTATCTGGTCAAGCGCAACCTGCAGCATTTCGCTCGCTATATTGAACGCGAGAAGCTGAACGAAACCTTTCCGATGCACGCACTGGAAAAGGCCGTAATGCCTTCATGAAAGCAGGTCGTGGGCAGCCTGGCTGAAATCGAGCCAGGCCTGGTCAGGCGCCAGCGCCTGATATTGCTCGGCGGCGACTGTTTCGGCCGATGCGCTGAACGCCCTCAGGATCGCGTCACGCCAGGCGGCCACATCCTGAACGGGGGCATACCAGCCGGTATCGGCCAACTGTTCGCGAAACACCTCCAGCTCACTGGATAAAACCGGAACACCCGCCATGACGGCTTCCTGCATGATCAGCCCCAGGCCTTCATTCAGCGACGGCATGGCAACCCAATCGAATGCCCGGTAAAGCTGAGCCGCATCATCCAGATGCCCCGGCAGCAAGACCTTGCCACGCAATTGCAACTCATCGATCCGCGCCTCCAGCACAGCGCGCCCCGTGCCTTCACCGAGAATCACCAACTGCAGATCAGGTCGCTGAAGCAAGGCTTCGGCGAAAGCGTCGAGCAGGCAACCAAACCCCTTGCCCGCGACCAGTCGCCCAACAGCTCCCAATACCGGTTTGTCCAGCGCAAGACCCAATCGCGCTCGCGCCTGCTCCCGAGGGAGAAGGTCGGCACGAAACGCCAGAGGATCGAAAGCGCTGCGCAACGTCATGACCTGAATCTGCAAGTCCTGACACAACGACGCCGCGAGGGTGTTCGAGACTGCAACCAGCGTCAGTTGCGAGGAGGGAATTCGTTTGAAGAGCGCGCGATCCGCAGGATGAAGCCGCGTCGAACCATGAAAGACCACCACCGCACGAACGTCGGGCATGGCTTCGATGACAGGCAGCAATGTACGTGCTACGCCAAGGCCATCGAGGAGCACCACGCGTGCACCGCTGTTTTTGAGGGCTTTGTGAAATCTGGAACGCATCCAGGGCCTCGTCAGCCGCCAGAAATGCCGCCCTTTCAACCGGGCGGAGGACAGCCCCCACTCCGTCACTTCGCCAACGCTCAGCCCACCTTCGCAGGCGCGGCCTTGAAGCAACCAGGTTTGAACCGGCTCCGACGAAGCGGCCTGAGACAGGATCTGTTGATGCACCTTATGAGTTGAGGCAAACGGAGCACCCCCGGCCCACATGACGTTGAGAATACTCATAGGGAACGAAGCCAATACCTGGGTTTCTGGAAAAAAGCTGCGGTGCATTTAATTGATGAACCAGCCAATACAGACTCCCAACAGCAAAGACAATACGAACTTTATCTGTTCGCGACGACTGCGGCGCGCCTTGCGCTGACGCTCGACAGCCGTTTGCACATGCAGACCGAAACCCGTGTGCATGACGGCGTCCGCTTCCAGCGTCATGGCCGTCAGATTCAAGTCTGCGTAGCGAATGGACAGCGCCTTCTCCCCACTGAATCCGGCAAAAGGTGCGCACAAGCGGTATTCCTTCATCCGGCGCAAGCCAGGATTCAGCGAAAAGCCCTGCCACTCAGGCTTGTCGGACACCAACGGGTAACAAGCTACCCCGCCGACGATCTCCCGCGTCTCCAGCCGAATGTAAGGACTGTGCACCCGCAAGTCATGATTATAGCTACGCAGCCAGACCTGCAGAATTTCCGGGCGCAGGTCGAGAATGGTCCTGGAGTCTTCCACAAATCCCGGGCGATAGAATTCCCAGTCGTCTTCGCAATGGAAGACATAGGGTGTGGTGACATGTGCGTAAGCCAAGTCGATTGATGCCAGCTGCCCCAGCTTCGGGCGATTGATGAATACGGTGCAATGCTCCTTCCAATGAGCAGGAATCACAGCGTGCACACCTTCATCCCCCGCATCCTCCGTGATGAACACTTCACGGATGGGAGCGGTATTGAACCGGTCGAAGCTCTCAAGCGTTATCTTGAGCAGATCCATTCGACCACAGCTGGTGACCACCAGGGTGATGTCACTTTCTTGAGTAAATTGCACCGGAATCTCAATTAGGTAAAAGTCGCCAGCAATATCGATTGCCGGGTAGTGCTTGTCAAATGCCCAGCTTCAGACGCACCTTTTCCAGAAGGCTCAGCGGCGCACGAGCCCGCAGTTCTGGCTTAAGTTCCTCGACGATACGTTGGCCGATTCGTGCAAAGCTGAACTGACTGACCGCGAGCTCCCGACCGTTGCGCGCAATTCGCGGCGCCAGTTCCGGATCGCTGCGCAATACGGCCAGCTTCTCCTGAAGCTGTGCGATGTCCCTGTAGAACACCACGTTGTGCATGTCCTTCAACCCCAGGGCCTGACTTTCCTCTGCCCCCTGATCAAACGCCAGCAATACACAACCGCAGGCCATCGCTTCGAAATTCTTGATCATGAATTCGCCCATGCCAACGTCGGCGCTGACAAAAAAGCGGATTCGGTTGAGCGTGTCGCGGTATTCCTCTCCGGATTTTGTACGAGTGACCACCAGAGGCTCGACGCGCCCCAACTCGTCGAGCAAGGCTTTGCGACCGCTGTAGGCAACACTGTTGGTGCTACCCACGAAAGCCAGCTCGATATCCCGCTCGCGCCCCTGATCTTCAAGTTGTGACTGGTCGTAGCCCTTGGGCACGAAGACGGCGTCGAAGCCCTCCTGACGAAGGCGCTCGGTGACCACGAAGCCGGAGCTGATCACCCGCGCCCACGGCAAGCGGCGGTAATGCGCGCTGAACTTACCGGTGTATTTGCACGGAATGTAATTCTGGTAGGCATCGTGTTCCAGAATCACCAGATTGGGGATCGTGCGGATAAATCCGACCTGACGGATTTCCTGCTTGAAACGAAGGAAAAACACGATGCGGTCATATTGCGTAACGTCGACTTCGCGCCGGAAATAGCGACGCAGATTGCGCTGTTCATCGCTGCTCAGCCACCGCAGATCGCACTCGCAATGTGCCGCAACACCTTCGTACAAGCGATCCAGAATCGCCCGCTGATCTTTCTGCACCAGAAATAAAACTTTCATCGTCTTCCTTGCCGCGACAGGCAAACAGAGCAACGCCTGAAGGTCTTTCCGCTCGAAAGCGGACGTACTTCAGGCCCGTACCATCTATAAACGCCAGAACAGTTCATGGCGTCGTACAGCCTTGCGGAAAAATTCGTTTTCACCGTAGGGCGAGCCCGCACGCCCCGCAAGCAGGCGCTGCAGGCCGCGCCGCAGGCGACGCTTGAACGGAGCCGGTGGTTGCAGGTCGTGCATCATGCCCAAGGCCATGGCTTTGTCACGTTGCTGCGAGAGCGTCAACGGCACGCACAATGGCTGCATCGGTTGCGACGAGTCGAATGTCGGCGGCAGGGCGATACCTTGCCCGCTATCACCCATCGGCCAGCGATCGTTATCGTGCAGGTGGTTGGCGTAGCCGAGCAGGACCGGTTGCCAGTCAAGACCACGCAAGACTTCCAGCACGGCTTCCTGGGCGCAGATGTGATCGGGATGCGGATCGAGCGTCGGATGCGGCAGCACGATCACATCCGGGCGCGCGCGGGACAGCACGTCACGCAGGTCGGCCAGCAGATTGTTCCAGGTCGGCGCGCCATCGGCATCACCGGGCAAGGCAAACGGATTCAGCTGACGAAACATCCGTGTATCACTCAAATCAGCTTCCCGCGAACCCACCGGCTGATTCGGCGCAGCCTGCATCGCCGCCAGTTGCAGGCAGAAATACCCGAGCTGCACGCAGTGCTCCTGCGGTACGCCGGCCCAGCGCGGTACGGCAAGACTGTCCCAGGCACGCAGGCGCCCCTTTAGCCGCGCCGCCTCGACCTTGTTCAGGCCCATCTGTTGATAATGTTCGGCTTCGATCTCGCCGGCGGTCAGCGTCACGATCCAGGCTTCACTGGCCTGGCTGTACAGACCGTAGGCGGCGAGTTCCGCATCGTCGGCGTGAGGGGCGATGACCATCACCCGCTGCTGGCGGTAGTCCGGCTGCTCCAGTGCCCACAGCACCGGCTCGCCGGAGACCCGGCAAAAGCGCCCGCGCAGACGCAACTGGCCTTGCGACAAGGCCTGCGCCTGCCCGCTGAGGTTCAGATAACGCAGACCGTTGACGCCACGTTCGAACGTCTGCGCATCGGGATGGGTGCCCCCGGCCAACTCGACCCGAGGATCGAAGAAGCGTCCCAGAAAGCTGCTTTTGACATTCACCGCGAGGATCAGCGTAGCGTCGTCCATCAGCATCACGCCTTCGTCGAGGCGCAATTGCTCGCCGTTCAAATGCACTTTTGGCTGCGGGGTAAACGGCGGAAAGCTGTATTGGTAATCGTCTTTCGGCGAATAGAACAGGTGATCGGCGAACCACGCTTCGTGAGCGATCCAGCCAACCACTGCCAGCACCAGCGGCAACCACCAGGCCACCAGCACACCGAGAGCGATCAACACGACCAGTGCGATCAACAGGCCGATGCGTTTATTGCGCCGGTGGCGCTTGAGCAATTGCTGTTTGCGGCTCATGGGCTGACTCATACGGTGAAGACCGGCACAGGATTGCACCAGCGATCCTTGTATTCACGGTCGGCACGACCGAAGGAAAAGCGCAGCGGCTTGTCCAGTGCCCGCGCATGCTCCCAGGCACTGTGCGTATTGAGGAAACTCAGGACGCTGCCAGGGCTGAATTCGCGGGTTTCAGGGTCGACGCCGCCGTTGATGTATTCGACGCTGATCCACTCCGGGGCTTCAACGCGATACACCAGTTGAATGGCAATCGGCGCGTCGTTGAGGAAGATCACCGAGCCGATCAACAATTCGCGCAGCAATTCGATGACTTCGGCCATGCGTGCCGCGCCAGTGGCCGGAAAACCCCAGCGACGCTGAAACAAGTCGCAGTAGATTGCTGCCAGTTCCGCACTCGAGAAGTCGCTGACCGGCCGCACCACACCGCCCGCCTCTTCCAGCAGGCGCAGTTCACGGCGCTGGTTGTAGCGAAACTTCTTCGACAGTTCTTCGGGGGTACGGGCCATGGCCAGTTGTTCGGTCTGCAACTTGAGGCCGCTGAAGCGGTTTTCGTTGAGCGCCGACAAGTAGCGTCCGCGATGGCGCAGCGGGGCCTGGGCATCGACGGCGGCCGGCAGGATCAGCTCGGCGTTGCCGAGGTCGAACAAGCCTTTCTTGCCGCTGCGCTTGAGCACGTCCTTGGACAAGGCCAAGTCGCGGCCCCAGGTCGGGATCGCGGCTTTGACGTCGCCCCGCTGCTCCCAGGCCAGATAACGCACCGGGATGCCGGCCAGATCCGCCAGACGCTCGACCACCATGGGATGAGTCGCGACGCTGCCGCCGAAACGCTGCCAGGCCTGTGCATAAGTTGAGGCGTCAACGGGCGACCAGCCACGTTCGCGCCAGCCTTGAAATCGGTTGAGCATCAGCCCCTCGGTGCCAGATCGGTAACTTGCGGCAAATGCCAGAAGGTGTCGCGTACAGCTCGGTCGGAGAAGCGCTCGCGCAGACGATCGACCATCATTTCGGCGCATTGACGACGCTGCTGCTCGTCCATGCCGGCCAGATGTTTCAGACCCTGGGCCAGATGCTCGGCGTCACCCAGCGGGAACAGAATGCCCACGCCTTCGACCACTTCCTTCGCCCCGCCACACGCCGTGGCCAGCAACGGCACGCCGGCGGCCATGGCCTCCAGCAGCACCATGCCAAACGGTTCGTGGTCGGAGCTCAAGGCAAACACATCGAATGCGCGGAAATAATTGCGCGCGTCCGGCACCTGGCCGAGGAACAACACGCGATCACCGATGCCCAGTTCACGGGCCAGTTCCTTGAGGTCTTGTTCCAGACGCCCTTTGCCGAGAATCACCAGTTGGCTGTTGGCCGGCAGACCGGGCAATGCCGCAGCAAAACCGTGCAGCAGCGTGGCCTGATCCTTGTCCGGGTGCAGACGACCGACGTTGCCGACAATGAACGCATCCGCTGACAGACCGAGGGTCTCGCGGGCTTCACGGGCCGACACCTGACTCATCTGCAACGCCGAGACATCGATGCGGTTGTAGAGGGTCTGGATGCGCGCCGCCGGCCATTTCGGCAGGCAACGGCGCATGTCGTCGCGCACTGCATCGGACACGCCGAGCAGGCTCAGACGCTTGCGGAAAATCTGCGCAAAGAGTTTGCGCGAGCCGCGTTTGTAATCGCCAAACGCGTGATGCACGCCAATCACCGGCAGCGAAGTGCCGAGCAAGGCGATGTAGATCGGCTTGAAGCGATGGGCGATGCAGAAACTGAAATTGCGTGAAGCGGCGATCTTGCGCAGATCGCCGATGGCGCCCAGCTTCAGGCCACGAATGGCCTTGGAGCTGTATTCCATGAACAACACTTCATCGGAGGCGCAGGCTGCGGCCACCTCGCTATCGGCGGCCCCGGTCAGAAAGACCGTGGTGACCCGATAACCGGTGCCCGCAAACAGGCTGGCGTATTGCCGTGCGCAGTCGAGGAACGGCCCGTCATAGCCGTGACAGAACTGCAGCACATGGCGTTCAGCCGAGCGTGTCATAAGCGTTTGCGCCTTCTTTGACCACCAGGATGTCTTCCATGATCAGGTATTGCAGATCCGAGCCGAAGAACATGTTCAGGGCGTCGGTCGGCGAGCAGATCATCGGTTCACCACGGCGGTTGAGCGAAGTGTTCAGGGACACGCCGTTGCCGGTCAGCACTTCCAGCGCCTTCATCATGTCGTAGTAGCGCGGGTTGTATTCGCGCTTGAGCACCTGGGCCCGGGAAGTACCGTCTTCGTGGACGACTTCCGGCACGCGTGTCTTCCACTCTTCAGCCACTTCGAAGGTGAAGGTCATGAACGGCGCCGGGTGATCGATCTTGATCATCTGTGGCGCAACGGTGTCGAGCATCGACGGGCAGAAAGGCCTCCAGCGCTCGCGGAACTTGATCTGGTGGTTGATGCGGTCAGCCACGCCAGCCACGCTCGGGCAACCGATGATCGAACGACCACCCAGTGCGCGCGGACCGAACTCCATGCGGCCCTGGAACCAGGCCACCGGGTTGCCATCGACCATGATTTTGGCGATCTGCTCCGGCATGTTGTCGAGCTTGCGCCAGGTCGGCTTGTTCTCGTGACGGGCGCACGCGGCGATCACGTCTTCATTGCTGTACGACGGGCCGAGGTAGACGTGTTCCATCTTCTCGACCGGCACGCCACGGGCGTTGGACACATAGGCCGCTGCGCCGACTGCAGTGCCGGCATCGCCGGAGGCAGGCTGTACGAACAGTTCCTTGACGTCGTCGCGGGCGATGATTTTCTGGTTGAGCTTGACGTTCAACGCACAGCCGCCGGCGTAGGCCAGCTTGCCGGTTTCCTTGAGCACGTCGCCCAGGTAGTAGTCGATCATCTGCAGCGCGATTTTTTCGAACAGTGCCTGGATGCTGGCGGCGTAGTGGATGTACGGCTCGTCGGCGATGTCGCCTTCGCGCTTCGGACCCAGCCACTCGATCAGCTTCGGCGAGAAGTAGTAACCCTTGCCCTTCTCTTTATAGCGACGCAAGCCGATCACGTTGGCGTAGTCGGTGTTGATCACCAGCTCGCCGTTCTCGAACGAAGCCAGGCGCGAGAAATCGTATTTGCTGGCGTCGCCGTACGGCGCCATGCCCATGACCTTGAACTCGCCGTCCAGCATGTCGAAACCGAGGAACTCGGTGATCGCACCGTACAGGCCGCCGAGGGAGTCCGGATCGAAGAATTCCTTGATCTTGTGGATCTTGCCGTTTTCGCCGTAACCGAAGAAGGTCGTGGCGTACTCGCCCTTGCCGTCGATGCCGAGGATCGCGGTTTTCTCTTTGAAACCCGAGCAGTGATAGGCGCTGGAAGCGTGGGCCAGGTGGTGTTCAACCGGTTCGATCTTGATTTTCTTCGGATCGAAGCCCAGTTGCTCCAGGCACCAGACAATCTTGTTGCGATAGCGCTTGTAGCGACGGTTGCCCATCAGGATCGCGTCGAGTGCGCGGTCCGGGGCGTACCAGTAACGCTTGGCGTACTGCCAGCGAGCCTTGCCGAAAATGCTGATCGGGGCGAACGGAATCGCGACCACGTCAACGTCGGAAGGCTTGATGCCTGCCTGCTCCAGGCAGAACTTCGCCGATTCGTAGGGCATGCGGTTCTTTGCATGTTTATCGCGTACGAAGCGCTCTTCCTCAGCCGCCGCGACCAGCTTGCCGTCGATGTACAGGGCTGCGGAAGGATCATGGCTAAGGGCGCCGGACAGGCCAAGAATCGTCAATGCCACAGGGGTCTAGCCTCTTTAGTCTGCATTCAGGCGCGATGCGCCTTGAAAAATGATGTGCCCTCGCACCGGGCGAGAGACAGCTAAAGGGCGGGATTATAGCGTAAACGTGGCGGGAATGACCCTGTGCGAATTGCCCCATGTCGTTCAACCTACTGAACCCTTGTCCATCGGCCTATCCACGGCCTGGTCGCCAATAAACACTGATATTCCCGTCCACCGTCTGGCGATAGATCGTGTACGGCAGAAAAGCCGTATCGAACACACCGGACAGGGTCAGATCGAGCAGGACAACCGGCACCAGAATGCCGGTAGGATCGGGCGGCGCGTGCAGCAGGCAGAAATCGTGGGCGAGTCCGCTGTAGATACGCGGAATCGACTGACAGTAGGTCTTCTGTTTACGCAGGCCGCGCGTGGCGTCTTCATCGTCCTGCAGCACCGTAACGGCGGTGCCGCAGCCGGACAGTGCCAGGGAAAATGCGCCGATAGTGATAGCGTTTTTGATGCTCAAGATTTGCCCTCCGGGAACGTCGGGGCAAACTAGCATCGGGGTTTTGCGAGGGGCAGTTCATGGGTTCCGGGAAGGCCGTAGGACAAGTCACAAGGATTTGTCGCCACATGCCTCACCCGGATCCAACTGCAGAAATGTCTTACGCGCTGGCGAAAACAATCACGCGGTGCCCGCTACATCTTTGGGCAACCGCTGATCAATCACCTGATACAGCGCGCTGCTCTCAGGCCAGTTGCGCATGAAGCGCGCACGATCCCGGGCATAGGCCGGAGCGAAGCTGCCCAACGAGCCGTGCTGACACATCGAATCCAGATCTATCAGCGCCCAGCGATCTTCCTGCCAGAACAGGTTATGCCCCTTGAAGTCGCCATGGCTGATGCGTTCGGCGATCAACCGCGCAAACAGCTGATCCAGCGCCTGCAACTCGCTTTCCGGCGCCGCACCGCTTTCAACGTACGGCGCAAAGCGCTCGATGATGTCCGGCCCGGCCAGATGTTCGGTGATCAGATAGGCCTTGCTGCGCAGCCAGAGAAAACGGGTTTCCAGCACCGCCAACGGTTTTGGCGTGGCGATGCCGAGGAAGGCCAGACGATTGCCTTCGCGCCAGGAATGCCAGGCGCGGCTTGGACGCCAGAAGCGCTTGAGCCAATGGGCAAAATTCTTGATGTTGTAACGCTTGATCACCAGCGCACGCCCGGCAACCTCGACCTTGCCGACACTGGCCGCGCCGCCGGTCTTGTACAGATGGCCCTGATCGAGCAAGGCATCGGCCTGCTCCAGCACCGGCAACATCGCGGGCTCTTCCTCACGACGAATCGAGCGCAGACCGAACGCGCCGCGCTTGACGCTGAACAGCGTGCACTCACGACCGACCTTGATCAGGTAATCCTTCAAGCGCCAGGCGCGCACCTTGTCGATCTGCTTTTGCAAGGCTTCCAGCGGCAGCGCGTGTTCGCTGTTGCTCAGCAGGTAATACACCAACAACTCTTCGGTGAACGGCTCGAGCGACTTGGGCAACTGGGCGAAGAACACTCCGAGGTTTTCCAACACTTTCTGCCGGGACAACGGCTGGCCGGCGTTTTCCGCACAGATACCTGCGCCATCGATCAGATACAGCTGACCGCCGTGGCGCAGCAGGTTGTCCAGGTGCAGGTCTTCCTGCCACAGGCCTTTGCCGTGCAATTGACCGATGGCGCCAAGCGCTTCGGCCAGCACCGCCGATCGTTCGTCGGCCAGCACCGGCAAGGATTCAACCTTGTTCCAGGCATCGCCGAGGCTTTCGGCGCCTTCGAGGAGCTCGAACAGCAGCCAGCCGCCCTCGCCGTCCCTCAAGCCATCGGCCAGCAGCAACGGCGTGGTCATGCCCTGGGCGGCGAGCAGTTTCACACCTTCCAGTTCACGCTGAAAATGCCGCGCAGCCTTGTTGCCGACCAGCAATTTGGCCAGCACCGGACGCCCGCGCCACACACCGGCACCGACGTAACGCTGCCCCGGCAACACCCGCAGCAGACTGAGCAACTGCAAATCGGCAACGCCCGCCGCATCCGCGAGCGAAACCGTCAACGGCAGACTCGGCGTGCGCCCGGCATTTTTCAAGTCGGACAACTGCATCAGCGGGTCTCCTTGCGACTGCGCCGCGCGGTCAGCCGCGTGATCCAGCTGTCGACCAGCGAACTCTCCGTCGATTGATCGAGATACGCCGCCAGCAGCTCACGCAATTGCGCCTCGCTCCACTCCGGCGCACGGCGCAGCAGCGGTTCCAGATCCTTGACCCGGTCACGCATGCCGAACAGCAACGGGCGGGTCTTTTCCAGGTCGATCAACTGCGCCTGATAGCCATTGCTTTCGGCGCGCAGGAAAATGTGTTTTGGATAAAAGCAGCCGTGCACCTGACGCATACCGTGCAGATGACGCGCCAACAGGCCGCAAGCCTTGAGAATCGCCGACTGCTGCGTGGCATCGAGATCCGACCAGCGCTGCAACAGCGAATCGAGATCGTCCCAGCCCTCCAGCGCGCGGGTCAGCAGGATCGCACGGACTTCACCGTTGACCTTGCGCTCACCGAAGAACGCCGCCTGCAACGCCGGAATGCCCAGTTTGTTGTAACGACTGATATTGCGAAATTCCCGGGCGAAGGTCGGCTCGCCGAATGGCGCATGCAAGGTGCGAGTCAGGTAATTGCACTGGCGCTTGAGGTAATAGCCATGCCCTTCCAGCTCCAGACGAAACACGCTGCTCCAGCCGCCGCCATCGGTGTTGGGCTCATCCACGGCGTCGAGTTGCTTGGACCACAGCGCATCGAACGTGCCGAGACCGTGGCGCTCCAGCAGCGCACGATCTTCAGCGGCCAGAAAATCAGTCATTCGCGTCCCTCGAAAAATCTCACCACGTGGCGAATCCGTTGCTTGTCGGCGGCATTGAGCCGTTCACGTCGGCGATATTGCAGGTAAAAGCGCAGGCGCTGGGTGTTCGACAGGTGATACTTGGCCACCTTGTCGAGACAGGCCAGATCCTTGGTGATCCGGTACTTGAGCCAGAAGCCGCGCCAGAAATCGCCGTTCGGGCAATCGATCAGAAACAGCTGCGCCTGATCGTCGATCAGCAGGTTGCGCCACTTCAGATCGTTATGAGTGAAGCGGTGGTCGTGCATGACACGCGTGTAACCGGCCAGTTGCCGGCTGACGCCGTCGACCCAGGCACGATCCTTGAGCTTGGGATCGTTGCGCTCGGCCAGTGCCGACAGATCTTCGGTGCGCGGCAGTTCACGGGTAATCATCGCCCCGCGATCGTAGGCCATGCCGTTGCGCTCCAGACCCCACGCCACCACTTCAGCGGTGGGAATGCCCCACTTGGCGAAGCGCTTGAGGTTCTGCCATTCCATCTTCACCCGGGGTTTGCCCAGATAACGCCGCAGACCCTTGCCGGCACCGCTGTAGCGCTTGACGTAATAGTTGACGCCATTGAGCTGCACGCGAATGACTTCGGACAATGGATCGCGAGTCAGGCGCTCGCCCTGAAGGGCAAATACCGCTTCGAGGCTACCGAAATGCTGCGCAAGTTCACTGTACTCAGGCTCCAGATTCCAACCCGCCATCAGAGCGCATCCCCGTAACGCTGTTTGCGCGCATAGAGTTTGTTGGCCTTGCCTTCGAGCCAGCTCAGCAACGGCGCTTCTTCGGCCAGGATCTGGCGCAGCGGTTGCTGGAAGTAGCCTTTGAGGAAACGCAGCTTGTCGCGGCGGGTCAGGCCGATATCCAGCGCGGAAAAGTACAGCGCCGCCAGATCCTTGTTGCGCCAGCGCTGGGTGATCGCCGGGCGAGTCTGGGCACGGTGCAGGTCGATCACCGAAAGTTTGAAATCTTCGGGAGTGACCGGTTTGTCGGTGTGCAGCAGGAAATGGCAGATGTAGCAGTCGCGGTGATTGACCCCGGCGCGGTGCATCATGCCGGTCATGCGCGCGACCTCGGCGATCAGCGCCCGCTTGAGTCTTGGCTGCGGCGGTTGCTTGACCCAGTCGATGCTGAAGTCTTCCAGACTGATGGTCGGTGCCAGCTCTTCGGTGACGATGAACGAATGCTGATCCGCCGGGTTGCTGCCCTTCTCGCCGTACGCAACGGCGGTCATGGTCGGCACGCCGACTTCCTGCAAGCGCTGGATGGCTTTCCATTCCTGACCCGCGCCGAGCACCGGCAGCTTGGCGGTCAGCAGGTTCTTGAAGATCTCGCCCCAACCGATGCCCCGGTGGATCTTGACGAAAAAGCCATTGCCGTCGACTTCCGTGCGCAACGTCCGGCGGGCTTCCAGCTCGCGGTACACCTCGCCCTGCAAGCCTTCGACTTCCACGAACGCATCGCGGCCAGCCCACAGGCTCTTGAACGGTTCAGCCAGCATCAACTTCATTTAAGCGTGCTCCGCCAGAATCACATCGGCCGCGTGCTGCGGCATGCTGTAGAGGTCGGCCGTCTCGGCGAAGGCCAGACCGTTGCGGCTCCAGGCCGCCCGTGCAGCGTCGTCGTTCAACATGTCAGTCAGGTATTGCGCCAGTTGCGCCTGATCGAACGGTTCGTCCAACACTCGCCCGGCGTCCGCCTCGGCGATGTAATGGGCGTAACCGCAGACCGCGCTGACCAGCACCGGCAACCCGGCGACCAGCGCCTCAAGCAGCACCGTGCCGGTGTTTTCGTTGTACGCCGGGTGGATCAACAGATCGGCGCCGAGCAGGAAACGCGGGATATCGCTACGCCCCTTGAGGAACGTCACGTTGTCGCCCAGGCCCAGCGTCGCACTCTGCATCTGGAACAATTTGGGGTCATCCTGGCCGATTACAAACAGCCGGGTGCGTTTCTTCAGCTCGGCGGGCAATGCGGCCAGCGCTTTCAGGCTGCGATCGACACCCTTGGTCTTGAACCCGGAACCGATCTGCACCAGCAGCAGTTCGTCGTCCTTGAGGTTGAATTCGGCGCGGAAACCGGCGCGAATCTGGTCGGCATCCGCAGGACGGCGGCGATCCTGGGCGATGCCAGGCGGCAGCAGGTGGAAGCGCTCAAGTGGTGTGTCGTAATACTTGATGAACAGCGGCTGCTGCACTTCGGAAATCATCAGCACTTCGGTCTTCGCGTCTTTGGCGAACACCGCACGCTCGTATTCGGCGAAGTGGCGGTAGCGGCCCCAGCGGCGATACAGCGAATGGCGCAGGTTCTGCGCCTTGTCTTCGAAGCAACCGTCGGCGGCGTAGTAGACGTCCAGCCCCGGCATCTTGTTGAAGCCGATCAGGCGATCCACCGGGCGCCTGGCCAGGTCCGCTTCCATCCACGCGCTGAGCTTTTCGTTGCGCCGGTGATTGAAGAACGCCTTGACCGGCGCCACCAGCACTTCGAAACCGGGCGGCACGTCGCCTTCCCAGATCAGGGTGTAGACGCGGATCTGGTGCCCGCGCTTCTGGCATTCGAGGGCGATGCGCATGAAGTCGCGCTGCAAACCGCCGAACGGAAAATATTTGTACAGGACAAAAGCCAATTGCATCAGCGCAGCTCCTCAGCCATCAACAACGTGCTCAGTCGGCTGGCAACACGCTCGGGATTCAGACGCGTGAAGCACAGGGGCCACTCGCGTTTCAGGTCAAACTGACGGGCATCCTGCGCGGTCGGTTGATAGGTACATTTCTTTTGCAGGCACGGCGCGCAAGGGAAATCGCTGCCGAGGTGAATCTGCAGCTTGCCGTAGGCGCCGGTCAGGCCCGGATTGGTCGGGCCGAACAGGGAAATCGTCGGCACATCCAGTGCCGCAGCCAGATGGCCGAGACCGGTGTCCACCGCGACGCAGGCCTGGGCGCCGGCGAGCACCTTGCCGACCCCGGCCAGGTTCAGCTTCGGCAGCACTTCGGCGTGCTTGAAACCGGCGGCGATGCGCTCGGCCCGGGCCTTCTCCAGCGGGTTGCCCCACGGCAGCTTGATCCCGACGCCGAGGTAACCGACCCGCTCGGTCAGCTCGCGCCAGTAGGCTTCCGGCCAGTGTTTGGTGTCCCAAGTGGTGCCGTGGAGGAACACCACGTAGGCATTCTTGCGCGGCAACTCGACCAGACGCTCGACATTGAGGCCGTAATCGCCCAGACCTTTGGGCAAGTCATAGCCCAAGGCGATAGCGAACAACTGGCGCACACGCTCGACAGCGTGCTGCCCACGGGCCACCGCCAGTTTGCGGTCATAAAAGCGCGCGGCGATCGGCTCGCGGGCCGAGCCCTTGTCAAGACCGGCCACCGGCGCTTTGACGTAGCGGGTCAGCCAGGCGCTTTTCAGCAGGCCTTGAGCGTCGATCACCAGGTCATATTTGTTCGCCCGAACGGATTGCTTGAAGCGTTTCCACTCGCCGCTGGTGATGGTTTTCCAGATGTTCTTGCGCCAGCGGCGGATCGCCACCGGAATCACTTTGCCTATGGCCGGGTGCCAGGTCGGAATCTCGGCGAAGCCTTCTTCCACCACCCAGTCGAACTTGATCCCGGGAATCGCCCGGGCGGCGTCGGTCAGCGCCGGCAACGCGTGAATCACGTCGCCCAGCGATGAAGTCTTGATCAGCAATACCCGCAAGTTAATGAACCTCGACCACAGAGCCCTGCAAGCGCTGCAAGGCATCGTTGACCGCGTCCGGCATCAGCTGGCGCAGGCAGTTGTAATGGCCAAAACGGCAGGTGCGGTCGAAGCAAGGGCTGCAATCGAGGCCCAGACGGACGATTTCCACGTGCTCGGCCAACGGCGGGGTGAAACCCGGCGAGGTCGAACCGTAGACCGCCACCAACGGGCGATTCAGCGCAGCGGCCACGTGCATCAGGCCGGAATCGTTGGAGACCACCGAGTCGGCGCAGGACATCAGGTCGATGGCCTCGGCCAGCGAGGTGCCGCCGCTGAGGTTCACCGACTCTTCACGCAGGCCCGGAATCAGCCGCGCACGAATGTCTTCGCCGACCGCGTGATCGTTCTTCGAACCGAACAGCCAGACCTGCCAGCCTTCGCGGATACGCGCCTCGGCGACCTTGGCGTAATGCTCGGACGGCCAGCGTTTGGCTTCACCGAATTCGGCGCCAGGGCACAACACCAGCACCGGGCGGTCGAGGGTCAGACCGAACTTGGCCAATGCGGCCTCGCGGGTCACCGGATCGATTTGCAGGCTCGGGCGCGGATAAGGTTTCGGCAACTCGGCGTTCGGCTCGTAGGCCAGCGCCATGAAACGCTCGATCATCAGCGGATAACGTTCTTTATCCAGCGTGCGCACGTCATTGAGCAGGCCGTAGCGGAATTCGCCGCGCCAGCCGGTGCGTTTCGGGATGCCGGCGAAGAACGGCACCAGCGCCGACTTCAGCGAGTTCGGCAACAGGATCGCCTGGTCGTACTGGCCGGCCAGGGATTTGCCGATCCGCCGACGGGTCGCCAGCTCCAGCGCGCCGTGGCCGAGCGGGAAGCTCAAGGCCTTGCGCACTTCGGGCATGCGTTCGAGGATCGGCCGGCTCCACTCGGGGGCCAGCACGTCGATTTCGCACTGCGGGTGGCGCTGCTTGAGACACTGAAACAGTGTCTGCGCCATCACCATGTCACCGACCCAACTGGGCCCAACGATCAGAATATTCATGTGGTTTCCATAAACGAACCGGGGAGGCTTTACGCCTCCCCGCTCGAGAATCAGCTTAGCCCCAGCTCACGCCAGATCCGCATCACCTGCCGCCGTTCGTCTGCGAACTGATCGCCCGGTATCACCCCGGCGTCCTTCTGCAAGGCCTGCCGGTGGGCGGCGGAACGATAGGCCTTGTAGGCCTCGCGCAACAGGCTGGCGTCTTCGGCCGGCATCAGCCCTTCGTGCTCCAGCTCTTCCAGAATGCGGATATTGTCCGTCCAGCGCAGCAACGGCGGGTGGGTCTGCGACCACGCCAGAGCCGCGTATTGCACCATAAATTCAATATCGACGATACCTCCGGCGTCCTGCTTGAGGTCGAACGGCGCCGTGGCCTCGAAGGCATTCGCCCCGGTACCGGCGGCAGTGCTCTTGCTGCCGAGGTTGTCGCGCATCTTGGCGCGCATCTCGCTCACTTCCTGTTGCAGTTTCGCCAGATCCCGCACTTTGCCCAGCACTTGGGCCCGGACGTTCTCGAACGCCTGGCCGACATCCTTGCTGCCCACCAGCACCCGCGCCCGCACCAGCGCCTGATGTTCCCAGGTCCAGGCTTCATTTTCCTGATAGCGCGCAAACGCGCCGAGCGAACTGACCAGCAGCCCGGATGCTCCGGAAGGACGCAGGCGCATGTCCACTTCGTACAGCTGACCGGAGTTGGTCTGTGCCGTCAGCAAGTGAATGATCCGCTGGCCGAGCCGGGTGAAGAACTGCGTGCCATCGATGGGTTTCGGGCCATCGGTTTCGGCCTGCTGATCGCCATCGTGGATGAACACCAGATCCAGATCCGAACCATGCCCCAACTCGATCCCGCCGACTTTCCCGTAACCGACAATGATGAAGCCGGGATCGCACAGCGTGCCATCGGTGCGCAGCGGCGTGCCGTACTTGGCCACGGTCTGGCGCCAGGCCAGGGCCAGCACTTGCTCAAGAATCGCTTCGGCCAGCCAGGTCAGGTAATCGCTGACTTTCATCAACGGCAGGCTGCCGGCGATTTCCGAGGCGGCAACACGCAAGCGGTGCGCCAGTTTGAAATGGCGCAGCGCTTCCATCTGTTGTTCGAGGTCGTCTTCCGGGATCCGCGTCAGGCGCTCGCGCAACTCGGCGGCCAGTTCCGGCGCCAGCGGCGGCTTGAACAGCCGGCCTTCGTTGAGCAATTCATCAAGCAGCAACGGGAAGCGGGTGATCTGCTCGGCGATCCACGGACTGGCGGCGCACAGCGTCAGCAAACGCCGCAGCGCGCCGGGGTTTTCCGTCAGCAGCACCAAATAAGCCGAGCGCCGGGCTACCGCTTCGACCAGCGGCAACACCCGCTCGAGCACCAGATCGGGATTTTCATGCTCCACCGCCTGGGCGAGCAGGCGCGGAATAAAGGCATCGAGACGCTCGCGCCCCAGACGCTGCATCGCCCGCAACTGCGGACTGGCGCGCAGGCTCGCCAGTGCCTTCAGGGCCTTGGTCGCGTCGGCGAAACCGCCCTCCTCCAGCTGGCGACAGGCCGCTTCTTCGTCTTGAGCCTCCTCCCACAGCGGCAGCCATTCACCGCCGACCACCACTTCGCTCTCGACGCCTTCGTCCTCATCCGGATCGGCGATCACTTGCGCAAAGTGCCAAGCCACCCGGCCGCGCCAGAACATCAGCTTCTCGTGGAACGCCTCCCAGTCGGCGAAACCGAGCATGAACGCGATTCGCGCCTGATCCTGAGCGCTGTCCGGCAGCATCTGGGTCTGACGGTCAGCAATCGCCTGGATCGCGTGTTCGGTGTAACGCAGGAATTCGTAACCTTCTCGCAGTTCGCTGATCACCGCTGGCGGCAGATAGCCCTGCCCTTCAAGCGTGCTCAACACCTTTAATAGAGGGCGCTGCTGCAGACTCAGGTCGCGGCCGCCGTGAATCAGTTGAAAGGCCTGGGCGATGAACTCGACTTCGCGGATACCGCCGGAGCCCAGCTTGATGTTGTCGGCCATGCCCTTGCGCCGCACTTCCTGCTGGATCAGTTGCTTCATGGTGCGCAGCGCTTCGATCGCCGAGAAGTCCAGATAGCGCCGGTAAACGAACGGTCGCAGCATTTCCTGCAACTGCTCGCCCGCCACCTGATCGCCGGCCACCACCCGCGACTTGATCATCGCGTAGCGTTCCCAGTCGCGGCCCTGATCCTGGTAATACTGCTCCAGCGCATTGAAGCTCAGCACCAGCGCGCCGGACGAGCCGTACGGGCGCAGGCGCATGTCGACGCGGAATACAAAACCGTCGACGGTGATCGGGTCGAGTGCCTTGATCAGACGCTGGCCGAGGCGGATGAAAAATTCCTGGTTGTCCAGCGGGCGCTTCACGCCGACGGTTTCGCCGCCCTCGGGGTAAGCGAAGATCAGGTCGATGTCCGAAGACAGGTTCAGCTCGACCGCGCCGAGCTTGCCCATGCCGAGGATGACCATCTGCTGCGGTTCGCCGCTGCGCCGGCCGGTCGGTGTGCCGAACTGGTCGCAATGGCGGCGGTACAACCATTGATAGGCCTGATCGATGCTGGCGTCGGCCATGTCCGAGAGATCGCGGCAGGTCTGCACCAGATCGGCCTGGCGGTTGAGGTCGCGCCAGATGATCCGCACCTGATGCCGGGTGCGCTGGCGACGCAGGGCTCGGCCCAGTTCATCTTCGGTCTGGGCGAGGCTGACGGCGGCGGCGATCTGCGCGCACAACTCACCTTTGGCGAACGGCCGGTCCAGCTCACCGGACTGCACCAGCGACAACAACATCAAAGGGTCACGAACGCTCTGTTCAATGACGAAATCGCTGGCGGCGCTGACGCGGGCGAACTGCGCCCAGCGTTCCGGCGTCCAGGTGGAGAAGCCAAGATCATCTTCAAGTCCGGCGACGGCCGCACGGAACGACTGCTCCGATCGGCTGACCAACGGCAAGAGAATGGCGGGCAGTTCGGCAAGCGCGGGCAGGGTCATGGTCTATCCTTGATCGGCGTGTAAATGGCCGCTTGTAGTGATGATTGAAAAACCGCTACGCGAAGGACTGTCGAACAAAAGTGAGAAATAGCTGAAATTTCTTTTTCTTTGGCAGCCAGCATCAAACTTTCACCTTTTTCGGATGGCTAAAGACCAACCTTAACGATTATTCTCACAACGCAGTCGGAGGCCACAAGCCTTTCATCTGTAGTTTTACTACTCGTCTATACATTCGAAAGGCTGAAATGCCGGATGATTTGTAGTAAAACTACACGCCGCCGGAACAACCTGTCGGCAATCCAAGAATTTTAAATCGTCTGCCCACAAGGCCAGTCGCAAACTCAGGCAACCGATTCTGGAAGCCTTTCCGCCCTGGAGCAAGCCATGCAAGACCTCGATCCCGTCGAAACCCAGGAATGGCTGGACGCCCTGGAATCGGTTCTCGACAAAGAAGGCGAAGACCGTGCTCACTATCTGATGACCCGTATGGGTGAACTGGCGACCCGCAGCGGTTCGCAGCTCCCTTACGCCATCACCACGCCTTACCGCAACACGATCCCCGTTACCCACGAAGCACGCATGCCTGGCGACCTGTTCATGGAACGCCGCATTCGCTCGCTGGTACGCTGGAACGCGATGGCCATGGTAATGCGTACGAACCTGAAAGATTCTGACCTGGGTGGTCACATCTCCAGCTTCGCTTCCAGTGCGACCCTTTACGATATCGGCTTCAACTACTTCTTCCAGGCCCCGACCGACGAACACGGCGGCGACCTGATCTACTTCCAGGGCCACACCTCGCCAGGCGTTTACGCCCGTGCATTCATGGAAGGCCGCATCACCGAAGACCAGATGAACAACTTCCGCCAGGAAGTCGACGGTCAGGGCCTGTCGTCCTACCCGCACCCTTGGCTGATGCCTGACTTCTGGCAGTTCCCGACCGTTTCGATGGGTCTGGGCCCGATCCAGGCGATCTACCAGGCTCGCTTCATGAAGTACCTGGAACACCGCGGTTTCATCCAGCCGGGCAAACAGAAAGTCTGGTGCTTCCTGGGCGACGGCGAGTGCGACGAACCGGAATCCCTGGGCGCCATTTCCCTGGCCGGCCGCGAGAAGCTGGACAACCTGATCTTCGTCATCAACTGCAACCTGCAGCGCCTCGACGGCCCGGTTCGCGGCAACGGCAAGATCATCCAGGAACTCGAAGGCGTGTTCCGCGGTGCTCAGTGGAACGTGACCAAAGTTATCTGGGGCCGTTTCTGGGATCCACTGCTGGCAAAAGACGTCGACGGCATCCTGCAACGTCGCATGGACGAAGTCATCGACGGCGAGTACCAGAACTACAAAGCCAAAGACGGCGCGTTCGTTCGTGAACACTTCTTCAACACGCCAGAACTCAAGGCGATGGTTGCTGATCTGTCCGACGACGAGATCTGGAAACTCAACCGTGGCGGCCACGACCCGTACAAGGTCTACGCGGCGTACCACGAAGCGGTCAACCACAAAGAACAACCGACCGTCATCCTGGCCAAGACCATCAAGGGTTACGGTACCGGTGCGGGCGAAGCGAAGAACACCGCGCACAACACCAAGAAAGTCGACGTCGACAGCCTGAAGCTGTTCCGCGACCGCTTCGACATCCCGGTGAAAGACGAAGAGCTGGAAAACCTGCCGTTCTTCAAGCCGGAGCCAAACAGCGCCGAAGCCCGTTACCTGGCCGAGCGTCGTGCCGCACTGGGCGGTTTCGTGCCTCAGCGTCGTGCACAGAGCTTCAGCGTACCGACTCCGGATCTGGACACCCTCAAGGCGATCCTCGACGGTTCCGGCGACCGTGAAATTTCCACCACCATGGCGTTCGTGCGGATCCTCGCGCAACTGGTCAAGGACAAGGAAATCGGCCCGCGCATCGTTCCGATCATCCCGGACGAAGCCCGTACCTTCGGTATGGAAGGCATGTTCCGTCAGCTGGGCATCTACTCGTCCGTCGGCCAGCTCTACGAGCCAGTCGATAAAGACCAGGTGATGTTCTACAAGGAAGACCAGAAAGGTCAGATCCTTGAAGAAGGCATCAACGAAGCAGGCGCCATGAGCTCCTTCATCGCGGCCGGTACTTCGTACTCCAGCCACAACCAGCCAATGCTGCCGTTCTACATCTTCTACTCGATGTTCGGCTTCCAGCGTATCGGCGATCTGGCATGGGCCGCTGGCGACAGCCGTACCCGTGGCTTCCTGATCGGCGGCACCGCCGGCCGTACCACCCTGAACGGTGAAGGCCTGCAGCACGAAGACGGTCACAGCCACCTGCTGGCTGCCACCATCCCGAACTGCCGCACCTACGATCCGACCTACGGCTACGAGCTGGCGGTGATCATTCAGGACGGCATGAAGAAGATGACCGAAGAGCAACAGGACATCTTCTATTACATCACCGTGATGAACGAGTCCTACCAGCAGCCAGCCATGCCGGCCGGTGCCGAAGAAGGCATCAAGAAAGGCATGTACCTGCTCGAAGAAGACACCCGCGACGCGGCGCACCACGTACAGCTGATGGGCTCCGGCACCATCCTGCGTGAAGTCCGTGAAGCGGCGAAGATCCTGCGTGAAGAGTTCAACATCGGCGCCGATGTGTGGAGCGTCACCAGCTTCAACGAACTGCGTCGCGACGGCCTGGCCGTAGAGCGCAGCAACCGTCTGAAACCTGGCCAGAAGCCTAAGCGCAGCTACGTCGAAGAATGCCTGAGCGGCCGTAAGGGTCCGGTCATCGCGTCTACCGACTACATGAAACTGTTCGCCGAGCAGATCCGTCAGTGGGTACCGTCCAAGGAATTCAAAGTCCTGGGCACCGACGGTTTCGGCCGCAGCGACAGCCGCAAGAAACTGCGTCATTTCTTCGAAGTCGACCGTCATTTCGTGGTGTTGGCAGCCCTGGAAGCACTGGCTGACCGTGGTGATATCGAACCTAAAGTCGTGGCCGAGGCCATTACCAAGTTCGGCATCGACCCGGAAAAACGCAACCCACTGGACTGCTGAGGAGAAACTCTGTGAGCGAACTCATTCGCGTACCTGACATCGGCAGCGGTGAAGGTGAAGTAATCGAACTGTTTGTGAAGGTCGGCGACCGTATCGAAGCCGACCAGAGCATCCTGACCCTGGAATCGGACAAGGCCAGCATGGAAGTGCCGGCCCCGAAAGCCGGCGTCATCAAGAGCCTGAAAGTGAAGCTGGGCGATCGCCTGAAAGAAGGCGACGAACTGCTGGAACTGGAAGTCGAGGGTGCCGCAGCTGCGGCCCCTGCTCCGGCTGCTGCGCCTGCCGCCAAGGCTGAAGCTGCACCGGCAGCCGCTCCTGCACCGGCTGCTCCAGCTGCTGCCCCTGCTGCCGCTTCGGTTCAGCAAGTGCACGTGCCGGACATCGGTTCGTCGGGCAAGGCCCAGATCATCGAGATCCAGGTCAAGGTCGGCGACACCGTCGAGGCTGATCAGTCGCTGATCACCCTGGAATCCGACAAGGCGAGCATGGAAATCCCGTCGCCTGCCGCTGGCGTGGTCAAGGCCATCAGCGTCAAGTTGAACGACGAAGTCGGCACCGGCGACCTGATCCTGGATCTGGAAGTGGCGGGTGCTGCGGCCCCTGCTGCTGCCGCTCCGGCCCAGGCTGCTGCTCCGGCCGCTGCGGCTGCACCAGCACCGGCCGCCGCGCCAGCTGCACCGGTTGCCGACAGCGTTCAGGACATCCACGTTCCGGACATCGGTTCGGCCGGCAAGGCCAAGATCATCGAAGTGCTGGTCAAGGCTGGCGACAGCGTTGAAGCCGACCAGTCGCTGATCACCCTGGAATCCGACAAGGCGAGCATGGAAATCCCGTCGCCTGCCGCTGGCGTGGTGGAAAGCGTTTCCATCAAGCTGGACGATGAAGTCGGCACCGGCGACCTGATCCTCAAGCTGAAAGTCAAAGGCGCTGCTCCTGCTCCTGCTCCTGCCCCGGCTCCAGCTGCCGCTGCTGCTCCGAGCGCTCCGGCGCCGGCCGCTGCTGCTGCTCCGGCTGCCGCTGCACCTGCTGCTGCCGCTCCGGTTGCTGCGCCAGCCAAGCCAGGCGCCAAAGTTCACGCCGGCCCTGCCGTGCGTCAATTGGCTCGCGAATTCGGCGTCGAGCTGAGCGCTGTCGGCGCCAGCGGTCCGCACGGTCGCATCCTGAAAGAAGACGTGCAGGTTTACGTCAAAGCCATGATGCAGAAGGCCAAGGAAGCACCGGCCGCTGCCGCTGGCGCAACCGGTGGCGCGGGCATCCCGCCGATTCCGGTCGTCGACTTCAGCCGTTTCGGCGAAATCGAAGAAGTGCCGATGACCCGCCTGATGCAGGTCGGTGCTGCCAACCTGCACCGCAGCTGGCTGAACGTGCCGCACGTAACGCAATTCGACTCGGCGGATATCACCGAGCTGGAAGCGTTCCGCACCGCACAGAAAGCTGTCGCAGAGAAGGCCGGCGTCAAGCTGACCATCCTGCCGCTGCTGCTCAAGTCCTGCGCGCACCTGCTCAAGGAACTGCCGGACTTCAACAGCTCGCTGGCACCAAGCGGCAAGGCGATCATCCGCAAGAAATACGTGAACATCGGCTTCGCCGTCGACACCCCGGATGGCCTGCTCGTACCGGTCATCAAGAACGTCGACCAGAAGAGCCTGCTGCAACTGGCCGCCGAGGCCGCTTCCCTGGCTGAAAAAGCCCGGACCAAGAAGCTCTCGTCGGACGAGATGCAAGGCGCCTGCTTCACCATTTCCAGCCTCGGCCACATTGGCGGCACCGGCTTCACGCCAATCGTCAACGCGCCGGAAGTGGCGATCCTCGGTGTTTCCAAGGCAACCATCCAGCCAGTCTGGGACGGCAAAGCCTTCCAGCCGAAACTGATGCTGCCACTGTCGCTGTCCTACGATCACCGTGTGATCAACGGCGCCGCTGCTGCACGCTTCACCAAGCGTCTGAGCGACCTGCTGGCGGACATCCGCACCATCCTGCTGTAAAGCGCTCGGCCCTCCGGCAACGGAGGGCCGATCGTGCTCCACGTTTTCGAGCGCCACACGCTCGTACCTCAACCCCGTCAGTTTGGCGGGGCTTTTTTTTGCCTGAAATAACTGTCGCCCGAACTTTTCCCACAACTTGCGCTGATATAAGCCACGACTCGAGTCCACTTCCTGTCGATATTTTTCAGCAACAGGCAACTAACCTTGGCGCATCAAAGTTGCACCAACCAGCCGGGTAACTTTATCAATCACCAACATTTATTCGAATGGACTCGAACATGCTGAAACCTACTGTCGGCCCGATCATTGGCTACACGACAACTAATCAGGTGCGGATCTTTATTCGCGGCGGACTGCAGCATAACGCTGCCGTATTTGCCGGTATTCGCTATCGGATATTGGATTCGAAACAATGGCAGACGGGCCAGTTTGTAAAACTGGATTCAACCCGCGACATGACTGAAGTGCTGGTGCTCGATCATTTGCAGGCCGACACCGACTACGAATACCAGACCGGCTGGTTCAGCCCGATGAGTCCCGTTCACAGTGTGGATAGCGTGGCGGAGTTACCGCTGCAATGGCCACGGGAAACGTATCGCCTGCGCACCCGCAGCCATCAGCCCTTGCAGCCGCGCGCTTATATCCTCGGTTCCTGCCGCTACTTGCGCATGACCGCCGGCATCCCGGTTCTTCCGCATCTGGGCGACCGGATTTTCGCGTCGATCAGTCAATTGATCGAAGGCGCACAACCGGCGATCAGCGCCATCATGATGTGTGGCGATCAAATCTACGCTGATGATTTGAACCTGTTCGCACCGGATCGCGACTATGAAGAGTTCATCGCAAAGTATCGTACGGCGTTTTCCCTGCCCAATATTCGACGACTGATGTCGGAGACTTCGACTTACATGATTCTAGATGATCATGAAATAGAAGATAACTGGCCAATGAACGCCAACGAGTCCGATGAAATACTGTTCAGCAATGCGATGAAGGCTTACGAACTCTATCAAGTCAGTCATAGCCCGGCTTACTCCGCAACAACTAACGGCACAATCGACCGTACTTCACTGAAACACTACTGGTATCAATTCAGCGACGGCGATATCGAATGGTTTGTAACGGACAGTCGAACTCGCCGCAACTTGTCGGCCGAGAACCGCCGCATCCTCGATGAAGAACAGGAACAAGCCTTGTGCAATTGGCTGGTGAAGAGTCCGGCGAGGGTCAAGTTCGTGGTCACCAGTGTCATGTTCTACCCCGACCGCAAAATGAACGGCGATGATGCCTGGGCAGGCTTCCCCGAACAGCGCCTGCGCCTGCTGGAAACCATCCGCTGGCATCGGCTCAGGAACGTCGTGTTCATTTCCGGCGATGTGCATGGCTCGCTGACCAGTCGCCTGAGCCACAGCGAAGACCCGGACTTCGAGGTACACACCGTCGTATCTTCGCCGCTGAGCAACAGCAAATTGCTGCCCTACGCCACCGCCGCGACCTTCATGCTCGACCAGCCGCTGGCGCAGACCGAGGCAGGCGAATACCGGCACGAACTGACCAGCCAAGTCATCAGCCAGGACAACTTTGCGCACATGGTGGTCGAGGCCGGACGGATCCAGGTCAACTATCACGACCGGGATGGCAGGCACCTGCAATCCATCGATATTCCGCTGCGATGAAATCCAGCGGCACGACCGTTCCGGATGGCCGAAGGCTCTGGAACGGCCATCTCCGCGCTTAATAGCATTAGTTTCCGGCAAGTGCTGGAGAAATGTTCACTGCAGCCGACATATTCTTATAGCACTTGGCCTTCATGTCTCTTGTCAGTCGGTGCCGCAATGATGCAACCTTGCCGCAGGCAACAGTAAAGAGGGCGAGAGCCCGGCGCGTTCAGCAAATTTCCAAGCGAGTTCCCTTCATGAAGAGCCAACCCGATGCCGCCAGCCGTATGGTGGCCGAGGTAGTGACGCAGTTGCCTGTGCCCTCGCGGCTCGGCATGCTGCGTTTCGAGCGCCTGAATGAAGCCAGCTGGGCGATGCTGTTTCTCGATCCCAACTGCGAACGCCAGTTCGGCCAGCCCGCCGTTGAACTCTGCGCCCTGGTCGGCTCGCCCTACGCCAGCCTGATGGAGCCCGAAGCGCGCTATCAACTGCACGATGCGATCCAGCAGCAACTCGGCGACAGCCCGCATTATCTGGTGCGCTACACCCTGCACACCGCCGCCGGCGCGCTGAGCATTCTCGAACTCGGCGAAGCCTACAGACAGCACAACCGCCACTTGCTGCGTGGTTACCTGCTGGCGGTCGACAATGTGTTCGACGAAGCACCAGCGCTGCCGTCCGTCGACCTGGAAACCCAGAATTCACGCCTGCAAATCGCCCTTGAACTCAACCAGCGTGCCCAGCAGGAACAGCTGCAACATCTGGAGCGGGTGCGCGCCCAGCAGGACCTGATCCTGCTGCTGGCCCGCCAGCGTTACAGCAGCCAGAACTCCCTGCAAGAAGCCGCCGAACTGATTACCCGCTGCGCCTGCGATATCTACGAAATCGACTGCGCCAGTCTGTGGAACCTTGAAGGCCAGAAGCTGGTGCCGATCTCGGCGTACCACCGCGCCACCCAGGAATACATCCTGCCGGAGGTCATCGACGTCAGCGGCTTCCCCGATTACATGGACGCGTTGCACGGCAGCCGCGCCATCGACGCGCACAACGCGATGCGCGACCCGCGTACCCGGGAAATGGCCGAAGCCCTGCGCCCGCGTGACGTCAACGCCATGCTCGACGCCAGCATCCGCGTCGACGGCCAAGTGGTCGGCGTGCTGTGCCTGGAGCAGACCGGCGTCACCCGCGCCTGGCAGTCCGACGAAATCGCTTTTGCCGGTGAACTGGCCGACCAGTTCGCCCAGGTCATCAACAATCACAACCGCCGCACCGCCACCAGCGCGCTGCACCTGTTCCAGCGTGCGGTCGAGCAAAGCGCCAACGCCTTTTTGCTGGTCAACTGCGACGGCGTGGTCGAGTACGTCAACCCGAGCTTCACCGCGATCACCCAGTACACCACCGAGGAAGTCCACGGCCAGCGCCTGTCGGAGCTGCCGGCCCTGGAAAACCTCAGCGAGCTGCTGTTCGACGCGCCGTCGGCACTGGCCAAGAGCAACAGTTGGCAGGGCGAATTCAAGAGCCGCCGCAAGAACCTCGAACCCTACTGGGGCCAGTTGTCGATCTCCAAGGTCTACGGCGACAACCGTGAGCTGACGCACTACATCGGCATCTACGAAGACATCACCCAGACCAAACTGGCGCAGCAGCGCATCGAGCGCCTGGCCTACACCGACAACCTGACCAACCTCGGCAACCGGCCTGCATTTATCCGCAATCTGGATGAACGCTTCGCCCGGGATAGCGATACCCCGATCAGCCTGCTGCTGGTGGACATCGACAACTTCAAGCGGATCAACGACAGCCTCGGCCACCAGACCGGCGACAAACTGTTGATCAGCCTGGCCCGGCGCCTGCGTAACAGCCTGAGCCCGAGCGGCAGTCTGGCGCGGTTCGCCAGTAACGAGTTCGCAGTGTTGCTCGACGACACAGACCTTGCCACCGGGCAGCAGATCGCCAACCAATTGCTGGCGACTCTGGATAAACCGATGTTCGTCGACAACCAGTTGATCAGCGTCACCGGCTCCGTGGGCCTGGCCTGCGCGCCGCTGCACGGTCGCGACCCGCAGACCCTGATGCGCAACGCCGGCCTCGCTCTGCACAAGGCCAAGGCCAACGGCAAACATCAGGTCCAGGTGTTCACTGAAGCACTGAACGCCGAGGCCAGCTACAAACTGTTCGTCGAGAACAACCTGCGCCGGGCCCTGACCCAGAACGAGCTGGACGTGTTCTATCAGCCGAAGCTGTGCCTGCGCAGCGGTCGTCTGCTGGGCATGGAAGCGCTGCTGCGCTGGAACCACCCGGAACGCGGCATGATCCGCCCGGACCAGTTCATCAGCGTCGCCGAGGAAACCGGCCTGATCATTCCGATCGGCAAATGGATCGCCCGCCAGGCCTGCCGCATGAGCAAGGCGCTGACCGCCGCCGGCATGGGCAATCTGCAGGTGGCGATCAACCTGTCGCCCAAGCAGTTCTCCGACCCGGACCTGGTGGCCTCGATCGCCAACATCCTCAAGGAGGAAGCGCTGCCGGCCAATCTGCTGGAACTGGAACTGACCGAAGGCCTGCTGCTGGAAGCGACCGAAGACACCCACTTGCAGCTCGACCAGCTCAAGCGCCTGGGCCTGACCCTGGCGATGGACGACTTCGGCACCGGTTACTCGTCGCTCAGCTACCTGAAAAAATTCCCGATCGACATCATCAAGATCGATCGCAGCTTCATCCATGAGATCCCGGACAACCAGGACGACATGGAAATCACCTCCGCCGTGATCGCCATGGCCCACAACCTGAAACTCAAGGTCGTCGCCGAAGGCATCGAGACCGCCGAGCAACTGGCGTTCCTGCGTCGCCACCGCTGCGACGTCGGCCAGGGCTACCTGTTCGACCGGCCGATTCCGGGCGCCGAGCTGATCCAGGCGCTCAAGCGCTACCCGCGCGGCCCGCTCTGCCTGTAAATCCCAAGACAGTACCCGCACATTTTGCCTAGTGATTAACGGGGCATCATTGGGCACACTGGCGGTCAGACTTTTTACATCCCATCCTGACTGAGAGGAACGATCATGGTTCTGCGCTCGGAAATTCTGGTGAACAAAAACGTGCTACCGACTAAAGAACAAGCTCTGCCTGGCCGCGAAACCCCGATGGCCCTGCCTGAAAAACACTTTGTTTTCACCGAAACGCCGTTGCTGGGCCCGTTCTTTCAGGACGTCGACTTCGCGATTTTCGGCCTGGGCTGCTTCTGGGGTGCCGAGCGCCGCTTCTGGCAGCGTGAAGGCGTGGTCAGCACCGTGGTCGGTTACGCCGGCGGTTACACGCCGAACCCGACCTACGAAGAAGTCTGCTCGGGCCTGACCGGCCACGCCGAAGTGGTGCTGGTGGTGTTCGACAAGGCCAAGGTCAGCTACGAAGAGCTGCTGGCGATGTTCTGGGAATTGCACAACCCGACGCAGGGCATGCGCCAGGGCAATGACATCGGCACCCAGTACCGTTCGGTGATCTACGCGACCCATCCGGAGCAACTGGAGGCAGCGTTGAAGAGCAAAGCTGTTTATCAGGCCGAACTGTCGAAGGCGGGTCTGGGTGAAATCAGCACCGAGATTGAACAGGCGCCGACCGTTTACTTCGCCGAGGCCTATCACCAGCAGTATCTGGCGAAAAACCCGGAAGGCTATTGCGGGATTGGCGGCACGGGCGTTTGCATGCCGCCGAGTCTGGCGGGGAACTGACCGCGACCACTGATCGTTCCCACGCTCCGCGTGGGAACGATCGGTCAGTGATCAGCTCTCGGCGATCAACCAATCCATCTGCCACCCACCCTGGGTTTGCCCAAGCTTTTTGGACAGCCACGGCAGTAGCTCACGCAATTCTTCCTCCAGCCCCCACGGCGGATTGGCAATCGCCAGGCCAGAGCCGTTCAGGCTGTTCGGCGTGTCCAGTGGATGCACGAGCAGCTCGACCCGCAGCAGTTTCGGCGCACCGGTGCCGGCCAGATCCTGATAGAAACGACGCAGCGCACGCTGATCCTTCACCGGATACCAGATCGCAGCCACGGTCTGGCGCATCCGGCCAATGGCCTCTTTCATCGACGCCGCACAACGCTGCATTTCATCGAGCTGTTCGAACGGCGGATCAATCAGCATCACCGCGCGTTTCTCCTGCACCGGCAACATGGCGCGGGCGACATGCCAGCCCTCGCCCAGATGCACCTTCACCCGACGATCGCCGGCCATGTTCTCCTTGAGCTGCACGCCGTCTTCAGGGTGCTTCTCGTTGAGCATCACCCGGTCCTGCGGTCGGGTCAGACGCCGTGCCAGCTCCGGCGAACCCGGGTAATAACGCAACTGACCGTCCGGGTTCATCTCGTGCAGCACCTTCATATAGTCGGCGGTCAGCGCCGGCAGATCCGGCTGATCCCACAACCGCGCGATGCCTTCCAGGTACTCGCCGGTACGGTTGGCCTGATCACCCTGCAGGTCATACAGACCGATGCCGGCGTGGCTGTCGAGATAGGCAAACGGCTGCTCCTTGCGCGACATCAGGGCGATGAGGCGGGTCAAAGTCAGGTGTTTGAACACATCGGCGTGATTGCCGGCATGGAAGGCGTGACGATAATTCATGGCTGCTCCTGCGAGGGCCGTGAAGTTTACCTTTTACCGGGCGGCAAGTCAGGGGTTGGGGGCTGAGTGGGCGTTCCCGGCGCTACACTGGCCGCAACCACCTGACAGGAAGTCTGAAAATCATGTATTGCCGGATCATTGCCCTCCTTTGCCTGCCGGGCTCATTACACGCCTTCGCTGGCGAAGAACACACCGAACAGGCACGCCAGAATCTGAAGAACTACGGTTTGAGCTACTGCATCCTGGCGCCATTCAAAGAACAATCTGCACTGGAAAAAGACATCGGACTGTCCGCCGGAGCCTACTCGCTCATGGGCAAAGGCCTGCACACCATTGTTCAGAATGAGGACACGCTGGAGGTCACGCATGATCCGTATGCCGAGACAGAGAAATACATGGCAGACGCATACCTCAAAAAATCATCGACCAGCAAACAGACTGGTAAAAATATAGTTTTCTATTCTTGTCTGGAAATTTATAACTCCCCGGAATTTGACGCTTTCATCAAGTCGCAGGATCGGTATCTGCAAAACTGAAATCTTCTCGCCTGACTAAATGATCTTTCCAAAACGGATGTTGGAAAGGGGTGAGTGGGCAGTCTAGCTGTCGGGTACATCCGTGAGAGCCCCCTCACCCTAGCCCTCTCCCGGAGGGAGAGGGGACTGACCGAGGTGATCTTTCGGTTTGCATCGACCTGAAAAATCACCGCGACCTCAGCTTGGCCAAGCGAAGTTCACCACCGAAGTCGCAGGTCGACGTACATGACCCAAACAACTCGGTCGGTCCCCTCTACCCCTTGGGAGAGGGCTAGGGTGAGGGGTTGGGGATCTAAGGCCGGTCACGCAACCTGCGGCCAATCACATCCAACACATCACAGCCATCACGCAACGGAATCACGCAGAGCTGGGCGAAGTCACTGAGGATGGCCGAGTCGCACTCGACCGAGCCGCGCATGCACATGTTTTCCAGGACCTGGATTACAGCGCGAATGCGGTAGTTGGCGGCGTCCATCAGGATGTCGAGCGGGGCGTGGGTGTCGATGAACAGGGTGGGCATGTCGTTGCAGTTGCTGGTCAGCGCCATGAGGCGGTTGTTGGGGTGAGGGATGAATGGTTCGTAGGGTGGATCGGGATGAAGTTTGCTCATTTTTGAACCTCTGGTAGTGAAGTGAGCTTCCACCGTTCCCCTCCTACGGATTGGGTGGCAGCCATGCGCGGGGTAGGAGGACTGAGACCAGAGCACTCAGCCACGCCGAAGCGTGCCCGCGCATAACCGCCGCAAAAGATCTTACGGTCGTGCGAAGACTGCCGCAAATCGGGCAACGACGCTTATGCACTGCTCTGGAATCAGGGCTCCTACGCCCTTTCTCCACACTTGCGGAGACAACCAAAGACTATCCCCGCACCACCGCGCCCACCAGTTCACGCAAACCGCCGCAACTCGCAGGAAACGTCCGAAGCCTTTGCCCGGAAATTTCACTCTGATTCGTCCCGCAAGTAGTCCAGCAGTGCCGAAGCCGACGATTCGTCCGACGCTGAAACCGCAAAAAACCTGACAACCTTGCAGCGCAAGACATCGGCGGGGAACGCTTCGAACAACGCCGGTTGCTCCTCGCTCAACCACTGCAAGGCGTTGTTGATCCGGGCATCTTCGCCGAATTGCGCCAGCAGTTTTTCCGGCACCGACCACCAAGGAAACTCTCGACCGGAGACCTGCGCTCTACCCCCTATCTCGACGGCCTGACCGTTGATCAATCCTCGCGTGAGGACCGGTAGTAGTTGCCCGGCATCCACCTCGGACGACTCAAGGATCGGCAATAAATACCGCCCATCCCAAAACCGGAAGAACACCACTTTCCCGTCCGGCATCAGCACCTGGGTCAAACTGCGGAAGTGCTCGACCACCGCCTCAAGCCCCGCTGAAGAAACCGCCAGCCAGCCCCAGTCGCGAGACTCCGTGGTCGCCACCCAATCCAGAAACTCACTGCCCGCGTCGACGATTCCCACGTAGGGCATCACCGCATCCCACTCGGCATAGATCGTTTCCGCCCAGACCGGTTTCGGCATCTGCGCTTTCAGCGGCCAGGCCTTCAGTGGCTCTGCCGCACTGGCGCTACTGAAAATCGCGAACAACTGCTCCGACGGCTTCAGCGGCACATCCTTCAACCATTGTTCAGGCTGCACAGACACCACCCTTGCAGCGCTCGCATTCTTCGCAGAACGGCGCATCACCTTTAAGGCTCATGATTTGCGCCGCAGTCAGAATCACAGCCGGTGCCGCCACCAGTTTTTCCGGCAACCCCGGCACTGTCGGCGCCGCGCTCATCGCCGCCATTGGCGCGCCACCCACCACAATCGGCACGCTGCTGAAGATCCCGCCGGGGCCGATGTTGATCCACTGCCCGCCCGCCTGAATCGTCGCGCTCGCCCCGCCGTCGATCACCACTTGCTGGCCTGCGCTGACGTGGAATTGAGCACTGGCGTTGATCGCCTGATTGCTTACGCGGATGTGCCGGTCGCCGGTCACCGTGAGGTGGTCGTCCTGCTTCACTTCGGTCTGGCGCTGGCCGTGGGTGATGCGCTGCTCATCGGCTTTCAGTTCATGCTTGGCGAGACCGGTCACAACGACGCTGCGCTGGTTATCGACCTGCACCTGCTGATCGTTCAGCACATGCTGCGTCCAGTTTCGCTGGGCCCGCAGGTAGATTTCCTCGGCGCCTTTGCGATCCTCGATGCGCAGTTCGTTGTAGCCCCCACCGCCGGGACTGCTCTGGCTGCGGAAAATACTGCGGGTCTTGTCGGCCGGCAGGTCCAGCGGCACTGGCGTCGCGGCGTTCGGCAGGCAAGCCATGACCAGCGGTTTGTCGGCATCGGAATCGATGAACCCCACCAGCACTTCCATGCCGACCCGCGGAATCAGCACGCTGCCATAACGGTCATGAGCCCAGCCGCTGGCGACCCGCAGCCAGCAACTGGAATGCTCGTTGAGTTCGCCGTCGCGATCCCAGGCCAGTTGCACCTTGACCCGACCGTACTCGTCGCAATGGATTTCACTGTCTTGCGGACCAGTGACCACGGCTGGCTGATAACCGAGCATCCGAGGTTTTTCCGGGCCCATCGGCGGGCGGAAGAACACGTCCCACGGTGTGGCGAGAAAGGTATTACGGTAACCCTGGAATTCGTCACCCTCGCTGGTCACCGATTCCTCCAGCACTTGCGGCTGTCGGCCATGGTGCTCGATTGCGGTCAGCAGCCAGAGGTCATTCAGATCCTGGCGCGGATGCTCGGCCAGTTGCAGGAAATGTCCGCTGACCAAGGCAGATTGATCGCTGCGCCCCTCGGCCTGACGGTAATCGGCGACATGCCGCTCAAGCGTGCGCTGGGCCAGTTGCTTGCCAGTGGCGCGATCGGTGAACTGGCCGGGAAAGTGGTAATCCTCCAGCACCGGGCGCTGGTCGCTTTCCACCCAGCTCTGCAGCGCCAGCCGCGGTTTGGTGAAGTCGTAATCACGCCGGGTGACCACGCTGGTGCGGGTTTCCACTCGAACGGTGAAGCGCTTGATTGCCGGTGCCGATGCAGCCATGCCGCTGCCCGGCAGGTACAGCGTCGGCTCGGCCAGACGTGGGAACACCGTTTGATCGTCACCGAACACCAACAGATGCCCGTCCGGGCTGTGCTGAAAGTGGAAGTGAATGCCGACTTCGGCACACAGCCGCTGGATGAACGCCAGATCGCTCTCGGCGTACTGCACGCAATACTCACGCGGCGGGTAATCGCTGCCGAGGCGAAATTCGAAGGCGTCGCGCAGGATCGCGTGATCCTTGAGGATCTGCGTCACAATCTGCGGCACGCTTTGATGCTGGAAGATCCGCTGATTGATCCGATGACCCAGATAGGCCAGACGCGGAACGAGGCTGACGTGATAGCGGGTCAGACGCTTGCCGGAATCCCCCTGCCCGACCCGATAGATCTGACCGTGGATACCGGAACCGTCTTCATCAAAACTCAGAAACGCCTGACAGTGCAGCAGGCTTTCCAGATCCAGATCCGGCCGTTCACTGACCAGCTCCAGGTCAAAGCGAAAGGGTTGGCTGATGGCTTCCTTGCCCGTGAACTCAAGGACTTTGAGGTCAAACAGGGCGCCTTCGACGGTCAACGTGAAACGCGGTTGATTGGCAGGCGCGAACATCCGATGTCTCTCTGCAGATTGAGGGCGGGCGATTCTGCATGAGGGGCAAGGGGTGCAGGTTGGGTGACTGAAAAATCAGATTTCCCCTACTTGAAACTTCGATCTCCCCTTCAAGAATTGGCGCATTCGACTACAGACTTTGCCTTCAGAAAAATCGCAGGCAAAAAAAACGGCCCGCTTCCTGGTAGGAAACGGGCCGCTTTCTGGTGAGCCTCAGCTCATTTCCATCACTTGTTCAGATGGAAATCCTTCTCGGCCGCTTCAAAGCGCTGAACCATGCCAGTGCTCGGCTGCCCCATCAGGCTGACGAAGTAGATCGCCAGGCTGGCGAAGATGAAGCCCGGGATGATTTCGTACAGGCCCAGCACTTCGAAATGCTTCCACACGATCACGGTGATCGCGCCGACCAGGATGCCCGCCAGTGCGCCGTCACGGGTCATCTTTTTCCAGATCACCGAGATCAGCACCACAGGACCGAAGGCCGCACCGAAACCAGCCCAGGCGTAGGACACCAGACCCAGCACGCGGTTTTCCGGGTTGGCAGCCAGGGCGATAGCAACCAGCGCAACCAGCAGCACCATGGCGCGACCAACCCATACCAGCTCCACTTGCGAAGCGGATTTACGCAGGAAAGCCTTGTAGAAGTCTTCGGTCAGGGCGCTCGAGCACACCAGCAACTGACAGCTCAGGGTGCTCATTACTGCCGCGAGAATCGCCGACAACAGCACGCCTGCAATCCACGGGTTAAAGAGGATTTTCGCCAGTTCAATGAACACGCGCTCGTGGTTTTCGGTCACTGGACCGGCCACTTCCGGGTGCGCCGAGAAGTAAGCGATACCGAAGAAGCCCACCGCCACGGTGCCGCCCAGGCACAGGATCATCCAGGTCATGGAGATGCGACGGGCGTTGGCGATGGATTTCACCGAATCAGCGGCCATGAAACGCGCCAGGATGTGCGGCTGACCGAAGTAGCCCAGACCCCAACCCATCAGCGAGATGATGCCGATGAAAGTGGTGCCCTTGAGCATGTCGAAGTTGCTCGGGTCCTGCGCTTCGATCGCCAGGAACGTGGTGTCGACGCCGCCGGTGGCCAGCAGCACGATGATCGGCGTCAGCAGCAGGGCGAAGATCATCAGGGTGGCTTGTACGGTGTCGGTCCAGCTCACCGCGAGGAAACCGCCGACGAAGGTGTAGGCGATCGTCGCCGCAGCACCGGCCCACAGCGCCGTCTCGTAGGACATGCCGAAGGTGCTTTCGAACAGACGGGCACCGGCCACGATGCCGGAAGCGCAGTAGATGGTGAAGAACACCAGAATCACGACTGCCGAAATGATGCGCAGCAGACCGCTCTTGTCTTCGAAACGGCTGGAGAAGTAGTCCGGCAGGGTCAGTGCATCGCCGTTGTGCTCGGTCTGAACACGCAGACGACCGGCGACGAACAGCCAGTTCAGGTAGGCACCGACGATCAGGCCGATGGCGATCCAGCTTTCGGACAGGCCAGACATGTAGATGGCGCCCGGCAGGCCCATCAGCAACCAGCCGCTCATGTCGGAAGCGCCGGCGGACAATGCCGTCACCACGCTGCCCAGGCTGCGGCCGCCCAGAATATAGTCAGAAAGGTTATTGGTGGAGCGATAGGCCATGAAGCCGATCAGCACCATTGCTGCGATGTAGATCACGAACGTGATCAGGGTTGGATTGCTTGCGCTCATTACGTACGTGCCCTGGCTTTGTTTTTATGTAGCGGCGGCGGTTGCACCGTTTGCAGACTGACGTCTGACAGACGATTCGCACGGCCGCGCATTTATGACCAATGTTTCCCCAGGAAAGCCATTGGCCGGTGCGTCGGGTTTCCCCGGTTGCACCTGGGCGCGAATCCTATGCAACAAAGTAAAACAGGTGCAACCAGTTTCTTGAGAATTAGTTGCACCCAGTCGGATTTATCTTACGGAAGTGGCTTTTTGCTCCCTTTTAACGCAGTGACAACGCTTTTCTAGAAGCAAAAGCACCAAGCAAGAGCAGCACTTTCGTACCAGAAATTATTTCCTGACGAGCTGCAGAATATTCCGACAAAAAAGGGTTGCACCCGGTTGCACCTGTTTCGGCTCGCGGCTAATCTTGCCGCCAGCTGTTGTCGCGCAACTGCGGCACCTATGAGGATAAAAATATGGCTACCACCACCCTTGGGGTCAAACTTGACGACCCGACCCGCGAACGCCTGAAGGCCGCCGCAACCTCGATTGATCGCACACCGCACTGGCTGATCAAGCAGGCAATTTTCAATTACCTGGAAAAACTCGAGGGTGGTGCAACCCTGACCGAGCTGAACAGTTTGACCGCCAAGGACGCCGACGACGCGGGCGAAGTCCACACCGATCACGCTCACCAATGCTTCCTCGAATTCGCCGAAAGCATCCTGCCGCAGTCGGTGCTGCGCGCCTCGATCACCGCCGCTTACCGTCGCCCTGAGCCGGAAGTCGTACCGATGCTGATCGAGCAGGCACGCCTGCCGGCACCGATGGCCGAAGCCACCAACAAGCTCGCCGCGACCATCGCGGAAAAACTGCGTAACCAGAAGAGTGCCGGCGGTCGTGCAGGCATTGTTCAGGGTCTGTTGCAGGAATTTTCCCTGTCGTCCCAGGAAGGCGTGGCGCTGATGTGCCTGGCCGAAGCGCTGCTGCGTATCCCGGACAAAGGCACTCGCGATGCGCTGATCCGCGACAAAATCAGCACCGGCAACTGGCAGCCACACCTGGGCAACAGCCCTTCGCTGTTCGTCAACGCCGCAACCTGGGGCCTGCTGCTGACCGGCAAACTGGTTTCCACTCACAACGAAGCCGGCCTGACTTCGTCCCTGAGCCGCATCATCGGAAAGAGCGGCGAGCCGATGATCCGCAAGGGCGTCGACATGGCCATGCGCCTGATGGGCGAGCAGTTCGTGACCGGCGAAACCATCGCCGAAGCCCTGGCCAATGCGAGCAAATTCGAAGCCAAAGGCTTCCGCTATTCCTACGACATGCTCGGTGAAGCGGCGCTGACCGAACACGACGCCCAGAAGTACCTGGCCTCGTACGAACAAGCCATTCACTCGATCGGCAAAGCGTCCCACGGCCGTGGGATTTATGAAGGCCCGGGCATCTCGATCAAGCTGTCGGCCCTGCACCCGCGTTACAGCCGGGCCCAGTACGAGCGCGTGATGGACGAGCTGTACCCGCGCCTGCTGTCGCTGACCCTGCTGGCCAAGCAATACGACATCGGCCTGAACATCGACGCCGAAGAAGCCGACCGCCTGGAGCTGTCGCTGGATCTGCTCGAGCGCCTGTGCTTCGAGCCGCAACTGACCGGCTGGAACGGCATCGGTTTCGTGATCCAGGCCTACCAGAAGCGTTGCCCGTACGTGATCGACTACGTGATCGACCTGGCTCGCCGCAGCCGTCATCGCCTGATGATCCGTCTGGTGAAAGGCGCGTACTGGGACAGCGAAATCAAGCGCGCTCAGGTCGAAGGCCTGGAAGGCTATCCGGTCTACACCCGCAAGGTGTACACCGACGTTTCCTACATCGCCTGCGCCCGCAAACTGCTGTCGGTGCCGGAAGTCATCTACCCGCAATTCGCCACGCACAACGCCCACACCCTGTCGGCGATTTATCACATTGCCGGTCAGAACTATTACCCGGGCCAGTATGAGTTCCAGTGCCTGCACGGCATGGGCGAACCGTTGTACGAACAGGTTGTAGGCAAAGTCTCCGAAGGCAAGCTGAACCGTCCGTGCCGTGTGTACGCTCCGGTCGGCACCCACGAAACCCTGCTGGCGTACCTCGTACGTCGTCTGCTGGAAAACGGCGCCAACACCTCGTTCGTCAACCGCATCGCCGACCAGTCGATTTCGATCCAGGAACTGGTGGCCGATCCGGTGGCGCAGATCGAGCAGATGGCGACCGTGGAAGGTGGTTTCGGCCTGCCGCACCCGCGCATTCCGCTGCCGCGTGACCTGTACGGTTCCGAGCGTGCCAACTCTGCCGGCATCGACATGGCCAACGAACATCGTCTGGCTTCGCTGTCCTGTGCCCTGCTGGCGACCGCGCACAACAACTGGAAAGCTGCGCCGATGCTCGGTTGCGCCTCCAGCAACGAAGCGCCGGCACCGGTGCTGAACCCGTCCGATCTGCGTGACGTGGTCGGCCACGTGCAGGAAGCCACGGTCGAAGACGTCGACAACGCAATCCAATGCGCCCTGAACGCCGCACCGATCTGGCAGGCCACCCCGCCGGCCGAACGTGCCGCGATTCTGGAACGCGCCGCTGACTTGATGGAAGGCGAGATCCAGCCGCTGATGGGCCTGCTGGCCCGCGAGGCCGGCAAGACCTTCGCCAACGCCATCGCCGAAGTCCGCGAAGCCGTCGACTTCCTGCGTTACTACGCGGTGCAGGCTCGCAACGATTTTAGCAACGACGCCCACCGCCCACTGGGCCCGGTGGTCTGCATCAGCCCGTGGAACTTCCCGCTGGCGATCTTCAGCGGTCAGGTCGCCGCCGCACTGGCCGCCGGTAACCCGGTGCTGGCCAAACCGGCCGAACAGACTCCGCTGGTCGCCGCACAAGCCGTGCGTCTGATGCTCGAAGCCGGGATTCCGGAAGGCGTGCTGCAACTGTTGCCGGGTCGCGGTGAAACCGTCGGCGCCGGTCTGGTGGGCGATGAGCGCGTCAAAGGCGTGATGTTTACCGGTTCCACCGAAGTCGCGCGTCTGCTGCAACGCAACATTGCTGGTCGCCTCGACAACCAGGGCCGTCCGATTCCGCTGATCGCCGAAACCGGCGGCCAGAACGCGATGATCGTCGACTCTTCAGCACTGACCGAACAGGTGGTGATCGACGTGGTGTCGTCGGCCTTCGACAGCGCCGGCCAGCGTTGCTCGGCCCTGCGTGTTCTGTGCTTGCAGGAAGATTCCGCTGATCGCGTCATCGAAATGCTCAAGGGCGCGATGGCTGAAAGCCGTCTCGGCAACCCGGAGCGCCTGTCCGTGGACATCGGCCCGGTGATCGACGCCGAAGCCAAGGCCGGTATCGAGAAGCACATCCAGGGCATGCGCGACAAAGGTCGCAACGTGTACCAGGTGGCCATCGCCGATACCGAGGAAGTCAAACGCGGCACCTTCGTCATGCCGACCCTGATCGAGCTGGAAAGCTTCGACGAACTGCAACGCGAGATCTTCGGCCCGGTGCTGCACGTGGTGCGCTACAAGCGTAAAGAGATCGACCAGTTGATCGCCCAGATCAACGCCTCCGGTTACGGCCTGACCCTCGGCGTGCACACCCGCATCGACGAGACCATCGCCAAGGTGATCGACAACGTCAACGCCGGCAACGTCTACGTCAACCGCAACATCGTCGGTGCCGTGGTCGGCGTCCAGCCGTTCGGTGGTGAAGGCCTGTCGGGTACTGGCCCGAAAGCCGGTGGCCCGCTGTACCTGTACCGTCTGCTGTCGACGCGTCCTACCGATGCCATCGAACAATCCTTCGCTCGCGGTGATGCTGCCGTGGCACCGGACGTTCGTCTGCGCGACGCCATGAGCAAACCGCTGACCGCCCTGAAAGCCTGGGCCGACAGCAACAAGTTCGCCGACCTGAGCACCCTGTGCGTGCAGTACGCAGCGCAGTCGCAAAGCGGTATCACCCGCGTACTGGCCGGCCCGACCGGCGAGAAGAACAGCTACGCGATCCTGCCGCGCGAGCACGTGCTGTGCCTGGCTGACATCGAAGGTGATCTGCTGACCCAACTCGCGGCGGTACTGGCGGTGGGCGGTTCGGCGGTCTGGCCGGAATCCGACACCAGCAAGGCATTGTTCGCACGCCTGCCGAAGGAGATTCAGGCGCGGATCAAACTGGTTTCCGACTGGAACAAGGACGACGTGGTGTTCGATGCGGTTCTGCATCACGGCCACTCCGACCAGTTGCGTGCGGTCTGCCAGCAGATCGCCAAACGTGCTGGCGCCATTGTTGGAGTCCAGGGTCTGTCCCAGGGCGAGACCAACATTGCGCTGGAGCGTCTGGTGATCGAGCGCGCGTTGAGCGTCAACACTGCGGCAGCGGGCGGTAACGCCAGCCTGATGACCATCGGATAAAAGCAGCTGCAAGCTTCGAGCGACAAGCTGCAAGTAAAAGCAAACTGCTCTTACTTGCGGCTTGAAGCTTGTAACTTGTGCCGCCCCATCACCCTTATCTATCTTCCTTTCCCCTTTTTATAAGCCTCCCTAGACTGCGGCATACTTTATTTAAGGTAGGCCGCCATGTCCGAGACGCTGCTCAGTTCCCGCAATCTGGCTTTCGAGCTGTACGAAGTCCTCGATGCCGAGGGCCTGACCCGGCGCGAGCGATTTGCCGAGCACAACCGCGAAACCTTCGACGCCGCCATCGGCACGGCACGCAACATTGCCGAGAAGTACTTCGCACCGCACAACCGCAAGGGCGACGAAAACGAGCCGCGCTACGAGAACGGTCAGGCGATTCTGATTCCCGAGGTGAAACCGGCGGTGGATGCCTTCCTCGAGGCTGGATTCCTCAACGCGGCGCGCAGTTTCGACGCTGGCGGCATGCAACTTCCTACACTGCTGTCCCAGGCCTGCTTCGCTCACTTTCAGTCAGCGAACGCGGCTTCTACTTCCTATCCGTTCCTGACCATGGGCGCGGCCAACCTGATCGAAAGCTTCGGCACCGAAGAACAGAAGCAACGTTTCCTGCAACCGATGATCGACGGCCGCTTCTTCGGCACCATGGCCCTGACCGAACCCCATGCCGGTTCGTCGCTGTCGGATATTCGTACCCGCGCCGAGCCTGCGTCCGACGGCACTTATCGCCTCAAGGGCAACAAGATCTTCATTTCCGGCGGCGATCACCCACTCTCGGAAAACATCGTGCACATGGTGCTGGCCAAACTGCCGGACGCGCCGGCCGGCGTGAAGGGTATTTCGCTGTTCATCGTGCCCAAATTCCTGGTCAACGATGACGGCAGTCTCGGCAAACGCAACGACGTGTTGCTGGCCGGGCTGTTCCACAAGATGGGCTGGCGCGGCACGACGTCCACGGCGCTGAACTTCGGCGATAACGGCGAGTGTGTCGGTTATCTGGTAGGCAAGCCTCATCACGGCTTGAGCTACATGTTCCAGATGATGAACGAAGCGCGGATCGGCGTCGGCATGGGCGCGGTGATGCTTGGTTATGCCGGTTACCTGTACTCGCTGGAGTACGCCCGCGAACGCCCGCAGGGCCGGGTGCCGGACAGCAAGGATCCGACGACGGCGCCGGTGGCGATCATTCAGCACGCCGATGTCAGACGCATGCTGCTGATGCAGAAATCCTACGTTGAAGGTGCGTTCGATCTCGGCCTGTATGCGGCGCGACTGTTCGATGACACCACCACACTGGAAACCGAGGCCGAGCGCAAACAGGCTCATGAGCTACTGGATTTGCTGACACCGATCGTCAAATCCTGGCCATCGGAGTACTGCCTCAAGGCCAACGAACTGGCGATCCAGATTCTCGGCGGCCACGGCTACACCCGTGAATACCCGGTGGAGCAGTACTACCGCGACAACCGCCTGAACCCGATCCACGAAGGCACTCACGGCATTCAGTCGCTGGACTTGCTCGGGCGCAAACTGGCGCAGAACGGTGGTGCCGGGCTCAAGCAGCTGATTCGACTGATCGCCGACACCGCCGAGCGGGCGGTGGCGTACGAATCGTTGACCGCGCTGCGTGAGCCATTGGAGAAACTGGTTGCTCGCCTACAAACCGTGACCATCGGTTTGTTGACCGATCTGGCTCAGGGCAAGGTCAACAGCAGCCTGGCGAACTCGGCGTTGTACCTGAAGGTGTTCGGGCACGCGGTGATTGGCTGGCGCTGGCTGGAACAGGCGATTCGAGCCGAGGAAGGGTTGGCCAAGGGGAATGCGGCGGATGTCGACTTCTATAAGGGCAAGTTGCAGGCGGCGCGTTATTTTCTGACGTGGGAAGTGCCGGGGTGCCAGCATGAATTGGCGTTGCTGGAGGCGCGGGATGATACGTGTCTGGGGATGCAGGATGCGTGGTTCTGATCATTGACCGAGTGAAACCCGGCCCTCACCCCAGCCCTCTCCCGGAGGGAGAGGGGGCCGAATGGGGGATGCTTAAGAAGTACATCGACCTGAAAGTGCTATGCCGAATCCATAATCGACTCGGTTTTTCAGGTCGATGTAGAGAGCAAGACAACTCGGTCAGTCCCCTCTCCCTCCGGGAGAGGGTTAGGGTGAGGGGCTCTTTGGCTCTTGGCACTCAAACCAACTTGAACCCACCCATCTGCCGCGCCAGATCATCCGCCAACCGCTGCAACATCTGACAATCCTCGCGACACGCCCGAACCTCCCCCGCCGTCGCCCGGGCCAGATCGGAAATGCCCTGTACGTTGCGGTTGATCTCCTCGGTCACAGCCGACTGCTCCTCAGTCGCCGTCGCCACCTGATGGTTCATGTCGCTGATGCGCTCGACCTGCCCGGTAATCGCAGTCAAAGAGGCCCCGGTACGCTGGCTCGATTCAACTCCTGTCCCCGTCGCAGCCTGCCCGGTGCGCATCGATGACACCGCATTCTCCGCCCCCTGCTTGAGGCTGCCGATCATCTGCTGAATCTCGTCGGTAGACGCCTGAGTCCGTCGCGCCAATGTCCGCACTTCATCGGCGACCACCGCAAAACCACGCCCCATGTCCCCGGCCCGAGCCGCTTCAATCGCCGCGTTCAACGCCAGCAAATTGGTCTGCTCTGACACCCCGCGAATTACCGCCAGCACCTGATCGATCGACGCCACCTGATGCGCCAACTCACCCACCGCGCCGGCCGCGACGCCAATTTCATCGGACATGCTTTCTATATGGCGAATCGAACCGCCGACCACTTCCCGCGCCTGCATGGCTTCATCGCGCGCAGTTTGCGAGGCGAGCGCCGCGTTGCCGGCGTTCTGGGCGATTTCCTGCACCGTCAGGCCCATTTCGTGGACGGCGGTGGCGACCATGTCGGTCATTTCCTGCTGGCGACCTGAGCGCTCGGCGGTGTTATCCACAACCCTGGCCACCTGACCTACGGCAACGCGCAGACGCTCGCTGGTGGTCAGCACTTCACCGATCATCCCGCGCTGGCTGTCGAGGAAACGGTTGAAGCCCCGAGCGAGGTCGCCCAGCTCGTCGGCGCGGCTGGAATCTAACCGATGGGTCAAATCTCCACCACCGCTACCGATTGCTACCAGCGCAGCTGTTACCTGACGAATCGGTCGCACCAATCCCTGAGCCAGCCAGATCACCAGCGCCAGGCAAACCAGCGCCACCGCCAGACCGATGCCGCTGCTCATCCACATCGCCCGGCGGGCTTCGGCGTAGATCTGCGACTGTGGCACTTCGGCCACCAGGGTCCAGCCGAGGTCGCGCAAAGGCAGGCTGAAGGCGAGGAAGTCTTCGCCATCGCGCTGAAAGCTGCTGTTGGTCGCCACTTTGTGGCCCATGACCGCTTGCGCCGCGTTGGCGCCGATCTGCTCCGTGAGGGTGCGCTTGCCGCTGAACTGTGCCTCGGGATGGACCTGGATCAGACCGTCGGAACGCACGAGATAGACCTTCCCGCGCTCGCCGAAGCTGAAGTTGTGGATCAGCTCCGACAGCTCTTTCATGCTCAGCCCGAGCCCCGCGACACCGACCACTTTGCCGGCCTGCTCCACCTTCAAATCGATGAACAGCGCCAGCTCCCCGGTGGCTCCGTCGTTGTCGATGTTCAGGGTTCGAGGCTGATTGCTGTCGAGGAAGGAATAGAACCAGGCATCTGCCGGTTTGTCGCGACTCAGAGTGCGATCCAGGCCTTTTTCGGTGATGTAGTGATTGGATTCGGTGCCGATGATCAGCGCGGTAAACGCCTTGTGTTCGGCGCGGATACCTTCCAAATACTGCGCGAAGCCCGCCGTTTTGGCGGAGTCTTCACCATTGGCCAGCCAGTCGCGGACCATGGTGTTGCTGGCGATGTCCTTGGCGGCGGTGAGGGGTTGAACGAGGATTCGTTCGATGTCGTTGCGCGTCGCTTCGATGCTCGACGGCAGCGCCTGTTCGACCAGATAGCTCTGGGCGAGGCGGTTGACCACCAGGGTATAAATGCCAACCACGATCAGAATGCTGACCAGCAGGGCGGTGCCCATACCGAGGATCAGCTGCCATTGAATACTGCGACGCCAGAACTGCATGGAGCACCCCCAAAGAATAAGAGGCTGAAACACTGCAACAGCCGTGCCGATTGTATACAAACCAATCGACAATCTTATTCTTTGGTTGTGCGCAACCCCATCAACCCTGATTGATGGTCTTGGCGATGGTCTCGACCGTGGCGCTGACTTGCTCTTGGTAACGCTCGAGTTCTTCCTGATGCTGCTTCTTCATTTCAATCTGCTGCGAGCACAGATTCATCGCCGCCAGCACCAGCAGGCGGTCGCCGATCAGGGTCGGGTATTTGCGCTTGGTGTCGGCCAGCGCGGCCTTGAGCATCAATGCGGCGTCCAGCAGGGTCTGTTCTTCCCCGGCCGGTGCCTTGATCGAATAGTCCTCCCCCATGATGGAGATGACTTTTACCCCTGCTGTGCCGTGGTTCATGCGCTGACAGGACCTGCGTTGACGCGATCAACCAGGGCCTGGATGCGCGCGGCGGTGGCGCCGTGCTTTTCTTCCTGTTCCATCAGGCTCAGTTGCAGGCTTTCGTTTTCATCCTTGGCCTGGGCCAGTTCCGTGGACAGGGTCTGGTTGGTTTGCGACAGGGTCTGGTTTTGTTGCACCAGGTCGCTGACGAGCTGTTCCAATTGGCTGAGGGATGCTTCCAACATTTTGATCTTCCAGGGCTTTTTCAAAGGGCGCGTACGATAAAGAAAAGTCGTCGTTGACGCCAGGGTTAAACCGGCGCAAGGCCTTGATTTTCCTGGCGGCTCGACCGTTCTTGCGAGTCTTAGAGACTGTCATCTGCCAATCTGGTTCCTGCACTTCGTCGCTTGCGTGCGGATGCGACAAATACGCACACCACCTCAAGACTTTAGTCGTATGACCGATAAGTCACCCAACAGCAGTCTCAGCCCGCACGGATGCGGCCCTTCCCTGGTATCCGCCTCCATGTCCCTTCGCAATATGAACATCGCCCCCCGGGCGTTCACCGGTTTCGCCCTGATCGGCGGCCTGATGCTGATTCTTGGTGTGTTCGCCCTGAACCAGATGAGCAAGATCCGCGCAGCAGGCGAAGACATCGCCACCGCCAGCGTGCCTTCGATCAAGGCCCTCGACGAATTCACCCAGTTGACCCTGCGCCTGCGCGTGCTGTCGTATCGGTTGCTGATCAACCGCGAGCCAGACGTCCAGCAAAAAACCATCGAGCTGTTCGATTTGCGCAACCGGCAGATCACCGACGCGCAACGCGCCTACGAGCCGCTGATCGATGGCCCGCAAGAACGCGCGGCTTACGATCAGTACGTGCAGTTGCTGGCACAGTACCGCCAGCTCGAAGACCGGATGAAGACTCTGTCACGCAACAATCAGATCGACGAACTGCGGCAGATGCTCAACACCGATTTGCTCGCCAATTCCGAAGCGGTGAATACCGCTCTCGCGCGTTTGCTGGAGATCAACACCCAACAGATCGCCGAGACCAATCAGGGCGCCACGGATCAGTATTCGATGTCGTTCAATCTGGTCGTGACCCTGTTGATCATCGCCACCGGCCTGACCTTCCTGTTCGCCTGGTTGTTGACCAGCAGCATCACCAAGCCAATCGCCAAGGCACTCGATGCGGCGGAAACCATCGCCGAAGGCAACCTGACCCAGCCGATCCACGTTGACGGCACCGACGAAGCCGGTCGCCTGCTGGCAGCCATGGCCAAGATGCAATCGAAGCTGCGCGACACCCTGCAGCGGATTTCCGGTTCGGCCACCCAACTGGCCTCCGCCGCCGAAGAGCTGAACAGCGTCACCGACGAAAGCGCCCGTGGCCTGACCCAACAGAACAATGAAATCGAACAGGCCGCCACCGCAGTCAACGAGATGACCAGCGCCGTGGAAGAAGTTGCACGCAACGCGGTCAGCACTTCGGAAGCCTCGAAGAACGCCACCACTTCTGCCGGCGACGGCCGCGATCTGGTGCAGGAAACCGTCAGCGCCATCGAACGCATGAGCGCCGACGTACAGAGCACCGCGACCCTGATCGGCGATCTGGCCAACGAATCCCGCGACATCGGCAAGGTGCTGGACGTGATCCGTGGCCTGGCTGACCAGACCAACCTGCTCGCGCTCAACGCCGCCATCGAAGCCGCCCGTGCCGGTGAAGCCGGTCGTGGTTTTGCCGTGGTGGCTGACGAAGTCCGTGCCCTGGCGCACCGCACCCAGCAGTCGACCAGCGAAATCGAGCGCATGATCGGCAGCATCCAGAGCGGCACCGAACACGCCGTGGATTCGATGCGCAACAGCACCGAGCGCGCCGAGTCGACCCTGAACATCGCCCGTGGCGCCGGTCTGTCGCTGGACACCATCAACACGGCCATCGTCGAAATCAACGAGCGCAACCTGGTGATCGCCAGCGCCGCCGAAGAGCAGGCGCAAGTGGCGCGGGAAGTGGATCGCAACCTGGTGAACATCCGCGATCTGTCGGTGCAATCGGCGACCGGCGCGAATCAGACCAGTGCGGCGAGTAATGAGCTGTCGCGATTGGCGCTGGATCTGAACAATATGGTTGGGCGGTTTAGCCTTTGATTTGTTAGATCAAGGTCAAGATCAAAAGCTACCCCCTCTCCCCCTAAAGGGGGCGAGGGGGAGGGAGCAGATCTTCGTGCGTTTCAAGACCTGAGTTCGACTCGCTATTTCAGGTCGATGTAACTCGAGAGAGCCACTCGGTCAGTCCCCTCTCCCTCCGGGAGAGGGCTAGGGTGAGGGCAGCAATCGCAAGCCGAACCCAAATCCCGAATCCCCCGCTGAAAAACCTTTTTGACAGCATCACATTTCAACAGGTTAGAATCGCTGGCACGCAGACTGCATGGTCAGTTTGTGCCCGTCTTTCCGCTTCTGGAGTACTGCCTTTGAATGCGACGACCATCAACAGCCTGTTCTTGATCGGCGCGTTGCTGGTAGGCGCAAGCATTCTTGTCAGCTCCCTTTCTTCCCGTCTCGGCATCCCGATTCTGGTGATCATCCTCGCGGTCGGCATGACTGCCGGGGTCGATGGCGGCGGCATCATTTTCGATAACTACCCGACGGCCTATCTGGTCGGCAACCTCGCGCTGGCGGTGATCCTGCTCGACGGCGGCTTGCGCACCCGGGTGTCCAGTTTCCGCGTGGCCCTATGGCCGGCTTTGTCGCTGGCGACGGTCGGGGTACTCATCACCACCGGCCTCACCGGCATGGCCGCCGCGTGGTTGTTCGATCTCAACCTGATTCAAGGCCTGCTGATCGGCGCCATCGTCGGTTCCACGGATGCCGCGGCGGTGTTCTCGCTGCTCGGCGGCAAAGGCCTGAACGAACGGGTGACCGCCAGCCTGGAAATCGAATCCGGCAGCAACGACCCGATGGCGGTGTTCCTCACCGTGACCCTGATCGACATGCTCGCCAGCGGCCAGACCGGCCTGCACTGGAGCCTGCTGACCCACCTGATCCGCGAGTTCGGCATCGGTGGTGTGATCGGTCTGGGCGGTGGCTGGCTGATGCTGCAACTGGTCAACCGGATCAATCTGGCCGCCGGCCTGTATCCGATTCTGGTGATCGCCGGCGGTCTGGTGGTGTTCGCCCTGACCAACGCCCTGCACGGCAGCGGCTTCCTCGCCGTGTACCTGTGCGGCCTGGTGATCGGCAACCGCCCGGTGCGCAGTCGTCACGGCATTCTGCACATGCTCGACGGCATGGCGTGGCTGGCGCAGATCGGCATGTTCCTGGTGCTGGGGCTGCTGGTCACTCCGCATGATCTGCTGCCGATCGCCTTGCCGGCGCTGGGTCTGGCGCTGTGGATGATTCTGTTCGCGCGGCCGCTGTCGGTGCTGGTCGGGCTGCTGCCGTTCAAGGCCTTCCATGGCCGCGAAAAGGCGTTCATTTCCTGGGTCGGTCTGCGCGGCGCGGTACCGATCATTCTGGCGGTATTCCCGCTGATGGCCGGGCTGCCAAATGCGCAGCTGTACTTCAACCTCGCGTTCTTTATCGTGCTGGTGTCGCTGCTGGTGCAGGGCACGAGCCTGCCGTGGGTGGCCAAGCTGCTCAAGGTGACGGTGCCGCCGGAGCCGGCGCCGATTTCCCGCGCCGCCCTCGAAGTGCACGTCACCAGCGAGTGGGAACTGTTCGTCTACAAGCTCGGCGCGGAAAAATGGTGCATCGGTTCGCCCCTGCGCGAACTGAAAATGCCCGAAGGCACGCGTATCGCCGCCCTGTTTCGCGGCCAGCAACTGCTCCATCCGTCGGGTAGTACGGTGCTGGAAGTCGATGATTTGCTGTGTGTTATCGGCCATGAACACAACCTTCCGGCCCTCGGAAAACTGTTCAGCCAGGCGCCGCAACGCGGCCTCGATCTGCGCTTCTTCGGCGACTTCGTGCTCGAAGGAGATGCCCAGCTCAAAGCGGTTGCCGCCCTGTACGGCCTGCCCGCCGAAGGCATCGATCCGGACATGACCCTGGGCCACTTCATTGCCCAGAAAGTCGGCGGTGCACCTATCGTTGGCGACCAGGTGGAATGGAACAACACCCACTGGACGGTTGCGGTCATGGACGGGAACAAGATCGCCAAAGTGGGCGTCAGATTCCCCGAAGGAAGTCGCCCGGGCCCCGGGCTCTTCCTCTAAACTGCGTCCACTCTCACTTGCTTGACCGGTCTCTATGCCTACCCTGCGCTCCTTTTTCCTCGCGGCCCTGCTGGGCCTGAGTCTTACTGTCGGCCCGCTGCAGGCCGCAGAACCGCCGTCCAGCGACGCCGTGCAGGCCAGCCTGGACAAGCTCACCGACAGCAAACTGCCCGAGGCCGACAAGAAGGCCCTGCAGACGGTCCTGCAAAACACGCTGAACCAGCTCAATAACCGGCGTGACTACGAACAGAAGCTGATCGACCTCAAGCAGCAACTGGCCACGGCGCCGAAGCAGACTATCGAGAATTCGCGCGAACTGACCCGCCTCAAGGCCAGCGCCGTAGTGCCGGTGGCGCAGCGCTTCCCGAAGGAAAACATCCAGCAGCTGGAGCAGATGCTCACCGAGCGCTCGACCCAGCAAAGCGATCTGCAAAAGGCCCTGGCCGACGCCAACAGCCTGATCATCACCGCCCAGACCCGCCCCGAGCGTGCCCAGGCCGAGATTTCCAGCAGCCAGACGCGCATCCAGCAGATCAATAACATCCTCAAGACCGGCAAGGACGCCGGCAAAACCGTCAGCGCCGAGCAGCGCGACCTGCTCAACGCCGAGCTGGCCGCCCTGAACGCGCTGATCCCGCTGCGCCGTCAGGAACTGGCCGGCAACAACCAATTGCAGGATCTGGGCAACAGCCAGCATGACCTGCTTTCGGAAAAGTCCGACCGTCTGGACCGCGAGATCCAGGAACTGCAAACCCTGATCAACCAGAAACGTCTGACCCTGTCGCAGGAAACCGTGACGCAGCAGTCGATCGAGGCCCAGAAGTCCGGCAGCAGCGCCCTGCTCGCCACGGAAAGCGCGGCCAACCTCAAGCTCTCCGACTACCTGCTCAAAAGCACCGACCGCCTCAACGAACTGACCCAACAGAACCTGCAGACCAAGCAGCAGCTGGACAGCGTGACCCAGAGCGATTCGGCCCTCGACGAGCAGATCAACGTGCTCAAGGGCAGCCTTCTGCTGTCGAAGATTCTCTATAAACAGAAACAGGCGCTGCCGCGCCTCAAGGTCGACCGCGACCTGGCGGACCAGATCGCCGACATTCGCCTGTACCAGTTCGAGATCAACCAGCAGCGCGAACAGCTGAGCAATCCGGCGACCTACGTCGACAACCTGCTGTCCACCCAGCCGCCGGAGCAGGTCACGCCACAACTGCGCAAGAGTCTGCTGGAGCTGGCCAACACCCGCGTTGATCTGTTGGAACGGTTGAGTCGCGAACTGAGCGCGATGCTCAACGAATCGATCACCCTGCAACTGAACCAGAAACAACTGCTGAGCACCGCGCAAAGCCTGCGCGCGACCCTCGACGAGCAGATGTTCTGGATTCCGAGCAACAAGCCGCTGGACACCGAATGGATGCGCGGCGTGCCGGAGCGCCTCAAGCGTCAGATCGACACGTTGCCACTGGCCTCGAGCTTCAGCGAACTGACCGACGGCCTGACCCAGCGACCGCTGTTGTTCCTGCCGCTGGCGCTGCTGATCGGCGCGCTGCTGTGGCGCCGCAAGCAGTTGTATTCGCGCTTGAACAAGGTTCACCAGGACATCGGCCACTTCAAGCGTGACAGCCAGTGGCACACGCCGCAGGCGATCCTGATCAATATTCTGCTGGCGATGCCGGTGGCGCTGGGCCTGGCCCTGTGCGGGCTGGCGTTGCAGATCGACGCCCGCGGGCAGAACGCCAACATGGGCGCGGCGCTGCTGCAAATGGCCCAGGCGTGGCTGGTGTTCTACACCGCTTACCGGATCCTCGCGCCGGGCGGCGTGGCGGAACTGCACTTTCGCTGGGAAAAGCCGCAGGTCGAATTCCTGCAAGGCTGGGTGCGTCGCCTCGGACTGGTGGTCATGGCGCTGGTGGCGGTGGTGGCGGTCGCCGAGCTGCAACCGGCGGCGCTGGCCGACGATGTGCTGGGCATGCCGGTTGTGCTGACCTGCTATGCGCTGATGGCGTGGCTGCTCAGCCGCCTGCTGATCAGCAGCCCGACCCACGAAAACGCCTCGCTGTTCCGCAAGGCCGTGGGCGTGATGTTCACCCTGCTGCCCATCGCGCTGTTCGTCGCCGTGTGCTTCGGCTACTACTACACCGCGCTGAAGCTCAGCGACCGCTTGATCAACACCCTGTACCTGCTGATGTTCTGGCTGGTGATCGAAGCCACCTTCGTCCGTGGCCTCGCGGTCGCGGCACGTCGCCTGGCTTACCAGCGCGCCCTGGCCAAACGTCAGGCCGCGAAGGAAGCCGGCGACGGCGAAGCGGTGATCGAAGAGCCGACTCTGGACATCGAAAAGGTCAACGAACAGTCTCTGCGCCTGATCCGTCTGGCACTGCTCGGCGGCTTCATCGCCGCGCTGTACTGGGTCTGGGCCGACCTGATCACGGTGTTTTCGTACCTCGACAACATCACCCTCTACGAATACACCAGCGGCACCGGCGCCAACATGAGCATGGTGCCGATCAGCATCGGCGACATGCTCGGCGCGCTGATCATCATCGGCATCACCTTCGCGCTCGCCCGCAACTTGCCGGGCCTGCTTGAAGTGTTCGTTTTGTCGAAACTCAATCTGGCCCAGGGCAGTGCCTACGCGACCACGACGCTGCTGTCGTACGTGATCGCCGGGGTCGGTTTCGTCTCGACCCTGTCGACCCTCGGCGTCAGCTGGGACAAGTTGCAATGGCTGGTGGCAGCGCTGTCGGTCGGCCTCGGTTTCGGCATGCAGGAGATCTTCGCGAACTTCATCTCCGGCATCATGATCCTGTTCGAACGCCCGGTGCGGATCGGCGACACCATCACCATCGGCAACCTCTCGGGTACGGTGAGCAAGATCCGCATCCGCGCCACGACCATCACCGACTTCGACCGCAAGGACATCATTGTCCCGAACAAGACGTTCATCACCGGGCAACTGATCAACTGGTCGCTGACCGACACCATCACCCGGGTGACCCTGAAACTGGGCGTCGATTACGGTTCGGATCTGGATCTGGTCAAGGAACTGCTGCTCAAGGCCGCCCGGGAAAACCCGCGTGTGCTCAAGGAACCCGAGCCGCACGTGTACTTCCTCAACTTCGGCGAAAGCACTCTCGACCACGAATTGCGCATGCATGTGCGCGATCTCGGCGACCGCAACCCGGTACTCGATGAGGTCAACCGCTTCATCAACCGCGAGTTCAAGAAGCAGCACATCAACATTTCGTTCCGCCAGATGGAGGTTTACCTGAAGAACCTCCACGGTCAGGAATACAAGATGGTGCCGATCGAGCCGGAAACCAAAACCATCGTGCCGGTCAGCGATGACCAGAAACCCTTGCAGGAACCGCCGCCGGCCAAACTCGACTAACCCGGCTAATCCCAGCAGAATGCTCGGACATTCTGCTGGAGCCGGCCCTTGAAAGCCCTCGACGAACTGACCTTCGACAACCGCTTCGCCCGCCTGGGCGATGCGTTCTCGGCCCACGTGCTGCCCGAACCGATCGACAATCCGCGACTGGTCGTGGCCAGCCCTGCGGCCCTGGCGCTGCTGGATCTGGACCCGGCAGTGGCCGACACCCAGGAATTTGCCGAGCTGTTCGGCGGCCACAAGCTGTGGGCCGATGCCGAGCCACGGGCGATGGTCTATTCCGGACATCAGTTCGGCGGCTACACCCCGCAATTGGGCGATGGGCGCGGATTGTTGCTGGGCGAGGTCTACAACGCCGCCGGTGAGCACTGGGACCTGCATCTGAAGGGCGCCGGGCAGACGCCGTTCTCGCGCATGGGCGACGGCCGCGCGGTGCTGCGCTCGTCGATCCGCGAGTTTCTCGCTTCCGAAGCGCTGCACGCGCTGAACATCCCGTCTTCACGCGCCGCCTGCGTGATCGGCTCCGACACCCCGGTCTGGCGTGAGAAACAGGAACGCGCCGCGATGGTGCTGCGCCTGGCGCCGAGCCACATCCGTTTCGGCCATTTCGAATATTTCTATTACACCAAACGTCCCGAGCAGCAGAAGCTGCTCGGCGAACACGTGTTGGCGATGCACTACCCCGAATGCCTGGAACAGCCGGAGCCGTATCTGGCGATGTTCCGCGAGATCGTCGAGCGCAACGCCGAACTGATCGCCAAATGGCAGGCCTACGGTTTCTGCCACGGCGTGATGAACACCGACAACATGTCGATCCTCGGCATCACCTTCGACTTCGGCCCGTTCGCCTTCCTCGACGATTTCGATGCGAACTTCATCTGCAACCACTCCGACGACCAGGGCCGCTACTCCTTCAGCAATCAGGTGCCGGTCGGCCAGTGGAATCTCAGCGCCCTGGCCCAGGCCCTGACGCCGTTCATCAGCGTTGAAGCCCTGCGCGAAACCCTCGGTTTGTACCTGCCGCTGTTCCAGGCGCACTACCTCGACCTGATGCGCCGCCGCTTCGGCTTCACCACCGCCGAGGACGACGACCAGCAACTGCTGGAACAACTGCTGCAACTGATGCAGAACAGCGGCGTCGATTACACGCTGTTCTTCCGCCGCCTGGGCGAAGAGTCAGCCGAACAGGCCGTCGCTCGCCTGCGCGATGACTTCGTCGATATCAAGGGTTTCGATGCCTGGGGCGAGCGCTATGTCGCCCGCGTCGCACGCGATGGCGCGACCGATCAGGAACAGCGCCGTGCGCGGATGCATGCGGTGAATCCGCTGTACATCCTGCGCAACTATCTGGCGCAGAAGGCTATTGATGCCGCCGAGCAGGGTGACTATTCAGAAGTGCGCCGGTTGCATGCGGTGCTGAGCAATCCATTCGAGGAACAGCCTGGAATGGAGAGCTACGCGGAACGGCCGCCGGAGTGGGGCAAGCATTTGGAGATCAGTTGTTCCTCATGAAGCGCACGGTCTCCTGTCTTGGAGCCGTGCACCCTCCCGTCAGGCAACCTGCTAGATGACAGCGCCGGCTGAAAAAGCCGCGCGACATGCTCAGAGTGCAAAGGCCACGACTCTGAACACACTGGTTTCCTTTCAGATAAACACGTCCACAGGTAGCTTGAAGTGCTCGGCCAGCCAGCGGACCTGCCGCAGATTCAACTGGCGCTTTCCACTGAGGATTTCCGAAACAACAGACTGAGTCCCCACACCCGGCAAATCGCTCTGGGTCAAACCATGCTCACGCATCAAATACCCCAGTACTTCAAAACCGGGCGGTTTAGGCGTCGGGTGATGCACGCGATCCCATTCTTCAATCCAGTCACCGATGATATCCACCAGGCTCATCAAAGGATGAGACTCATCATCACCCGTCATTTCGAGCAACTCGTCAAGGGCTTGAACAAGCCTGTCGTAGTCGTCTTCGCTTTTCGGCTTGCGCAGCAAAGGCGAAACGAACTCCCAGTGCTCAGCGGCTTTTTTGATCAGAACACTCATGCCTTAGCCTCCCTCCATTTACCGCGGTCATATTCGCGATGATCCAACACATGTCTGATGTACAACTTTTGAGGTCGAAATCTGACATAGGCGATCAACCTGAGCTTGTTACCGCCAATATCGAAAACGTGAAAATCACCCACTTTGTCGACAGCTGGAAACAAGGCCTTCAGCGCCGCAAAATCTGACGATTTGCTCCCTTTCGCCACTTCCAGCCAGTGGTCCAGTGCTGTAGCTGCGTTAGGCCATTTGGCCTTCGCTTCTCGTATTCGTTTTCCGGTGATGACATGCATGCAACATCCTTATCGCATTCTGCTATGGGGAGTTAATCACAGATCAAAATTATCGCAAGTTGCGATACGGCCGAGCAGACCAACGGACTCAGCCGGTTCATCTCAGCCTAGGCTCACAGCCAAACACTGCACGATTGAAAATATGAGCAAACGTCTCCAACTAGGAGTTATCAGCTCTCCACCGGATTCCGATCATGACCGACCCACTCCTCATCCCCTGCCCCTCCTGCAACGGCCTCAACCGCATTCCCGCCGAGCGCCTCAACGATCACCCGAAGTGCGGGCGCTGCAAGTCCGAGGTGCTGTTGAACAAGCCGTTCGAGCTCAAGCAAGGCGATTACGCCAGTCAGATCAAGGGTGATCTGCCGTTGCTGGTGGACGTGTGGGCGGAGTGGTGCGGGCCGTGCAAGTCGTTTGCGCCGGTGTTCGAGCAGGCGGCTGCGCAGCTGGCGGGCAAATGCCGGCTGGCCAAGCTGGACAGCGAGGCCAATCAGCAGTTGTCGGCGCAGCTGGGGATTCGTTCGATTCCGAGCCTGATTCTGTTCCGCAACGGCCGGGAAGTCGCCCGTCAGAGTGGGGCCTTCCCGTTGTCGCAGTTGATGGCCTGGCTGCGCAGCCAGGGCATCTGACAAGGCTTCAGGCGTCTTCGAGCAGGTTATGCAGTTCGACGAACTGTTGCGTCAGCTTGTGCCGTGGGTCGAGGTGGATCAGCGGCGTGTTGGCTTGATGCGATTCGCGCATGCGCACTGAACTGGCGAGGTAGACCGGCAGCACCGGCAGGCCCTCGGCGATCAGTTCGTCGAGGATCTGCTGCGGCAGGCTGGCCCGGGCCTGGAACTGGTTGACCACAATACCTTCGACTTCCAGGCCTTCGTTGTGGTCTTCCTTCAACTCGTCGATCTCGGCGATCAGACCGTACAGGGCCTGACGCGAGAAGCTGTCGCAGTCAAAGGGAATCAAAACCCGATCGGCGGCAATCAGTGCCGAGACCGCGTAGAAATTCAGCGCCGGTGGCGTATCCAGATAGATCCGGTCGTAATCTTCCGACAACTCGTCGAGCAGCTTTCGCAGCTTGTTGATCTTGTGCTTGGCCTCAAGCTTGGGCTGCAGGTCAGCCAGTTCGGCAGTGGCGGTGATGATGTGCAGGTTGTCGAAGGGCGTTTCGTAGATATCCGCCTGATTCTTTTTCGAGAACGGCCCGGAAGACAGGGTCTGCTTGAAGAAATCGGCAATGCCCATCGGAATGTCATCACCCGTGAGCCCGGTCAGATACTGAGTGGAATTGGCCTGGGCATCGAGGTCGACCAACAGCGTGCGATAACCCTCGCTGGCGCTTACCGCCGCCAGATTGCAGGCAATGCTGGATTTGCCCACGCCACCTTTCTGATTGAACACCACGCGCCGCATGACAAAACCTCCGTGTATCAAAGAATGACCGAGTGTAGTGGTGCCCGGTGCCGGTTCGCTACCTCGATGGGCACGGACTACAGAGTCGGGCGCCAATATCCCAATGAATACGGCGCAAAGACACCCGATGATCGCCGATTCGCCTGACAGACAGACACCCGACAATCTGGATAATGGCCAAGTGATAGCTCTTGCCGCGTACCATTCGGTTCATTTCGTCGTTCAAAATGTAACCAGCATTTGCTACACACTCGTCGCACCGGGATAATGCGCGCCACCCGGCGCCACGCGCCATGCCATTTCAGGCTAAATCAGCTCAGCGGCGACGTTGGCGAAACCGCGTCAACTCAGCCCGCAGGGGCGGGATAAATGTCCGTGATCAACTTCAACATCGCCCAATGGCGCGCCTGGGCTCCCGGGCTCGACAGTGTGGAAGCCTGGCAAGCCTGGAGCCGACAACCGGTCGTGCTCGAAAGCAGCGATGCCGCACCCGATGTTTCGTTTCTGCCGGCCATGCAGCGCCGTCGTCTCAGCCGTCTGGCGCGGATGGCGTTCAGTGTCGGCTGGCCGCTGGCCGACGGTCGGGAAAACCTGCCGCTGGTGTTCGTCTCCCGGCACGGCGAAACCCCGCGCACCTTTGAAATCCTCAGCGATCTGGCCAACGAACAGCCGCTGTCGCCGACCCAGTTCAGCCTGTCGGTGCACAACGCGATCATCGGCCTGTGGTCGATCATGCGCGGCGAGACCAGCGAAATGACCGCGCTCGCTGCGGCTGGCGACGGCCTCGAACACGGCATGCTCGAAGCGGCCACGTTGCTGAACGAAGGCGCCCCGGCGGTGCTGCTGGTGATCACCGAGGAACAGCCGCCCGAAGCCTATTCGACGTGGATCGACGACGTACCGTTTCCCTACGCGGTCGGGCTGTTGCTCACCCCCGGTACCGACTGGCGGCTGACCCTGAACAGCGCCCCCGAAGCACGGTCAAAAACGCAGTGGCCCCACGCACTGAATCTGCTGCGAACCCTGCTCGGTCAGCAACCCCATTGCCAACATGCCTGGAAGACTCGTCTATGGACCTGGCAACGCAACCCGTGATTGGAAAAAACCGCGACGCCTATTACTGGCGTCTGCTGGCCACTGCCACCAGCTTCGCCCTGTTCGGGCTCGGTGGTCTGTGCCTGCGCCTGCTGGTATTTCCATTGCTCGGTTGTCTGCCAGGCGATGCCATTACGCATCGCGAACGGGCACGCCAGACCGTCAGCCGGCTGTTCTGGTTTTTTGTCCGGTTCATGGCCCGTACCGGCGTGCTGACCTATGACATTCAGGGCGCCGAACGCCTCGGCCGTCCGGGGCAGATGATTATCGCCAACCACCCTTCACTGATCGACGTAGTGTTTCTCATCGGTCTGGTGCGCGGTGCCAACTGCGTGGTGAAGAAAAGCCTGTGGGAAAACCCCTTCACTCGCGGCCCGCTGCGCAGCACCGAATACATCAGCAACGACGGCAGCATGGACATGCTCGACGCCGCCGCCGGTGCCTTGCAGAGCGGGCAGACCCTGATCATTTTTCCCGAAGGCACCCGCACCCAGCCAGGTCAGGCGCCAGCCTTTCATCGGGGCGCGGCGGCCATCGCGCTGCGCGGTGCGAAAATCCTCACCCCGGTGGTCATCAAGGTCAGTCCGACCACCCTGACCAAGGCCGAGCCCTGGTATCGCATTCCGAGTCGCCGCGTGCACTTCAGTTTTCACGTCGGGGCCGATATAGACCCACAGACTTTCGCCGCGCAGGGGCCAGCGCCCCAGGCTTCGCGCAAGCTCAACGACTATTTGCACCAATTCTTTATCAAGGAGCTCGCCGAAGATGAGCGATCTAAACCGTGACATCAAAGAGCTGATCATCGACGCCCTGGGCCTCGAAGACATCAGCGCAGAGGACATCGGCGACGACCAGACGCTGTTCGGCGAAGGCCTGGGCCTGGATTCCGTCGACGCCCTGGAGCTCGGCCTGGCGATCCAGAAAAAGTACGGCATCAAGATCGACGCCGACGCCAAGGACACCCGTAACCATTTCTCCAACGTGGCGAGCCTTGCGGCGTTCGTCACGGCAAAACAGGCAGCTTGAGACCGGACCATGCAAACTCGTGACGACATCTTCAACACCCTGCGCGATGCCCTGGTCGAGCTGTTCGAACTGGACCCGGCTCGCGTGAGCCTGGAATCCAACCTGTATCAGGATCTGGAAATCGACAGCATCGACGCCGTCGACCTGATCGATCACATCAAACGCCAGACCGGCAAGAAAATCGCCGCCGAGGAATTCAAGTCGGTGCGCACCGTCAGCGACGTGGTCGAGGCGGTCTACCGTCTGGTTCAACCGGCCGCATGAGCCGACTGATCGGCCTCGGCCTGCTGCTGGCAGGCTTGCTGTATCCCTTTGCGGTGTATTTCGGCATGGAGCATTTCGCGCCATGGCAGTTCGGCCTGCTGCTGGGCGGCCTGTGGCTGGCCCGGGCGCTGACCGGCGAACGCAAGCCCGGCAGTTTGTGGATGGCCGGCGTGGCGATCGTGTTCTGCCTGCTGCTGGCGGTGTTCGACAGCCCTTTGCTGTTGCGCTGGTACCCGGTGCTGATCAGCGGCTTCATGCTGGTGCTGTTCAGCCTGAGCCTGAAATACGGCCCGCCGATGGTCGAGCGTCTGGCTCGCCTGCGTGAACCGCAACTGCCGCCCAAGGCGATTCGTTACACCCGCCAGGTCACCGTGGCCTGGAGCGTGTTTTTCTTTTGCAACGGTTTGTGCGCCGCCCTGCTGACACTGTGGGCGCCGCTGAACTGGTGGATGTTGTACACCGGCCTGATCTCCTACGGATTGATCGGCCTGATGTTTGCCATTGAATGGCTGATACGACAACGGGTAAGAGGTCGCCCATGAACTGGATAAAACTTGAGCAGCTGTTGCTCAAGGCCCTGCCGGCGCGCACGGTAACGAGCGCACCGGCATTCGATCATGCACAGCTGTGCGAACAGGCCCTGAGCCTGGCGGCAGGTCTGCAAGCGCGCGGCGTGCAACGTCTGGCGGTACATCTGGAAGATGCCGCCGACCTGGCCGTCGCCCTGCTCGGCGCCTGGCGTGCCGGCGTCAGCGTGTTGCTGCCGTCTGATCTGCAAGCGCAGACCCGCCAGCGCTGGTCGAACGACGTCGATCTGTGGCTGACCGATCAGGCCGGTGACGCTCGTCTGAGCAATTTGCTGCAACCTCCCCTGCCCGCTGCCGAACTGGATCTCGACCAGTGCCGGTTGAGCCTGTGCACTTCCGGCTCCAGTGGCGAGCCCAAGCGCATCGACAAATCCCTTCGGCAACTGGCCAACGAAGTCGAAGCCCTTGAGCAACTATGGGGCGCGGACCTGGGTGAAGCCTGCATCCTCGGCAGCGTCGCCACCCAGCACATCTACGGTTTGCTGTTCCGCGTGCTGTGGCCGCTGTGCGCCGGGCGTCCGTTCCTGCGCAAGCAACTGGCCTTCCCGGAAGACCTGCAACGCGCCAGCCGCGAGCACCCGGCCTTTGCCTGGGTCGCCAGTCCGGCGCTGCTCAAACGCATGGGCGACAACCTCGACTGGCCAGCACTGAGTGCTGTGCGCCGGGTGTTTTCCTCCGGTGGCGCACTGCCGGCAGACGCCGCACAAAGCCTGCATCAACGCCTGGGACAGTGGCCGACGGAAATCCTCGGCAGCTCGGAAACCGGCGGCATCGCCTGGCGACAGGGTGAATCGTTGTGGCAGCCATTTGCCGGCGTCGAGTTGAGCCAGGACAGCGACGGCGCCCTGCTGATCGCTTCGCCCTACCTGCCCGCCGGGCATGTCGAACACACCGCCGATGCGGCGCGTATCGCTGACGACGGCCGCTTTGAATTGCTCGGGCGGCTCGACCGGATCGTCAAACTCGAAGAAAAACGTATTTCCCTGCCGATGCTTGAACAGGCGCTGGTGGCCCACGACTGGGTCGCCGAAGCGCGTCTGGGCGTGGTGCAGGAGAACCGCGCATCCCTCGGCGCTCTGCTGGTGCTCAGCGAATCCGGCCTGTTTGCACTGCGCGAACACGGTCGGCGCAGCCTGACTGAAACCCTGCGCCGTCATCTCGGCGACCATTGCGAAGCCCTGGCCCTGCCCCGCCGCTGGCGTCTGCTGCGACAGTTGCCGCTGACCTCGCAGGGCAAGTTGCCTCAAGCCGACGTCGAAGCCTTGCTGTTGGCACCACGGCCAAAGGCGCCGGAGATACTGGAGCAGGCCGAAACCGGGGGCGAATGGAACCTGCAATTGAGCGTTCCGCCGGATCTGGCCTACTTCAGCGGCCACTTCCCCAAGGCCCCGGTGCTGCCGGGCGTGGTGCAGGTCGAGTGGGCGCTGAACCTGGGTCGGCAACTGCTGAACCTGCCCGGCGCGTTCGCCGGCATGGAAGTGCTGAAATTCCAGCAACTGGTGCGCCCCGGCGATGAAGTCCAGTTGCATCTGCGCTTCGATCCGGAACGCGGCAAGTTGTATTTCGCCTACCGCAACGAAACCGCCACCTGCTCCAGCGGGCGGATTCTGCTGGGGACTGGCGATGCATAATCCTTGCGCCGTGATCCCGGTCTACAACCACGAAACCGCCATCGGCACGGTGGTCGACGCTCTGCTCGCCGAGGATCTGCCGTGCATTCTGGTGGACGATGCCAGCAGCAAACCCTGCGCGGCGGTGCTGGACGCGCTGGCCGAACGCGAGCGGGTTCATCTGGTGCGCCTCACTGCCAACCAGGGCAAGGGCGGCGCGGTCATGACCGGTCTGCGTGAAGCCGCGCGACTGGGTTTCAGCCATGCTTTGCAGGTCGACGCCGACGGTCAGCATGACCTGCAGGATGTGGCGCGCTTCATCGAAGAATCCCGCGCCCACCCCAAGTCGCTGATCTGCGGTTATCCGCTGTACGACGCCAGCGTGCCCAAGGGCCGTTTGTATGCGCGCTACCTGACCCACGTGATGGTGTGGATCAACACCCTGTCGCTGCAGATTCGCGACTCGATGTGCGGCTTCCGCGTGTATCCGCTGGAACCGACGCTGGGCGTGATCGACTCGGCGCGGATCGGCAAGCGCATGGATTTCGACTCGGACATTCTGGTGCGCCTGGCGTGGCGCAATCAGCCGATGCGCTGGTTGCAGACCAGCGTGCATTACCCGCTGGACGGCGTGTCGCACTTTCGCCTGTTCTACGACAACGTGCTGATCTCGAGCATGCACACGCGCCTGTTCTTCGGCATGTTGCTGCGCTTGCCCGTGATCCTCTGGCGACGGTGGCGCGCATGACCGTCGAGACCGACAAGAAGCACTGGGCCGACCGCGAAGAGCGCGGCAGTTTCCTGCTGATGAAATTCACCGCGTTCGCCGCCAAGGTCCTTGGTCGACGCCTGCTGAGTCCGTTGCTGTACGGCATCGTCCTGTACTTTTTCCTGTTCGGCCGCACTGCGCGGCGCAGTGCCTGGCAGTATCAGCAGCGCCTCGCCGACTGGAGCGGTCGCCACGAACTGCGCCCGACCCGGTGGCGAGTATTCCGCCAGTTCATGGCATTCGCCGATTCGCTGCTCGACAAGCTCGACGTGTGGAACGGCAAGCTGAAGATCGAGCAGATCGAAATCATCGACCCGGCGCTGTTGCGCAATCAGTTGCGCGGCAGTCGCGGGCAAATGCTGGTGGGCGCGCATCTGGGCAACCTCGAAGTGTGCCGGGCGCTGGCGGAGCTGGGCGAAAAGGTCACGATGAACGTGCTGGTGCACACCAAGCACGCCGAGCAATTCAATCGTCTGCTGGGCGAGGCCGGGGCGACCAACCTGCGACTGATCCAGGTCAGCGAGCTGGACCCGGTGATCATGCTGCAACTGCACGAACGGCTGGAGCGCGGCGAGTGGCTGGCGATTGCCGGCGACCGCGTGCCGCTGCATGGCGGGCGCAGCGTGACCGTGGACTTTCTCGGCCACCCGGCGCCGTTCCCGCAAGGGCCGTGGCTGCTGGCCGGCCTGCTTAAATGCCCGGTCAACCTGCTGATGTGCCTCAAGCAACCTGACGGCCACTATCGCCTGACTCTCGAGCCGTTCGCCGACGCTGTGGTGTGGTCACGCCGCGAGCGCGAACAGGTCATTCATCAGTGGGCCACCCGCTATGCGCAACGCCTGAGTCACTATTGCCTCGAAGCACCGTGCCAATGGTTCAACTTTTACCCATTCTGGAAAACCGATGACAACGCCAACTCCTGAGCCGGTCACCTTCGGCGAACGCCCTCTGCGCATCGAAGACGTGCTGGCCCTGGCCAACCGTCAGGCGCCCGTGCAGTTGCAGAGCGACGCGCCTTATCGCGAACGCATCGCCAAGGGCGCGCGGTTCCTCGATTCGCTGCTGGACAAGGAAGGCGTGATCTACGGCGTGACCACCGGTTACGGCGATTCCTGCGTGGTCGCAGTGCCGTTGCATCACGTCGAGGCGCTGCCGCGTCATCTCTACACGTTCCACGGTTGCGGGCTGGGCAAACTGCTCGATGCCCAGGCCACCCGCGCGGTGCTGGCGGCGCGTTTGCAGTCGCTGTGCCACGGCGTGTCCGGGGTGCGCATCGAATTGCTGGAACGCCTGCATGCCTTCCTTGAACACGACATTTTGCCGCTGATCCCCGAAGAAGGTTCGGTGGGCGCCAGCGGCGACCTGACGCCGCTGTCCTACGTCGCCGCAACCCTGTCCGGCGAGCGTGAAGTGATGTTCCGTGGCGAACGCCGCCAGGCTGCCGATGTGCATCGCGAACTGGGCTGGACACCATTGGTGCTGCGTCCGAAAGAAGCGCTGGCGCTGATGAACGGCACCGCCGTGATGACCGGTCTGGCGTGCCTGGCTTACGCCCGCGCCGATTACCTGCTGCAACTGGCCACCCGCATCACCGCGCTGAACGTGGTGGCGCTGCAAGGCAATCCTGAACACTTCGACGAGCGCCTGTTCGCCGCCAAGCCGCATCCGGGTCAGATGCAGGTGGCCGCGTGGCTGCGCAAGGATCTGGCGATCGACGCACCGACCGCTCCGCTGCACCGTTTGCAGGATCGTTACTCACTGCGCTGTGCACCGCATGTGTTGGGCGTGTTGGCTGACAGCCTGAACTGGCTGCGTTCGTTCATCGAGACCGAACTCAACAGCGCCAACGACAACCCGATCATCGACGCCGAAGCCGAGCGCGTGCTACACGGCGGGCACTTCTACGGCGGACATATCGCATTCGCCATGGACAGCCTGAAAAACCTCGTGGCCAACGTCGCCGACCTGCTCGACCGACAACTCGCGCTACTGGTGGACGAGCGTTACAACCACGGTTTGCCGAGCAACCTGTCGGGCGCCAGCGCCGACCGCGCTATGCTCAACCACGGCTTCAAGGCCGTGCAGATCGGCGCCAGTGCCTGGACCGCCGAAGCGTTGAAAAACACCATGCCGGCCAGCGTGTTCTCGCGCTCCACCGAGTGCCACAACCAGGACAAGGTGAGCATGGGCACCATCGCCGCCCGCGACGCCATTCGTGTGCTGGAGCTGACCGAACAGGTCGCCGCCGCCACGTTGCTGGCGGCCAATCAAGGCGTATGGCTGCGCGGTCGCGATGCAGACGCGCGTCCGCTGCCGCCATCGCTGGCCGCCATGCACGAGCAACTGGCCCGGGACTTCCCGCCGGTGATCGAAGACCGTGTCCTGGAAGGTGAATTGCGCCTGTGCCTGCAACGCATCGCCGAGCAACACTGGAGGCTGCATGCGTAGTGCCGGAGTGCTTCACGCCGATACGGAAATCCTTGTGCCGTTCTTTGACGTCGACACCATGCACGTCGTCTGGCACGGCCATTACGTGAAATACCTGGAAGTGGCGCGCTGTGCACTGCTCGACAAGATCGGCCACAACTACAACCAGATGGTCGACTCGGGCTATGCCTGGCCGGTGATCGATCTGCAACTGCGCTACGTGCGCGGCGCGGTATTCGGTCAGCGGCTGAACGTGCGCGCCAGTCTGGTGGAGTGGGAAAACCGTCTGAAGATTCACTACCTGATCACCGATGCCGAGACCGGCGAACGCCTGACCCGCGCCAGCTCGGTGCAGGTCGCCGTCGAGATGAGCAGTCGCGAGATGCAACTGGCCTCGCCGAAAGTCTTCACCGATGCCGTGGAAAGGATGCTGCGATGAATGTGTTGTTGAAATCCATCGGAGCCATGACGCTGCTGACGTTGTCGTCGCTGGCCAACGCCTTCGACCTGCAACAGTTGAGCGAGCAACTGGCGAAACCGGACGTGATCCACGGCCAGTTCATCCAGGAAAAACACCTGCGCGCCCTGCCCCAGCCGCTGATCAGCAAGGGCAGTTTTGTCCTCGCCAAAAACCACGGCTTGCTGTGGCTACTGAAAACCCCGCTGCAACAGGACTACCGCATCAGCGCAAAAGGCATCGCCCGGCGTGACGCCACCGGCTGGCAACTGCTGCCGAACAAGAGCGCCGGGGCCGAGCAGAACCGACTGTTCCTCGCGGTGCTGCAAGGCGACAGCAGCGGTCTGCAACGGGATTTCGAACTGGCCCTGAGCGGCGATGCGCAGAAATGGCAACTGACCCTGACCCCGCGTTCGGTGCTGCTCAAGCAGGTGTTCAATCAGATCAACATCAGCGGCGGCGCGTTGGTGAACACCATCGAACTGCTGGAAACCCAGGGCGACAGCACCGTGCTGCGCATGCAGGACAGCACCTCCGGCCAACCTCTGAGCGACGCGGAGCAACATGACTTTGCCGAGTGAACGCAGGCTGCCCTGGCTGTTCCTGATCCTGCTGCTGGCTGTCGTCGCACTGGGCGCCTGGCAGTGGCGCGACGGTGCGCCGCTGTCGGCCAACCTGATGGAACTGGTGCCCGGCACCCACCCGGACGCCCTCGAACTGCGCGCCGAACAACGCATGCAGGAACCGCTCAACCGCGACATGCTGGTGCTGGTCGGCCACGCCGATCGCCAGCAAGCGGTCGCCATGGCCCAGACCCTGGGCGAGCAATGGCAGGCCAGCGGGTTGTTCGAAAAGGTCCAGTGGAACCTGCAAGCCGACCTGCCGGCCCTGCGCACGCAACTGCTGCAAGGGCGGCTGGCGATGCTCTCGGCGGATGACCGGCAACTGCTGAGTGAACATCCCGACGCCTTTATCCAGCAACGGGTACAGGCACTGTTCGACCCGTTCACCGGGTTCAGTCTGGTGCCGAGTCAGGACGACTGGCTGGGCCTGACCGGGCGCATCCAGAACAGCCAGCCGCAACATGGCGCGGTGCAACTGGACATCGGCAGCGGCGCGTTGATCGCCGACGCCGACGGCAAGAGCTGGGTGCTGCTGCGCGCACGCACCACCGGCAGCGCCTTCGACATGAATCAACCGCTGCAAGTCGCCGCCCTGCTGCAACACAGCCGTGAGCAAGCGGCGAGTGCCGACGTGCAATTGCTGGCCGCCAGCGGCCTGCTGTACGCCGCCAACGGTCAGCAGCAGGCGACCCGGGAAATGACCTGGGTCGGCGGCGGCGCCACCATCGGCATTCTGCTGCTGTTGCTGCTCGCCTTCCGCCGCTGGCGGGTGCTGCTGGCGTTCATTCCGGTGCTGGTCGGCATGCTGTTCGGTGCGGTGGCCTGCGTGGCGCTGTTCGGGCACATGCACGTGATGACGCTGGTGCTCGGTTCCAGTCTGATCGGCGTGGCGGTGGATTACCCGCTGCACTACCTGTCCAAGAGCTGGAGTCTCAAACCTTGGCACAGCTGGCCGGCGTTGCGCCTGACCCTGTCCGGGCTGACGTTGAGCCTGATCACCAGCGCCATCGGTTACCTGGCGCTGGCCTGGACGCCTTTCCCGGCGCTGACCCAGATCGCGGTGTTCTCCGCCGCCGGTTTGCTCGGCGCCTACCTGTCGGCGGTGTGCCTGCTGCCGGCGCTGCTGAAAAACGTCGAACTGCGCCCGGCGCAATGGCCGCTGCAACTGGCCGAGCGTCTGGTGCGACTGCGGGAAACCCTGCTCGATCACGTCAGGACGCCGGTGTTGCTGGCCCTGCTGATCGCCTTCTGCGTCGGTGGCCTGCTGCAACTGGAGAGCAGGAACGACATTCGCCAGTGGGTCGGCGCGCCGCAACGTCTGACTGATGAGGCGCAGACTATTGCGCGGATTACCGGCTACCAGCCGACCAGCCAGTTCTTCCTGGTGCGCGCCGCCGATCAGCAGCAATTGCTGGAACGGCAAGCGGCCCTGAGCGAGCGGCTGGATCAACTGGTCAACCTCGACAAGTTGCAGGGTTATCTGGCGCTCAATCAACTGGTCAGCCCGCCGGCTCAGCAGCAACAGGTGCGTGAAGCGCTGAGCAAGTTGCCGCAGTTCTGGCAGCCGTTGCTGGAAGTCGGCGTACCACTGGCGGCGCTGCAAACCGAACTGCAACAGTTGCAGGCGCTGCCCGCCGAAGACATCGATGCAGCGCTGGCCGGCCCGCTCGGCGAGCCCTACCGCACGCTGTGGCTCGGGCCGACCGAGGACGGCGTGGCAGCGATGGTCAGCCTGCAAGGCCTGAACAATCCGTCGCTGCTGTGGGTGCAGGCGCTGGACCTGCCCGGCGTGATGCTGGTGGACCGGCTCGGCGATCTGAACAAGGTGTTCGCCCAGACCCAGATCAGCGCCGCTGAGCTGAAACTCGCGTCCTGCGTGTTGATCGTGCTGGTGCTGATGCTGCCGTTCGGTCTTGGTGGCGCCCTGCGAATCGTCGCCCTGCCGCTGCTCGCTGCGCTGTGCAGCCTCGCCAGCCTGGGCTGGCTCGGTCAGCCGCTGACCCTGTTCAGCCTGTTCGGCCTGTTGCTGGTGACGGCGATCAGCGTCGACTACGCGATCCTCATGCGCGAGCAGGTCGGCGGCGCGGCCGTCAGCCTGCTCGGCACCTTGCTGGCGGCCGCCACCACCTGGCTGTCGTTCGGCCTGCTGGCGGTGTCGAGCACCCCGGCGGTGAGCAACTTCGGCCTGTCGGTGAGCCTCGGTCTGGCGTTCAGCTTCATGCTCGCGCCGTGGGCCGGGCGTCAGGCCCACGCAGTTGCCGTCACGGAGCGTTCAGCATGATGGTGGTGACTTTCTGGCTGATGGCCCTGGCGCTGTTTTTCGTCGCCACCCGGGTCGGCCGGCATTTCGGGCTGATCCCGATCGTCAGTCAATTGCTGCTGGCCAGCTTCGGCCTGCCGCTGCTGATGTACTTCTGGATCGAACCGGGCTGGCAACTCAACGGCGCCGAACTGATCGCGCCGGGCTGGCTGAAAAACCTCTACAGCCTGAGCTTCGCCCTGCTGCTGGGGCACATCCTCAGCGACGTGATCGACCTGCGCCTGGATCGTCAGAGCGTGAAGATCGCCCTGCCGAGTTTCGCCGTGCCGTTCACCTGCGGCCTGGCGACGGCGTACTGGCTGTTGCCGACGCAGCCGTGGATCAACTCGTTGGCGATCGGTTTGGTGTTCGCCATCACCGCGATCCCGGTGTTGTACCTGTACCTGCGCCACATCGACTACCCGCCCGCCGCCACCCGACGTCTGGTGCAGACCGCGATCCTGATCGACCTGACCTGCTGGACCCTGTTCGGCCTCGCTCAGGGCAGCCTGCACCTGAGCACCCTGTTGCTGCCGCTGGGAATGGCCTGCGTACCGGTGCTGCTGCGGGTGTTCGGGATCCGCCGGCCATTGACCTACAGCCTCGGTTTTTTTGCGCTATTGGTGCTGGCCGAACACTACAAACTCAACGCGCTGATTTTCGGCATCGGCTATCTGCTGTGCATGGCCGTGCTCAAGGTGCCACTGGTGTTGCCGCTGCCGGCGCACTGGATGAACCGTTTGCAGACCTGGGTCGCGATTCCGCTGATCCTCACTTTCGGCATCGTCCAGATCGACGTGCACAGCGCCCTCGCCAGCCTCGGCACCGTGCAATGGGCGGCGCTGCTGCTGTTGCCGATCGCCAGCAAAATCCTGGGCAACTGGCTCGGTCTCGGCTGGGCCGGCGCGTCGTTCGCAGGCGCCAGCCGCTGGCGCGAAAGCGTGCTGCTGAACATTCGCGGCTTAAGCGAAATCGTTTTTCTCAACTTGCTGTTGCAACAACAACTCATCAGCCCGGCGTTGTACTTTGCGCTGATGCTGATGGGTCTGATCGCGACGCTGTTGCCGGCCTTCATCGGCCTGCACCGGGCGTCACTGAACCCTATTGCCGTACCCAGGAGCTCGCGTGCCAATCGTTGAAATGGAATCCCGTCAGGTCGTGATCATCGGCGCCGGCCCCTCCGGCGCCATCGCCGCCGCATTGCTCAAGCGCAAGGGGTACGACGTGCTGGTGATCGAGCGCCAGCATTTCCCGAGGTTCTCCATCGGTGAAAGCCTGCTCTGCCATTGCCTGGATTTCGTCGAAGAAGCCGGCATGCTCGAGGCGGTGAATGCCGCCGGGTTCCAGCGCAAGAACGGCGCGGCATTCGCCTGGGGCGAGCGCTACAGCGCCTTCGATTTTGGTGACACCTTCACCGCCGGCAAGCCCACGACGCTGCAGGTGCAACGCGCCGACTTCGACAAATTGCTGGCCGATCAGGCGGCGTTGCAGGGCGCGGAAATTCGCTACGGCGACGCGATTGTCAGCGCCGATTTCGAACGCCCGCGACCGTTGCTGGACGTGCGCCGCGAAGACGGCAGCGAGTATTACGTCGAAGCCGATTTTGTCCTCGATGCCAGCGGCTACGGCCGCGTGCTGTCACGCCTGCTGGACCTCGAAGCACCGTCGAATTTCCCGGTTCGCCAAGCCGTGTTCACCCACGTCGAAGACCACATCGATCATCCCGGCTTCGACCGCGAGAAGATCCTCATCACCACCCACCCGCAGCACCGCGATATCTGGTTCTGGTCGATCCCGTTCAGCAACGGTCGCTGCTCGGTGGGCGTGGTGGCTGCCGCTGAACATTTCGCAGGTCGCGATACCGACCTCGACGCCTGCCTGCGCGGTTTCATCGCCGAAACCTCGAGCCTGGCCAAAGTGCTGAACAACGCCGTGTGGGATACCCCGGCGCGCACTCTCGGCGGCTATGCGGCCAACGTCAAAACCCTGCACGGCCCGGGCTTTGCGCTGTTGGGTAACGCGGCCGAATTTCTCGACCCGGTTTTCTCTTCGGGCGTGACCATCGCCATGCGTTCGGCGAGCATGGCCGCCGCTGTGCTGCACCGACAGTTGCAGGGCGAAACGGTGGACTGGCAGCGGGAGTTCGCCGAGCCGCTGAAACGCGGGGTCGACACGTTCCGCTGCTACGTCGAAGGCTGGTACGCCGGCACCTTTCAGGACGTGATTTTCCACGAGCAAGGCTCCCCGGAAATCCGCCGCATGATCTGCTCGATCCTCGCCGGTTACGCCTGGGACGAACGCAACCCGTTCGTCAGTGAAGCGCGCCGTCGTTTGAAGACGATCTCCGAACTCTGTGCAAGGGACGACACATGAATTACCTGAGCGACAACTACGTCGAGGAAACCCGCTTCGGCTTCTGGTTCCTGCGCAGCCACACCTGGCAGCACCATGTGCTGCGCGTGGCGATCAACGATCTGCGCGGGCTGTTCAGCGAATCGTTGCCAGCCAGTCCGGTGCTGCTGGATGCCGGTTGCGGCCAGGGCAAATCGTTCGGCCACCTGCGCCAGACGTTCGCGCCACAGCGCCTGATCGGCGTCGATGCCGATCCGCACAGCCTGGAATTGAGCGCCGCCGAGGCCGCGCGTCAGGGCTTCGACGTTGAGCTGATCGGCAGCGACTGCGCGACGCTGAATGTGCCGGACGCCAGTGTCGACCTGCTGTTCTGTCACCAGACCTTCCATCACCTGGTGGAGCAGGAAAAAGCCCTGGCCGAGTTCTATCGGGTGCTCAAACCCGGTGGCTATCTGCTGTTCGCCGAGTCCACCGAGGCTTACATTGATACGTGGGTGATTCGCTGGCTGTTCCGTCATCCGATGCATGTGCAAAAGAGCGCGGCGCAGTACCTGGAGATGATTCGCCAGCAGGGTTTCGAGTTCGGCGAACAGAACGTTTCGTACCCGTATCTGTGGTGGAGCCGGTCGAAGGATTTCGGTCTGCTCGAGCGTTTTGGATTGCACAAACCAAAACCATTCGGCCAGCGGGAAGAAACCCTGGTCAACGTGGTGGCCCGCAAACCCTTGAACGAGGCTGTCTGATGTTGCGTGTTCTGCTGCTCGCCTGCGTCTTGCTGCTCGGTGCCTGCGCCAGTCAGGCGCCGCTGCCGGCCGGCAACCCGAGCCTGCCGCTGCCGATGCAATTGCATATCGAACGTCACCTGGCCGGGCAACAGCAAGACTGGTTGCTGGTGATCCAGCGCGAAGGGCCCGGCATCCGCTGGTCGATGATGGATCCGCTGGGCATTCCCCAGGCGCGTCAGCAGTTGATCGACGGGCACTGGCAGGCCGACGGCCTGCTGCCGCCCAACCCGGAAGCCCGGGAGTTGTTCGCCGCGCTGCTGTTCGCCCTGACCCCTGCGGGCGAGCTGTCGCGCAACTACCCCGACGCGCAGCAACAGGGCGGCCAACGTTCCCTGCCGGCGCGCTGGGACATCCGTTACACCCAACCCTTGAGCTTCGAATTGAACCTGCCACAAGGCCCGCACTATCGCGTAACGCCACTCGGTGAACCGACGTCATGACCGCCTACCTCAATGCCCTCGGCGTGATCTGCGCCCTGGGGCGCGACAAGCAAGCCGTGGCACGCAACCTGTTTGCCGGCGACTGCTCGGGCATGCGCCGCGAGTCCGGCTGGGTGCCGGAGCGTGAACTGCCGGTGGCCGCCGTGCACGGCGATCTGGCGCCGATTCCCGAAGCGCTGGCCGACCAGCGCAGCCGCAACAATCAACTGTTGCTGGAAGCCGCGTTGCAGATTCGCGATGACATCGAGCACGCGATCCAGACTTACGGCCGCGAGCGCATCGGCGTGGTGCTCGGCACCAGCACTTCGGGCATCGACGAGGCCAGCCGAGGCCTCGCGCACTACATTCGCGACCAGCAGTTCCCGGCCGATTACGACTACCGGCAACAGGAGCTCGGCGCCCCGGCGAATTTCCTCGCCGACTGGCTGCAACTGAGCGGCCCGACCTATGTCATTTCCACCGCCTGCACTTCCAGCGCACGCGCGCTGATGAGCGCCCGACGCCTGCTCGATCTGGGCCTGTGCGACGCGGTGCTGTGCGGCGGTGTCGACAGCCTGTGCAAACTGACCCTCAACGGTTTCAGTGCGCTGGAAGCGGTCTCGGACGAGCGCTGCAATCCGTTTTCCGCCAACCGCAACGGCATCAACATCGGCGAAGCGGCGGTGCTGTTCGTGATGAGCAAAGAGCGCGGTGCAGGGCCGGGCATTGCCCTGCTCGGCGCGGGCGCCAGCTCCGACGCGCACCACATTTCCGCACCGGAGCCGACCGGCCGTGGCGCCCTGCAATCGATGCAGAAGGCGCTCGACCAAGCCCATCTGCAAGCCGGTGACATCAGCTACCTGAACCTGCACGGCACCGCGACCCAGCACAACGACGCGATGGAAAGTCTGGCCGTCGCCGCGCTGTTTCCCGAAGGCGTACCGTGTTCCTCGACCAAACCGATGACCGGCCACACCCTCGGCGCCGCCGGCGCACTGGAAGCGGCGTTCTGCTGGTTGAGCCTGAGTGCCGACAACCCCGACCACGCCTTGCCGCCGCACGTCTGGGATGGCCAGCCGGATCCGGACCTTCCACCACTCAAGTGGGTGACCGCAAGCGAACGCCTGGCGTCCATTGCACCCCGCTACCTGATGAGCAACTCGTTTGCCTTCGGTGGCAATAACGTCAGCCTGATTATCGGAGACGCCCCATGAGCCACTGGCCGCTCGCCGAACTGCTGCCCCACGCTGGCGACATGATCCTGATCGACCGGATCCTGAGCTTTGACGACGAACAGATCCACACCACCCTCACCGTCCGGCCCGGCGGCCTGTTCAGCCTGCCCGACGGCAGCCTGCCGGCGTGGGTCGGCGTCGAGCTGATGGCGCAAAGCGTCGCCGCGTTCGCCGGCTGCCATGCGCGGCAGAAAGGCAACCCGGTGGAGCTGGGCTTTCTGCTCGGCACACGCAAGTTCGAATGCAATGTCGCGGCCTTTCCGGTTGGCAGCGAACTGACCATCCATGGCCTGCGCTCGCTGGAAGACGACAACGGCATGGGCGTATTCGAATGCCATATCAACGCGCCCGGCATCGAGGCCAGCGCCCGGCTGAACGTGTTCCGCCCGCCCCAGGCAGCGGACTATCTAGAGCAATCCAAGGAGTCGAACGATGACTGAATCAATACTGGTCACCGGCTCCAGCCGTGGCATCGGCCGCGCCATTGCCCTGCGCCTGGCCAGTGCCGGCCACGATATCGTCCTGCATTGCCGCAGCGGCGTAGCGGAAGCGCAAGCAGTGAAAGCCGAAGTCGAAGCGCTCGGCCGCACCGCGCGCATCCTGCAATTCGACGTGGCGGATCGCGAAACCTGCAAAGCCATCCTCGAAGCCGACGTTGAAGCCCACGGCGCCTACTACGGCGTGGTGCTCAATGCCGGCCTGACCCGCGACGGCGCCTTTCCGGCACTGAGCGACGACGACTGGGACGTGGTGCTGCGCACCAACCTCGACGGTTTCTACAACGTCCTGCACCCGGTGATGATGCCGATGATCCGCCGCCGCGCCGCGGGTCGCATCGTTTGCATCACCTCAGTCTCGGGGCTGATCGGCAACCGTGGCCAGGTCAATTACAGCGCGTCGAAAGCGGGCGTGATCGGCGCCGCGAAAGCCTTGGCGATCGAACTGGCCAAGCGCAAGATCACGGTGAATTGCGTTGCGCCGGGCCTGATCGACACGGCGATGCTGGATGAAAACGTGCCGGTGGAAGAACTGATGAAAATGATCCCCGCACAACGCATGGGCACGCCTGAAGAGGTGGCCGGTGCGGTGAATTTCCTGATGTCGGCGGAAGCGTCGTACATCACCCGCCAGGTGCTGGCGGTCAACGGAGGCTTGTGCTGATGAAGCGCGTTGTCGTCACCGGCATGGCCGGCATTACCTCGCTGGGCAGCGACTGGGACACCATCGCCGGCAATTTCGCCGCCAACCGCAGCGGCATCCGCCGGATGGACGAGTGGGATCGCTTCAGCGAGCTCAACACGCGCCTGGCCGGGCCTATCGATGATTTCCAGGTGCCGGCGCACTGGACCCGCAAACAGCTGCGCAGCATGGGCCGTGTTTCGCGGCTGGCCGTCGGCGCGGCGGAAAAAGCGCTGGCCGATGCCGGCCTGCTCGGCGACGAGTCGATCAAGGACGGGCGCATGGGCGTGGCCTGCGGTTCGTCCACCGGCAGCACCGACGAGATCAAGGCGTTCGGCAACATGCTGCTCAACTCGGTGGCCGAGGGCCTCAACGCCAACTCCTACGTGCGCATGATGCCGCACACCACGGCGGCGAACATCAGCATCTTCTTCGGCCTCACCGGCCGTTTGATCCCGACCTCCAGCGCCTGCACCAGCGGCAGCCAGGGCATCGGTTATGCCTACGAGGCGATCAAGTTCGGACGCCTGCCGCTGATGCTCGCCGGTGGCGCCGAAGAACTGTGCCCGACGGAAGCCATGGTGTTCGACGCGCTGTACGCCACCAGCCTGAAAAACGATGCGCCGCACACCTCGCCACGCCCCTACGACAAGGGCCGCGACGGTCTGGTGATCGGTGAAGGCGGCGGCATGCTGGTGCTTGAAGAGCTGGAACACGCCCTGGCACGCGGTGCGCACATTCACGCCGAGATCGTCGGTTTCGGCAGCAACGCCGACGGCCAGCACACCACCCGCCCCGAGCAAGTCACCATGCGCCGGGCAATGGAACTGGCGCTGGAAGACGCAGGACTTGCGCCGGACGTCATCGGCTACGTCAACGGCCACGGCACCGCCACCGAACAGGGCGATGTCGCCGAAACCCTGGCCACCAGTGCCCTGTTCGGTGAACGCATGCCGATCAGTTCGCAAAAGAGCTTCCTGGGCCACACCCTCGGCGCCTGTGGGGCGCTGGAGTCGTGGTTCAGCATCGAGATGCTCAACCGCGACCTGTACGTGCACACGCTCAACCTCGACGAGGTCGATCCGCACTGCGGCAAGCTCGACTACCTGCGCGGCGAATTCCGCCAGATGAGCCACGAATACGTGATGAACAACAATTTCGCTTTCGGCGGGGTCAACACCTCGCTGATTTTCCGTCGCTGGCCCCAACCGAATTAATCCAGGTCAAGGAGACCTCCATGCACTTCAAGAAACTCGCTGCCACCCTGCTCATCTGCGCCTTGCCGGCCGTCAGCCAGGCCCGTGACACGGCGGTCTACCTGCCGTTCGACAAGGCCGTCGCCGAAGCGACCCGCACCGGCAAGATCGACGGCAGCGTGAAGTTCTATCTGGCGGGCAATGCCCCGGCCGGCAAAGTCACCGTCGTCAGCCCCGGCGCCGTGACCAACAAGAAGACCAACGCCTTCAACAAGACCGACCAGGAAGCCTGCGAGTGGGTCGTGCAATCGGCGATCATCAGCCTGCACCAGGCCGCAAAAAACGCCGGCGCCAACGCCGTGACCAACATCGTCAGCTTCTACAAGAGCAACGAGCGCAAGGATGCGAAAACCTACGAATGCCACGCGGGCGCCATCATGGCGGGCGTTGCGTTGAAGGGCGATCTGGCGACGGTTCAATAACGGTCGGAAACGACAAAGGGCGCCTTTCGGCGCCCTTTCACAAACAGGTTGGCTTGTCATCGCCTGTCACCTGTCTGGCTCTGCGATGGCTGGTTGCCCAGGATCCTCAGAGTCTCACAAGCCCCTTTCGGGAACGCCGGCAGTATTGCCTGAAACCTCATATCGAGCAACGGCTGGCATTTGGCTTCGATGCGCCACTTCCGTTGCCATCACAGTCCCAACGCCCGTCTGACCGCAGTTTTAATGGCGTGAAACTCGTCTGTTGCAAGATGTGAGATCAGGTAGATGCGTTTGCCTTGCCGATCCCGGCTTTTGATCCGATCAAGCCGCGAAAGGCTGACCGTGGCAATCATGTCGCACTTTGCCCAACAGGTCGGACTGGCTCCCTGAAGGTGACTTGCAAGTTCAAGATGGTGCCCAAGCAAGCTACCAGGGGCGGTGGTACTCAACGGCACTACTGTTACCAACAAGCTGTTGGTTCGATGTTTACGTATCACAACAACAGGTCTGACTTTGACCATCTCGGGGATTTCATAACCCCTGAAATCGCAAATCAAAACGCTGCCCTCCTTAGGCTGATATCGAAGTGGCATCCGTGACACTCGTTTGAAAAAGAACTGATTTTGCGCAACAACGGCCATATTCCCTACGACAGTTCCGTTACTCGAAATGTACGGAGTCGAGCCAACCAAACCTGTTCACCACAACTACACTCGCTCAAACAGGCCAATACACAGTGCCTGCCGGAACGGCGAGCCCGGTCGGTCAAGTACTCGCGGTTCTCTTTCAACGTCAAGGAGATGACCATGCAAGCGAAAGCCCTCATCGCCGCCGCCCTTCTCGGCCTGCTGCCCGGCGCCAGCCATGCCACCAATCTGATGTACATGCCGTTCGAAACAGTTGTGTCGGATGCGATGCGCGCCGGGCGGCTGGATGGCAGTGTGAAGTTTTATCTGGTCGGCAACGGGCCTCAGGGCACTCAGCGGTTGTTGCGGCGCGGGGTGGTCAGCGATTTGAAGACCAACGGCTTCAACAAGAGCGATCACGACTCGTGCGAGTGGGTGTTGCAGTCGAACCTGATTGCGCTGCAAGCCGAGGCCAAGCGTGTCGGGGCAAATGCGGTGACCAACATCGTCAGCTACTACGACCAGCATGTGCGCAAGGATCTGAACACTTACGAATGTCGGGCCGGAGTGTTTGTGACGCGAGTGGCGTTGAAGGGTGATCTGGTGCGGCTGCCCTGATCAACCGGCTTCAAGCTTGCGCGTGAGCAGTTCGACAAACGCCTTGGCCATCGGTGATTTCTGGTCTTTGCGCTGCACGAGCCACACCGCCGTCACGGCTTCGGGATCGAGCAGCGGTCGGTAGACCACGCCGTCGATGCGCATCCGCTGATACGACGCCGGCATGACCGACACGCCCAGACCCGCTGCCACCAGACCGATGATGGTCATGGCTTCGCCGGCCTCCTGGGCGAAGTGCGGGCTGAACCCGGCATCGCGGGCCAGACTGATCAACTGTGAATACAGACCACTGCCGTAGCTGCGCGGGAAGAACACAAACGGCTCCAGAGCCAGCGCCGAGAGGAACAGCCCCTCTTCAGAGCCCTGCGCCAACGGATGTTTGGAGCTGAGCACGGCCACCAGCGGCTCGCGCATCAGTTCGACCACGCTGAGCGAATCCGGCAGGCCCAGCGGGCGCATGATGCCGACCTCGATCGATTCGTCCACCAACGCATCGGCCACCATGGTGCTGCTCATCTCGCGCAGGTTCAGGTGCACGGCCGGGAAACGCTGACGGAAGGAAAATATCGCCTGGGGAATGGTCGAGTTGAACGGCGCCGACGAGGTGAAGCCGATCTTCAGTTCACCCAGTTCGCCGAGTTGCGCGCGACGGGCCACGTCGGCCGCTTTATCGACTTGCGCGAGCACCAGCCGCGCTTCCTCCAGAAACAACCGCCCGGCCTCGCTGAGCTCGACCCGACGATTGGTACGCTCGAACAGTCGCGCGCCGACTTCCTGTTCCAGCGCCTGGATCTGCTGGCTCAGCGGTGGCTGGGAGATACCCAGCACCTGTGCGGCGCGGCCGAAGTGCAGTTCTTCGGCGACGGCGATGAAGTAGCGCAGATGACGCAATTCCATGAACACCCCATTAGGTCGTGAAAGCTATCAAACAGGTCGAACAATATATTGGATAGAAACATTAGCCAGCTATATGATTTTTTCATTGCCTGCCTGCCCGCGCCCTCCGAGGTCTGATGTGAAAACCGCCGTCGCTCCACTGGCCCATGAAGTCCCGCCCGCTTCGGCGGACGATGTGCTGACCGAACTGCAAGAGATCTACATCGAGAAAGGCACGCCCGCGTTCATGCGCACGGTGCTCGCGCTGTTCAGTGGCGGCTTCGCCACCTTCGCCCTGCTGTACTGCGTGCAGCCGATGATGCCGCTGCTGTCCCACGAGTATTCGATCAACGCTGCGCAGAGCAGCCTGATCCTGTCGGTGGCCACCGGCATGCTGGCGTTCGGTCTGCTGATCACCGGCCCGATTTCCGATCGGGTCGGGCGCAAACCGGTGATGGTCGCCGCGCTGTTTGCTGCTGCGCTATGCACCATCGCCAGTTCGATGATGCCGAGCTGGCACGGCGTGCTGATCATGCGTGCGCTGATCGGGCTGTCATTGAGTGGCCTGGCGGCGGTGGCGATGACGTACCTGAGCGAGGAAATCCATCCGCAGCACATCGGGCTGGCGATGGGTTTGTACATCGGCGGCAACGCGATTGGCGGCATGAGCGGGCGGTTGATCACCGGTGTGCTGATCGACTTCGTCAGCTGGCACACAGCGATGATGGTGATCGGCGGCCTGGCGCTGATTGCGGCGGCGGTCTTCTGGAAAATCCTGCCGGAATCGCGCAACTTCCGCTCCCGCTCGCTGCATCCGCGCAGCCTGCTCGACGGCTTCACCATGCACTTTCGCGATGCCGGCCTGCCGTTGCTGTTCCTTGAGGCGTTTGTGCTGATGGGCGCGTTCGTCACGTTGTTCAACTACATCGGTTATCGCCTGCTGGCCGAGCCGTACCACATGGATCAAGTGTTCGTGGGACTGTTGTCGGTGGTGTACCTGTCGGGTATCTACAGCTCGGCGAAAATCGGTTCGCTGGCCGACAAACTGGGTCGCCGCAAAGTACTGTGGGCGACCATCGCGCTGATGTTCGCCGGCCTCGCCCTGACCATGTTCACACCGCTGCCGCTGGTGATCATCGGCATGCTGATCTTCACCTTCGGCTTCTTCGCCGCGCACTCGGTGGCCAGCAGCTGGATCGGCCGCCGGGCGCTCAAGGCCAAGGGCCAGGCGTCGTCGTTGTACCTGTTCAGCTATTACGCCGGGTCGAGCATCGCGGGGACGGCCGGCGGAGTGTTCTGGCACATGGCGGGATGGAACGGGATCGGGTTGTTCATCGGCGCGCTGTTGCTGGTGGCGCTGTTGGTGGCGTTGAAGCTGGCGAAGTTGCCGCCGCTGGGTGGTGGCGAAAAGGTTTAGCGACAACTGCGCCCTAGCGGTAATCACGGGCCAAGGTACACTGACGGCATTCGCCTGCTTTGGTAAAGGAAGCCAGAATGCGCCTGGACCGTCTCCACATTCAGAATTTTCGTTGCTACGAAGATGCCACGTTCGACTTTCAGCCGGGATTCAATCTGGTGGTGGGGGTTAATGGGAGCGGGAAGAGTTCGTTGTTGCAGGCGGTTGCCGTTTCGTTCATCGAACTCGGCAATGCCATGAAGCCAAGTCAGACCTCTATAAAAAATGAAGACATTCGCTTTGTCATAGATCGTTTTGAAAACAGAAGCCGCTTTGAGCGCAAGTTCCCATTACTGGTACATGGCATAGGCAGTTTCTTCGGAACTACAGACTGGGTCCTGAAACGAGATGCAGAAGACTTGCCCCATCTTGTAGATTCAGTATTCGACGCCGAGATAGACAAACTAAAACAGAAAATCAACCTGGCCATTCCAGTCGATTTGCCTGTGCTTGCTTTCTATCGCTCCAATCGCCGCTGGCAAGGGGTAGGAGTATCTGCTGAGTTCGCCGCGAAACAACGCGTCTCGCGCTTCGATGCCTACGTTAACTGGTTCGATGCAGTTGCGGATCTCAGAGAATTTGAAAGTTGGTTAATCGGTAGAACGCTCGAACGGATGCAGAACCTCCTTGATTCCAACACCCAGTCACTTGAGTTCGACGACGAACTTTACTGGGTAAACACTGCGATCGAGCGCGCTATTCCCCACGCACAAAATTTTCGCTATGACCTCCGGCTGCAAAGCTTGTTGATCGACCTGGATGGAAAGACCACTCCTTTCAATGAGCTTAGCGATGGTCAGCGCGGGATGGTTGCGTTGTTCGCCGATATCGCCCGCCGCATGTGCATCCTCAACCCCCACATGGGTAAGGACGTTCTGAAAAACACCTCCGGCGTGGTGATCATCGACGAACTGGATATCCATCTGCATCCGGCCTGGCAACGCAGCATCGCCCCGGCATTGAGACAGGCATTCCCCAAAGTCCAGTTCATCGCCGCAAGCCATTCCCCACAAATCATCGGCAGCCTGAAGCCTGAGGAAGTCATCGTGTTGCACAACGGGGATCCTACTCATCCGCGGGTCACCTACGGTCTGGATTCCAGCAGCGTGCTTGAAGAGGTAATGGGCGTTACGCAGCGCGAACCAGAGATCGAAGATCTGCTGTCCGAGCTTTTTTCCACGTTGGAAGACAACGACCTCGAAAAGGCAAAAATCACAACTTGAGGCGCTGAAAAAGAAAGCCCCCGACCTACCGGAATTCGCCGGCGCCGAAGCACTGATCAGGCGCAAGGAGATTCTCGGCAAATGAAGCGAGTGCTCAAAGGAACTGAACCCGCTTCATTTACAGATTGGAAAAACTCGGCGAACGACGAGTGGAGTCCAACTTACCCAACGCTACAAAACCCGCAAAAACGCGATTTACATAATGCCCTGCTTAAGGAGCAAGGCTTCTTCTGCTGTTATTGCGGCCGGGAAATAGATGCCTCGACCAGCCATATCGAGCACTTCAGACCTCAAGAGCATTTCGAAGAGCTGGCGTTGGAGTTTCACAACCTTCATGCCTCCTGCCTGCGAGAAACCAAGCCCGGCAATCCGTTGCACTGCGGCCATAAGAAGGGCAACTGGTTCGACGAAAACCAACACATTTCTCCCACTGACGAGAACTGTGAACAGCGCTTCCGATATCTGCGAACCGGCGAAATCCAGCCAAAGGACTCTAACGACCTTCCCGCCACAAAGATGATCGAGGTATTGGCGCTAGACATCCCCTACCTCAAAAATCGACGGCAGGACACAATCCGCCGCCTCTTCGATGACGAGTTCGTCATGCAAGTCAGCGAGGAAGAGCTTGAGCGGTTGGTGACGGCGATCAGAAATACCGCGATTCCCAATCAAAAAACCTTCGACCACATCATCGCCCGCTACGCCGAACAGCTCCTCGGACGCTAAACCCATCGCAAACAAAAACGCCCGGCATAAGCCGGGCGTTTTTGTTTTCTACCTTTAGCGCTGAGCGCCGATTACTCGTGATACTGCGCCGACAACTCATGCACCGCACGCAGGAACGCGCCGGCGTGTTCCGGGTCGACTTCCGGGGTGATGCCGTGGCCGAGGTTGAACACATGGCCGCTGCCTTTACCGTAGCTGGCGAGGATGCGTCCGACTTCGGTGCGGATCGCTTCAGGTTTGGCGTACAGCACGGTCGGGTCCATGTTGCCTTGCAGCGCGACCTTGTCGCCGACGCGGGCGCGGGCGTTGCCGATGTCGCAGGTCCAGTCCAGACCCAGTGCGTCGGCGCCGGCGTCGGCGATGCTTTCCAGCCACAGGCCGCCGTTCTTGGTGAAGAGGATCACCGGCACCTTGCGACCGTCGTGCTCGCGGATCAGGCCGCTGACGATTTTCTTCATGTAGGCCAGGGAGAATTCCTGATACGCCGCCGCCGACAGGTTGCCGCCCCAGGTATCGAAGATCTGCACCGCTTGCGCGCCGGCCTGGATCTGGCCGTTCAAGTAAGAAGTCACCGACTGCGCCAGCTTGTCCAGCAGCAGGTGCATGGCTTGCGGGTTGTCGTAGAGCATCGCCTTGGTCTTGCGGAAGTCTTTCGACGAGCCGCCTTCGACCATGTACGTGGCGAGGGTCCACGGGCTCCCGGAGAAACCGATCAGCGGTACACGGCCGTTCAGCTCGCGGCGGATGGTGCTGACCGCGTCCATCACATAACCGAGATCTTTGTGCGGATCCGGGATCGGCAGGGCTTCGATGTCGGCCAGGGTGCTGACGACTTTCTTGAAGCGCGGACCTTCACCGGTCTCGAAGTACAGGCCCTGGCCCATGGCATCGGGAATGGTGAGGATGTCGGAGAACAGGATCGCCGCGTCCAGTTGCGGATAGCGGTCGAGGGGTTGCAGCGTGACTTCGCAGGCGAATTCCGGATTCATGCACAGGCTCATGAAATCACCGGCCTGGGCGCGGCTGGCGCGGTATTCCGGCAGGTAGCGGCCGGCCTGGCGCATCATCCACACAGGGGTGACGTCTACGGGTTGCTTGAGCAGGGCGCGGAGGAAACGGTCGTTCTTCAGGGCAGTCATGTCGGCATCCGGAAAAAAAGTGCGGGCATTTTCTCAGAGCGCGACGCAAAAGGCACGGATGCAGGTCAGCCTTTTGTCTATCGGGTCAATTTGTCGCAATAAATACGGGGCATCAGCAACAGCGAGAAACAACTGTGGGAGCGAGCCTGCTCGCGATAGCGGATTGTCAGCCAATACGTCTGGTGACTGATTCACCGCCATCGCGAGCAGGCTCGCTCCCACAGGCTTATTGCTTTTGGCTCAGGATCCGGGTTTAGACGCCCAGGTAATCCAGAATCCCTTCAGCTGCATTGCGGCCTTCGAAGATCGCCGTCACCACCAGGTCGGAACCGCGCACCATATCGCCACCGGCGAAGATTTTCGGGTTGCTGGTCTGGTGCTTGTACTGTCCCTGCTCGGGCGCAACGACACGGCCCTGGCTGTCGGTCTGGATCTCGAACTGCTCGAACCACGGCGCCGGGCTCGGGCGGAAACCGAAAGCGATGACCACGGCGTCAGCCGGGATGATCTCTTCGGAACCCGGAATCGGCTCGGGGCTGCGACGGCCACGGGCGTCCGGTTCGCCGAGACGGGTCTCGACCACCTTCACGCCTTCGACCTTGTCCTCGCCAACGATGGCGATCGGCTGGCGGTTGTAGAGGAATTTCACGCCTTCTTCCTTGGCGTTTTTCACCTCTTTGCGCGAGCCGGGCATGTTTGCTTCGTCACGACGATAGGCGCAGGTCACCGATTTGGCGCCCTGGCGGATCGACGTGCGGTTGCAGTCCATCGCCGTGTCGCCGCCCCCAAGAACCACGACCTTCTTGCCCTTCATGTCGACGAAATCTTCCGGCGACTTTTCAAAGCCCAGGTTGCGGTTGACGTTGGCGATCAGGAAATCCAGCGCGTCATAAACGCCCGGCAGGTCCTCACCGGCGAAACCACCCTTCATGTAGGTGTAGGTGCCCATGCCCATGAACACGGCATCGTAGTCGGCGAGCAGTTGCTCCATGGTCACATCCTTGCCGACCTCGGTGTTGAGACGGAACTCGATGCCCATGCCGGTGAAGACTTCGCGGCGATTGCTCAACACGGTCTTCTCAAGCTTGAACTCGGGGATGCCGAAGGTCAGCAGACCGCCGATTTCCGGGTTCTTGTCGAACACCACCGGGGTCACGCCGCCGCGCACCAGCACGTCGGCACAACCGAGGCCCGCCGGGCCCGCGCCGATGATCGCGACACGCTTGCCGGTCGGCTTGACCTTGGACATGTCCGGGCGCCAGCCCATGGCGAATGCGGTGTCGGTGATGTACTTCTCGACCGAACCGATGGTCACCGCACCGAATCCGTCGTTGAGGGTGCAGGCACCCTCGCACAGACGATCCTGCGGGCACACCCGGCCGCAGACTTCCGGCAGGGTGTTGGTCTGGTGCGACAGCTCGGCGGCCTGGAGGATGTTGCCCTCGGCCACCAGCTTCAGCCAGTTCGGAATGAAGTTGTGCACCGGGCACTTCCATTCGCAATACGGGTTGCCGCAACCCAGGCAGCGGTGGGCCTGGTCGGCCGACTGCTGGGGTTTGAACGGTTCGTAGATTTCCACGAACTCTTTCTTGCGTTGACGCAACAGTTTCTTCTTCGGATCCTTGCGCCCGACATCGATGAACTGGAAGTCGTTATTCAGACGTTCAGCCATTGTTAAAACCTCATCAAACTCTTCAGGCGCATATCACTGCGGGTTGGCACGGGTGCTGGAAAGCAACGACTTCAGGTTGGCAGCCTTCGGCTTGACCAGCCAGAAACGACGCAGGTAGTCATCGAGGTTCTCGGCGAGTTCACGACCCCACTCGCTGTCGGTTTCCGCGACGTACTCGTTCAGCACGTTCTGCAGGTGGCTGCGATAGGCTTCCATCGCCTCGCCGCTGATCCGCTGGATTTCCACCAGTTCGTGGTTGACCCGGTCAACGAAGGTGTTGTCCTGGTCGAGCACGTAGGCGAAACCGCCGGTCATGCCAGAGCCGAAGTTGTAACCGGTCTTGCCCAGAACGCAGACAAAACCACCGGTCATGTACTCACAGCAGTGATCGCCAGTGCCTTCCACGACCGTGTGGGCACCGGAGTTGCGCACGGCGAAACGCTCGCCTGCGGTGCCGGCGGCGAACAGCTTGCCGCCCGTGGCGCCGTACAGGCAGGTGTTGCCGATGATGGCGCTTTCCTGAGTCTTATAAACGCTGCCCTTCGGCGGCACGATGGTCAGCTTGCCACCGGTCATGCCTTTGCCGACGTAGTCGTTGGCGTCGCCTTCCAGGTACATGTTCAGACCGCCGGCGTTCCACACGCCGAAGCTCTGACCGGCAGTGCCCTTGAAGCGGAAGGTGATCGGCGCTTTCGCCATGCCCTGGTTGCCGTGCTTGCGCGCGATTTCGCCGGAGATCCGTGCGCCGATCGAACGGTCGCAGTTGCAGATGTCCAGATCGAACTCGGCGCCGCTGAGGTCGTTGATCGCCGACGTCGCCATCTCGACCATTTTCTCGGCCAGCAGGCCCTGGTCGAACGGCGGGTTGCGCTCGACGCCGCAGAACTGAGGCTTGTCCGCCGGGATGTGATCGCTGCCCAGCAGCGGGGTCAGATCCAGGTGATGCTGCTTGGCGGTCTGGCCTTCGAGGATTTCCAGCAGATCGGTACGGCCGATCAGCTCTTCGAGGGAACGCACGCCCAGCTTGGCCAGCCACTCACGGGTTTCTTCGGCGACGTAGGTGAAGAAGTTCACCACCATGTCGACGGTGCCGATGTAGTGATCCTTGCGCAGCTTCTCGTTCTGGGTCGCAACGCCGGTGGCGCAGTTGTTCAGGTGGCAGATGCGCAGGTATTTGCAGCCCAGCGCGATCATCGGCGCGGTGCCGAAGCCGAAGCTTTCGGCGCCGAGGATGGCTGCCTTGATCACGTCGAGGCCGGTTTTCAGGCCGCCGTCGGTCTGGACCCGGACCTTGCCGCGCAGGTCGTTGCCGCGCAGGGTCTGGTGGGTTTCGGCCAGACCAAGTTCCCACGGAGCGCCAGCGTATTTGATCGAGGTCAGCGGCGAAGCACCGGTGCCACCGTCGTAGCCGGAGATGGTGATCAAGTCTGCATAGGCCTTGGCCACACCGGCGGCGATGGTGCCGACGCCCGCTTCAGCCACGAGTTTCACCGAAACCAGCGCCTTCGGGTTGACCTGTTTCAGGTCAAAGATCAACTGCGACAAGTCTTCGATCGAGTAGATGTCGTGGTGCGGCGGTGGCGAAATCAGGGTCACGCCCGGTACTGCGTAACGCAGTTTGGCGATCAACCCGTTGACTTTACCGCCCGGCAGTTGCCCGCCCTCGCCCGGCTTGGCGCCCTGGGCGACCTTGATCTGCAGCACTTCGGCGTTGACCAGGTATTCCGGGGTCACACCGAAACGGCCGGTCGCGACCTGTTTGATTTTCGAGCTCTTGATGGTGCCGTAGCGCGCCGGGTCTTCGCCGCCTTCGCCGGAGTTGGAACGCGCACCGAGGCGGTTCATGGCTTCGGCCAGGGCTTCGTGAGCTTCCGGCGACAGGGCGCCCAGCGAGATACCGGCGGAGTCGAAGCGCTTGAGCACCGATTCCAGCGGCTCGACTTCACTGATGTCCAGCGGCGTGTCGAGGGTCTTGACCTTGAACAGGTCGCGGATCATCGACACCGGACGGTTGTCCACCAGCGAGGTGTATTCCTTGAATTTGGCGTAGTCGCCCTGCTGCACGGCGGCTTGCAGGGTGTTGACCACGTCCGGGTTGTACGCGTGATATTCGCCACCGTGGACGAACTTCAGCAGACCGCCCTGCTGGATCGGCTTGCGCGGACTCCAGGCTTCGGTGGCCAGTGCTTTCTGCTCGGCTTCGATGTCGATGAAACGCGCACCTTTGATGCGGCTCGGCACGCCACGGAAGCTCAGGTCGCAGACTTCTTCGGACAGGCCGATGGCTTCGAACAGCTGAGCACCGCGATAGGACGCGATGGTCGAGATGCCCATCTTCGACAGGATCTTCAACAGACCTTTGGTGATGCCTTTGCGGTAGTTCTTGAACACCTCATAGAGGTCGCCCAGCACTTCACCGGTACGGATCAGGTCGCCCAGCACTTCGTACGCGAGGAACGGATAGACCGCCGAGGCGCCGAAACCGATCAGCACGGCGAAGTGGTGCGGATCGCGTGCGGTGGCGGTTTCAACCAGGATGTTGGAGTCGCAGCGAAGGCCTTTTTCGGTCAGGCGGTGGTGCACCGCGCCGGTGGCCAGCGAGGCGTGGATCGGCAGTTTGCCAGGAGCGATATGGCGATCGCTCAGTACGATCTGGGTACGACCGGCGCGCACGGCTTCTTCAGCCTGATCGGCGACGTTGCGGATCGCCGCTTCGAGGCCGACGCTTTCGTCGTAGTTGAGGTCGATGATCTGCCGCTCGAAACCCGGGCGGTCGAGGTTCATCAGCGAGCGCCACTTGGCCGGGGAAATGACCGGCGAGCTGAGGATCACGCGCGAAGCGTGCTCCGGCGATTCCTGGAAGATGTTGCGCTCGGCACCGAGGCAGATCTCCAGCGACATCACGATCGCTTCACGCAGCGGGTCGATCGGCGGGTTGGTCACCTGCGCGAACTGCTGGCGGAAATAGTCGTACGGCGTGCGCACGCGCTGGGACAGCACGGCCATCGGCGTGTCGTCGCCCATCGAGCCAACGGCTTCGTAGCCTTGTTCGCCAAGCGGACGCAGTACCTGATCGCGCTCTTCGAACGTGACCTGATACATCTTCATGTACTGCTTGAGCTGATCGACGTCGTAGAAAGCCGAACCGTGGTCGTTGTCTTCCATGGTCGCCTGGATGCGCAGGGCATTCTTGCGCAGCCATTGCTTGTACGGATGACGGGATTTGAGACGGTTGTCGATCGCGTCGGTGTCGAGGATCTGCCCGGTTTCGGTGTCCACGGCGAAGATCTGGCCCGGGCCGACACGGCCTTTGGCAATCACGTCCTCAGGCTTGTAGTCCCACACGCCGATTTCCGACGCGAGGGTGATGAAACCGTTGGTGGTGGTGACCCAGCGCGCCGGGCGCAGACCGTTACGGTCGAGCAGGCACACCGCGTAGCGACCGTCGGTCATTACCACGCCGGCCGGGCCGTCCCACGGCTCCATGTGCATCGAGTTGTACTCGTAGAACGCACGCAGATCCGGGTCCATGGTTTCGACGTTCTGCCACGCTGGCGGAATGATCATCCGCACGCCACGGAACAGGTCGATGCCGCCGGTGACCATCAGCTCAAGCATGTTGTCCATGCTCGAGGAGTCAGAACCGACACGGTTGACCAGCGGGCCGAGTTCTTCCAGATCCATCAGATCGTTGGTGAACTTGGTGCGACGGGCCTGGGCCCAGTTGCGGTTGCCGGTGATGGTGTTGATCTCGCCGTTATGGGCGAGGAAGCGGAATGGCTGGGCCAGCGGCCATTTCGGCAGGGTGTTGGTGGAGAAGCGCTGGTGGAACACGCAGATTGCGGTTTGCAGGCGCTCGTCGCTCAGGTCCGGATAAAACGCGGCCAGGTCGGCCGGCATCATCAGGCCTTTATAGATGATGGTCTTGTGGGAAAAGCTGCAGATGTAGTGATCGGTGTCGGCGGCGTTGGCCACCGACGAACGACGACGGGCGCTGAACAGCTTGACCGCCATGTCCTGATCGCTCAGGCCTTCACCACCGATGTACACCTGCTCGATTTGCGGCAGGCGCTCAAGGGCCAGGCGGCCGAGGACGCTGGTGTCGATCGGCACTTTACGCCAGCCGATCAATTGCAGGCCTTCGGCCAGGATCTCGCGGTTCATGTTCTCGCGAGCGGCTTCGGCCTTGGCCGGATCCTGATTGAAGAAGACCATGCCCACGGCATATTGCTTGGGCAGCTCGACGCTGAAGGTTTCCTGGGCAATGGCACGCAGGAACGCGTCGGGCTTTTGAATCAGCAGACCGCAACCGTCACCGGTCTTGCCGTCGGCATTAATCCCACCGCGGTGGGTCATGCAGGTCAGGGCCTCGATGGCCGTTTGCAAAAGGGTATGACTGGGTTCGCCCTGCATATGGGCTATCAGGCCGAAACCGCAGTTATCCTTGAATTCATCTGGTTGGTACAGACCTGCTTTCATAGACACTTTCTCACCAGGCTGCCTCTTAACGAGGCAAATTTCTTTTCAATTCAACCACTTGCTTGCCGCGCCGAACGTACGCCGGCTTTGCGGGGGCAAAAGGGTGGTCATTGTACACAGCGACACAGAGGCTCACAAATTTGACGACGAAATGTCGCAAATTCATGTCGCATTTGTGAAAGGTTTAAAGCGATCTGCTGTGCTAGTCAAAACTTTTTTTAATTTTGACCGCAACGACTCAAAGACTACTGTGACGCAGACACCACAAGGCACGCGGTCTGTAGAGACGGCGCGCACTTGTAGAGATTTTGAGGTGCTTGGAGAGGCGGCCTGGGTAAGGCCGCCGAATCTTCAGCGAGTTGTTGCCAGTTCCTGTTGGACGCTGGCGACAGTGCGAGGCCAAGGTTTACCAGCCTGAACCTTCGCTGGCAAGGCCTTGATGGCAGAAACGGCTGCATCACGATTGGCGAAGTTGCCGTAGGTGATCACGTAGAGAGGCTTGCCGTTGAGGACTTTCTTGAAATAACGGTACTCGCCGCCCTGCTCCTTGACGAAGTTTTGCGCGGTCGCTTCGGAGCTGGTACCGAGGATCTGCACCACGTAGTTGCTGGTCGGCTGACCGGCGTACCAGCTGCCACCGGCGGCCTTGGCGACGGTGACCGGCTTCTCGGCCGGTTTGGCGGCGGCAACAGGCTTGGCAGGCGCCGGAGCCGGTTTGGCCGCTGGAGCTGCCGGAGCAGGCACAGGCTTGGCGGTAGCTACCTGGGTCGGCGCCGGGGTCGGCTTGGCTGACGGGACTGGAACCGGAACTGGCGTAGGAGCCGGACCGGCCTGAACGCCCGCGGGTGGCGCGGTGGTGGTCACGGTCGGTGGCGTGTTGCTGGAACCTTCGACCGGCACGCCGTCGTCGCCTTCAGTGATGCCCCCAGCGGCTTCAGCCAGCGGACCGCGCATTACCGGCTGCGAGTTGCCGACCAATGGCAGCGGCATCGGCTGGGTATTGCCGTTGAATTCGACGGACGGTGCGCCACCCGCTTGCGGCGTACCCTGGCCCAAGGGCAGTTGCGCCTGCTCGTTGGCCGGCGCACCGGTGGTCGGTGCCTTGTTGCGACCCGGCATCAGCCAGGCGGCAGCGACCGCGACCACAACGACGGCGGAAATCGCCAATACGTGTTTCTTCGGCATGTTGAACCCCATACTTGGACGCTTGACCGCAGAGCGGCTGGCAATCATGACTTCGATCAGAGCATCGCGAGCAACCTGGTTGATGTTGCCCGGCCAACCCTCGGAGCTTTCGTGAATATCAGAGATCTGATCCGCGGTGAAAAGTTCGACACCCCGGCCGGCGCCTTCAAGCCGCTGGTCGAGATACTCGCGGGTTTCTTCTTCGGTGTACGGCTGCAATTCGATGACGTGGAAGCGCTCTTCCTCAAGGTGCAAAGCCTCGAGCTGGGCGATCAGCGACGACTCACCGAACAGGAACACATGCGGACGGCCTTCCGGCGCGCCGGCGCCCAGCGCCATCAGCGCTTCAAGCGCGGACTCGTCGAGCTGCTCGGCATCGTCCACCAGCAGATAGACTTCCTGACCGGTCAGCGCCAGCTGCACGACCTGATCGAGGATCGCCCCGACTTCGGCCTGGGCCACGTCCAGCGCCTGGGCGATCTGGCGCAGCACACCAGCTGCATCGCCGGCGCCACGGGCGGAAACGACGACGCTCTGCACCGATTGCTTGTTGGTGCTGGCAACCAGCGCCTGACGCAGCAGGGTCTTGCCGCTGCCCTGCGGGCCGGTGACCACCAGCAGCAACTGGCTGTAACGCGCCAGATGATGCAACTGACCCAGCACCGGCTTGCGCTGGGCCGGGAAGAATTTGAAGCCCGGCACCCGCGGTGCGAAAGGGTCGTGACTTAACTGGAAATGGCCGAGGAACGCCTCGTCGGCATGCAAACTAGTCATCGGAATCTTATTAACCTTTAAGCTGAGCCAGAGCGCGGTAATCCGCTCCCAGCGTGGCCTGTAGAACCTCTTTCGGATAATCGTCGGTCACCACCGCTTCGCCCATCCGGCGCAGCAGCACCAGGCGCAAGCGACCGTCGATCACTTTTTTGTCAATTGCCATGTGTTCAAGAAAATCGGCTTCAGTCATCTCTTCCGGCGGGATCACCGGCAGACCGGCACGCTGGAACAGGCGGATGCCGCGATCGCGCTCCTGCTCGCTGATCCAGCCCAGGCGCGCGGACATTTCCAGCGCCATCACGGTGCCAGCGGCGACCGCTTCACCATGCAACCAGACACCATAGCCCATGTGGGTTTCGATGGCGTGGCCAAAGGTGTGGCCGAGATTGAGCGTGGCCCGTACGCCGGTTTCCTTCTCGTCGGCGCCGACCACTGCAGCCTTGGCGGCGCAGGAGCGCTCGATGGCATAGGTCAGGGCCGTTTGATCCAGAGCACGCAGGGCGTCGACGTTGTCTTCGAGCCAGGTCAGGAACGGCTCGTCGCAGATCAGGCCGTACTTGATGACTTCCGCCAGACCAGCCGACAGCTCGCGCGCTGGCAGGGTTTTCAGGGACGCGGTATCGATCAGCACCACGTTCGGCTGATAGAACGCGCCGACCATGTTCTTGCCCAGCGGATGGTTGATCCCGGTCTTGCCGCCCACCGACGAATCGACCTGGGACAGCAGCGTGGTAGGAATCTGGATGAAATCGACGCCGCGCTGGTAGCAGGCGGCCGCGAAACCGGCCATGTCGCCGATCACACCGCCGCCGAGGGCGATCACCGTGGTGCGACGGTCATGACGGGCGGTCAGCAGGCCGTCGAAGATCAGTTGCAGAGTTTCCCAGTTCTTGAAGGCTTCGCCGTCGGGCAGCACCACGGAAACCACCGAGAACTGCGCCAGGCTGCGGGTCAGACGTTCGAGATAGAGCGGCGCAACGGTCTCGTTGGAGATGATTGCCACTTGCCGCCCGTGGATATGCGGGGCCAGCAGTTCAGGCTGGTCCAGTAATCCTTCGCCAATGTGAATCGGGTAGCTGCGCTCGCCTAGGTCGACCTTGAGTGTCTGCATGTGTCCCCACGATGAAGATGAAGCAGGCGTCCTGCCTGGAATTATCGAATGTTCACGGCATGTGCTGGTGTGACGCCACTCGCACGCCATCCGCCACAACCCTTGGCGGCCATTACAGGTCGCCGAGGATAGCGCATTTCGTGCGGCGCTTTAACGGGGCGGAAGTTGCTGCAGGCGGTCGAGAATATCGAGCACGACCATGCGCGGTGGCCGCTCGTCGGTTTCCACCACCAGATCGGCGATTTCCCGATAGAGCGGATCACGGATCGCCAGCAGGTCGCGCAGGGTTTTCTCCGGATTGGCGGTGCGCAGCAACGGCCGGTTGCGGTCGCGAGAGGTGCGGCCGACCTGCTGCTCGACGGAGGCGTGCAGATACACGACGCGCCCGCCCTCGTGCAGGGCCTTGCGGTTGGCATCGCGCATCACGGCGCCGCCGCCGGTCGCCAGCACCACGCCGTCGAACGCGCACAGCTCGGCGATCATCGCCTGCTCACGGTCACGAAAGCCGGGCTCGCCTTCCTTGTCGAAGATCCACGGGATATTGGCGCCCGTACGCAGTTCAATTTCCTTGTCGGAATCCTTGAACGGCAGGCGCAGCTCTTTGGCCAGTAATCGGCCGATGGTGCTTTTTCCAGCCCCCATCGGTCCTACAAGAATCAAATTTCGCACAGAATCAACGACTCACAGCAATCGCCTGGTTATTCATGATACGCGGAGTGAGAAATACCAGCAGCTCGGATTTTTTCTCCGAAACCACATCACGCCGGAAAAGGCGGCCAAGATACGGCACATCGCCAAGAAATGGCACCTTATCTACAACCTTGCTCTGAGTATTTGAGAAAACGCCCCCGATCACGATGGTCTCGCCGTCGTTCACCAGCACCTTGGCATTGACCTCGTTTTTCTTGATCGGCGGTACATCCTGCACTTTGTTCAGGTAGTCCGGTTCGTCCTTGGTGACCTTGACCTCCATGATGATGCGGTTGTCCGGGGTGATCTGCGGCGTCACTTCCAGCGACAGCGACGCCTCCTTGAAGGACACCGACGTAGCGCCGCTGGAGCTGGCTTCCTGATACGGAATCTCGGTGCCCTTGAGGATCTTCGCGGTTTCCTTGTCGGAGGTGACCACTTTGGGCTGCGAGACGATTTCGCCGTTGCCGGTCTTCTCCATCGCGGTCAGCTCAAGGTCGAGCAAGACGTTGTCGGTGATGAACGCGATGCCGATCCCGGACGTGTTATTGACCGTGCCCATGTCGACGAACGGCGAATTGGTGCTGGTGCTGCCCGGCGTGCCGATGGTGGTCGACGAGCCATTGCTGACCCCGGAAGTGTTCCAGTTGCCCTTGTTCTGGATCGAGCCGCCCCAACGCACACCCAGGCTCTTGTCGTAATCGACGTTGGCTTCGACGATCCGCGCCTCGATCATCACCTGACGCACCGGGATATCCAGCTGCGCCACGATCCGCCGCAGCTCGTCGAGGCGATCCTGGGTCTGGTAGGCAATGATGTTGTTGGTCCGTTCATCGACGGTGATCGAACCCCGTTCGTCGACCTTGGCCTCGGCACTGGTGACCGACTGGAACAGCTTGGCGATGTCCGCAGCCTTGGCGTAGTTCACTTGCAGCAGTTCGCGGCGCAGCGGCGCCAGTTCGGCGATCTGTTTCTGCGATTCCAGTTCCTGCCGCTCGCGCGCAGCGATTTCATCGGCCGGCGCCACCAGCAACACGTTGCCAACCTTGCGCTTGTCCAGGCCTTTGGTCTTGAGCACCAGATCCAGCGCCTGATCCCACGGCACGTTCTGCAGGCGCAAGGTAATGCCGCCCTGCACCGTATCGCTGGCCACCAGATTGAGGTTGGTGAAGTCGGCGATCAGTTGCAGCACCGAACGCACATCGATGTCCTGAAAGTTGAGAGAGAGCTTTTCGCCGTTATAGCTGTTGCGGTCGGCGTTGCGCTTTTGCAGGTCATCGACGGTTAACGGCCGGATGCTGACGGTCAGCTTGTTGTCGGTCTGGTAAGTGGAATAGTCGAACGTACCGCTGGGTTCGACGATGATCGTCGCCCGATCACCGCTGACACCGGCATTGACGAACTGCACCGGGGTGGCGAAATCCTTGACGTCGAGGCGCACCCGCAGCGGCTCGGGCAATTGGGTACGCGCGAAATTGAGGATGATCTTGCCGTCGTGTTCCTGAATGTCCGGGGCAATGGCCGGGTCGGACAGATCAATGACCACATTGCCCTCACCTGCCGTACCACGCTGGAAATCGACGCCGCGAATGGCCCTGGCGGTCGGCGCAAACGTGCGGACCGGCGCTGCCGCAGGTGCTGCGCGCGGCGCACGAGCCGCCGTACGCTGGGCAACGGCTTTGCTGCCTTGCCCGACCACCACGAACACCGTATTGCCTTCGACCCGGGTGTCGTACGGCGCCAGTTGCGTCAGGCTGATGATCAGCCGCGTCCGGTTATTGGCCTCGACCACCGTGGCCGTGCGGGCATTGCCACTGCCCAGATCGCGAGTCTTGCTCGCCAGCTGACTGGCGACACCCGGCAGATCGAGGGCAATCCGTGCCGGCGAGTCGGTGGTGTAGCCCTTGGGCTGCGGAGGCGGGCCGTCGAATGACAGCTTCAGCTCGACCCGGTCGCCCGGCAGTGCCGCGACGTCCAGCGCCTTCAGATTGGCTGCCTGTACCATCGGTGAAAGCAGCGCCATCCATAGCGAAAAACCGAGGGTGGAAAAAATCCTGTTCATTATTCGACTTCCACTTATGAGTGCTCTTTCAAAGGAATGGTGCGCGGCCGCTCAAGCCAGGCGCCCTGGCCATCCGGAACGATTTCCACCACCTCGACCTGTGAAGCGCTGATCGCAACGATCCGCCCGTCGTTGCGCCCCAGGTAATCGCCGACCTTGAGCCGATGAACCCCGCCCGCCCCCCGCAGCAAAGCGAAGGAACCGGAGGCGTTGGCAATCGTGCCAACCATTTCGAACTGCTCGATGTTGAAACCTTCGAGGTATTGCTTGACCCGGTTGGGATCGGGTTTCACGTCCCGCGAGCCGTGTTTCTGCCCGGCCAGATCGACCCGTAGCTGACGCGAAAACGGACTGCGCAGGTTGGCGGCGCTGTAGGTGAATGTCGGGTAGGAGCGGAAGGTCGGGGTCGGCTCGATCTTGCCCGGCGGACGCAGGCGCACTTCATTCATGTAGGCGTCGAGGTCACTGAAGTCATCGCCGCCACAGCCACCGAGCATCAATAACAATGCCGACAAGGCGATAAAACGGATCGGGCTCATTTTTGCAGCCCCTTGTCGTTGTAGCGGTAGGTCTTGGCGAGAATGCTCATGCGCAGCTTCGGCCCGCCTTCGGGATTGGCTGGCGCCAACTCGAAATCGTGCAGAGTGACGATCCGAGGCAACCCCGCCACGCCGCTGACGAAAGTCGCAAGGTCGTGATAGGCACCGGTCACAGTGATCTGGATGGGCAGCTCGATGTAGAACTGCTGGGTGACCTCCGGCAGCAGTTTGATCTCTTCGAATTCAAGACCACTGCCCAGCCCGGTGCGGGTGATGTCTTCCAGCAACCCCGGCACTTCGGTGTCACTGGGCAATTGCCGCAACAGCACACCGAACGAGTTTTCCATCTCCTTCATCTGCTGGGTGTACAGCTCCAGATTGGCCGCCATGCGCGCCTTGCTCGCGAATTGCTCCTTGAGGGTGACCTCCTCCTCACGCTTGAGCTCGAGCTGGTTCTCCAGGTCACTGATGAAAAAGTTATAGCCAAGCGCCAGGACCAGCACCATCAACAGCCCGCCGGCCAGGGTTTTGACCACTGGCGGCCAGGAGCCGATGTTGCTGGTGTCCAGGTCGTTGAAATCGACATTGCGCAGGCTGTCCAGCCACTCGGACGGCTTCATTGGTCGTCCTCCTCGATCCGGGGTCGAGTCTGGCGAACGGTCAGCTGGAAGACGTTGGCCTGATCCACCTGGCCAGCGGTGGTGGCTTTCACTTCATTGAGGTTGGGCGCATCGAACCAGTCGGAGGCATCAAGGTTGCGCATCAGGTCGGACACCCGATTGTTCGACTCCGCCGCGCCGCTGATCGACAGGGTATTGCCGACCATTTTCACGTCCGTGAAATACACCCCGTCGGGCAAGGTGCGCGCCAGCTGATCGAAGATCCGCCCGCTGATCTGCCGGTTGCCCTGCAAGTCCTGGATGATGCGCATGCGCTCTACCAGTTGCTGACGATGGGCCTTGAGCTCGCTGATCTGCTTGATCCGTTCGTCGACCACGGCGATCTGCTTGCCGATGTAGTCATTGCGCGCAACCTGCCGCGCGATGGCGGCGCTGATGATCTGGTCGGCAATGAGCACCGCCCCCACCGAGCCGACCACCACGCCGGTCAAGGCCAGCAGGAAGCGTTTGCGCCGTTCTTCGCGGCGCTCCTCGCGCCAGGGTAAAAGGTTGATCCGCGCCATCAGTCGAAACTCCTGAGCGCGAGCCCGCAGGCAATCATCAGGGCCGGCGCATCGCTCGCCAGGGCCCCGGCGTTGACCTTGCTGCTCAAGGCCATGTCGGAAAACGGGTTGGCGACCTGGGTCGGGGTGTTCAGACGCTCTTCGATCAGCCGATCGAGCCCGGGCACCGACGCCGTGCCGCCGGCCAGCAGAATATGGTCGACGGCGTTGTACTGGCCGGAGGCGAAAAAGAACTGCAGGGAGCGCGACACCTGCTGCACCAGCGCCTCGCGAAACGGTTGCAGCACCTCGCTGACGTAATCGTCCGGCAGGCCGCCCTGCTTTTTGGCGAGTCCCGCCTGTTCAAGGGTCAGGCCATAACGGCGCTGAATTTCCTCGGTCAGCTGTCGACCGCCGAACAGCTGTTCGCGGGTATAGATGATCCGGCCGTTGTGCAGGACGCTGAGGGTGGTCATGGTGGCGCCGATGTCGACCACGGCCACCGTCAGCCGATCCTGTGACGCGGCCAGTTGCGTGGCCAGCAGGCCGAACGAGCGCTCCAGCGCATAAGCCTCGACATCCACCACCCGCGCCGTCAGCCCGGCCAGTGCAAGCGCCGCTTCGCGGACTTCGACGTTTTCCTTGCGACAGGCGGCCAGCAGCACGTTGACCCGCTCGGGGTTGCGCGGCGAAACGCCCTGGACTTCGAAGTCGATGGCGACCTCGTCCAGCGGATAGGGAATGTATTGATCGGCCTCGATCTTGAGCTGGTTTTCCAGTTCGTCGTCGGACAGCCCGGCGTCCATTTCGATGACCTTGGTGATCACCGCAGATCCAGCCACCGCCACCGCCACGGTTTTCAACCCGGTACGCGCCTTGACCAGCACCCGGGACAGGGCCTGGCCGACGCCCTCGAGCTCGGCGATGTTCTTTTCGACCACGGCGTTGGCCGGCAACGGCTCCACCGCGTACGCCTCGACCCGGTAGCGCTCCCCCTGACGGCTCAGCTCCAGTAGCTTCACCGACGTGGAGCTGATATCGATCCCCAGTAACGTATTGGCCTTTTTATTGAAGAGTCCTAGCACTACCAATTCCCTATGACTTTCCGTGAGTTACGGACTCTGTAATGCGCATTGCGTTCCCTCGCCCCGTCTTGACAGAAGCGCAAATGACGCCCCCAGCGGAAAAGTGCTTATAATGCCCAGCGTTTTTTTCCGCTTTTTACTGCCGGCGCGGGTCGTTCTGTGTGTTAGCCGGGACCCTGTCGCCCAATTCATTCTTTGCCGTGGATGTCCAAAAGCCTTGATTCGTCTGCTGAAATTTTTCGGTTGGTCCATCGTCGCCGTTTTCTGCGGACTGCTTTTAGGTCTCAGCGGCGCGTTTCTTTACCTTAGTCCGGGTTTGCCATCTGTGGAGGCGCTGAGAAGCATTCAGTTGCAGATTCCGCTCCGGGTCTACAGCAGCGACAACAAGTTGATCGCAGAATTTGGCGAAATGCGCCGCACACCGATCCGTTTCGCCGACATTCCCCCCAATTTCATCAATGCGTTACTAAGTGCTGAAGACGACAACTTCGCCAATCACTATGGCGTTGATCCGAGCAGCCTGATGCGTGCCGCGACGCAACTGGTCAAGAGCGGGCACATCCAGTCCGGCGGCAGCACCATCACCATGCAGGTGGCGAAGAACTTCTTCCTGACCAGCGAGCGCAGCTTCTCGCGCAAGACCACTGAAATCCTTCTCGCCCTGCAGATCGAACGCCAGCTGACCAAGGACGAGATCCTTGAGCTGTACGTGAACAAGATCTATCTGGGCAACCGCGCCTACGGCATCGAGGCGGCGGCACAGGTGTATTACGGCAAGTCGATCCGCGAAGTCAGCCTGGCGCAGATGGCGATGATCGCCGGCCTGCCGAAAGCCCCGTCGCGCTTCAATCCGCTGGCCAACCCGGCGCGCAGCAAGGAGCGGCGCGACTGGATCCTCGGCCGCATGTACAAGCTCGGCAAGATCACCGAGGCCGACTACACCGCCGCGATCAACGAACCGCTGAACGCCAGCTATCACGTGCCGACACCGGAAGTGAACGCGCCGTACATCGCCGAGATGGCCCGTGCGGAAATGGTTGGTCGCTACGGCAGCGACGCCTATACCGAAGGTTTCCGCGTTACCACCACGGTGCCGAGCAACCTCCAGGAAATGGCGAACACCGCGCTGCACGAAGGCCTGATGACCTACGACCAGCGTCACGGCTACCGTGGTCCTGAATCGCGCCTGCCGGGCAAGACCCGCGAAGCCTGGGCCACCGAACTGACCAAGCAACGCACCATCAGCAGCCTCGAGCCGGCCATCGTCACTCAGGTCGACAAGAACGGCCTGCAAGTGCTGACCCGCACGGGCGAAGAGCACGTGGCGTGGGACACCATGAAATGGGCCCGTCCGTTCCTCAATACCAACAGCATGGGCGCCAACCCGCGTCAGCCGTCGGATGTGGCACAGATCGGCGACCTGATTCGCGTGCAGCGCCAGCCGAACAATTCGCTGAAATTCAGCCAGATTCCGCAGGCGCAAGGCGCGCTGGTGTCGCTGGACCCGCAGAACGGCGCGATCCGTTCGCTGGTCGGCGGCTTCGCCTTCGAGCAGAGCAACTACAACCGCGCGATGCAGGCCAAGCGTCAGCCGGGCTCGAGCTTCAAGCCGTTCGTCTACAGCGCCGCACTGGATAACGGCTACACCGCCGCCAGTCTGGTCAACGACGCGCCGATCGTGTTCGTCGACGAGTACCTGGACAAGGTCTGGCGTCCGAAGAACGACACCAACACCTTCCTCGGCCCGATCCGTCTGCGTGAGGCGCTGTACAAGTCGCGCAACCTGGTGTCGATCCGCCTGCTGCAGGCGATGGGCGTGGGTAAGACCATCGACTACATCACCCGTTTCGGCTTCAACAAGCAGGACCTGCCGCCAAACCTGTCCCTGGCGCTGGGCACCGCGACCCTGACGCCAATGGAGATCGCCACCGGCTGGAGCACCTTCGCCAACGGCGGCTACAAGATCACCCCGTACATCATCGACAAGATCGAAAGCCGCAATGGCGACACGCTGTTCGTCGCCAATCCGCCGACCGTACCGCAGGGCGGCGCGGCCACCGATGGCATCGCGGCACCCGCTACCGAATCGTTTACCGTCAATGCCGCGCCGGTTCCGGGTGAAGCGCCGGGCAGCGCGGCTGTGCCGCAAGCTCCAGCAGTCGCCGAGCGTATCGTCGATGGCCGTACTACTTACATCCTCAACAGCATGCTGCAGGACGTGATCAAGCTCGGCACCGGCCGTCGCGCACTGGCCCTGGGCCGCAGCGACATCGCCGGCAAGACCGGTACCACCAACGAATCCAAGGACGCGTGGTTCTCCGGCTACAACGCGGACTACGTGACCACCGTGTGGACCGGTTTCGACCAGCCGGAAAGCCTCGGTCGCCGGGAGTTCGGCGGCACCGTGGCACTGCCGATCTGGATGAACTACATGGCCGCCGCGCTCAAGGACAAGCCACCGCATGTCCAGCCGGAGCCGGAAGGCATCCTCAGCCTGCGGGTCGATCCGGTCAGCGGTCGCGCGGCATCGCCGAGCACACCAGGCGCGTACTTCGAGCTGTTCAAGGCTGAGGACACGCCACCGTCGGTCAATGAGATCGGCAACGGCACAGTTCCGGGCAGTCCGCTGCCGGCGGATGAACAGGCGCCGATCGATCTGTTCTGATCCTCAACTGCCAAAAAGCCCCGCCTTCGTGAGAAGTGCGGGGCTTTTTGTTTTCTGTCGTACCGAGAATGGCGTTTCACATCAAAGGCCGCCCTCACCCTAGCCCTCTCCCAGTGTATGTACCGGAGACATGGTGGACACATGTTCGGGGACATGGTGGACGGTTTTCAAATCCGCTTACCTGATACAACGGTCTGTTGAATCAAGTCAATTCGGGCAATGCGATGTCTGCTCCAGTAGACATCGTAGATGCCATCCTCTGTCGTTCCCCTGATCGCTATCAGCTCCCCGATGAAGGCCTTTCCGATCAGGAATTGGCTGCTTCTCCAGTACATCTCGCCATTGCCCTGAACTTTCCTGACCAAATCTCCTTCCGCGTACTCCAGGACAGGCCGGGTCTCTTGGTATTCAAGCGGGCTACTGCTGTAGCGGCTCGCTGGAACCCCCATTCCCAAGGCTTGATGCGGGCGCTTCTGATTGTAAGTTTCTCGCCAGATATCGAAGGCTTTTTGTGCTCCGACGAGGTCGATAAAGCACTGACTCTGCAGAACTTCGGCCTTCAAGCTGCGATGGAATCGCTCAATCTTGCCCTGCGTTTGTGGATGGTAGGGCCGGGAGTGGCTGACCCGGATGCCCTGTCTCATCAGCCAGACTTCCAGGGCGGTGTAGACCCCGGTTTGGTCACCCCATGGCGAACCGTTATCCATGGTCATGCGTTGCGGCAGACCGTATCGGCGAAACACTCCAACAAGCTGTTCTTCCACGGTTTGGCGTTGTTGATTGGCGCAAGCGGCGATGCACAACGAGAAGCGGGAATGGTCATCCAATATCGTCAAAGGGTGGCAGCGGCCATGACGCATACCGACGTGTCCCTTGAAGTCCATCTGCCACAAATCATTGGGTGCGTCATGCTCGAAACGGATGAACGGTTTGATCTCGGCGGCCTTTGGATCAACGCGCGAATGACGCTGTAAAACCGCATGCACGGTGCTGACGGAAGGCATCACTAAACCCTTGTCTTCCAGCACGCGTTTGAGCTTGCGAGCGCCCCAAGCCGCGTACTCCTGACTCACGTTCAGAATCTGCTTCTCCACCTCGTCAGCACAACGTTTGGGTGACGTCTTCGGTCGTCGTGACTGATTGTTCAGCCCCTCGGCCCCTGATTTTTCAAACCTGCTGAGCCATTTGTAGGCAGTGCTTGGGCTGATGTTGAATCGACGGCAAAGCTGCCGAACATTGGCCCCTTCTTGCCGAGCCAAAAGCACGAATTCTGTACGTAGCTGCACGGTAGACACCTCTTCCCAAGACACAGGCCATCTCCTTCGCGATGAGCGATGTGTCTATTAAAAGTGTCCACCATGTCTCCTAACACCTGTCCACTATGTCTCCGGTACATACACTGGGAGAGGGTTAGGGTGAGGGCCGCCCTTGAAGCTGGAACGCATTTTCACGGACAAAAAAACCCCGCTTAAAAAGCGGGGCTCTTCATGAAGCGCTACAACGACTTAGCCGTTGAACACGTCATCCACGCTTTTCAGCGGGTAGTTCTTCGGATACGGCAGGGTCGCCACACCGGTCTCGATCGCGGCCTTGGCCACGGCGTCGGAGATCACGGTGATCAGGCGCTTGTCCATTGGCTTCGGAATGATGTACTCACGGCCGAATTCCAGGGAGATACCGCCGTAGGCGTCGCAGACTTCCTGAGGAACCGGCAGCTTGGCCAGTTCGCGCAGGGCGTTGGCGGCAGCGATCTTCATTTCTTCGTTGATGCGCTTGGCGCGAACGTCCAGGGCACCACGGAAGATGAACGGGAAGCCCAGTACGTTGTTGACCTGGTTCGGGTAGTCCGAACGGCCGGTGGCCATGATCACGTCGTTACGGGTGGCGTGAGCCAGTTCCGGGGAGATTTCCGGATCCGGGTTGGAGCATGCGAAGACGATCGGGTTGGCCGCCATGCGCTTGAGTTGCTCGGCGCTCAGCAGGTTCGGACCCGACAGGCCGACGAATACGTCAGCGCCTTCGATGGCGTCGTCCAGGGTGCGTTTCTCGGTAGGGTGAGCGAACACAGCCTTGTACTGGTTCAGGTCGTCACGGCCAGCGTGGATCACGCCAGTACGGTCAACCATGAAGATGTTCTCGACCTTGGCGCCCATGCTCACCAGCAATTTCATGCAGGAGATGGCGGCTGCGCCAGCGCCCAGGCAGACGATCTTGGCGTCGGCAAGGGTTTTGCCAGCGATTTCCAGGGCGTTGATCATGCCCGCAGCGGTCACGATCGCGGTGCCGTGCTGGTCATCGTGGAATACCGGAATGTCGCACTGCTCGATCAGAGCGCGCTCGATCTCAAAGCACTCAGGCGCCTTGATGTCTTCCAGGTTGATGCCACCGAAGGTGATGGAAATGCGTTTTACGGTGTCGATGAAGGCTTGCGGGCTTTCGGAGTCGACTTCGATGTCGAAGACGTCGATGCCGGCGAAGCGCTTGAACAGCACGCCTTTACCTTCCATCACTGGCTTGGAAGCCAGTGGGCCGAGGTTACCCAGGCCCAGAATCGCGGTGCCATCGGAAATGACTGCAACCAGGTTGCCCTTGCCGGTGTACTTGTAGGCCAGTTCAGGATCGCGGGCGATCTCGCGCACTGGTTCAGCTACGCCGGGGCTGTAGGCCAGCGACAGGTCGCGGGCGGTAGCAGTGGCCTTGGTGAGCTCGACACTCAGCTTTCCTGGACGAGGATTGGCATGATATTCGAGAGCGGCAGTTTTCAGATCAGACATTTTGGCATTCCGCTTTTTACTGTTGGACAGACTGGTCAGCGAGGATACGCGCCTCGCAAAGTCCCCACAAGACTGCCCGGTCACCCCTGTCAAGCGCCCTGCCCTACGACTTTGGGCCAAGAGCCACGGCGCACAAGGGTTAGACTGTTCACAATTGACAGAAAAAATGTCTACAACTTTTTTATTCAGCGGGACGGCTGGAGCATCGAAGGATCGGTCAGCGGCAGCAACCAGCGCGCCTGACCTGATTTCAGTCCACCGCGCCGGGAACGGTCGACCACCCAGCCACGAGCCTCGATCTGCTTGCCCTTCAATGCCTGCAGAGAGGCGCCATCGAAGCGATGCAGCAGATTGGGTGCAACGCGCAGTACAAGCTTGTCCTGCAACTCGATCCAGATTCCGCCGCGATTGCGTTGAACCTTGCTCACACGCCCGCTGACCAGCGCGAAACCCGAGCGCTCGATCTGCTCCGCTTTCAGTACAGGTGAGCGTTTCCACAGGCCAAGCCCGGCCTGTCGCGCGCGGCGTTCAGCGGCTTGCTGACAATCGACCAGATCTACATTTGGCGCTACCGAAACCTGGAAACCGAGGCCATCGGCGAGCATCTGCGCTTCGAGATTCTCACCCCTGGCGCTGAAAACATGGGCCAGTGTTCGCCCGTAACGGTCCCTGGACTCGACGCCGAGTCGCAGGCCTACCCGCCCGTCGCTCTCGGCGACCAGGGCTTCGAGGCGCTTGCGCGCGGCCACTGCAAACGGCTCGTCGCTGCGGCCCTGCTTGCCGAGTTCGGGCGTATTGAGGCCGATCATCCGCACATTGCGCCCGTCGATCAGGCGCAGGGTGTCGCCGTCGACCACCCGCTGAACCGTGGCGCTGTCCAGACCGGTCGGCGCCGGGCAGAAGGCCTGAACGGAGGAGAGCCAAATCGCGGACACAAAAAAGGCGCCCGCAAGGGACGCCTTTTTCATCAGACCGGAAAAGCCGCTGAGGTTTTCCAGAATGAAGGGCCTTAGGCCTTTTTCGCGCCGAAAGCACCGAAACGGTCGGCGAACTTCTGAACGCGACCACCGGTGTCCAGAGTCTTCTGCTTACCGGTGTAGAACGGGTGGCACTCGTTGCAAACGTCGATCGACAGGGCTTTGCCGAAGGTCGAACGGGTTTCGAACTTGTTGCCGCAGCTGCAAGTTACTGCAACTTCTGGGTAATTCGGGTGGATATCGGCTTTCATGGTGTTTTCCTCAGCTGGCGTGCCGCCATCCAACACGATTGTTGAATACCGCACGTAATTAGGCCGCGGATTCTACCAGACAATCCCGATCACGCAAGCTGTCACTGAGACCGACCGTCTGCTAGGCTCCCGGCCTTCTCCACCGCCCCGCCTATGAGAATCCTCCGCGTGCCCGACGCCATTCTGCGCCTCGCCCTGCCTTCGCCCCTGCGCCGCCTGTTCGACTATCGGGCCCCGGCCGGTGTGCTGCGTTCGCAGTTGCAACCGGGCATGCGCCTGCGGGTGCCGTTCGGTCGGCGGGAGATGATCGGGATTCTGGTGGAAGTCACCGACACCAGCGAAGTGCCGGTGGAAAAGCTCAAACCGGCGCTGGCCCTGCTCGACGCCACCGCTCCGCTACCGCCGGCGCTGTTCAAGCTATGCCTGTGGACGGCTCAGTATTATCAGCACAGCCTCGGCGACACGCTGAGCTGGGCGCTGCCGGTGCTGTTGCGTCAGGGCGAACTGGCCGAGGTTCGGCAGGAACGCTTCTGGTCCGCCGCTCCCGGCGCCAGCCTCGATGACCCGCGCATCGCTCGCGCCCCGCGCCAGCGCGAAGCCCTGGCGACGCTGGCCCAGCATCCTCACGGCGTCGCCCATCAGTTGCTGAGCAAACTGATGCTGAGCAAGGACAGCCTCGATTTGCTGCTGGCCAAGGATCTGGTGCAAGTCGAAGTGCGCCGCCACGCCCCCGGCGCGCGCCATGAACACTGGCTGGCCCAGCCCGAACTGCCGCTCAACAGCGAGCAGCGCGCCGCGTACGAGGCGATCCGCGCCGGGTTCGACAGTTATCACGCGTTCCTGCTCGCCGGGGTCACCGGCAGCGGCAAGACCGAAGTCTATTTGCAGCTGATCCGCGAAACCCTCGAGGCCGGCAAGCAGGCGCTGGTGCTGATTCCGGAGATCAACCTCGGCCCGCAGACCCTCGCCCGTTTCGAACAACGCTTCAATGCACGCATCGCCCTGCTGCACTCGGCGGTCAACGACCGTGATCGTCTGGACGCGTGGCTCGCCGCCCGTGACGGCGAGGCCGACATTATTATCGGCACCCGCTCGGCGCTGTTCACCCCGATGAAAAATCCGGGGCTGATCATCATCGATGAAGAACACGACGGCTCCTATAAACAGCAGGAAGGCCTGCGCTATCACGCGCGGGATCTGGCGCTGGTGCGGGCGCGGCAGGAAAACATCCCGATCGTGCTCGGCTCCGCGACGCCATCCCTGGAAAGCCTGCACAACGCCTACACCGGCCGCTACGGACTCCTGCGCCTGAACGAACGGGCCGGCGGCGCCAAGCAGCCACGTTTCCTGCGCCTCGATGTGAAAAGTCGCCCACTGGACAGCGGCATTTCCGGGCCGATGCAGCAAGCCATCGGCCAGACCCTCGCCGCCGGCCAGCAGGTGCTGGTGTTCCTCAACCGCCGGGGGTTTGCCCCGACTCTGCTGTGCCACGATTGCGGCTGGATGTCCGAATGCCAGCGCTGCGATGCGCGGATGACCGTGCATCAGCGCTACGGCGAACTGCGCTGCCACCACTGCGGTTACGTCGAGCGCGTGCCGCGCCAGTGCCCGAAGTGCAACAAGGTCGATCTGCGGCCCGTGGGCGCCGGTACCGAGCGGGCCGAGGAACGGCTGGCGATTCTGTTCCCGGACTATCCGGTGTTGCGCGTCGACCGGGACAGCACGTCGCGCAAGGACGCGATGAACCAGTTGTTCGCCACGATCCAGAAAGGTCAGCCGTGCATTCTGGTCGGCACCCAGATGTTGGCCAAGGGTCACCATTTCCCTCGGGTGACGCTGGTGTCGATCCTCGATGCCGACGGCGGATTGTTTTCCGGTGACTTCCGCGCCAGCGAGCGCATGGCGCAGTTGATCGTGCAGGTTGCCGGCCGGGCCGGGCGGGCGGAAGAACCGGGCAAGGTGATCATCCAGACCCACCTCGCAGACCATCCTTTACTGGTGCAACTGACCGAGCAGGGTTACTTCGCCTTCGCCGAGCAGGCCCTGAGCGAACGCCGCGCCGCCGGCCTGCCGCCGTTCGCCCACCTCGCCCTGCTGCGCGCCGAAGCGCACAAGCCGGGGCAGGCCGAAGGCTTTCTTGATGAGGCGTGCAGCGAGGCCGAGCGTTTGCTGGTCGAACAGAACCTGACCGGCATTGAACTGTTGGGACCCGTGCCAGCGCCGATGGAGCGCCGGGCCGGACGCTTCCGCGCGCAGCTGCTGTTGCAGGCCACGGCCCGGGCGCCGCTGCACCGATTGCTGGCGAGCTGGCTGCTGGTACTGGAGCAGATGCCAAGCGGCCGTGCGGTGCGCTGGTCGCTGGATGTCGATCCGGTGGATCTGTACTGACCGGGCAAAACCGGCCGAATTGTCACCACACATCCACATCCTGCCTGCTAAGGTTGGCAAGCCCGTCTTCGCAACGGATAATGCCCAGTTTTTCCACCCGCGCATCGATGCGCCGCCGCGCTTGCGGTCGAAAGAGAAGACCATGAAAGACACCATTCGCCAGCTGATCCAACAAGCCCTCACCCAACTCGTCAACGAAGGTGTGTTGCCTGAAGGCCTGACGCCGGCGATCCAGGTGGAAAACGCCCGGGACAAGACCCATGGCGACTTCGCCAGCAACATCGCGATGATGCTGGCCAAGCCTGCGGGCATGAAGCCCCGCGACCTGGCGGAGAAAATCATCGCCGCCCTGCCGGCTGACGAGAACGTCACCAAGGCCGAAATCGCCGGGCCCGGCTTCATCAACTTCTTCCAGAACACTCAAGCGCTGGCCTCGCGCCTCGACGCCGCACTGGCCGACGCTCACGTTGGCGTGCGCAAGGCCGGCCCGGCGCAACGCACCGTGGTCGACCTGTCGGCACCGAACCTCGCCAAAGAGATGCACGTCGGCCATCTGCGCTCGACCATCATCGGCGACGGCGTGGCGCGGGTACTCGAATTCCTCGGCGACACCGTGATCCGTCAGAACCACGTCGGCGACTGGGGCACCCAGTTCGGCATGCTGATGGCGTACCTGCAGGAAAACCCGATCACCAGCGACGAACTGTCGGACCTGGAAAACTTCTACCGCGCCGCCAAGCAACGCTTCGACGAATCTCCGGAATTCGCCGACCGCGCCCGTGGTCTGGTGGTCAAGTTGCAGGCTGGCGATGCCGAGTGCCTGGCGCTGTGGACCAAGTTCAAGGACATCTCGCTGTCGCACTGCCAGAAGATCTACGAACTGCTCAACGTCAAACTGACCATGGCCGACGTGATGGGCGAAAGCGCCTACAACGACGACCTGATCAACGTGGTCAACGACCTGAAAGCCGCCGGCATGCTGGTCGAAAGCAACGGCGCCCAGTGCGTGTTCCTCGACGAATTCAAGAACGCCGAAGGCGAGCCGCTGCCGGTGATCATCGTCAAGGCTGACGGCGGCTACCTGTATGCCACCACCGACCTGGCGGCCGTGCGTTATCGCAGCGGCAAGCTGAAGGCCGACCGCGCGCTGTACTTCGTCGACCAGCGTCAGGCCCTGCATTTCCAGCAAGTGTTCGCCGTGGCGCGCAAGGCCGGCTTCGTGACCCATCCGATGGAAATGGAACACATGGGCTTCGGCACCATGAACGGCGCCGACGGCCGTCCGTTCAAGACCCGTGATGGCGGCACCGTGAAGCTGATCGATCTGCTGACCGAAGCGCAGGAACGTGCCTACAGCCTGGTGAAGGCAAAAAACCCGACACTGGCCGAAGACGAACTGCGCGCGATCGCCAAAGTGGTCGGCATCGGCGCGGTGAAGTACGCCGACCTGTCGAAGCACCGCACCAGCGACTACAGCTTCAACTTCGACCTGATGCTCAATTTCGAAGGCAACACTGCGCCATACCTGTTGTACGCCTACACCCGCGTGGCCGGCGTATTCCGCAAACTGGGCAAGGATTTCAGCGAAGTCGACGGCCAGATCGTCCTCGAAGCCGCGCACGAGCAGGAACTGGCAGCCAAACTGGCGCAGTTCGGTGAAGTGCTGAACAACGTTGCGGAAAAGGGCACGCCACATACCTTGTGTACCTACCTGTACGACGTGGCCGGTCTGTTCTCCAGCTTCTACGAGAACTGCCCGATCCTCGCCGCCGACACCCCGGCACAAATGCAAAGCCGTCTGCGCCTTGCCGCGCTGACCGGCCGTACCCTCAAGCAAGGCCTGGAACTGCTCGGCCTGGAAACCCTGGAGCGCATGTAAGTTGGCTGCCAAGAAAAAACCTGCACCCAAGCGTGGCGCCAGCCGTTACCAAGCTCCAGCGAAGCAGCCGATTCCGGGCTGGCTGTGGATGGCCATCGGCCTGACGGTCGGCGCGTTCATCGTGTTCCTGATGAAACTGGAGCCGGGCAAGGGCAGCGACACGGTCAAGCGCGAGAAGGTCGAGCAACAGCAACAACAGAAAGCCAGCAAGATCGCCGAGGCCAACAAGACCCCGCCGAGCCCGACGCAACCGGTGAAGCCGAAGTACGACTTCTACACCCTGCTGCCGGAATCGGAAGTGATCGTGCCGCCTGATGCCGTGCCGGAGAAAACCCTGCCGACGCCACAAGTGCCGGCAATCCCGACCACGCCGGTGACCCCGGCGGAAGCGGCAAAAATCGACACCGCACGCGCACAGGCTGCACTGGCCGGGATCACCCCGCCACCAGCGCCACCGGTGACCAAGGCTGCACCGGTGACCAAGTTCTTCCTGCAGGCCGGCTCGTTCCGCAAAGAGACAGATGCCGACAAGGTCCGCGCGCAGATCATTCTGCTCGGCCAGGCGGTCGCGGTTGAGTCCGGGACGGTCAAGGATGAAACCTGGTACCGCGTACTGGTCGGCCCGTTCAGCAACCGCGAACAGCTGACCACCGCCCAGAAACAACTGGCGGGCGCGGGCTTCAGCAACCTGTTGTTACAACAACGCCAGAGCCGCTGATCCTCCCCCACCGATCGTTCCCACGCTCTGCGTGGGAATGCAGCCCGGGACGCTCCGCGTCCCTTGCCGCAGGGACGCGGAGCGTCCATTGAGGCATTCCCACGCGGAGCGTGGGAACGATCATGTAGCTCTGCGTGGGAGCGATCACTTGCAAACCACCGCTCGTCCCCTCTCCCGCCCCGCAGTTGAAATCCTCTCCACCACCCCCATATGAATGGGCATAAGGCATTTTCGCCCCGCAGTGTGGAGACTCTTCCCTTGACCACCATCGTTTCAGTCCGCCGCCACGGCAAAGTCGTCATGGGCGGCGACGGCCAGGTTTCTCTCGGCAACACCGTGATGAAAGGCAACGCGAAGAAAGTTCGTCGCCTGTACCACGGCGAAGTCATCGCCGGTTTCGCCGGTGCCACCGCCGACGCCTTTACCCTGTTCGAACGTTTCGAAGGCCAGCTTGAAAAACACCAGGGTCACCTGGTTCGCGCCGCCGTCGAACTCGCCAAAGAGTGGCGCACCGACCGTTCCCTGAGCCGCCTCGAAGCGATGCTCGCGGTCGCCAACAAGGACGCATCCCTGATCATCACCGGCAACGGTGACGTGGTCGAACCCGAAGACGGCCTGATCGCCATGGGTTCCGGTGGCGCCTACGCGCAAGCCGCCGCCAGCGCGCTGCTGAAGAAGACCGACCTGTCGGCCCGCGAAATCGTCGAGACCGCTCTCGGCATCGCCGGCGACATCTGTGTATTCACCAACCACACCCAGACCATTGAGGAGCAGGATCTCGCTGAATAAGCCTGACGCGGCCCCTGTGCCACGGCTTGTTTCTGCTTGAGGACCGTCAATTATTATGTCCATGACTCCCCGCGAAATCGTCCACGAACTCAACCGCCACATCATCGGCCAGGACGATGCCAAGCGCGCCGTCGCGATTGCCCTGCGCAACCGCTGGCGCCGCATGCAGCTGCCTGAAGAGCTGCGCGTTGAAGTGACCCCGAAGAACATCCTGATGATCGGCCCGACCGGTGTCGGTAAAACCGAGATCGCCCGTCGTCTGGCCAAGCTGGCCAACGCACCGTTCATCAAGGTCGAAGCGACCAAGTTCACCGAAGTCGGCTATGTCGGCCGTGACGTCGAATCGATCATCCGTGATCTGGCCGACGCCGCGATCAAGATGCTGCGCGAGCAGGAAATGACCCGCGTTCGCCACCGTGCCGAAGACGCCGCCGAGGACCGTATTCTCGACGCCCTGCTGCCACCGGCACGCATGGGTTTCAGCAACGAAGAAGCGCCGACCCAGGATTCCAACACTCGCCAACTGTTCCGCAAGCGCCTGCGCGAAGGTCAGCTGGACGACAAGGAAATCGAGATCGAAGTCGCCGAAATGGCCGGCATCGAGATCGCCACGCCTCCGGGCATGGAAGAAATGACCAACCAGTTGCAAAACCTGTTCGCCAACATGGGCAAGGGCAAGAAGAAGGCCCGCAAGCTCAAGGTCAAGGAAGCGCTGAAGCTGGTACGCGATGAAGAAGCCGGTCGTCTGGTCAACGAAGAAGAGTTGAAGGCCAAGGCCCTGGAAGCGGTCGAGCAGCACGGCATCGTGTTCATCGACGAGATCGACAAGGTCGCCAAGCGCGGCAATGTCGGCGGCGCCGATGTGTCCCGCGAGGGCGTGCAGCGTGACCTGCTGCCGCTGATCGAAGGCTGCACCGTCAACACCAAGCTGGGCATGGTCAAGACCGACCACATCCTGTTCATCGCCTCCGGTGCGTTCCACCTGAGCAAGCCGAGCGATCTGGTTCCGGAGCTGCAAGGCCGTCTGCCGATCCGCGTCGAACTCAAGGCCCTGAGCCCGCAGGACTTCGAACGCATCCTCAGCGAACCGCATGCCTCGCTCACCGAGCAATACTGCGCGCTGCTGAAAACCGAAGGCCTGAACATCCAGTTCCAGCCGGAAGGTATCAAGCGTCTGGCGGAAATCGCCTGGCAGGTCAACGAGAAGACCGAGAACATCGGTGCCCGTCGCCTGCACACACTGCTCGAGCGTCTGCTGGAAGAGGTATCGTTCAGTGCCGGCGATCTGGCCAGCGCCCACGACGACAAGGCGATCCAGATCGACGCCGAATACGTCAACAGCCACCTGGGCGAATTGGCGCAGAACGAAGACCTGTCCCGTTATATTCTGTAGAGCTGCCAGCTCCGAGCTACAAGCGGCAAGCTGAGTTAAGCTTGCCGCTTGTAGCTTGCAGCTAAAGGCTTTTTTCTATGCTTCCCACCGACATCAAACTGCACAAAGCCTCGAAAACCCTGTCGCTCAAATACGCGTCCGGCGAGGAATACACCCTGCCCGCCGAATTCCTGCGCGTGCATTCCCCCTCCGCCGAGGTTCAGGGCCACGGCAAACCGATCCTGCAATTCGGCAAGCTGAACGTCGGCCTGACCAAGGTAGAACCGGCCGGTCAGTACGCACTGAAACTGACCTTCGACGACGGTCACGACAGCGGTCTTTTCACCTGGGATTATCTGTACGAGCTGGGGCGACGTCATGACGCACTCTGGGCGGATTATCTGGCCGAACTCAAAGCTGCCGGCAAAACCCGCGACCCGGACCAGTCCGTCGTCAAGCTGATGCTCTAGTCCGCGCCTCGGACTGTTTAGAGGGCATTTTCTAGATTCATCTGTTTGAATGCTCCGCTAAAGCGGCCCGGGATCGGCTGCTTGCGAAAAAAATCAATCTCGGGTAACCAATGGAACTGGCAAGTTCCCTGCAGTGCTCTACGACTGTAAAGCAGCTATGCAGAATCAACGGTCACCCGAGCAGTAGTACCTGGCATTGGCTGTGGAACTGCACAGCAGAAAACCGGGTACTCGTCTCAGGACAATGGAGCGTCGTAGATGAGTAACAAGAATAACGATGATTTGAAGTACCAGGCCTCGGAAAACACCCTGGGGCTGAATCCTGTCGTTGGGCTTCGCGGAAAGGATCTGCTGGCCTCTGCTCGAATGGTGCTGACCCAGGCCATCAAACAACCGATCCATAGTGTCAAACACGTCACCCAGTTCGGCCTCGAACTGAAGAACGTGCTGTTCGGCAAATCAGACCTGCAACCGGCGGGCGATGACCGTCGCTTCGTCGATCCGGCGTGGAGTCAGAACCCGCTGTACAAACGTTATCTGCAAACCTACCTGGCATGGCGCAAGGAACTCCATGCCTGGATCGACGACAGCAGCCTCTCGCCCAAGGACATCGCGCGCGGCCACTTCGTGATCAACCTGATGACCGAGGCCATGGCGCCGACCAACACGGCGGCCAACCCGGCGGCGGTCAAACGCTTCTTCGAGACCGGCGGCAAGAGCCTGCTCGACGGCCTCTCGCATCTGGCCAAGGATCTGGTGCACAACGGCGGCATGCCGAGCCAGGTCAACATGGGCGCGTTCGAGGTCGGCAAGAGCCTTGGCGTGACCGAAGGCGCGGTGGTGTTTCGCAACGATGTGCTGGAACTGATCCAGTACAAGCCGATCACCGAGCAAGTGCACGAGCGCCCGCTGCTGGTGGTGCCGCCGCAGATCAACAAGTTCTATGTATTCGACCTGAGCCCGGATAAGAGCCTGGCGCGTTTCTGCCTGCGCAACAATGTGCAGACCTTCATCGTCAGCTGGCGCAACCCGACCAAGGAACAGCGTGAGTGGGGCCTCTCGACCTACATCGAAGCCCTGAAGGAAGCGGTCGACGTGGTCACCGCGATCACCGGCAGCAAGGACGTCAACATGCTCGGTGCCTGCTCCGGCGGCATCACCTGCACCGCCCTGCTCGGCCACTACGCGGCGATCGGCGAGAACAAGGTCAACGCCCTGACCCTGCTGGTCAGCGTGCTCGATACAACGCTGGACAGCGACGTCGCGCTCTTCGTCGACGAGCAGACCCTGGAAACCGCCAAGCGCCATTCGTATCAGGCCGGCGTGCTCGAAGGCAAAGACATGGCCAAGGTCTTCGCCTGGATGCGCCCGAACGATCTGATCTGGAACTACTGGGTCAACAACTACCTGCTCGGCAACGAGCCGCCGGTGTTCGACATCCTGTTCTGGAACAACGATACGACTCGACTGCCGGCCGCGTTCCACGGCGACCTGATCGAGATGTTCAAAAACAACCCACTGATCCGCCCCAATGCACTGGAAGTGTGCGGCACGCCGATCGACCTCAAGCAGGTAACCGCCGACATCTTCTCGCTGGCCGGCACCAACGACCACATTACCCCGTGGAAGTCCTGCTACAAGTCGGCGCAGCTGTTTGGTGGCAAGGTCGAATTCGTGCTGTCGAGCAGCGGGCATATCCAGAGCATTCTGAACCCGCCGGGCAACCCGAAATCGCGCTACATGACCAGCGATGAAATGACCGCCAATGCCGATGACTGGCAGGAAAACTCGACCAAGCACGCCGATTCCTGGTGGCTGTACTGGCAGGCGTGGCAGGCCGCGCGTTCGGGCGAGCTGAAAAAGGCGCCGACCAAGCTGGGCAACAAGGCGTATCCGGCAGGCGAAGCTTCACCGGGCACTTACGTTCACGAGCGGTAACCGACACACCTCGCCCCACACTGTGGGAGCGAGCCTGCTCGCGATGGCGTCGACAGCCGGAACAATGTGCTGACTGATACACCGCTATCGCGAGCAGGCTCGCTCCCACAGGGGATTGAGGCTGACATTGAGATCGACCCACAGGGCCTTGAAGCATGCCGCACCCGTTCATCTTTCGAACCGTCGAGCTGGATGGCCAGACCATCCGTACGGCGGTCCGCCCCGGCAAGCCTCACTTGACGCCCTTGCTGATATTCAACGGCATCGGCGCCAACCTGGAGCTGGTGTTTCCTTTTGTCGCGGCGCTGGATCCGGATCTGGAAGTGATCGCCTTCGACGTGCCCGGTGTCGGTGGTTCCTCGACGCCGAGCCGACCGTATCGCTTTCCGGGGCTGGCGAAACTCACCGCGCGGATGCTCGATTACCTCGACTACGGACAGGTCAACGTGATCGGCGTGTCCTGGGGTGGCGCGCTGGCGCAGCAGTTCGCCTACGACTATCCCGAGCGCTGCAAGAAGCTGGTGCTGGCGGCGACCGCTGCCGGTGCGGTGATGGTGCCGGGCAAGCCGAAAGTGCTGTGGATGATGGCCAGCCCGCGGCGCTATATCCAGCCGTCCCATGTGATCCGCATCGCCCCGATGATCTACGGCGGCTCGTTCCGCCGCGACCCGACACTCGCCGCCAGCCATGCGGCCAAGGTGCGTTCGGCGGGCAAGCTCGGTTACTACTGGCAACTGTTCGCGGGCCTGGGCTGGACCAGCATTCACTGGCTGCACAAGATCCACCAGCCGACGCTGGTGCTGGCCGGCGATGACGACCCGCTGATCCCGCTGATCAACATGCGCATGCTCGCCTGGCGAATCCCCAACGCGCAGCTGCACATCATCGACGACGGGCACCTGTTCCTGATTACCCGGGCCGAGGCGGTGGCGCCGATCATCATGAAATTCCTCCAGGAGGAACGTCAGCGTGCGGTGATGCATCCGCACCCGACACCGCTGGGCGGATAACCGTCCCGGCACGGATTTCTGGACAGCGTTTTGCAACGCGTCTGGACAGGTGCGTGGCAGGAGGCCACGCAGGCAGCAACCCGCAACAGCGTCTATGGTGTTCTGGTTCGGTGTGTTTGTTTTTGGCCTGAAGACGAAGGAGTGTTGAGTCATGCGTGACAAACCAGCGACGGGCGTCGTGCCCAGCCCCGCCGTGTTCATCAATGCACAGAGTGCCATGACCGGTCTGCGCGGCCGGGACCTGATCTCGACCTTGCGCAACGTTGCGGCCCACGGGCTGCGCAATCCGATCCACAGTGCAAAACACGCCTTGAAGCTGGGAGGCGCGCTCGGACGCGTGCTGCTCGGCGAAACCCTCCACCCGACCAATCCGCAGGACAGTCGCTTCGCCGATCCGGCGTGGAGCCTGAACCCGTTCTATCGGCGCAGCCTTCAGGCTTATCTGGCCTGGCAGAAACAGGTCAAGAGCTGGATCGACGAGAGCAGCATGAGCGACGACGACCGCGCCCGCGCACACTTCGCCTTCACCCTGCTCAACGACGCCGTGGCGCCTTCCAACACGCTGCTCAATCCGCTGGCGGTCAAGGAACTGTTCAACTCTGGCGGCCACAGTCTGGTGCGCGGTCTCAGCCATCTGATCGACGACCTGTTGCACAACGACGGCCTGCCGCGCCAGGTGACCAAACAGGCATTCGAAGTCGGCAAGACCGTCGCCACCACCACCGGCTCGGTGGTGTTTCGCAACGAAATGCTCGAGCTGATCCAGTACCGGCCGATGAGCGAAAAGCAGTATTCGAAACCGCTGCTGGTGGTGCCGCCGCAAATCAACAAGTACTACATTTTCGACCTCAGCCCGAGCAACAGCTTCGTCCAGTTCGCCCTGAAGAACGGCTTGCAGACCTTCATGATCAGCTGGCGCAACCCGGATGTGCGCCATCGCGAATGGGGCCTGTCGACCTACGTCGAAGCCGTGGAAGAAGCGATGAACATCTGCCGGGCGATCACCGGCGCCCGTGAGGTCAACCTGATGGGCGCCTGCGCCGGCGGGCTGACCATCGCGGCGCTGCAAGGGCATCTGCAGGCCAAGCGGCAGTTGCGGCGGGTCTCCAGCGCCACCTATCTGGTGAGCCTGCTCGACAGTGAAATGAACACCCCGGCCACCCTGTTCGCCGATGAGCAGACGCTCGAAGCGGCCAAGCGGCGCTCCTATCAGAAAGGCGTGCTGGACGGTCGCGATATGGCCAAGGTGTTCGCCTGGATGCGCCCCAACGATCTGATCTGGAGTTATTTCGTCAATAACTACCTGCTGGGCAAGGAGCCACCGGCGTTCGACATTCTCTACTGGAACAACGACAGCACCCGCCTGCCCGCCGCGTTTCACGGTGACATACTGGACTTCTTCAAGCACAACCCGTTGACCCACCCGGGTGGCCTGGAAGTGTGCGGCACGCCGATTGATCTGCAAAAGGTCACGGTCGACAGCTTCAGCGTGGCCGGCATGAACGACCACATCACGCCGTGGGACGCGGTGTATCGCTCGACGCTGTTGCTGGGCGGTGAGCGGCGCTTCGTGCTGTCCAACAGCGGCCACGTGCAGAGCATCCTCAACCCGCCGGGCAACCCGAAAGCCCATTACGTCGAGAACGGAAAGCTCAGCGGTGATCCGCGCGCCTGGTACTACGACGCCAAGAAAGTCGACGGCAGCTGGTGGCCGCAATGGCTGGAGTGGGTGCAGCAGCGCTCCGGCACCCTGCGCGAAACCCAGATGACCCTCGGCAACGCCAATTATCCACCGATGGAAGCGGCACCCGGCACCTATGTGCGTGTGCGCTGACTGACTCAAGCCCTTTTAAGAAGACTGGATGAAAACAAGCGAACGGATCCTCGAATGTGCCCTGCAGTTGTTCAATGAAAAGGGCGAGCCGAACGTCTCCACCATGGAGGTTGCCAATGAAATGGGGATCAGCCCCGGCAACCTCTACTACCACTTCCACGGCAAGGAACCGCTGATTCTCGGACTGTTCGAGCGCTTCCAGAACGACCTCGCCCCGCTGCTCGACCCGCCCGCCGATGTCGAACTGGCGCCGGAGGATTACTGGCTGTTCCTGCACCTGATCGTCGAACGGCTGGCGCAGTACCGTTTTCTGTTCCAGGACCTGTCGAACCTGGCCGGGCGCCTGCCGAAACTGGCCAAGGGCATTCGCCAGTTCCTCAACGTGCTCAAGCGCACGCTGGCGTCATTGCTGGCGCGGTTGAAGGCGTCGGGGCAGCTGGTCAGCGACACCCAGGCGCTGGGGCAACTGGTGGAGCAGATCACCATGACGCTGCTGTTCTCGCTGGACTATCAGCGGATTCTCGATCGCGAAGGGGAAGTGCGGCTGGTGGTGTACCAGATCATGATGCTGGTGGCGCCGCATTTGTTGCCGCCGGTGAAGGTGGCGACGGAGAGGATGGCTTTGCAGTACCTCGAAGATCACGAGTGAGTCAGGTAGATCGCTGCCCTCACCCTAGCCCTCCCGAAACGTCGGACCGCCCGTAGGGAGAGGGAACCTACGGAGTTGTCTTACGCTAGACATCGACCTGAAAGACCTTATCGATTATGGATTCAATGCTTCACTTTCAGGCCGACGTAAGACTGAAGCATCCCCCAATCGGCCCCCTCTCCCTCCGGGAGAGGGCTGGGGTGAGGGGCTCTTGGATCAGACATAAAAAACGCCCGACCTTCACAGGCCGGGCGTTTTTTTGAGCCCTGAAAAATCAGGACTGACTGGTTGGCGTCGACGGCGTCGATGCAGCAGTCGGAGCAGGCGCCGGGGTTGGAGCCGAGGCGGAGTTCGACGTGCTTGCCAGTGCTTGCGGTGTGGTCACCGGTTTTGGTGCTGCAGCTTTCGGCGCAGCGGCTTTCGGCGCGGCCGGTTTTTTCACTGCCGGTTTTTTCGCCGCAGCCGGTTTGGCGGCAGGCTTGGCGGCAGCGGTTTTCGCTGCTGGCTTGGCCGCAGGTTTGGCGGCTGATTTTGCAGCCGGCTTGGCGGCGGCCTTGGCGGCAACCGGTTTGGCCGCGGCTTTCGCTGCAGGCTTGGCGGCAGCAGTTTTGGCTGCTGGTTTTGCGGCCGGTTTGGCGGCGGCTTTAGCCAGTGGCTTGGCAGCGGTTTTGGCCGCAGGCTTGGCTGCTGCGGTTTTCGCCGCGACAGGCTGAGCTTTCAGGCCGGTGAGTTTTTCGATCTGCTTGGTCAGGGTATCGACCTTCTTGTGCAGATCCTTCACCTCGTTGCGGCTCGGTACGCCCAGGCGCGAAATCGCACTGTTCAGGCGCTTGTCGAAAGCCCCTTCCAGCTGATCCCAGGTGCCCAGTGCGCGATCTTTCACGCCGCTGATGCGCGATTTTGCCGAGCTTGCAGAATCCTTGGCAGCATCGACTTTCTTGCCGACTGCAGCCTTGGTGAGCTTCTCGGCTTTCTCGCCGTCTTTGACCAATGTATCGAAGAGCTTGCTGCCGTCAGTGTCGATCTTCGAGTACACGCCTAAACCAGCCAGCCAGATCTTGCGGGAATAGTCTTCGACTTTTCCGATCCACGAGCTGCCTTCTTTATCGGTGTTCTTTTTACCAGCCATCCCGTTCTCCTTAAGATTTACGCGCGACGCGTTCGAGCAATGCCGTCAGCTCATCGAGCTTAGCAGAGAGTGCCTCAACGTCATGTTTAGACGGAATGCCGATACGATTCAAGGCACTGGCGACACGCGTGTCGAACGCCTTCTCGACCTTGTCGAGCTGAACTTCGACCCGGCCTTTGAAAGAGCTGACTTCGCTCTTGGCTTCATCGATCTCGGCGTTGGCCGCTTCGAGTTTTTCGGTGACGGCTTTTTTGCCTTTCTTTTCAACAGTTTGACCAGCCTTGATCAACTCCTGAAAGTACTCGCTGCCCTCCTGACCGACCTTGGTGTAGGCACCCAGGCCTGCCAGCCAGATCTTGCGGGCATAGGATTTGACGTCGCTCAGAGCGGAAGTCGAAGCGTCGATTTTTTTCTTCAAAATGACTTTGGCCATGGTGCACCTCACGCGCAGAAGGTTTGAGGAACTGCCCTGACGAGTGTCGGGCTCAGGCACAAAGTAGGGAGAAAAATTAGAAACGGCACCCTAACAACTGACATAAAAGGCAGGCGCAGGAAAAAAAACGGGGAGCCCGAAGCTCCCCGTTTGTCCTGATCAGACCAGCGCTTTATCCAGCGCCTTTTCGATCTCGGCTTTGATCATGCCGCTCATGGCCGACATCATCAGGCCCAGCTCCACGTCGACCCGGATCGAATCCTCGGCCACATGCACCGCGCCTTTCACGCCCGAACGCTTAAGGTTCAGGACATCGCCCGACCACTGCGGCTCAAGGCCATATTGATCGGAGAGTTTCTGCGCCAGTTTGTCGGCTTTCTCGCGGGCCGCTTCCTTGCCCAGGCTGTGGGCACGCTCAACACTGATATGGGCCATTGAATGACTCCTGCTTTTTGAATGGGGCTATGAATGCCTGCAACGAATCTTGACCGCCACTGCGGCAAATCGTCCCGAAGGTTGCCCATCTTACCTTTAGCCATTCCAAGACAAAGCATGGCTTGGGGATTAGAATGTCGCGCATTCTCTTTTGGTGACAGCGATATGACTGATCAGCGCAAAGGCAGCGATGCCGAACCCACCACTCACTTCGGCTTCAAAAACGTTCCGGAAAGCCAGAAAGCGGAAAAAGTCGCTGAGGTGTTCCACTCCGTGGCCGCCAAGTACGACCTGATGAACGACCTTCTGTCGGGCGGCATGCACCGTCTGTGGAAGCGCTTCGCGATCGAACTGTCGGGCGTGCGCTCCGGCAACCGCGTACTGGACATCGCCGGCGGCACGGGCGACCTGACCAAAAAATTCTCGCACCTGGTCGGCCCGACCGGTCAGGTGGTGCTGGCCGATATCAACGAATCCATGCTCAAGGTCGGTCGTGACCGCCTGCTGGATGTCGGCGTGTCGGGCAACGTCGAGTTCGTCCAGGCCGACGCTGAAAAGCTGCCGTTCCCGGACAACCATTTCGACTGCGTGACCATCGCCTTCGGCCTGCGCAACGTGACGCACAAGGAAGACGCCCTGCGTTCGATGCTGCGCGTACTCAAGCCGGGCGGCCGCCTGCTGGTGCTGGAATTCTCCAAGCCGACCAACGCGCTGATGTCCAAGGCCTACGACGCCTACTCGTTCGCCTTCATGCCGCTGATGGGCAAGCTGATCACCAACGACTCGGAAAGCTATCGCTACCTGGCCGAATCGATCCGCATGCACCCGAATCAGGAAACCCTGAAGTCGATGATGGTCGACGCCGGTTTCGACCGCGTGACCTATCACAACATGACCGCAGGCATCGTCGCCCTGCACCGCGGCATCAAACCCTGATGCTGCTGACCGGGCTGCTCGCCAGCGTCGAACTCGGCCTCAACCGCGTGCTGCGTCTCGACAGCACGGCGCTGCCGCGACTGGCGCATCTGACCGGCAAAGTCATTGCCGTGGATTGCCGCAGCCCGGCGCTGCAACTGTTCATCCTGCCGAGCGACGAAGGCCTGATGCTGGCATCCCACTGGGAAACCGGCGTCGACTGCACCCTGCGCGCCCCGGCCTCAAGCCTGGTGAAACTGGCCCTGAGCAAGGACAAGACCGCGGTGCTGCACGCGCCGGAAGTCGAACTCGACGGCGACAGCGGCGTGCTGCTGGAACTGGCCGGCGTGCTGCAGGATCTGGAGCTGGACTGGGAGTACGAACTCTCACGCTGGCTGGGACCTGTCGCCACGCAACTGGTCGGCGGTCACCTGCGCAGCCGCGCCCGCTGGTATCAACAAGGATTTGCCAGCCTCAACCAGAACCTCGCCGAATACCTGGCCGAAGAATCGCGCACCCTCGTCGGGCAGCGCGAAGCCGAAGCCCGCTTCAGCGAACTGGACCGGATCAAACTCGATCTGGAACGTCTTGAGGCGCGCTTCGAGCGCCTTTCCCGATCCCTCGACCCAAGCGATAACGCATGAAGCTGCTCGCCGTCCGCCGTCTGTTGCGCATCCAGCGCGTCGTGATCCGCTACCGCCTCGATGACCTGCTGTTCGATCTGCCTTTGCCGTGGTTTTTGCTGGCGCTGCGCTACGTCTTGCCGTGGCGCTGGTTCCCGCGCAAGCCGCTGGACCTGAGCCGTGGCGCACGCCTGCGCCTGGCCTTGCAGGACCTGGGGCCGATCTTCATCAAGTTCGGGCAGATCCTTTCGACCCGCCGCGACCTGCTGCCAGAAGACATCGCCGATGAGCTGATGCGGTTGCAGGACCGCGTGCCGCCGTTCGATTCGCAGCTGTCGGTCAAGCTGATCGAAGAGCAACTGGGCAAGAAGATCAGCGAAGTGTTCAGCCGTTTCGACGTCGAACCGCTGGCCTCGGCCTCGGTGGCGCAGGTGCATGCCGCGCAGTTGAAGACCGGTGAAGAAGTAGTGGTCAAGGTGATCCGCCCGGGCCTGAAACCGATCATTGCCCAGGATCTGGCGTGGCTGTTCATCCTCGCCCGCGCCGCCGAAAAGGTCTCCGCCGACGCTCGTCTGCTGCACCCGGTGGACGTGGTCAGCGACTATGAAAAAACCATCTACGACGAACTCGACCTGTTGCGCGAGGCAGCCAACGCCAGCCAGTTGAAACGCAACTTCGAAGGCTCGCCGCTGCTGTACGTGCCGCAAGTCTATTGGGACTGGTGCCGGCCGAAAGTGCTGGTGATGGAGCGCATCTACGGGATTCAGGTGACGGATCTGGCGACCCTCGCCGACCAGCGCACCGACATGAAAATGCTCGCCGAGCGCGGCGTGGAGATCTTCTTCACCCAGGTATTCCGCGACAGTTTCTTCCACGCCGACATGCACCCGGGCAACATCTTCGTCAGCACCGTCAACCCGTGGAGCCCGCAGTACATCGCGATCGACTGCGGCATCGTCGGCAGCCTGACCCCGGAAGACCAGGACTATCTGGCGCGCAACCTGTTCGCCTTCTTCAAGCGCGACTACCGCCGCGTGGCGCAATTGCACATCGATTCGGGCTGGGTGCCGGCGGAAACCAAGCTCAACGAATTCGAAGCGGCGATCCGTACCGTGTGCGAGCCGATCTTCGAAAAACCATTAAAAGATATTTCATTTGGCCAGGTGCTGATGCGCCTGTTCCAGACCGCGCGCCGCTTCAACATGGAAGTGCAGCCGCAACTCGTATTGCTGCAAAAGACCCTGCTGAACATCGAAGGCCTGGGCCGTCAGCTGTATCCGGATCTGGATCTGTGGAACACCGCGCAGCCGTTCCTCGAACGCTGGATGCGCGAGCGCGTCAGCCCGAAAGCCTTGATCGGCAACGTCCAGAGCCAGTTCGAACAACTGCCGCACCTGGCCAACATGGCCCGTGACCTGCTCGAACGCATGTCCCAACCTCACGCCAACGACCCGCCACCGCCGTGGAAAAAGCGCAAGGACGACTGGTTCCTGCGCCTGCTCGGCAGCGCCCATCTGGCGGGCGGTACGATCCTCGCCGCCGGTGGCCCGATGCACGAACTGGGGCATTGGCCCGCCGGGATCATGGTGGCCGTCGGCTTGTATCTGGTCGTTCGCCGATAGCCAGTTCCGTGATCGGCTGGCACACTGTTTCAACGCCTGAACCCGACTATTGAAGTGTGGGTTCGCTGTCGGAGTCGAAGATGAAAAACTGGCTGGACGAGATCAAGTGGGACGCCGATGGCCTGGTGCCGGCGATTGCCCAGGATCACAAGACCGGACGCGTATTGATGATGGCCTGGATGAACCGCGAAGCCCTGGAGCTGACCGCGGCGGAAAACCGTGCCATCTATTGGTCACGTTCCCGTGGCAAGCTGTGGCGCAAGGGCGAAGAGTCCGGCCACGTACAGACGCTGCATGAAATGCGTCTGGACTGCGACGCCGACGTCATCATCCTGATGGTCGAACAGATCGGCGACATCGCTTGCCATACCGGCCGTCAAAGCTGCTTCTACCGCGTCTTCGAAAACGGCGACTGGAAAACGGTCGACCCGGTCCTGAAAGACCCGCACGCCATCTATTCCGCAGGACACAAACATGAGTGACACTCTGACCCGCCTTGCTCAGGTGCTGGAAGAGCGCAAAGGCGCAGCCGCCGACAGCTCGTATGTCGCCAGTCTGTACCACAAGGGTCTGAACAAGATTCTGGAGAAGGTCGGCGAAGAGTCGGTTGAAACGATCATTGCCGCCAAGGACGCCGCCGTCAGCGGCGACTGCAGCGACGTGATCTACGAGACCGCCGACCTGTGGTTCCACAGCATGGTCATGCTTGCCCAGCTGGGGCAGCATCCGCAGGCGGTGCTGGATGAACTGGATCGCCGTTTCGGCCTGTCCGGACACGTCGAGAAAGCCTCGCGCCCGTCCGCCTGAACAACTATTAGAGAGGAACAGCAACATGGGCATTTTTGACTGGAAACACTGGATCGTCATCCTGGTGGTCGTGGTACTGGTGTTCGGTACCAAGAAACTGAAAAACCTCGGCACCGACGTCGGCGAGTCGATCAAGGGCTTCCGTAAAGCCATGAACGACGACGAGAAACCGGCCGATCCGACCGTCACGCCTGCGCAACCGGTACCGCCGGTCCAGCCGCAAGCCACCGCTCAGGCCAACCCGCCGCACACCATCGACGTGCAGGCGCAGAAAGTCGAAGAGCCGATCCGCAAAGACGTGTGAGCACTGACTAATGTTTGGTATCAGCTTCTCTGAACTGCTGCTCGTCGGCCTCGTTGCCCTGCTGGTGCTGGGTCCCGAGCGTCTGCCGGGCGCTGCACGCACCGCCGGCCTGTGGGTCGGACGGCTGAAGCGCAGCTTCAACGCGATCAAACAGGAAGTTGAGCGTGAAATCGGTGCCGACGAAATCCGTCGGCAACTGCACAACGAGCACATCCTGTCGCTGGAACAGGAGGCGCGAAAGATTTTCACGCCGGTTCAGCAGGAGCCGACGCCGGTCGAGCATGTGGGTGAGCAGACGATTCACAGCCCTGCCGCTCCAACGCCAGCGGCACCTGCTGTAGCGCCAATCGAACCAGCGCCTGTCGTCGCGCCAGCCTCGGTTGAACACGTAACACCAACCGCCGCGCCGACCACACCAGCGCCTCAAGACCCAACATTGCCGCCGCGAGCCCCATGAGCGATCTCCCCGAAAACGACCAGCACATGCCGCTGGTTTCGCACCTCACCGAGTTGCGCACCCGCCTGCTGCGTTGCGTGGCGGCGATCTTCATCATCTTCGCCGGGCTGTTTGCCTTCACCCAGCAGATCTACACCTTCGTCTCGACGCCGTTGCGCGAATACCTGCCAGCCGGCGCGACGATGATCGCCACCGACGTGTCGTCGCCGTTCCTGACACCGTTGAAGCTGACGATGATGGTCTCGCTGTTCCTGGCGATTCCGGTAATCCTGCATCAGATCTGGGGCTTCATCGCACCGGGCCTGTACAAGCACGAGAAGCGTGTCGCAGTGCCGTTGCTGATTTCCAGCATCCTGCTGTTCTACACCGGCATGGCGTTCGCCTACTTCTTCGTGTTCCCGCTGATCTTCAAGTTCTTCGCCTCGGCCACCCCGGCCGGCGTGGAAATGATGACCGACATCACCAGCTACCTCGACTTCGTCATGACGCTGTTTTTCGCCTTCGGCGTGGCGTTCGAAATCCCGGTGGCCGTGGTGCTGCTGGTGTGGATCGGCGTGGTCGACGTCAAATACCTGAAGAAGATCCGTCCGTACGTGATCATCGGCTGCTTCGTGGTCGGCATGATCCTGACCCCGCCGGACATCTTCTCCCAGACCCTGCTGGCCGTGCCGATGTGGATGCTGTTCGAAGTCGGCATCCTGTTCGGCAGTCTGGTCAGCAAACGCGAGCGCCCGGAAGAAACCGCCGACGATCACAACGACCAGCCGCCAGCGACTCAGCCATGAACCTGCTGCTGCTCGAAGAGGCCGACTTCATCGCGGCCGACCGCGTCGTGCTGCGTGATCGGCGCCTGACCCACATGCAGGAAGTCCACCGCTCGGAAGTCGGCGACAGCCTGCGGGTCGGGCGCATCAACGGGCTGATGGGCTCGGCCGAGCTGCTGCGCCTGGACGCGGGCGAAGCAGAGCTGCGGGTCACCCTCGATCAACCGCCGCCGGCCAAACTGCCGTTGACCCTGGTACTCGCCCTGCCCCGCCCGAAAATGCTGCGCCGGGTGTTCCAGACCGTGGCGACCATGGGCGTGTCGAAGGTGATTCTGGTCAACAGCTACCGGGTCGAGAAAAGCTTCTGGCAGACGCCATTCCTGGAGCCGGAAGCGATTCGCGAACAGCTGATCCTCGGCCTCGAACAGGCCCGCGATACCGTGCTGCCGGAAATCATCATCGAGAAGCGCTTCAAGCCGTTCGTCGAAGATCGCCTGCCGGCCATCACCGACAGCACCCTCGGCCTGGTCGGCCATCCGGGCAATTTCCCGCCCTGCCCCCGCGCTCTGAACGAACCGGTGACCCTGGCCATCGGCCCCGAGGGTGGCTGGATTCCCTACGAAATCGATCTGCTGGCCAAGGCCGGGCTGCAACCCGTGCAGCTTGGCGAGCGAATCCTGCGGGTCGAAACCGCCGTCACCGCGCTGCTCGCCCGGCTGTTCTGAAGTCTTCGCCAGACAAAAGGCGTTACAGATTGCCATCATTCGGCCGATACCCTCCCCATAAGTCCAATTAGTGGTCCGAGGGAGTCGTCGCATGTACCGTTGGTTAGCCGAGAGTCTTGGAAACGTCAGCGTTAAACGTAAGCTTGGAATCGGTTTCGGCCTGGTGCTGCTGCTGACCCTGTTGATCACCTTCACCGGCTGGACCGGCATGAGCGGCATCATCAGCCGGGGCGACAAGCTCGGGTTCATCTCCGGCCTCAACGAGCTGACCAAAGACCTGCGCCTTGCGCGCCTGGACTATGAAGCCCGCCGTGGCGAACAGGGTCCTGGCGCGGTCAACGACCTGCTCGGCAAACTCGACAGCGGCCTGCAAAGCGCCCGCAACATGATCGAGCAACCGTCCGACGTGGCCATGATCGATCAACAACTGGCGGCGGTCGCCGAGTACAAACGCGCCTTTGGCGACATGACCCAGGCAACCGTGCAGCGTGAAGACGCCCGCAGCAAACTCGGCGCCAGCGCCGACAATGCCGTGGCCAAGGTCAGTGAAGTCGAGAAATCCCTGCTGCAAGGCGACAGCGTCGCGCAATTCAACAGCGTGATCGAACTGAGCAAACTGCTGCAGCAGGCGCGCTATCAGGTGCGCGGCTACACTTACAGCGGCAAGGCCGAGGCCGAACAGCCGGCGCTGGATGCCATCGCCGCCGCCCTGAACAATCTGGAAAGCCTGCCGAGCAAACTGCCCGAGCAACACATCGCCAACCTGCAGCAGGCCACCGAATCGCTGAAGGCTTACCGCGCTGCCGTCAGCCAGTTCCGCGACTCCCAGGTGAACAACGCCAAGGCCTTGGCTCGCATGTCGGCCCAGGGTGACATCCTGCTCGACGTCAGCAAGAAGCTCACGGTGTCCCAGACCATCGTCCGCGACACCGATGCCGCCAGCGCCAAGAATCAGCTGCTGATCGCCACTCTGCTGGCTGTGGCTTTCGGTCTGCTCGCCGCCTGGGCGATCACCCGCCAGATCATCATTCCGCTGGAGCAAACCCTGAAAGTTGCCGAGCGCGTCGCCGCTGGTGATCTGACCCACAACCTGGTGTCCCTGCGCCGCGACGAACTGGGTCAACTGCAACGCTCGATGCAGAGCATGACCCAGGGCCTGCGCGAATTGATCGGCGGCATCAGCGACGGCGTGACCCAGATCGCCAGCGCCGCCGAAGAACTGTCGGCCGTGACCGAGCAGACCAGCGCCGGGGTGAACAATCAGAAAATCGAGACCGACCAGGTCGCGACCGCCATGAACGAAATGGCCGCCACCGTGCAGGAAGTCGCGCGCAACGCCGAGGAAGCTTCGGAAGCAGCGGTCGCCGCCGACCAGCAGGCCCGTGAAGGCGACAAGGTGGTTGGCGAGGCCATTGCCCAGATCGAACGTCTGGCTGCCGAAGTCGGCCACTCCACCGAAGCCATGGGCGAGCTCAAGCGCGAAAGCGACAAGATCGGCAGCGTGCTCGACGTGATCAAGTCCGTGGCCCAACAAACCAACCTGCTGGCCCTCAACGCCGCCATCGAAGCCGCCCGTGCCGGTGAAGCCGGACGTGGTTTTGCGGTGGTTGCCGACGAAGTCCGCAGCCTCGCCCAGCGCACTCAGAAGTCCACGGAAGAGATTGAAGAGCTGATCGTCGGTCTGCAGAACGGCACCCAGCAAGTGGCGACGATCATGGACAACAGCCGCACCCTGACCGACAGCAGTGTCGAGCTGACCCGGCGTGCCGGTGGCTCGCTGGAAAGCATCACCCGCACCGTCTCGGCGATTCAGGCGATGAACCAGCAGATCGCTGCAGCGGCCGAGCAGCAGAGCGCCGTGGCCGAAGAGATCAACCGCAGCGTGCTGAACGTGCGTGATGTCTCGGACCAGACCTCGGCGGCCAGTGAAGAGACGGCGGCCTCCAGCGTCGAGCTGGCGCGCCTGGGCACTCACCTGCAAACGCTGGTGGGCCGGTTCAAGGTTTGAGGTGATTCACCCACCTCGGTTCGCTTGGGACCGAGGTGATGCTATCGCTGGCAAGCCAGCTCCCACAGGGTTTGTAGTCGACCACGAAGTTTGTGTTCAGCCCCATTAACTGTGGGAGCTGGCTTGCCAGCGATGACGTCCGAGCGGACGCCGCAGTTACAGAACCTGTCGAAGGAACGCCTGAGCTCGCGGATCCTTCGGTGCATCGAAGAACTCCGCCGGCGAGGCGTCTTCCAGCAGTTTGCCGTGATCGAAGAACAGCACCCGATCCGCCACTTCCCGGGCAAAGCCCATTTCGTGGGTCACGCAGACCATGGTCATGCCTTCCACGGCCAGGTTCTTCATCACGTCCAGCACTTCGCCGACCATTTCCGGGTCGAGGGCCGAGGTCGGTTCGTCGAACAGCATGACCTTCGGATCCATCGCCAGCGCCCGGGCAATCGCCACGCGCTGCTGCTGACCGCCGGACAGGCGCGACGGATATTCGCGGGCCTTCTGGGCGATGCCGACCTTCTCCAGCAATGCCAGAGCCTTGGCCTCGCTTTCTTTCTGGCCGCGTTTGCGCACGACTTTCTGCGCCAGGCACAGGTTTTCCAGCACGGTCATGTGCGGAAACAGATTGAAATGCTGGAACACCATGCCGACTTCGCGGCGGTAGGCGTTGACGTCGGTTTTCGGGTCGGCCAGTTGCAGGCCGTCGATGCTCACCGAGCCGGAATCGAACTCTTCCAGACCGTTGAGGCAACGCAGGAACGTCGACTTGCCGGAACCGGACGGGCCGATCACCACCAGCACTTCACCCTTGGCGACACTGGTGCTGACGTTATCCACCGCGCGCACCACTTGCCCACGGGTGTCGAAGACTTTTACCAGATCGCGGACTTCAATCACTTTGCGCGAGCCTCCGCTCAAGCCGGCTGGCGATTTTCGACAGCGGCAGGTTGATCAACAGGTACAGGCCGGCGACGCAGAACAGGATCTCGAACGGCGAGAACGACGTGGTGATGACTTCACGACCGCTTTTCAGCAGCTCGGTGATTGCGATCACCGACACCAGCGAAGTGTCTTTGACCAGACTGATGAACTGCCCGGCCAGCGGCGGCAGCACGCGCTTGAACGCCTGCGGCAGCACCACATGACGCATCGACTGGCCGGCGCTCAGACCCAGCGAACGCGCTGCTTCGTTCTGGCCGCGGGCAATCGACTGCACGCCGGAACGGATGATTTCCGCCACATAGGCACCGGTGAACAGCGACAGCGCGGCGATCCCGGCGAACTCCCGGGACAGGTTCATTACCGTGCCGATGAAGAAATAGAAAATGAAGATCTGCACCAGCAGCGGCGTGCCGCGCACCAGTTCGACATAGATCGTCGACAGGTCGCGCAGGGTCGGGTTGCTCGACAGCCGGCACAGCCCGGTCGCCAGACCGATCAGCAGGCCCAGCACGCCGGACACCACCGACAGCCAAAGCGTGGTCCACAGGCCCCACAACAGCGGACCCGCCGCCCAATGCCGCGTCACACCCACGACGTCGCCTTCGGCCACATCGTCGCCCTGGGCGAATTGCAGGCTGTTTTCGTCGACGGTCAGGTGCTGCTCGTCACCGGCATCGTTGCGCAGGGTGACCTGCGCGCTGCCGCCCTTGCGCACCAGTTCGCTGACGGTGGAAATGTCGGTCGCGCGCTGGGTTTCCTCGGCCTGATAGGCGAAGTACTGCGGCACACGGTTCCAGCGCCATTCGTAGGACATCAGCGACGTGGCGTAATACAACGCGCCAGCCAGGCCGACCAGCACCAGCACAGTCAGGACGTGCCAGGGCCATTGGGCTTTTTTCTGTTTCATTGAATGTTTCTCTGATTCGCTCGTTCCCACGCTCTGCGTGGGAATGCATCCTGTGACGCTCTGCGTCACGCTTGCTAAGGGACGCGGAGCGTCCCGGGCGGCGTTCCCACGCAAAGCGTGGGAACGATCAGCGGGCGGGCCTTATTCCATGTCCTTGAGCCACTCGGTGCTCTTGAACCACTTGTCATGGATGCGATCGTAGGTGCCGTCTTCGTGGATCTGGTGCAGGAAGTTGTTGATGAAGTTGATGCTGTCGTAGTCACCCTTCTTCAGACCGAAGGCCAGTGGCTCGTAGGTGAACGGCTTGTCGAGGAACACCAGCTTGCCGGCGCCGACCTTGTTCACCGCGACCACATTGTACGGGGCGTCGTAGATGAAGGCGTCAGCCTTGCCGTTGACCACGTCGAGCACGGCTTCCTGCTCGTTGTCGTAACCGTGGTACTTGGCCTTGGAGATCAGCTTCTTGGCGACCATCTCGCCGGTGGTGCCGAGCTTGGAAGTGATGCGGTAGTCGGCGGTGTTCAGGTCTTTGTAGGACTTGATGGTGCCTTCCAGCTCTTTACGGATCAGCAGGGTCTGGCCGACCACGATGAACGGTTCGCTGAAGTTCAGGCGCAGGTTGCGCTCCTGGGTCAGGGTCATGCCGCTGCCGATCATGTCGAACTTGTCGGTCATCAGCGCCGGGATGATCCCGTCGTAGCCGGTGGAGACCAGCTCCAGCTTGACGCCCATCGCCTTGGTCATGGCTTTGAGGATGTCGACTTCGAAACCGATGATTTCGCCGCGCTTGTTGGTCATTTCGAACGGCATGTAGGTCGGATCCATGCCGACTTTCAACGAGCCGCGCTTGACCGCGTCATCGATTGCGCCGGCCTGCGCCGCATTGACTGCAACCAGTGCCGTGACGCCGACCAGCAGCATCGACAGATACTTCTTCATCTTCAAGTCCCCAAAACCATTGCGTTTGCGGCGCGAAAACCGACAGAAATGGACAAGATTGTCCGGGTGCGCCAATTCGGGGACGGATGCTAACGCACTCGATTTTTTGCACAAGGTTTAATGGACGATTTGTTTAACATTCAAGATTTACCCCCTCACCCCAACCCTCTCCCCCAAGGGGGCGAGGGGGAAAGGGAGCCGATCTCCGTCGTTTTCCAGACCAGAGTTCAACTCGGTATCTCACGTCGGCGTAACTCGAACATTCAACCCGGTCAGTCCCCTCTCCCTCCGGGAGAGGGTTAGGGTGAGGGGGGCTTTTCAGCGAGCATAAAAAAACCCCGCCAGTTAGCGGGGTTTCTTCATCAGGCCGGTTGCGCCTGCAAGCTCACAGGCTTGAGCGGCAGCAGCGGTGCATGAGGATCAGCTTTCACCGAAGCCCGCCATGCGTCCAGCCACTCGGCATGACCTTCGGCCCACACCTGCTCGTGCAGACGGGCCAGGGCCACCGGATCGCTCAGCAGTTGCAGACGATCATGGTTGTTCAGCCCGGCCGGGCCGACCTTGATCGCGTGACGCACACGTTCCTGGCGCAGCCATTCGATCGGCTCGGCCTGACCGTGACGCGAGGTCGCCAGCGAGCACGCCAGGGCGTTCTGCTGTGGATCGACCACGGCGCGGACGAAGCCGTCGTTCAGCGCGTGCCAGCGGTTTTCGTGGGTGTACTGATCGGTGGCCAGCAGCTCCTGTGGCGGATTGTATTCCTCGGGGATGAGGAACAGGCTCTCGTCACGGGATTTGAGGCCCAGACCGACGCGGCTGGAAATCACCGACACCGGAATCGACAGCATCAGCGAACCGACGATCGGCACCAGCCACCACAGGAAGCTCGGGTTCAGCCAGATCACCAGCAGCGCCCAGAAGAAGCCCAGCAGGGTCTGCGGACCGTGACGCTTGACCGCTTCGCTCCATGGCGTCGAGTCGTCGTCACGCTGCGGAGAATTCCAGGTCGCGGCCCAGCCGAGGAACGCGGCCAGAACGAAACGGGTGTGGAAAATCATCCGCACCGGCGCCAGCAGCATGGAGAACAGCATCTCCAGCAGCATCGACAGGGTCACCTTGAACTTGCCGCCGAACTCTTTCGCGCCCTTGGCCCAGATCAGGATGATGCTCAACAGCTTCGGCAGGAACAGCAGCACGATGGTCGTCGAGAACAGCGCGATCGCCTTGTCCGGGTGCCATTGTGGCCACAGCGGATAGAGCTGACGCGGTTCGAGGAAGTACTGCGGCTCCATCAGCGTGTTCACCGCCAGCAGCGCGGTCGACAACACCAGGAAGAAGAACCACAGCGGCGCCGACAGGTAAGACATCACGCCAGTAAGAAACACCGCGCGGTGCACCGGGTGCATGCCTTTTACCAGGAACAGACGGAAGTTCATCAGGTTGCCGTGGCACCAGCGACGGTCACGCTTGAGTTCATCGAGCAGGTTCGGCGGCAGTTCTTCGTAGCTGCCCGGCAGATCGTAGGCAATCCACACGCCCCAGCCGGCACGGCGCATCAGCGCCGCTTCAACGAAGTCGTGAGAGAGGATCGCACCGGAGAACGCACCCTTGCCCGGCAACGGCGCCAGAGCGCAGTGGTCGATGAACGGCTTCATGCGGATGATCGCGTTGTGACCCCAGTAGTGGGATTCACCCAGCTGCCAGAAGTGCAGGCCGGCGGTGAACAGCGGACCGTACACGCGAGTGGCGAACTGCTGCATGCGTGCATACAACGTGTCCATGCCCGAAGCGCGCGGCGCGGTCTGGATGATGCCGGCGTCCGGAGTGGCCTCCATCAGGCGCACCAGACTGGTCAGGCACTCGCCGCTCATGACCGAGTCGGCGTCGAGTACGACCATGTACTTATAGTCACCGCCCCAGCGACGGCAGAAGTCGTCGAGGTTACCGCTCTTGCGTTTGACGCGACGGCGACGGCGGCGATAGAAGATCTTGCCGAAGCCCTTCGCTTCACGGCAGACGTCCAGCCAGGCCTGCTGCTCGGCAACGCAGATGTCGGTGTCGTTACTGTCACTGAGGACGAAGAAGTCGAAACGGTCCAGGTCGCCGGTAGCGGCGACCGACTCGAAGGTCGCGCGCAGACCGGCGAACACCCGAGGCACGTCTTCGTTGCAGATCGGCATCACCAGTGCGGTGCGCGCGTCTTTCGGAATCGGCTCGTTGCCGGCACTTTTACCGGAGATCCGGTATTTATCGTGGCCGGTAAGCAATTCGAGGAAGCCCATCAGCGCGGTCCAGAAACCGGCCGACACCCAGCAGAACAGAATCCCGAACATGATCAGGATGCTGGTCTGCAGCGCATATGGCAGCACTTGCGTGGCGGTTTGCAGCAGCGGTTGATGCAGGACCTCTTCCAGATCGACGAACGACCAGCCCTGGTACGGCATGATGCCTTTCATGTACCAGCCGGCGACGATGGTCTGACCCAGCATCAGCACCAGCAGAATGTAGCGACGGATCGAACCGACCGTGCGCCACCGCGCCGCCGGCAGCACATTGGCGTCCTTCGGCGGTTGCGGCGGGTTGGTCCGGCCGGTCAGGCGGCGCCAGCCACGCACCAGAATGTTGGTGCGCCACGGCTCCGGCACGACCTTGGTCCGACGGATCGGCGGCGTGGCCTTCATGCTGACCCGGCCGCTGGCGTCGAGCACCAGCATTTCCGCGTCTTGAAGCTCTTCGGCGGTGCTCAGGATCAGGCGCTGGCCGACCGAAGCCTGGGCGGCTTCGGTCGGCGCGTCAAAGGTCTTGGACGACAGGCGTTCATGCAATTCGCTGAAGGACTGGCAGCCCGCGAGTTCCGCGCGCTGCTCGTCGGTCATCGGCAGATGCGCCAGGTACTCGGACAGAGTCTCTGGCTGTACTTGAGAGTTACTCATCGGCAGGCAACTGATAGCTCCAGGTCTCGGTCAGGACTTCTTCAGTCGGTGCCGATTCCGGTGTGGCTGGGGCCGCGTCCGCAGCGGCTGGCTGCTTGGCGTCTTTGTTGGCCTTGTCCTTGGCATCTGCAACCGGCTTGGCGTCGGCCTGTTTGGCCTCGGCGGCCTTGGCTTCCTTGTCGGCTTTCTCTTGTTGCTTGGCGGCAACCTTGTCGGCCTTGGCTACCGACGAATTGGACGTCGGTACCGAAGACTTGGCCAGATCAGCGGTGACCACTGGCTGCACCAGGGCTGCGCGCATCTCGGTGGACTTGCTCGCGTCCTTGATCTTCATCCGCAGGGTCAGGCGCCAGCCCTTGGTTTCCGGGTTGTAGCGCACGCTGTTCTCGACCAGTTCGGCGTTGTCGCCGACGCTGACCTGGCTGCGAACGTCTGCATCCGGGGCCAGGGCGGCCAGGGACGGGCCCTCGAAGTCGACCAGGTAGGCAACGCTGCCATCCGGCTGACGGATCAGGTTCGATTGCTTGACGTCACCGGTCGAACGCAGGGTCTGGTTGACCCAGGCGCTGTCCGGCGCGTGCAGCGCGGCTTCGTCGATGGTCCAGTGCATGCGGTAGGCGAAGTCCAGCGGCTGGCCTGGCTCCGGCAGTTTTTCCGGGTTCCAGAACGCAACGATGTTGTCGTTGGTTTCGTCGGCGGTCGGGATCTCGACCAGATCGACGGTGCCTTTGCCCCAGTCGCCCTTCGGCTCGATCCAGGCGCTTGGGCGCTTGTCGTAGCGGTCGTCGAGGTCTTCGTAGTGGCTGAAGTCACGGCCACGTTGCAGCAGACCGAAACCACGCGGGTTTTCGACGCTGAACTGGCTGACAGCCAAATGTTTCGGGTTGTTCAGTGGGCGCCAGATCCACTCGCCGTTGCCGGCATGGATCGACAGACCGCTGGAGTCGTGCAGTTCACGACGGTAGTTGAGCACTTTCGACGGCTGGTTGGCGCCGAACAGGAACATGCTGGTCAGCGGCGCGATGCCGAGCTTGCCGACCTTGTCACGCAGGTACATCTGGCCCTTGACGTCGACGATGGTGTCGCTGCCCGGACGCAGGATCAGACGGTAGGCGCCGGTCGCACGTGGCGAATCCAGCAGGGCGAAGATCACCAGGTGCTTGTCGCCCGGCTTCGGCTGCTGAATCCAGAACTCGCGAAAACGCGGGAATTCTTCGCCGGACGGCAAAGCGGTATCGATCGCCAGACCACGGGCCGACAGACCGTAGGTGTGACCCTTGCCGACAACGCGGAAGTAGCTCGCGCCCAGCATGGTCATGATTTCGTCTTGCTTGTCAGCCTTGTTGATCGGGTACAGGACACGGAAACCGGCGTAGCCCAGTTGTTCGGTGGCCTTAGGATCGAACTGCAGGTCGCCGAAATCGAAACGGCTAGGATCGTATTTGATCTCTTCGACGGTGTTCGCGGTGATTTCGTTGATTTTCACCGGCGTATCGAAGTGCATGCCCTGATGATAGAAGGACAGCTTGAACGGGGTCTTCTGGTCGGCCCATTCGGCTTTTTCGGTGCGGAAACGAATCTTTTGATAGTCCGCGAATTTCATTTCACGGAATTCGTTTGGCAGGTTGCTGCGCGGGGCTTCGAACTTCTGCCCGGCCAGCTCTTTGGCCTTGGCCGACACATCGTCAAGATTGAATGCCCAAAGCTGGCCGGCGCTGAGCAGGCAGAGTACTGCCGAGCCCGCTACCAGAGCGCTGCGCAAGCGTTTGGCAGACAATTTTGCTGCATTACAGGGACTAACAATCACGAGCAACCCTCGCCGAAAACAGATCAATAAACCAACGGCCAGATGAAGTGCCTGTGAGGGATTCGGTACAAAAAAACCGACCTTTCAGGGCACCCTTGCCAAGTTGGCGAGCATTGTTCCGACTCCGCTGGGTCAAAATGATTCCCCAATCGGATCCGGACAAGTCTCTACCTAAGTCAAAATGGACCAACGAACGCTGATCCCCGTAGCGCGCGATTATCTAGTAGCCCGCGTGACAACGCATCAGGGGTAACAAAGTATTTATCGCGAAAATTCCCTGTTTTCAGTCGAAAAGCCCTTAAAAAGATGTTTCAAGCGCTTTCATGTCTGTAACAGGAAGGTTACCGGGCCATCATTGACCAGGTGCACCTGCATATCCGCGCCGAATCTACCTGATGCCACTGTGCCATGCATCTGTTTCGCTCTGCTTAATAGATAGTCGAATAATTCTTCGCCCAGCGCCGGAGGGGCGGCGGTCGAAAAACTCGGGCGCAACCCGCTTTTGGTGTCGGCAGCGAGGGTGAACTGAGAGACCAGCAGCAACCCGCCGCCCACATCCGCCAGGGACAGATTCATCTTGCCCTCGGCGTCACTGAACACTCGATAGTTAAGCAGCTTATGCAGAAGTTTGTCGGCGCTGGCCGGCGTGTCGTCGGGTTCGACCGCCACCAGCACCAATAAACCCTGATCGACACTGCCGACCACCTCGCCCGCCACTTCGACCCGCGCGCCATTCACGCGCTGCAACAGTCCCTTCATGCTTCTTCGGGCGGCAGGTCGAGCAGACGACGGGCCATTTTGCTGGCGGCGCGCACCAGTGCATCGGTGATGCCCGGTTCGGACGCGGCGTGGCCGGCATCGCGGATCACCTGCAGCTCGCTGTTCGGCCAGGCCTGATGCAGTTCCCAGGCGTTGTCGAGCGGGCAGATCACGTCGTAGCGGCCGTGGATGATCACGCCCGGCAGATGGGCGATCTTGCCCATGTCGCGGATCAGCTGGTTTGGCTCAAGGAACGCGTTGTTGGTGAAGTAGTGGCATTCGATCCGCGCAATCGACAAGGCGCGCTGCGGCTCGGAGAAGCGGTCGACCACCAGCGGATTCGGACGCAGGGTCGCGGTGCGCCCTTCCCAGGTCGACCAGGCCTTGGCCGCGTGCATCTGGGCGATCTGGTCGTTGCCGGTCAGGCGTTTGTGGAACGCGCTGAGCAGGTCGTCGCGCTCGTCCAGCGGAATCGGCGCGAGGTAGTCCTGCCAGTAATCGGGGAACAGACGGCTGGCGCCGGCCTGGTAGAACCATTCGATTTCCTGCGGACGGCAGAGAAAGATCCCGCGCAGGATCAGCCCATGCACGCGTTCCGGGTGGGTCTGCGCGTAGGCCAGCGCCAGGGTCGAACCCCAGGAGCCGCCGAACAGCACCCATTTGTCGATGCCCAGGTGTTTACGAATACGCTCGAGGTCTTCGACCAGATCCCAGGTGGTGTTGTTTTCCAGACTGGCGTGGGGCGTGGAGCGACCGCAACCGCGCTGGTCGAAGGTGACAATGCGATACAGGTTCGGATCAAAATAGCGGCGACTCTGGGCGTCGCACCCGGCGCCGGGACCTCCGTGGATGAACACCACCGGCAAACCTTCCGGTGAACCGCTTTCGTCGACGTACAGTGTATGGGTGTCATCGACGGCCAGATCGTGCCGTGCGTGAGGTTTGATCTGCGGAAACAAAGTCTGCATTGCGCGCTCCGTAAGGGGTCGAGGTCATCCCTGGGGGGACTTCTATTATTCTGCCGTCCGGCATCATAAACCCGATTTACGTCAATGAGCATGCCCGTGCGCTGTCACATTTTGTCAGCCATGAACCCCAGCAGGTTCTCAAAGAGACGATCGACCTCGGCGACCTGATGTCGCGCCCGCAGGCAACCATGAACCAGCCCTTCGCCGTAATACAGCGCCGCGTCGACGCCCGCCGCGTTCAGCCGTTCGGCGTAGCACACGCCGTCGTCACGCAGCGGATCGAACTGCGCCACGGCGATCCAGGCCGGTGGCAAACCGCTGAAGTCCCCGGCCAGCAACGGCATCGCATAGGCGTTAGGATTCGCGGTGCCGCGCAGGTACAAGGCGTGATAACAATCGACATCGCTGCTGGCGAGCAACGGCGCATCGGCGCATTCGCTGCGTGACGCTAACTGTGCGTCGCCTCCCAGCCCCGGATAGATCAAGACCTGCGCGCCCGGCAGCGGCTCGCCGGCATCGCGCAGCGCCAGGCACAGCGCCGCCGCCAGATTGCCGCCGGCGCTGTCGCCCGCCACCAGCATCCGTCCGGGATCGAACCAGAACGGTCCGCTGCGCAACGCGCGCCAGACGCTCAGGCAATCCTCGAAACCGGCCGGGAACGGATGCTCCGGCGCCAGCCGGTAATCCACCGCCACCACCATTGCCCCGAGCGCCATCGCCAGCTCGCAGCAGATGAAGTCATGGGAATCCAGCCCGCCGACCACCCAACCGCCGCCGTGCAGATACAACACGCACGGCCAGCCACTGGCCGATGGCCGGACAGGCGGGCGATACGAACGCACCGCCACCCCGCTCAACTGGAAATCCACCACCTCCAGACCCGTCGGCCGTTCGGGCGTGAACGCGCGGCACATGGCGTCATAGGATTTGCGCAATCCGCCGAGGCTGCTGTCATCGCTGGCGAAGCTTTCGGTTCTGGCGACGAACGCCGCCATCGACGGCGAGAGTGGATAAGTGCCCATCAGTTTTTCAGGCTGGCCTGAACCGTGGCCACGCCGTCCTTGCCGTCAAAACTGCTGACACCCGCCAGCCAGCGTTGCAGATCTTCGGGATGCTCACGCAGCCAGGTCTTCGCCACTTCCTGAGGGGTCTTGCGCTCCATGATCGGCACCATCAACTGGCTTTCCTGGGCGGCGGTGAAGGTCAGGTTTTCCAGCAGTCGATGGACGTTCGGGCAGCGCTCGGCGTAGTCCGGCGCGGTGACGGTGGAAACGGTGGCGGCGCCTTCGTTCGGGCCGTAGACGTCTTCGCTGCCGGTCAGGTAGGTGATTTTCATGTTGATGTTCATCGGGTGCGGCGTCCAGCCGACGAATACCACGAATTCCTTGCGGTTCACCGCTCGCTGCACGGCGGCGAGCATGCCGGCCTCACCGGATTCGATGATCTTGAAATCCTTCAGGCCGAAGTGGTTGGTTTCGATCATGGTCTTGATCGTGGTGTTGGCGCCGCTGCCGGGCTCGATGCCGTAGATTTTGGCGCCGAGTTGATCCTTGAATTTCGCGATGTCGCCAAAGGTCTTCAGCCCCGCCGCCGCCACGTAATCCGGAACCGCCAGCGTCGCCTGGGCGTCGGCCAGGCTTGGTTTGTCCATGACTTTGACCTGATTGGCGGCGAGGAACGGCGCGATGTTCTTGTCCATCGCCGGTTTCCAGTAGCCGAGGAAGATGTCCAGACGCTTGTCGCGGATGCCGGCGAAGATGATTTGCTGCACGGCGCTGGTCTGTTTGCTTTCGTAGCCGAGGCCGTTGAGCAGCACGTCGGCCATGCCGCTGGTGGCGATCACGTCGGTCCAGTTGACCACGCCCATGCGCACGGTTTTGCAGGATGCATCGTCGGAAGCCAGGGCGCCGGCGCTGAGCAGCGCACTGCCGGTGAGGATTAACGCACAACGAGTGAACAGTTTTTTCATGAGGGATCGTCTCGTGCGGCAGCGGGTTATTGTTCGGATCGGTGTCTTCTTGCACCGTGGCCGAAACATTACGCAGCAGGCGAGACGGAAAAGCGACCTGTGGCGACCGGGATTTGCACGGTGGCGACTGTTTGAGGACGCCCCCCCAGATTGCTCACTCACCGCAGATCGTTCCCACGCTCTGCGTGGGAATGCCTCAAGGGACGCTCCGCGTCCAGTGACGCAGAGCGTCACGGGCTGCATTCCCACGCGGACGGTTCGACGCCTCGACGTGGGAACGATCAGAGCAGACTCAGCTGTAGTGCTTTGTGCCCCAGGCGAGCAGCCCTTGCAGCAACTCCTTCAACACCACCCGCGTCGGCTCCGCCAGATCGGCGCGGTAGCGGAACGGTTCGAACTCTTCCATATACGTGCACTGGCCCAGCTCCAGTTGCACGGCGTGGATGTTCTCGGCCGGGTTGCCGTAGTGACGGGTGATGTGGCCGCCCTTGAAGCGTCCGTTCAGCACATGGCTGTAAGCGTCGTGGCGGGCGCAGATCGCTTCCAGTTGTGTGGCCAGTTGTGGATCGCAACTGGCGCCATTGAAGGTGCCAAGGTTGAAATCCGGCAGCTTGCCGTCGAACAGGTGCGGGATGATCGAACGGATCGAGTGTGCATCGAACAGCAGCGCGTAACCGAACTCGGCCTTCAGCCGCGCCAGCTCTTCCTGCAAGGTGCGGTGGTACGGCGTCCAGATCTGCTCCAGGTACGTCGCACGCTCTTCTTTCGACGGCTCTTTGCCTTCCTTGAACAACGGAATGCCATCGAACAGCGTCGCCGGGAACAGACCGGTGGTGGCGCCGGCGTACAGCGGTTTGTCGTCGGACGGCCGGTTGAGGTCGATGACGAACCGCGAGTACTCGGCCGCCAGGGTGCTGGCGCCCAGTTCGGCGGCGAAGTCGTAGAGCTGCGGAATGTGCCAGTCGGTGTCCGGCAGGCTTTTCGCGTCCGGGATCAACCCGGCCTCGACCGCCGGAGTCAGGCGCACACCGGCGTGGGGCATGCTGATCAGCAGCGGCACGCGACCTTGTTTGAAGTTCAGAACCTTATCCACAACCGCTCTCCTACAGACTTGATTCAACGCCGTGACGGACGACGCGTTTATCCAGTTCACCACCCAGCCAGTACGCCAGATCCGCCGGGCGGTCGATCTGCCAGGCGACAAAATCCGCGACCTTGCCGACTTCCAGCGAACCGTGGGTATCGGCCATGCCCAAGGCTTGCGCCGCGTGAATCGTGGCGCCGGCCAGGGCTTCTTCCGGGGTCATGCGGAAACAAGTGCAGGCCATGTTCAGCATCAGGCGCAACGACAGCGCCGGCGAGGTGCCGGGGTTGAGGTCGCTGGCGATGGCGATTTTCACTTTGTGTTTGCGCAGGGCGTCCATCGGCGGCAACTGGGTTTCGCGCAGGAAGTAGAACGCGCCCGGCAACAGCACTGCGACGGTGTCGGATTCGGCCATGGCGATGGCGTCGGCTTCGTCCATGAACTCCAGGTGATCGGCGGACAATGCGTGATAGCGCGCGGCCAGGCTGGAGCCATGCAGCGACGACAATTGTTCGGCGTGCAGCTTCACCGGCAGACCGAGTTCTTGCGCGGCGATGAACACCCGCTCGACCTGCTCCGGGGAGAACGCCAGGTATTCGCAGAACGCATCCACCGCATCCACCAGGCCTTCGGCGGCCAGCGCCGGGAGCATCTCGGCGCAGATGTGATCGATGTAGTCGTCGGCGCGATCCTTGTACTCCGGCGGCAATGCATGGGCGGCCAGACAGGTGCTGCGCACGCTGATCGGCAGTTCGGCGGCGAGGCGACGGATGACCCGCAGGATCTTGCGCTCGCTGGCCAGATCGAGGCCGTAGCCAGACTTCATTTCGACCGTGGTCACGCCGTCTCGCATCAGGCTTTTCAGACGTTTGGCGGCGCTGGCGAACAGCTCGTCTTCCGAGGCCTCACGCGTGGCACGCACGGTGCTGGCGATGCCGCCGCCGGCCGCTGCGATTTCGGCATAGCTGACGCCTTGCAGGCGCTTCTCGAACTCGCCGCTGCGGTTGCCGCCGAACACGGTGTGAGTGTGGCAATCGATCAGGCCGGGGGTGACCCACGCGCCTTGCAGGTCATTGACCGCCGGGTATTCGCCTGACGGCAATTGGCTGCGCGGGCCAATCCACTCGATGAGTGCACCGGACGTCACGATGGCCGCATCCTCGATGATCGAGTAGACGCCTTGCGCCATGGTTGCGACGTGGCAGTGTTGCCAGAGGGTTTTCACTGTGAGCCTCCGTTGGATTCTGTTTGGTGGGCAGCCTTCAAAAGCCCCCTCACCCTAACCCTCTCCCGGAGGGAGAGGGGACTGACCGGGTTGCTCTTTCGAGGTACATCGACCTGAAATTCTTGAGTCGAACTCAGGTTCTGAAAACGATGAAGATCTGCTCCCTTTCCCCCTCTCCCCCTTGGGGGAGAGGGCTGGGGTGAGGGGGATCGGTTTCCCGGACGACAAAAATCCCCCTGAAAAAACGCTTACAAACTAGGCAGCAACTTCGCCGGAACCAGTTCAGTCAGGACCCGCGAAGCCAACAGTTCGGTCGCCGCGTTGATATCCGGCGCGAAGAAGCGGTCCTTCTCGTAGAACGGCACTTCGCGACGCAGAATCCCTCGGGCCAGTTCCAGTTTGGCCGAAGTTTTCAGGCCGTTGCGCAGATCAAGCCCCTGCACCGCCGCCAGCCACTCCACCGCAAGAATCCCGCGGGTATTCTCAGCCATTTCCCACAGGCGCTTGCCAGCGGCCGGGGCCATCGACACGTGGTCTTCCTGGTTGGCGGAAGTCGGCAGGCTGTCCACCGAATGTGGATGCGACAGTGCCTTGTTTTCGCTGGCCAAGGCCGCAGCGGTCACCTGGGCGATCATGAAGCCGGAATTTACGCCGCCATTGGCCACCAGGAACGGCGGCAGCTGCGACATGTGCTTGTCCATCATCAACGAGATGCGACGCTCACTCAGGGAACCGATTTCGGCAATGGCCAACGCCATGTTGTCAGCGGCCATGGCCACCGGCTCGGCGTGGAAGTTGCCGCCGGAAATCACGTCGCCTTCGGCCGCGAATACCAGCGGGTTGTCGGATACGGCGTTGGCCTCGACAGCCAGCACTTCGGCGGCCTGACGGAACTGGGTCAGGCACGCGCCCATGACTTGCGGCTGGCAACGCAGCGAGTACGGGTCCTGCACCTTTTCGCAGTTCTGGTGCGAGTCGGAGACTTCGCTACGCTCGCCCAGCAGATCGCGGTAAGCGGCAGCGGCGTCGATCTGGCCTTTCTGGCCACGGGCGGCGTGGATGCGCGCATCGAACGGCGAACGCGAGCCGAGCACCGCTTCCACCGTCAGACCGCCCAGCGCCAGCGCGCCGGCGAACAGGTCTTCACCTTCGAACAGACCGCGCAACGCGAATGCGGTGGACACCTGAGTGCCGTTGAGCAGCGCCAGACCCTCTTTCGCCGCCAGGGTCAGCGGGGTCAGACCGGCGACTTTCAGCGCTTCGGTCGCTTCCATCCACTCGCCCTTGTAACGCGCCTTGCCCTCGCCCAGCAGCACCAGCGACATGTGCGCCAATGGCGCGAGGTCGCCGGAGGCACCGACCGAACCTTTCAGCGGAATGTGTGGGTAAACCTCGGCGTTGATCAGGGCGATCAGCGCATCGATCACCACCCGACGGATCCCGGAGAAACCACGGCTGAGGCTGTTGACCTTGAGCACCATGATCAGGCGCACCAGCTCATCGCTGATCGGCTGGCCGACACCCGCGGCGTGGGACAGCACCAGCGAGCGCTGGAGGTTTTCCAGGTCTTCGCTGGCGATGCGGGTCGAGGCCAGCAGGCCGAAACCGGTATTGATGCCGTAGGCGGTGCGGTTTTCCGCGAGGATCTGCTCGACGCAGGCCACGCTGGCTTCGATCTGCGCGCTGGCGCTGTTGTCGAGGGTCAGCTTGACCGGGTTCTGATAAACGTCACGCAGTTGGGCCAGGCTCAGTTGGCCGGGGATCAGGTTCAGCGCAGTCATTTAAATGCTCCTTTTGAGGCATTGTTATTAACTACCAGTCGCTCCGGAGCATTCCGTTATCCGTCGCCTCTCGTCTTTTGGACGATCCGCGCCTTGGCACGCTGGTATGGGTAGTTGTCAGTGCAGATTGGGTAATGCGTTGTGCAGCAGATCCGGGTCTTTCAGAACGCCTGCAGCAGCGGCGATGTCCGGCGCCAGCCAGCGGTCCTGATCGTAGGCCGGGACTTTTTCGCGCAGCAGTCGCCAGGCGGTATCGGTGCCCGCGCCGAAGCGCTGTTCCTTGAGGAATTCAAACGCCTGGGCCGCCAGCAGGTACTCGATGGCGAGGATCTGCGTGCAGTTTTCCAGCGCGCGATGCAGCTTCAGCGCGGCGTTGGTGCCCATGCTCAGATGGTCTTCCTGCAGGCCCGAGGTGACGTAGTTGTCGAGCACCGCCGGTTGCGCCAACTGGCGGTTTTCCGCGCACAGCGACGCGGCGACGTATTGCACGATCATCATCCCGGAGTTCACCCCCGGATTGGCCACCAGAAACGCCGGCAGACCGCTGACGTGCGGGTTGATCAGGCGATCCAGACGCCGCTCGGCAATCGAGCCGATTTCAGCCATCGCAATCGCCAGCAGATCCGCCGCCAGCGCCACCGATTGTCCGTGCGGGTTGGCCTGGGACATCACCCGGAAGTCATCCGGCGTGCCCAGCAGCAACGGGTTGTCGGTGCAGCCGTTGAGCTCGGTTTCGATCTGTTTGATCGCGTGTTCCAGTTGATCGCGCGCAGCACCGTGCACCTGCGGGATCGAGCGGATGCTCAAGGCATCCTGAGTGCGAATGCCTTTGCTCGACTCAATCACTTCACTGCCATCGAGCAAGGCGCGCAGGTTGACGCCGACCTGCTGCATGCCCGGATGCGGCTTGAGCGCGATGATCTCGGCATCGAAAGCGGCGATCTGGCCGCGTTGTGCTTCAAAGCTCATGGCGCCGATCACGTCGGCCCATTGCAGCAGACGCGTGGCGTCGGCAATCGCCAGGCAACCGAGGCCGGTCATGCACGGCGTGCCGTTGACCAGACACAGACCGTCCTTCGCCCCGAGCTGCACCGGTTGCAGGCCCTCTTCGGCCAGCGCCTGCTGCGCGGAAACCACTTGCCCGCGATAACTGACATTGCCCACGCCCAGCAGCGCGATGCCGATGTGCGCCATGTGGGTCAGGTAACCCACCGAACCCTGCGACGGCACTTGCGGGGTGATGCCGCGATTGAGCAGCGCCAGCAGCGCTTCGACCACCCGGCGATGAATGCCGGATTTGCCGTGGCTGTAGTTGCGGATCGCAGCGCACATGATTGCCCGGGTCTGCTCGTCGGCCAGTACCGGACCGACGCCGCAGGCATGGCTGAGCAAGGTGTTGCGCGACAGCTGACTGAGCTGCTCGTCTTTCAGCGAAACGTTGCACAGCGCACCGAGACCGGTGTTCACACCATAGGCGCGCTCGCCGCTGGCAACGATACGCTGGACGATGCCCTGCGCGTTTTCAATGCGCGCCCAGGTCTGCGCCGACAGCTCGAGCTGCGCTCCGTGACGGGCGACTGCGACCACATCCTGCCAACGCATCGTAGCGTCGGCGATAACGACTTTTTCAGCCTGGGACATCACTTACCTCAACCATAATTTTGATGCAGCTTCACCGGCCTCATCGCTGGCAAGCCAGCTCCCACAGAATCTCCGCTGCTCACACAATCCCTGTGGGAGCGGGCTTGCCCGCGATGAGGCCAGTCTGTGCACTGCAAAACTCAGATCAGACCACCGCCGCCCGCCGCTGCACGAAACGGTCGACATACTCGTCCGCCGGCGAATGCAGGATCTCTTTCGGCGTGCCGACCTGGATCAGGCGGCCGTCCTTGAGGATCGCGATGCGGTTGCCGATGCGCACGGCCTCGTCGAGGTCGTGGGTGATGAAGACGATGGTCTTGTGCAGGGTCTTTTGCAGCTCCAGCAACTGGTCCTGCATCTCGGCGCGGATCAGCGGATCCAGCGCACTGAAGGCTTCGTCCATCAGGATGATGTCGGTATCCGCCGCCAATGCCCGGGCCAGACCCACACGCTGGCGCATGCCGCCGGAGAGCTGGTGCGGGTATTTGTTTTCGTAGCCCTTGAGGCCCACGGTGTTGATCCAGTGCAACGCACGTTCGGCGCACAGCTGCTTGCTCTCGCCGCGCACTTTCAGGCCGTAGGCGACGTTGTCGAGGACGGTCTTGTGCGGCAGCAGGCCGAAGCTCTGGAACACCATGCTGATCTTGTGCCGGCGAAATTCGCGCAGGGCTTCCATGTCGTATTGCAGGATGTCCACGCCGTCCACCAGGATCGCGCCGCTGGTCGGGTCGATCAGGCGGTTGAAGTGGCGCACCAGCGTCGATTTTCCGGAGCCGGACAGGCCCATGATCACGAAGATCTCGCCGGTACCGATGCTCAGGGACAAGTCGTTGACCCCGACCACGCAACCGGTTTCGTTCAGCACCTGATCCTTGGTCTTGCCCTGGCCGACCATCGCCAGGGCGTCCTTGGCGCGGTTGCCGAAAATCTTGAAGACGTTTTTGACTTCGATCTTGCTCACGGTTGCGTTGCTCATTTGCTCACCTCATGCCGTGGCCGACCATACGCCTGGGTAATGCGGTCGATGACCACTGCGAGAATCACGATCGCCAGACCGGCTTCCAGGCCACGTCCGACGTTGAGGGTCTGAATGCCCACCAGCACATCTTCACCCAGGCCACGGGCGCCGATCATCGAGGCGATCACCACCATCGACAGGGCCATCATGGTGGTCTGGTTGATCCCGGCCATGATGCTCGGCAGGGCCAGCGGCAGTTGCACGCCGAACAGTTGCTGCCAGCGGTTGGCGCCGAATGCGTTGATCGCTTCCATCACTTCACCATCGACCTGGCGGATGCCCAGATCGGTCAGGCGGATCAGCGGCGGCGCGGCGTAGATCACGGTGGCGAAAATCGCCGGCACCTTGCCCAGGCCGAACAGCATCAGCACCGGAATCAGGTACACGAAGCTGGGCATGGTCTGCATGATGTCGAGCAGCGGCATCAGCACCGAACGCAGGCGATTGCTGCGCGCCGAGAGAATCCCCAGCGGTACGCCGATCAGCACCGAAATGACCGTCGCCACCATCATCAGCGCGAGGGTCTGCATCAACTTGTCCCACAGGCCGACGGCGCCGACCAGGAACAACAGACCGACGATCACGGCGGTGGTCACGACTTTGCGCGTCGCATGCCAGGCCACGACGCCGACGATGGCCAGCATCAACCACCACGGCGCGGCGCGCAGCAGGCCTTCAAGATTGACGATGGCCCACAGCAGGGTGTCGGAGATATGGCGGAACACGTCGCCGTAATTGGTGACCAGCGCATCGACCCAACCGTTGACCCAGTCGGCGATGGAAAAGGTAAAGCTTTCGGGAAACATAAGCGGCTCTCAATCAGGAAACTCAATCAAGCGATTGCGGCGAACACCCCGGCCAGCCTCTCGGTTGGCCGGGAGGAATTCGACCTACAGCGCCGCGTCGATTTTCTTGGCAGCGTCTTCACTCACCCACGCATGCCAGACTTCAGGATGTTCCTTGAGGAAGATTTTCGCCAGTTTTGGCGACTCGATACGTTCCTTCGCCATGCGGCCCAGGTTCTGGTTCAGCAGGTCGATCGGCAGGTTGACCTTTTCCAGCACGGCCACCAGTTCCGGCGCTTGCTCGTGGAAGGTCTTGGACAGACCGACCTTGATGGTCACGGTCTTGTCGACGCCCGCTTTTTCTTCCAGTTTGACTGCGTCGATCTGGCCCATCAGCGGGGTTGGCGACCAGTAGTAGAACAGGATCGGCTCGCCACGCTTGTAGCTCGACAGCACCGCCGCATCCAGCGCCGGACCGGTGCCCGGGCGGAAGTTGGTGTAGCTGTTTTCCAGGCCGTAGCTTTTCAGCATTTCGCTGTTGTCCAGCTCGCAGGTCCAGCCGGCCGGGCAGTTGTAGAAGCGGCCCTTGGAAGGCTCTTCGGCGTCTTTGAAGATGGCGGCGTATTTGCCCAGGTCGGCGATGTTTTTCAGGTCCGGCGCCTTGGCTTCGAGTTTGCGTTTGGCGTCGCCTTCGATCACGTAACGCGGCACGTACCAGCCTTCGATCGCCCCCACCACCGGGGCGCCGACACCGACGACCTTGCCGGCCTTCTCGGCCTTGTTCCAGACCTCGCTGCGGCCAACCCATTCTTCGGCGAAGATCTGGATGTCGTTGCTGCTCAGGGCGTTTTCCATGGTGATGGAGTTGCCCGGCAGGCTGTCGGTCTTGCAGTCGTAACCTTTCTCCAGCACCACCTGCAGAACGTCGGTCAGCAGCATGCCGCTTTCCCAGTTCAGGCCGGCGAATTTCACCGGTTTGCCGGACTCGCACCAGCCAGCGGCCTGGGTCGCGCCGGCGCTGGCCAGCAGGCCCATGGAAAGCAAGGTGGTCAGCAGGGTCTTGTTCGATTTCATTGTTGTGACGCTCCTAATCATGAATTGGCTTACGGCAGTCAAGAGGCATCCAGCCCTGTCCACGTCCAAATCAGGCCTGCGCCGCAGCGCGACCGGCCCCGCTTGTTTTAGGTTGTACAACGCTGTCCTGCTCGACGGGCAGAATCAGTCGATCGGGTACGGTGCCGTGCCATTTTTTCGCGCAGACGTAGTACAGCGCTGCGGGCAGCACGAGACCGATGATCCACGAAATATCCACATCCCCCAGGGCCGCTACCAATGGACCGGTATAGAACTTGGTGGAAATGAACGGCAGTTGCACCAGCACCCCGAACACGTAAACGCTGATACCGAGGATGTTCCAGCGGCCGTAGCGACCGTTCGGATCCGCCAGCGCCGGTACGTCATAGCGCTCGCGGGTGATGCAGTAGTAGTCCACTAGGTTGATCGCGCTCCACGGCGTGAAAAACGCCAGCAGGAACAGGATGAAGGACTTGAACGCACCGAGGAATGAATGCTGGCCGAGCAGCGCGATCAGGGTCGCCGCGCCGACGATCACCAGCACGAACACCAGACGCTGCATGCGGGTAACCGTCAGGTGGCCACGGAAGCCGCTGATGATGGTCGCGATGCACATGAAGCTGCCGTAGGAGTTCAGGGTGGAGATGGTGACCTTGCCGAACGCGATGCTGAAATACAGCAGCGCGGCGGTGGCACCGGTCCCGCCCAGACCGACGATGTAAGCGACTTCATGACCGGCGAATTGCCCGTTGGCCGAAGCGGCCGCGAACACACCGAGGATCATCGCCACCTGCGCACCAATTACCGAACCGGCACCGGCGGCGAAGAAGGTTTTCACCGAAGACACCTTGCTCGGCAGGTAACGCGAGTAGTCCGCCACGTACGGGCCGAAAGCGATCTGCCAGGAGGCCGCGAGCGACACCGCCAGCAGGAAACTGCTCCAGCTGAAGTGACGGATTTCCAGAAGTGCGCCGACGTCCACCTGACTCATCAGACGGCTGAACAGGTAAACGAAAGCAATCACGCCAATGGCACTGGCGATGCGGCCGATCCAGTGAATCACCCGATAGCCGAGCACCGTGACCACCACGATGACGCTGGCGAAAAGCAGGATGCCGACGGTGTCGCTGACCCCGAACAACTGGCCCAGCGCCTGACCGGACAACACAGTCCCGGTGGCGGTGAAGCCGAGGTACATCAGGCACACCAGCACGATCGGAATCGCCGCGCCGTAAACGCCGAACTGCACCCGGCTGGAAATCATCTGCGGCAGGCCAAGCTTCGGCCCTTGCGCCGCGTGCAGCGCCATCACCCCGCCGCCCAGCAGTTGACCGATCAGCAGACCGATCAACGACCAGAACACATCGCCGCCCAGCACCACGGCCAGGGCCCCGGTGACAATCGCGGTGATTTGCAGGTTGGCACCCATCCACAGGGTGAACTGACTGAACAGACGACCGTGTCTTTCCGCTTCCGGGATGTAGTCGATCGAACGCCTTTCGATCAACGGTTTACTGCCTGCACGATCGGTGTTGCCCGCCATGATTCAACCTCTGTGGATTGTTCTGGTTATTGTTGTTGTGGCCCTGCGGGAGCGAGGGTGCCCGCTCCCGCAGATGTTCACTTGCCGGTGATCATCGGCAGGTTCAGCCCTTGTTCCTTGGCGCAGTCGATGGCGATCTGGTAACCGGCATCGGCGTGACGCATGACGCCGGTGCCCGGGTCGTTGTGCAGCACGCGAGCGATACGCTCGGCCGCTTCGTCAGTACCGTCGCAGACAATCACCATGCCCGAGTGCTGGGAGAAGCCCATGCCGACGCCGCCGCCGTGGTGCAGGGAAACCCAGGTCGCACCGCTCGCGGTGTTAAGCAGCGCGTTGAGCAGCGGCCAGTCGGAGACTGCATCGGAGCCGTCCTGCATCGATTCGGTTTCGCGGTTCGGGCTGGAGACCGAGCCGGAGTCGAGGTGGTCGCGACCGATCACGATCGGTGCCGACAGCTCGCCGCTGCGGACCATTTCGTTGAACGCCAGACCGAGCTTGGCGCGCAGGCCCAGGCCGACCCAGCAGATACGCGCCGGCAGACCCTGGAAGCTGATGCGCTCGCGGGCCATGTCCAGCCAGTTGTGCAGGTGGGCGTCGTCCGGGATCAGTTCTTTGACTTTCGCGTCGGTCTTGTAGATGTCCTGCGGGTCACCGGACAGCGCAGCCCAGCGGAACGGGCCGATGCCACGGCAGAACAGCGGACGGATGTAGGCCGGTACGAAGCCCGGGAAATCGAATGCGTTTTCGACTCCCTCTTCCTGAGCCATCTGACGGATGTTGTTGCCGTAGTCGAAGGTCGGCACGCCCATTTTCTGGAAGTCGAGCATGGCTTTGACGTGAACGGCCATCGATTGCTTGGCGGCCTTGACCACAGCGGCTGGCTCGGTCTTGGCGCGGGCGCGGTATTCGTCCCAGGTCCAGCCGGCCGGCAGGTAACCGTTGAGCGGGTCGTGGGCGCTGGTCTGATCGGTGACCATGTCCGGGCGCACGCCGCGCTTGACCAGTTCCGGAAGGATTTCAGCGGCGTTGCCGCACAGGGCGATGGAAACCGCCTTGCCTTCGGAGGTGTATTTGGCGATGCGGGCCAGCGCGTCGTCGAGGTCTTTGGCCTGCTCGTCGACGTAGCGGGTCTTGAGGCGGAAATCGATGCTGATCTGCTGGCATTCGATGTTCAGCGAGCAGGCACCGGCGAGGGTCGCGGCCAGTGGCTGGGCGCCGCCCATGCCGCCGAGGCCGGCGGTCAGTACCCATTTGCCGGTGAGGTTGTCGTTATAGTGCTGGCGACCGGCTTCAACGAAGGTTTCGTAGGTGCCCTGGACGATGCCCTGGCTGCCGATGTAGATCCAGCTGCCGGCGGTCATCTGGCCGTACATGGCCAAGCCTTTGGCGTCGAGTTCGTTGAAGTGTTCCCAGGTCGCCCAGTGTGGCACCAGGTTGGAGTTGGCGATCAGTACGCGCGGGGCGTTGCTGTGGGTCTTGAACACGCCGACCGGCTTGCCCGATTGCACCAGCAGGGTTTCGTCTTCGTTGAGGTTGGTCAGGCTCTCGACGATCTTGTCGTAGCACTCCCAGTTACGCGCAGCGCGACCGATGCCACCGTAGACCACCAGCTCTTTCGGATTCTCGGCGACTTCCGGGTCGAGGTTGTTCATCAGCATGCGCAGCGGCGCTTCGGTCAGCCAGCTCTTGGCGGTCAGCTTGTTGCCGCGGGCGGCACGGATTTCGACGTCACGAAACTTAGTGGTTTTGTTGTCAGTCACGAAAAAGACTCCTCAGCGATCAATTCAAACCAACCCTGGCAGTGGGCAAGCAGCCTGTGCGCATCAGTGCGCGACAAGCGAATCAGTGGACGCTGCGGAGAGTCTCGATCGACTCATACGCATACGTCTTTACTTGTACATACAAGCATATGCAATCAAGCGGCCAACTTGTTGGAGGGTCGTTCAACAAAAATCCCGGACAGGGCTGGAAAGCGCCTGAATCAAGGGCTCTGGCATTCATGAAATTTTTCGCGGGGTGGATTGAGGGTAGCGAGAGGTTGTTACGAAAGCGTGGTTTTGCGCCACACTGGGGCGTTCGGTAACAAGTTGGTGCGCATTTCGGGAACGTCGGGACGAAAAAAAACCGCTGCGTTCAAAGCAGCGGTTTTTGATCGTTCCCACACAGAGCGTGTGAAGGAATCAGCGTGAGGACAGTTCGATCACGCAGCAGCCGGCATTGACGGCAATCTCGGTCAGCCCGGTGTTACCGTCCAGTTGCAGGCAGTCATGGCGGCCGAGTTGCGAGGCGCTGTCACCGACCGTGACCTCCAGCAGTTCACTGACGCTGAAGACCAGCACGGTGCTCGCCGAACTGAAAAACCGCTGTTCGCCGTCCAGCCATTGCAGGCGTGCGCTGTAACGCTGGGGTGAGTAGATCAGGTTGAAGTCGCGGATTGCGCCACCGAGCAAGGTGCAGGACACCTGGCTCTCGCCGCTGAAGGCAAACGGGTCGAGGGGTAACAACGGCCGGGTATCGTCGCCATCGACACACAGGGTCATGCCGTCGCCCTGCAATACCGTGATCACTCGCTGGTAACCGGCGAAGGTCGAAAAGCCGCCGGATTCGGCGATGTCGGCAATCGACAGACGCCAGCCAAAACCGTCGAGACCGGCGCCGGCGTCACGGGTGATTTCCTCGGTGCTGCCGCCGCCGTTTTTCCACGGCATGCGCGGGTAGCCTTCGGCGCGTAATACCTTCAACTCTTTCATTTATGAAACCGACCTTCCAGACGATGACGAGAACCGGGGTGGATCAGGCGCGCCGCCGTCACCGGCTGACGACCCGACCACGTACGACGGCGGATCAGCAGGCACGGCTCGCCTTTTTCGATCTGCAGCAATTTGCATTCGGACGCTTCGGCAAGGATCGCTTCGACCACGTGCTCGCCTTCGGTCAGCGGCGCGACCTGGTTCAGATAGGCGTAAGGCGTTTGCAGGGTGAAGTCCTGCTTGAGGTATTCCGGGGCGACCAACGCGTTGACGAAACGGTCTTCGATCTGCACCGGAATGTCGTTTTCGTAATGCACGATCAGCGAGTGAAAGACCTTCTGCCCTTCGCGCATGTCCAGCGCCAGCGCACGTTCGGAACCGGCGGCCTCTTCTTCCAGTGTGATGACCTGACAGGTGTGGCGATGGCCACGGGAGGCGATTTCGTCCGCGATGTTGTGCACTTCGAACAGCGCCGACTGGCTCTTCGGTTCGGCGACAAAAGTGCCGACGCCTTGCATGCGCACCAGCAGACCGTCGGCGGTCATTTCCCGCAGCGCGCGGTTGATGGTCATGCGGCTGAAACCCAACTGGCTGACCAGCTCGCTTTCCGACGGCACGCGGTAATGCGGCGGCCAGTTACCGCTGTCGATCTGCTGGGTGATCATCTGTTTGACGCGGGCGTACAAGGGCGCCGGACTGTCGCCCATGTTCGCGGCCAACGGGGAGACTGGAGGCGGAGTCGGCACGGTGGATCCCTGTTCATTGGATGAAAGTTGCTAGCTTGCCGGAGTTTACCGGGCAGGCAAACGTCTGTATATGTATATACAAATAACACACGATGGGGTGCTGAACCATGTCCGCCTTCTTTGCCGAACGCGCGCTGCTGCCTAACGGATGGGCCAACAATGTACGTCTCGAGGTCAGCGCCGATGGCGTGTTGACCCGAATCCAGGCCGATTCCACTGCAGACGGCGCCGAGCGGTTGAGCGGTCCGCTGCTGCCGGGGATGCCGAATCTGCACTCCCACGCGTTTCAGCGAGCGATGGCGGGACTGGCGGAAGTGGCCGGCAATCCCAACGACAGTTTCTGGACCTGGCGCGATCTGATGTACCGGCTCGTCGGAAAAATCAGCCCCGACCAGCTCGGTGTGATTGCCCGTCAGCTGTACATCGAAATGCTCAAGGCCGGTTACACCTCGGTCGCCGAATTCCATTACGTCCACCACGATCACAACGGCCAGCCTTACGCCGACCCGGCCGAACTGGCGTTACGCATCAGCCAGGCGGCCAGCTCCGCCGGTATCGGTCTGACATTGCTGCCCGTGCTCTACAGCCACAGCGGTTTCGGCGGCCAGACGCCGAACGAAGGCCAGCGCCGTTTCATCAACAGCACCGAAAATTACCTGAAACTGCAATCACGTCTGCAACCACTGCTGGCACAGGAGAAGGCGCAGTCGCTGGGCCTGTGTTTCCACTCGTTGCGCGCAGTCACGCCTCAGCAGATCAGCGAAGTGCTGGCGGCCAGCGACGAGCAATGCCCGGTGCACATCCACATCGCCGAGCAGCAGAAGGAAGTCGATGACTGCCTGAGCTGGAGCGGTCGTCGTCCGCTGCAATGGCTGTACGAAAACACCGAAGTCGATCAGCGCTGGTGCCTGGTGCACGCGACCCACGCCAATCCGGAAGAAGTCACGCTGATGGCCAAAAGTCGCGCCATCGCCGGCCTGTGCCTGACCACCGAGGCCAACCTCGGCGACGGGATTTTCCCGGCGGTGGATTTCCTGGCTCAGGGCGGGCGCATGGGCATCGGCTCCGACAGCCATGTGTCGTTGAGCGTGGTAGAGGAATTGCGTTGGCTGGAATACGGCCAGCGTCTGCGCGATCAACGGCGCAATCGCTTGTATGGCGCGGATCAGCCGATGGTCGGCCGTACGCTGTATGACGCGGCACTGGACGGTGGCGCTCAGGCGCTGGGCCAGCCAATCGGTGCGCTGGAAGTTGGCAAACGTGCCGACTGGATTGTGCTCGATGGCAGCGATCCCTATCTGGCCACGGCCAGCGGTGACGGGATTCTCAATCGCTGGCTGTTTGCCGGTGGCGATCGTCAGGTGCGCGACGTGCTGGTCAACGGTCAGTGGGTCGTGCGCGAGGGGCGACATGCCGGGGAGGAGGACAGCAATCGCGCCTTTACCCAGGTCCTGCGAGACCTTTTGGGCTGACACAAAAAAACCTGTGGGATTGTCCTCCACAGGTTTTTTTTCACCTCTGTTACTGATCGTTCCCACGCTCTGCGTGGGAATGCAGCCCGGGACGCTCCGCGTCCCAAAGAGCGGACGCAGAGCGTCCATTGAGGCATTCCCACGCGGAGCGTGGGAACGATCAGAACAGGAGAAGTCAGTTGGACGTCTTGGCCATCTGCTGATCCGACGTGCGCCAGATCAGACGCGTGGTGTCGTAACCCTGCTGACGCGCCTTGCTCAGCAGTTCCTCACGCACCACACCGTTGACGGTCGGCGTGCGGGACAACAGCCACAGGTAGCGACGACTCGGGTCGCCCACGAGGGCGGTCTTGTAGTCATCGCTGACGTACAGCACCCAGTATTGACCCTTCGCCACACCCGGAATCAGACGCGAGAACCAGGTATCAAATTCGACCCACAGCTTGTCGGTCTTGCCCGGCACCTGTGGATAAGCCGTGCCTTTGACTTCTTCCCACGTCCAGTCCGCCGTCAGGCAGCGGTTGTACACCGCGATATTACCGTCGGGCTTGAGGGAGTAACGGGCTTCGGATTGCGCGCAATTGCGCTGGAAATACATCGGCAGACGCGCCAGTTCGTACCAGGTGCCCTGGTAACGCTTGAGATTGACACTGTTGACCGTCTTCGGCGCCAGCGGATCTTCACCGGACGTGGCGCAGCCGGCCAATACCAGGCCGGCCAAAAGGACAAGCAATAACCGCTTCATTGTTTTTCTCCCGTGGGCGCGTAGCCCCGGTTTACTTCAGGCCTTGGCCGGAAAACATCAGCACTTTGTCACCGGCATACTGCACGCTGATAAAGCTGTTCTTGTCGCCCCAGGTGCAACTGGACATGCCGAGCGCGCCCGAGCAATCGGTGGGCTTGCCAAGCAGCGTCTCCACTTCGGCCTTGGCCATGCCGGCCGAGAGCTTCGAATAGTTTTCCTGATTGACCTTGCTGCATGCGGCCAACAGCACGCAAAACGACAGAAGGGCGATAGATCGCAGCGACATGGTGTAACTCCTGGAACGGAAGGGGGATGGCATGGCGCCAACCAGAAGCTTAGAAGAGAAAACCCCTGTCTGGTTCCCTGGGAGGATGGCTATTTGTTAGCCCGCTCGTCCGTCTTTCGCCGGTAAATCAGACAGTTTGTAAGGCTATCGAGCATTTCGTCGCTTTTAGCAAAAAGCGCCTAATCTTTGGCGCGCGGCGGTCGAAATAAGAGCAGCGCAAAGCCCCAGAGTGTGGCAAATTGCCGCCCTTTCTTGACCAGCCCCTTCGCGGTAGCTCACTTAATGACCAGAAACATGAAATTCAGCCACAAGATCTTGTTGGCTGCCGCCCTCGTGGTGGCCGTTGCGTTCGCCTGTTTCATTTTGTTCAACGACTATCGCCAGCGCGAAGCCCTGCAAAGCAGCACCGAAGCGTCGATGCAGGAACTGGGCAGCCTGACCACCAGCAACATCCAGACCTGGCTGGAAAGCCGCATCCAGTTGCTGCAATCGATGGCGCAACAGGTTGTCGCCGACGGCAACGCCCCGGCCAGCCTGAAACGCATCATCGACCTGCCCGCCTACACCGGCAATTTCCAGCTCAGCTACTTCGGCGGCGCCGACGGCGTGATGTTCTCGGTCCCGGCCGGCAACCGCGCGCCGGATTACGATCCGCGCGCCCGTGGCTGGTACAAGGCGGCTAACGCTGCGCAACAGACCATCGTCACCGAACCGTACATCGCCGCCTCGTCGGGCAAACTGGTGATCACCGTCGCCACCCCGGTGCAGCGCCAGGGCCAGATGATCGGTGTGGCCGGCGCCGACATTGACCTGTCGAGCGTCAGTGCGATCATCAACTCGCTGAACTTCGGCGGCCATGGCCACGCGTTCATCGTCGGTGCCGACGGCAAAATCCTGATCCACCCGGACAGCAAGCTGGTGCTCAAGACCCTGGCCGAGGCCTACCCCAACGGCGCGCCGAAAGTCAGCCCGGGTCTGAAAGAAGTCGAGTTCGACGGCAAGACCCAACTGATCTCCTTCACCCGCGTCAACGGCGTGCCGTCGGCCGACTGGTACGTGGCGCTGGTGCTGGACAAGGACACCGCGTTCTCGATGCTCAGCGAATTTCGCACCTCGGCGCTGATCGCCATGGTCATTGCGGTAGTGATCATCATCGCCCTGCTCGGCATGCTGATCCGCGTGCTGATGCAGCCGCTGCTGACCATGGGCCGCGCCATGCACGACATCGCCGAAGGCGAAGGTGACCTGACCAAACGCTTGACCATCCACGGCCACGATGAATTTGGTGCGCTGGGGCTGTCGTTCAACCGTTTCGTCGAGCGCATCCACACCTCGATCCGCGAAGTCTCCTCGGCCACCGGCCAGGTCAACGAAGTCGCCCTGCGCGTGGTCGCGGCGTCCAACTCGTCGATGTTCAACTCCGACCAGCAGGCCTCGCGCACCAACAGCGTGGCCGCCGCGATCAACCAGCTCGGCGCCGCCGCCCAGGAAATCGCCCAGAACGCTGCCCTCGCCTCGCAACACTCAAGCGACGCGCGCAGCCTGGCCGAAGACGGCCAGCAGGTGGTGGATAAAACCATCCACGCGATGCAGCAACTGTCGGCGAAGATCAGCGACTCCTGCGGCAACATCGAAACCCTGAACAGCAACACCGTGAACATCGGGCAGATTCTGGAAGTGATCACCAGCATCTCCCAGCAGACCAACCTGCTGGCCCTCAACGCCGCCATCGAAGCGGCCCGTGCCGGCGAGGCCGGTCGTGGTTTCGCCGTGGTCGCCGACGAAGTCCGCAACCTGGCGCACCGCACCCAGGATTCGGCGCAGCAAGTGCAGAAGATGATCGAAGAACTGCAAGTCGGCGCACGTCAGGCGGTCGGCATCATGACCGAGAGTCAGCGCGAGAGCGAAAGCAGCGTCGGCATCGCCAACCAGGCCGGCGAACGTCTGGGCAGCGTGACCCAGCGCATCGGCGAGATCGACGGCATGAACCAGTCGGTGGCGACGGCGACGGAAGAGCAGACGGCGGTGGTCGAGTCGATCAACGTCGATATCAACGAGATCAACACGCTGAACCAGGAAGGCGTGGAGAACTTGCAGGCGACGTTGCGGGCTTGTGCGGATCTGGAGCAGCAGGCTGCTCGGCTGAAGCAGTTGGTGGGTAGCTTCAGAATCTGAAGATCAAGAGCTTACCCCCTCATCGGAACGCCGCCCGCCCATCCCTCTCCCCCAAGGGGGCGAGGGGAAAGGGAGCCGATCTCTGTCGCTTTCCAGACCTGAGTTCAACTCGGTATTTCAAGTCAGCGTAACTCGAACATCCAACTCGGTCAGTCCCCTCTCCCTCCGGGAGAGGGTTAGGGTGAGGGCCGGTTTTTCAGGTTGCCGAAAATCGCCCTAAAACCGCGAACCCGGCTCTTTCAAAAACTTCAGTTCCTCAACCGTAGACTCCCGCCCCAACACCGCATTGCGATGCGGAAACCGTCCAAACCGCGCAATCACCTTCTGATGCCGCTCGGCATAATCAAGGTTGTCGGCAAACACCCCGCGCTCCGCCTCCGGCTGCTCAGCCACCAGATCAATGAATCGCGAGACGGCTTCATTCTGCACTGCGAGGTTTTCGCAATGTTCGAAGACGAGGTAGATGAAGAGTCGCTGGATCGGTTTCAACTGCCGATCGAAGTCTGCTGCAATCCCCTGAGCGACCAGTTTCTGGGCCCGTAGATCACCGGAAAAAGCCTTGGGCGTATCGCGAAAGATCATTCGCGGGAGTTGGTCGAGCAACAGCACCAGCGCCAGCCAACCTTCGGGACGTTGCGTCCACTCGGTCAATTCGCCAGCGAGAGCCTGATCGACAAAGACCCCGAAACGCTCACGCGCTTCGAGGTCCTGGCTGTCTTTCTTGCCGAACCACAACTTGCCCTGTTGCGCCGAAACCTCAGTAGCTGATTCAGCATGACCGAACCACCAATCGAGCAACGGCTGCCAGGGCGCGTTCATGGTTTATTCCTTGTGGTAGGCCGTAGCGCGGGCGACTTCTTCTTTCGAGCCGAGGAACACCGCTACGCGCTGGTGCAGGCCTTCAGGCTTGATGTCGAGGATGCGCTGGTGACCGTCGGTGGAAGCGCCGCCCGCCTGTTCCACCAGGAACGACATCGGGTTGGCTTCGTACATCAGGCGCAGTTTGCCTGGCTTGGACGGCTCGCGGCTGTCGCGCGGGTACATGAACAGACCGCCACGGGTCAGGATGCGGTGCACGTCGGCAACCATCGCCGCGACCCAGCGCATGTTGTAGTTCTTTTTCAGCGGGCCTTCTTCACCGGCCAGCAGTTCCGAAACGTAGCGTTGTACCGGGGCTTCCCAGTGACGCTGGTTGGACATGTTGATGGCGAATTCCTGGGTGGTTTCAGGAATGGTGATGTCTTCGTGGGTCAGCACGAAGCTGCCCATTTCGCGGTCCAGCGTGAAGCCTTTGACGCCGTCGCCCAGGGTCAGCACCAGCATGGTCTGCGGGCCGTAAATGGCGTAACCGGCGGCAACTTGCTGAGTGCCTGGCTGCAGAAAGGCCTTCTCATTCAGAGGCTCGTTCTGGCTCAGGTATTCGTTCGGGCAACGCAGCACGGAGAAGATGGTGCCGACCGGGGCATTGATGTCGATGTTCGACGAACCGTCCAGCGGATCGAATACCAGCAGGTAGGCGCCTTTCGGGTATTTGCCCGGGATCTGGTAGGCATTGTCCATTTCTTCGGACGCCATGCCGGCCAGGTGACCGCCCCACTCGTTGGCTTCGAGCAGGATTTCGTTCGACAGCACGTCGAGCTTCTTCTGCACTTCGCCTTGCACGTTTTCCGTGCCCATGCTGCCCAGAACACCGCCCAGGGCGCCTTTGGACACGGCGTGGCTGATCTCTTTACAGGCACGCGCCACCACTTCGATCAGGAAACGCAGATCGGCAGGAGTGTTGTTGCTGCGGGTCTGCTCAATCAAATAGCGACTCAGGGTAACGCGGGACATGGACGGCTCCGGTGGAATGGGGGGCTAAAAACCCGCGCAGTTTACAGGGAGTCTGAAACCGTAGCGAGCAATGACGCCGGTAACGTGCGTCGGGTGCAATTCCTGCTATCAGACGTGATCGAACCGAGAGAGTTCAGGCACCGGATTCAGCGTAGTTGGAAACCCGACGGGTGTAGAGGCCACACCCGTCATATTCACGATTTGGCCGGCGGCTTGCGCAGCAGACTGAAGGCCATTGCTGCAAGAAACAGCACACTGAGCAGCAACACCGCCCACAGGCCGAACTTCTTCCAGTTGGTGTCCGCCGTGGCCGAGGTGGTGGCCGTCGAAGTCCGGGTCGCCAGCGCGTCGCCCTGCACCGTGGCCTTGCCCAATGTGGCCAGTTTCTCCGGTTTGAAATCGGGGATCAGCGTGGTCAGCGGCAGGTTCGCCGTCTTCACGGTCGGATTGCCCAGCGCCAGGCTGTACGGCCCGTCACCCCGGGCGAGGAAGATAACCTGAGTGGCGCGCACCGCGTATTTCACGCTCGGCGCCTGCTCGCCTAGACCGCCGCCCCGTTCGTCGACCGTCAGTTTCAACTGCTGCACGGTCTGCCCGTACAGCTGCAATTCGTTCTGCACCACGTCCTGGCCGTTCTGGGTCAGGCGATAGAGCAAGCCGCTGCTCAGCGCTTGCCACGGCAGACTGCTGTCGCGACGCCCCGACAACGTCACCGGCGCCAGGCTGTTGGCCTGTTTCAGTTCGACCTGCACCCGCTCGATGTTCAGCCCCATCGGCAGCTGCCAAGTGTATTCACCGGGCTTGCCGCTGCTGCCTGCCAGCGCCGGGGACCAGACCAGCGGCAGCGGAAGATTGCGCGGGTCGCTGCTTTTCAGTTGTGCCGACGTCAGGACCGGCGCCGAGGCCGGCGAATCCCACAACAGACGCAGATACCGCGCCGATTGCCCCGGCAGCGCCACTTCATGTTGCTCGACCCGTTCGTCGGCAAAGGTCAGGCGCGCGACCTGGCCTTCGCCCCAGGCCTGCCAGTGCTGCAAATCATCGCTGGCCTCGATGCTGAAACGCTGGAAGCCGTCGCGCTCGCTGGTCCAGTCGAGGATCAGTTGCTGCAACGGCGCTTTGATAGCACTGGCGTCGAGCAGCCAGCCACGCAGCACTTCCTCGCCCGCTTCCAGTTGGCTGGACGGCTGCACTTCCACCAGCGTACCGGTGGTGGTGGATTGCACGCGTACGCTTGGCGCACGCTCGGTGGCATCCGCCGAGTTGTACAGCGGGAACCACTTCACCTCATGCAACTGACCGTCGTCGCGGGTCTGGGCTGATTCCCGGGCCAGCGCATAGGCCTGCGGTTCTCCGGCGGCGTTGAACACTCGCAGGTCGCTGAGATCAGTCTGGCGCGCCTGCAACTGCACGCTCAGCGGCAGTTCGAGGCGATACCAAGGGCCGGAACCACTGACCGCCAACGGCACCTGCGCGGCGAAGTCCGCCGGTTTTTCCTGGGCGCCGGCCGTCATGGCCACGCCCAGCAACAGCCACCCGAGATTAAGCTTGCGACTCAAGACGACACTCCTTCGGTTTCCGGGGCCGGTTTGTCCGCCGCCGGTACAGCTTCGACGCGTTTGGGCGGCAGCGGCGCAAAATAGCCCACAACCAGCAGCAACACGCCGACGCCGATGAACGAGACAATCCGGGCCAGTCCGCCACGATTGCTCAATTCGACAAAAATCAGTTTGGCCACCACCAGCGCAATCAGCGCCGCGCCGATCAGCCACACTTCGCGGCGATGACGCAGGTGCCCGCCGATCATCAGACCCAGCGCCATCAGCGTCCAGACGATGGACAGACCGGCCTGCACCAGCATCGATTCGAGCAGCAGATCGAGCTCGAACGGAATCCCCGCCCAATGGTGCGCGGCGCGGGTGACCAGCGCAGTGCAGAACGCAAACAGCGAAACGCCGGCAATCAGTTGCGTCGCATAAGCCGCGTAGTCCTGGCGGATCGACAGCTCGACCACGGCGCTACGCGACCAGACGTAGACACCGAACAACGCAAACAGCAGACCCAATTCCAGCGGGTTGAGCAGCGGCACATAAGGCAGCGGCTCGGCATTGCCATCGCTGACGCCATTGGCCAGCCAGAACCAGACCAGCATCAGCACCGCCAGCGGCGCCGCCGCGTACAGGCGATATTCACGAGGGAACGCTGCCACCGGCCATGGCCATTGACGCGGTGCAGCCATCAGCAACAGATACACGCTCGGCAGAATCGCCCAGCCCAGCCAGCGCCAGGCGTTGTATTGCTCGGACAACAGCAGCAGGCCGTAGCGCAATTCCAGCGCCAGCACGCCGATCAGCAGCCAGCAACCGAGCACATGGGCCGTGCTCAAAGATCGCGCCGGCAACATCGGCGCCAGACGCCGCAGGCTGATGAAATGCACAACGAACACCGCCGCCCACGCCAGCCAGCCGAAATCCGCCGCCGGGTGATAACGCGAGTGCCACGCGCCGAGCAACACCAGCCCGGCTGCCGGAATCAGCACGGTGCAGAGCAACCCGAGCGACGGCCACTTCAGACGCAAGACCAACAACGTCCACAACGCGACGCTCAGCGCGGCGACCAGCAGCAACAGCGTCGCTTGCAGATTCAGCGGCGCAAACCGCATCACTTCGCTGAACCACGCCAGCGCCCACCAACCGGCGCCCCACACCAGCAACACTTCGGACAGGCGATGCAGGCTCAGCACATCGAACGCCGAGGCGTGATTGCCCAGTTGCAGGCGCCACGCTCCGATCATCGCCGCCAGGCCCAGCACCAGTGGCGTCCAGAATCCGCCATGGGCCAGCGGTCGCAGACCTTCGCTGGACAGCGGCCCGAGCAACTCGGGGCCGGCCAGCAAAAACGCTGCGCCACCGATCAGTTGCAAGAGCAGACCGAAGACAAAACTCACGCGCTGCTTGAGGTACAGACTGAGCCAGATGATCAGCAAGCCACTGGCCGCCCACACCGCGCTCGCGGTCTGCCACGGCAGCACGAACAACACCGCCAGATTGATCAGCACCAGACCTGCCAGCAGCACCACCGACAACCCGCGCAGCAGACGAACATCGCTGTGCACCATCTCGTCGCGCGCCGCCAGCAGCATGCCGGCGATCAACGCCAGACCGATCAACGAGGCGCTGAGCAAACCGCTCCAGCCGGCGCTGAACACGGCCGCCGAATCCTCGCCCGCCCCTTGCAGGCGCAACAGGAATAACGCCCCGCCAAGCAACTGCACGGCAAACGCGGTGAACAAGAACGTGCGCGATTGCAGGCGCAAGCCGACGAACAAGGTCGCCAGCCCGGCCAATGCCCAACTGATCGCCGTGCCGTGGGTGAAGAAAAACAGCGGCGCCAGCAGATACAGGAAGGTCAGCCCCAGACTCGCCAGCACTGGCAGCCCTTGGCGCTCCCACGGCGAGGTTTGCTCCGGCAACGCCTTGCGCAATTGGTAGAAGCTGAACAGCAACGCCGCGCCGAGCATCAATGCGCCCAGAGGCGCTCCGTCGAGCAGGCTGCTTTCGCCGACACGTAACTGGCTGAGAAACGCCAGCGCCGAACCGAGTTGCAGCAGTAATGCGAAGGCCCGGGCCAAGGGCCGTTGCTGACGCAAGCCCAGCCAGAAAATCCCCGCACCCTCCACCGCCCAGGCCGCGGACGTCCAGCGCGCATCCAGCCCCAGCGGAATCGCCAGGCTGGCGAAAATCACCCCGAGCGCCAGGCAAGTCTCGCCCAGCAACATCGCCCGACCGCCCATCAGCACTTTGGCCAGGGCCATGTAGATCATGCCCAGCGCCAGCGCACTGAACGCGGCAGCGAATTCAAGATGCTGGACCAGCGCGAATTGCAGGCCGAAACCCACCAGCGGCGGACCGAACAGCATCGTGCCGTCGACGTAATCGCCCTTGCGCGCCGACCAATGCAGCAGCGCCTGGCGATCGTCATCCGCCGGGGCGTCCGGCATGTCCAGCAACTTGCGCCGGGCGAACAGCAGGCCGATGGCCAGATACATCAGGAAGAACAGAATCAGGAACGGTTCGGTGCTCCACAGCAGTTCCGGCGTGTACGAACGCAGGCCCCAGGCGAAACCGATGCCGAAGGTGCCAACGAAGCCGATCAGGTTGAGCAGGCGCCAGGCCTTGAACCAGGCGATGGCCAGGATGCCGGCGTTGAGCAGCGCGAAATAACTGAATAGCGCGACGTGGTTGCCGGCGCCGGTGGAGGTCAGGATCGGCGCGGCGAAACCGCCCAGTGCGGCGACGCAGGCCAGGGCCAGGGAATCCTGGGTGATGGCCAGAATGGCCGAAAACACCGTCACCGCCACCAGCAAGCCCAGCGCAGCAGACGGATCGAGCAGCGGGTGCAGACGCATCGCCGCAAACACCGTCAGGTACAGCACCGCGATCCCGGTGCCTTGCAGCATCAAGGCGTAGCTGTTGTTGCGATGGCGCAACCACCAGCCCAGCGCCAGCAAGCCCAGCGCTGCCGCTGCGACCCCGGCGTAACGCAATTCGATCGGCACCACCATGCCTTCGGTGGCGTAGCGCAGCAGGAACGCCAGACCGAAGAACAACAGCACCACACCGACCCGCAGCACGGTATTGCCACCGAACAGCCAGTTGCGCGCAGCGCTGATGCCGCGTTCGATAAGGTTCGGGCCACGAGGTTCGGCGGGTTGTCGGGGTTCAGGTTCAGGCGTAACGGCGTCCAGACGCCAGACATCGACCGGCAGCGGCTGACCGGGTTCGCTGGCGGCGACGGCGACAGGTTCGAGTTCGGGTGGCAGTTCCCAGACCAGCTCGGGTTCTGCGGCAGCGGGTTGTTCAAATACCGTGACGGGTTCAACGATCGTTTCGCTGGCCGGCGCGACACTCGGCGGCGCTGGCGAATGCGCCGGAGCGCCCTCCAGCAGAAACAGACGCTGTTCGACGCCCTGCAACGCAATCTTCGCGTGATCCAGCTGACGCTGTTGCTCGGCAGCCTGCGAACCGAGCCGGGCAATCCGCATCGCCTGGCCGATGGCAAGCCCGAGCAAGGCGCCCAACAGCGCATCGCTGAACGACTCGTCGAGCAGCCAGCCGAGCAGCAGCCCGATCAACATGAACATCCATTGCATGGTCGATATCCCTGAGCAGCCCCGTGGCGGGGCGGAACCAAGGCTCAGTATATCGGCCCGGCCCAACAATCGTGGGGCCGGGCGCACATTTGTCGCTAAAAGTTACTCGAGTGCCTTCCAGATATCCGTGGCGTACTCGCGGATTGTCCGGTCGGAGGAGAACCAGCCCATACGCGAGGTGTTCAGCACCGCCGAACGCCACCAGTTGTTGGCGTCGTGCCAATGCGCATCGACACGCATCTGCGCCTCCCAGTAGGAGTCGAAATCGGCGCAAACGAAGAACCGGTCGTAATCCACCAGCGAATCGATCAGCCCGGTGTAGCGCGACGTGTCGTCCGGCGAGAACACCCCGCTGCGGATCGCCTGCAACACATCGTTGAGGCGATGGGACGCGGCAATGTCCGGCACCGCGCTGAACTCGTGGTTCTGCTTGCGCGCCTCGACCTGCTGGGCGCTGAGACCGAAGATGAACATGTGCTCGGCGCCGATGTTTTCGCACATTTCCACGTTGGCACCGTCGAGGGTGCCGATGGTCAGCGCACCGTTCAGGCCGAACTTCATGTTGCTGGTGCCCGAGGCCTCGAAACCGGCGGTGGAGATCTGCTCCGACAGGTCCGCTGCTGGAATGATGCTCTCCGCCAGGCTGACGTTGTAGTTGGGCAGGAACACCACTTTGAGCAGACCGCGCACGGTCGGATCGTTGTTCACCACCCGGGCGATGTCGTTGGTCAGCTTGATGATCAGCTTGGCCTGGTGATAACTCGCCGCGGCTTTGCCGGCGAAGATTTTCACCCTCGGCACCCAGTCGATTTCCGGCTCGGCGCGGATCGCCTGATACAGCGCGACGGTGTGCATCAGGTTGAGCAGTTGGCGTTTGTATTCGTGGATCCGTTTGACCTGCACGTCGAACATCGCCGCCGGGTTGACCGCGATCCCCAGCCGTTCATGGATCAGATAGGCGAGGGCTTTTTTGCTGTGCAACCGTTGCTCGGCGAAGGCTTTACGGAAGGCGGGTTTCTCGGCGAACGGTTCAAGATCGAGCAGTCGCTGTTCGGGGTTATCCAGAACATCCGCGCCGAGGGAATCGACCAGCATCGACGTCAATTCCGGGTTGGCTTGGTACAGCCAGCGGCGGAAGGTGATGCCGTTGGTTTTGTTGTTGATCCGCTCCGGATACAGCTTGTGCAGTTCGGCGAACACGGTTTTGCGCATCAGCTGCGTGTGCAGCCCGGACACGCCGTTGACGCTGTGGGAACCGAGAAACGCGAGATTGCCCATGCGCACCCGGCGGCCGTTGTCTTCCTCGATCAGCGACACCGCGCGCAGCACGTCGAAATCGTGGATGCCCTTGGCCCGCAGCGAATCGATGTGCTGGGCGTTGATCAGGTAAATGATCTGCATGTGCCGCGGCAGCATGCGCTCCATCAGCCCCACCGGCCAGGTTTCCAGCGCTTCGGGCAGCAGTGTGTGGTTGGTGTACGACAGCGTGTCGACGGTGACTTGCCACGCCGCGTCCCAGGCCACGTCGTAGACGTCGACCAGTTGGCGCATCAGTTCGGCGACGGCAATCGAGGGGTGGGTGTCGTTGAGCTGGATCGCCGCGTGATCGCCGAGGGTCAGCACCGAGGTGTGCATGTTGCGATGACGGCGCAGCAAGTCCTGAAGCGACGCAGCGACGAAGAAGTATTCCTGACGCAGGCGCAGTTCCTGCCCGGCTTCAGTGCTGTCCGCCGGGTAGAGCACGCGGGAGATACTCTCGGCCCGGGCCACTTCGGCGACGGCGCCCAGGTGGTCACCGGCGTTGAAGCGCTCCAGATGCAGGTCCTCCATCGCCCGCGCCCGCCACAGGCGCAAGGTGTTGACGCTCGCCCCGCGCCAGCCGACCACCGGGGTGTCGTAGGCAATCGCCCGGACGGTTTCCGCCGGGTGCCAGACTTGCCGGGACTTGCCGCTGGCGTCGGTGACGGTCTCGACGCTGCCGCCAAAGCCGATCGGATAGACCACCTCTGGCCGCTCGAACTCCCAGGGGTTGCCGAAATCCAGCCAGTGCTCGGTCTGTTCCTGTTGCCAACCGTCGACAATCGCCTGACGGAACAACCCGTGCTCATAACGAATGCCGTAGCCGTGGCCAGCGATACCGAGGGTCGACATGCTTTCCATGAAGCACGCCGCCAATCGTCCGAGGCCACCGTTGCCCAGCGCCGCATCCGGCTCCAGGATGCGGATGCGCTCCAGATCGACGCCCAGCTCGGTCAAGGCTTCACGGGCGACGTCCAGCAAACCGAGGTTGCTCAGGCTGTCGTAGAGCAAACGGCCGATGAGGAATTCCAGCGAGAGGTAATACACCCGCTTCTGGCCTTTGCGGTAGATCTGCCGGGTATGGTCCATCCAGTGCTCGACCATGTGATCGCGCGCCGCCAGGGCGATGGCTTCGAACCAGTCATGGTCGAAGGCGTGATCCGGGTCTTTGCCCACCGCGTAGGTGAGTTTGGTCAGGACGGCGTCGCGGAATGCGGCCACCTCTGCTTCGCGAACTAGTGGTTCTTGAGTCATCGATAGGACCTCGAGCGAGCGGGGAGTTGTCAGAGCCTAGACGGTCTGACCGACGGTAAGGGCTCTGGTTCGGCAGTTTTTACCGAGAGTGTGAGATCGACCGGCAATACTCTGGCGAATGCCTCAATGAATGCAGGGGCCGTGCCGAATTGTCGGACGATGCGGGTGCATGAAGAAAAAATCTGGCGAAAGGTTGTTCAAAAATCCACCAGTCCCGGTATGATCGCGCGCCCTGATGCACACGCCTGGTAACCACCGATGATGAAGCCCAACCTGATCGCCGCAGCCGAGATCGACCGTCTCGATACCTGGGCCAAATATTCGGCCCCGATGTGCGGCTCGTGCGTTTCCAGCTGCTGCACGCTGCCGGTCGAGGTCAAGATCAAGGATCTGGTGCGCATCGGTGTGGTCGACGAGTTCGAACTGGGCGACCCGCCGAAGAACATCGCCAAGCGTCTGCAAAAGGAAGGTCTGGTCGAGCGCTTCAACCAGAAGTCGGGGATCTTCACCCTGCAGCGCATGAGCAACAACGATTGCTACTACCTGGATCGTAAGAGCCGCCTGTGCACCATTTATGACAAGCGCCCTGACACCTGCCGCAACCACCCGAAGATCGGCCCGCGCCCGGGGTACTGCGCGTACAAGCCGAAGGAAGTGGAGCGGGTGCAGAATTCGCGGTCGATCGAACGCTTCTAAAAGCCGACCCTCACTCCAACCCTCGAACCTCGCCCCCTCACCCCAGCCCTCTCCCGGAGGGAGAGGGAGCCGACCGAGGTCGTCTTGCGTCATACATCGACCTGAAACAACCAGTCGATTATGGATTCGGTAAATCCCGATCAGGTCGGCGTACTTCTTGAGCATCCCCCAATCGGTCCCCTCTCCCTCCGGGAGAGGGTTAGGGTGAGGGGGCTTTTGAGGTTCAGCACTTTTCCCAGGACAAACAAAAACGCCCCCGGTCTCTCGACCGGGGGCGTTTTTTCAAGCCTGGGCTAAATTACGCCTTGGCTTTCTTGGCAGCGCGGGTACGCTCGCTTTCGTCCAGGATCTTCTTGCGAAGACGGATGGACTTAGGCGTAACTTCGCACAGCTCGTCTTCCTGGATGTATTCCAGAGCCTGTTCCAGGGTGAAGCGAACAGGTGGGACCAGAGCGATGGTTTCGTCTTTACCCGAAGCACGCATGTTGTCGAGCTTCTTGCCTTTGGTCGGGTTCACACCCAGGTCGTTGTCGCGGGAGTTCTGACCAACGATCTGACCGTTGTAGATCTCCTGGCCGTGTTCTACGAACAGCTTGCCACGAGCCTGCAGGGTTTCCAGGGAGTAGGTCAGTGCCTTGCCGGTTTCAACCGAAACCAGAACGCCGTTCTGACGGCCGGACATGTGGCCCGACTTCACTGGAGCGTAACGGTCGAAGATCGAGGTCAGGATGCCAGCACCGTTGGTCAGGGTCAGGAACTGGTTACGGAAACCGATCAGACCGCGAGCAGGGATGTTGTATTCCAGACGAACACGGCCTTTGCCATCCGGCACCATGTTGCTCAGGTCGCCTTTACGCAGACCCATTTCTTCCATGACCTTGCCCTGGGATTCTTCAGGGATGTCGATGGTTACGTTTTCGAACGGTTCCTGCTTCACGCCGTCAACTTCACGGATGATCACTTCAGGACGGCCCAGGGCCAGCTCGAAGCCTTCGCGACGCATGGTTTCGATCAGTACCGAGAGGTGCAGCTCACCACGGCCGGATACCTTGAACTTGTCAGCCGAGTCGCCTTCTTCAACGCGCAGTGCAACGTTGTACAGCAGCTCTTTGTCCAGACGATCCTTGATGTTACGGGAGGTCACGAACTTGCCTTCTTTACCGCAGAATGGCGAGTCGTTTACCTGGAAGGTCATGGAAACGGTTGGCTCGTCAACGGTCAGAGGCTTCATCGCCTCGACGTTGTTGATGTCGCACAGGGTGTCGGAGATGAACAGCTCGTCGAAACCGCTGATGCAGACGATGTCGCCAGCTGCAGCTTCTTCAACGTCAACGCGGTGCAGACCGTGGTGACCCATCAGCTTCAGGATACGACCGTTGCGGCGCTTGCCGTCGGCGCTGATAGCAACAACCGGAGTGTTCGGCTTGACGCGACCACGAGCGATACGGCCAACACCGATAACACCCAGGAAGCTGTTGTAGTCCAGAGCGGAGATCTGCATCTGGAACGGACCGTCACGGTCAACAGCCGGAGGCGGAACGTGGTCGACTACCGCCTGGTACAGCGCGGTCATGTCTTCGCCCATGGCGGTGTGGTCCAGACCGGCGATGCCGTTCAGGGCCGAAGCGTAAACAACCTGGAAGTCCAGTTGTTCTTCGGTAGCGCCCAGGTTGTCGAACAGATCGAAGATCTGATCCAGAACCCAGTCAGGACGCGCGCCCGGACGGTCAACCTTGTTGATGACCACGATTGGACGCAGGCCGGCTTCGAAAGCCTTCTTGGTCACGAAACGGGTTTGCGGCATAGGGCCGTCTTGGGCGTCGACCAGCAGCAGCACGGAGTCAACCATGGACATTACGCGCTCGACTTCGCCACCGAAGTCGGCGTGGCCCGGGGTGTCCACGATGTTGATGTGGTAGCCGTTCCAGTTGATGGCGGTGTTTTTCGCCAGAATGGTAATGCCGCGCTCTTTTTCCTGGTCGTTGGAGTCCATCACGCGCTCGTCGTTGAGCTCGTTGCGCTCCAGGGTGCCGGATTGACGCAGGAGTTTGTCTACCAGGGTGGTCTTACCATGGTCAACGTGGGCAATGATGGCGATGTTGCGTAGATTTTCGATCACTTGTGTATCTCGATCAGAGGATTCGGTTTGCTGACAAGTCTTGGCAGCGATTGACAGTAGTGTCCGGCATGGCCGTTACAGCTTGACGGCGGTGTCGGGGGGCCGGTGACGCAGGCCACAGGCAAACAGCCCCGGGCACTTAGCTCGGTCGATAAACGCGCACATTGGCATGCCCCTCACTGAGCAAATGGTGGGCATGCAGGCGACTCATCACGCCTTTGTCGCAATACAGCAGGTACTGGCGAGTAGGGTCCAGTTCCTTGAAACGAGCGTTCACTGCGTAGAACGGCATCGTCTGTACCTCTATGCCGGCGAGTTCCAGCGGGTCATCCTCGGCGGCATCCGGGTGACGGATGTCGATGACGATCTGACCGGCCAGCGCTTCGCTGACTTCTTCGATCTGCAAATCCTGGCCCAATTCGTCGATCACCCGATCGATCGGCACCAGTCTGGCGTTTGCGAGCGCACGCTCGAGCACCGCCATGTCGAATTCCTGCTCTTCGTGCTCGACCCGGCCACGCTTGGCGGCGGTCTTCGGGTTGACCGAGATGACGCCGCAGTATTCCGGCATGTGCCGGGCGAAATCACCGGTACCGATCTGGTCGGCCGTGTCGATGATGTCCTGCTTGTGGGCGACGATCAGCGGTCGCAGCACCAGCTTGTCGGTGACGCAATCGATGACCGACAGGTTCGGCAGCGTCTGGCTCGACACCTGGGAAATCGCTTCACCGGTGACCAGCGCATCGATGTGCAGGCGTTCGGCAATGTTCGACGCCGCGCGCAACATCATACGCTTCAATACGACGCCCATATGACTGTCGTCGACCTTGCCGAGAATTTCGCCCAAGACTTCTTCGAACGGAACACTGACAAATAGCACGCGTTGCGAGCTGCCGTACTTCTTCCAGATGAAATGCGCGACTTCCATTACGCCCAATTCGTGGGCACGACCGCCCAGATTGAAGAAGCAGAAGTGCGTCATCAGGCCGCGACGAAGGATCTGGTACGCGGCTACCGTCGAGTCAAAGCCGCCGGACATCAACACCAGCGTCTGCTCCAGCGCACCGAGCGGGTAGCCGCCGATGCCATTGTGCTGGCTGTGGATCACGAACAACCGTTTGTCGCGAACTTCGATGCGGACTTCGATTTCCGGCTGTTTCAGGTCGATTCCGGCAGCGCCGCACTCACGGCGCAGCTTGCTGCCGACGTATTTTTCGACGTCCATCGAGCTGAACGCATGCTTGCCCGCACGCTTGCAGCGCACCGAAAAAATTTTCCCGGCCAGCGCATCGCCGTAGTGCTGCTTGCACTTCTCGGTGATGTCGTCGAAGTCACCCAGCGGGTACTCGTCGATCTGCAGAAAGTGCGCGATGCCCGGCATGCAGGTCAGGCGTTCGCCCATCTCTTTCAGGGCCTTGGGGTCGGTGACGCGGGTTTCCAGCTCGAGATTGTCCCACACACCGTTCACCACCACGGCCGGGTCCAGGTCGCGGAGCACGGTGCGGATGTTCTTGGCCAGCTGGCGGATGAATTTCGTCCGGACAGGTCGGCTTTTGATGGTGATCTCGGGGAAGACTTTTACGATTAGTTTCATGAAAACAGCGCGCGCAGGGCCAGCCGAAAAAGGGGGGCGCGGATTATAGCGGAAATTGCTCAAGGTTTAACCAGTTAATGTGCAGAAGGTTTTGCGCGCACCAAAACGGGTCATTTTTCGATTTGAGCGCTACATTAAAGGGCGAGATTTTCGCCTTTAAGGCGCTTTCGACCTTTAGAAGCGTGAATTTGGGGCAAAAAACCCATGCTGGGGCACTGGCATGCAATTTGCTCCCTTGTGAGGCAGGTTGCCTTGGCAGAGTATTCGCGCCGGCATCACCACTATTAAGGGCATCCACTACCCGCCCTAATTCACCCGGAGGACACTATGTCGAAGTCGGTTCAACTCATCAAAGATCATGACGTCAAGTGGATTGATCTGCGCTTCACGGACACCAAAGGCACTCAGCACCACGTGACCATGCCGGCTCGCGATGCGCTGGAAGACGACTTCTTCGAAGTTGGCAAGATGTTCGACGGTTCCTCCATCGCTGGCTGGAAAGGCATCGAAGCCTCCGACATGATCCTGCTGCCGGACGACGAAACCGCCGTTCTGGACCCGTTCACCGAAGAGCCAACCCTGATCCTGGTCTGCGACATCATCGAACCTTCGACCATGCAAGGTTACGATCGCGACCCGCGCGCCATCGCCCGCCGCGCCGAGGAATACCTGAAGACCACCGGTATCGGTGACACCGTATTCGCCGGTCCAGAGCCTGAGTTCTTCATCTTCGACGAAGTGAAGTTCAAGTCCGACATCTCCGGCTCGATGTTCAAGATCTACTCCGAGCAAGGCTCGTGGATGTCCGACCAGGACGTGGAAGGCGGCAACAAAGGCCACCGTCCAGGCGTGAAAGGTGGCTACTTCCCGGTTCCGCCGTTCGACCACGACCACGAAATCCGTACCTCCATGTGCAACGCACTGGAAGAAATGGGCCTGACCGTTGAAGTTCACCACCACGAAGTGGCAACTGCCGGCCAGAACGAAATCGGCGTCAAGTTCAACACCCTGGTGAAGAAAGCCGACGAAACCCAGACCCTGAAATACGTTGTACACAACGTTGCCGACGCCTACGGCCGCACCGCGACCTTCATGCCGAAGCCGCTGTACGGCGACAACGGTTCGGGCATGCACGTTCACATGTCCATCTCCAAAGATGGCAAGAACACCTTCGCGGGTGAAGGTTATGCCGGCCTGTCCGACACCGCCCTGTACTTCATCGGCGGCATCATCAAGCACGGTAAGGCCCTGAACGGCTTCACCAACCCGGCCACCAACTCCTACAAGCGTCTGGTGCCAGGCTTCGAAGCTCCAGTGATGCTGGCCTACTCGGCTCGCAACCGTTCCGCCTCGATCCGTATTCCTTACGTCAACAGCCCTAAAGGCCGTCGTATCGAAGCCCGCTTCCCGGATCCGGCTGCCAACCCGTACCTGGCTTTCGCAGCACTGCTGATGGCCGGTCTGGACGGTATCCAGAACAAGATCCACCCAGGCGATGCTGCCGACAAGAACCTGTACGACCTGCCGCCTGAAGAGGCGAAAGAGATCCCGCAAGTTTGCGGCAGCCTGAAAGAAGCCCTGGAAGAGCTGGACAAGGGCCGCGCGTTCCTGACCAAGGGCGGCGTGTTCTCCGACGACTTCATCGACGCTTACATCGCGCTGAAATCCGAAGAAGAAATCAAGGTCCGCACCTTCGTACACCCACTGGAATATGAGCTGTACTACAGCTGCTGATCCGGTAGCGCCGCGCTACGCGGCGTGACAAAAAGAGGCCTCCTTCGGGAGGCCTTTTTTATGGCCGGATGTTTTCCATCCGAGCCTTCGCCGTTCCACTGTCCTATGCTGCATCCCATCGTTTTCGTTTCCGGTCGATTTCATGGGTCGCACCCTTCTCTATATTCTGCTGTTGATCGCCCTGCCCGCCGCCGCGCAGATCTACAAGTACACCGACGCCAGCGGCAACACGGTGTACAGCGATCACGCGCCGGACGGCGTGCAGGCGCAGCCGGTGGAGTTGCCGCCGCTCAACAGCGTCCAGCCGCAGGCACCGAGTGCGCCCTCTTCAGACACGCCCAGTCGCGAGCCTGCGCGCAATGCCTATGAAGTGCTGGAGCTGACCGGCCTGCCCACCGAGGAGGCCCTGCGCGCCAACAACGGCACGTTCACGGTCAGCGTGCTGATCAAGCCGCGCCTGCAACCGCCGCATCAATTGCGTCTGCTGCTGGACGACGCGCCTTATGGCCAGCCGAGCAACGTGCCGATCCTGCAACTGGTAAACGTTGACCGGGGCGAGCATCGGCTGGCGGTGCAGGTGATCAACGGCGAGGCGATCGTTCAGCAGAGTCCTGCGGTGGTGTTCACCGTGCAGCGGGTGCACAAGCCATGACGCGGGGATTGATTGCCCTGTGCCTGTTTCTGATCGCGTTTGGCGCATCGGCCGAGGTGTTCACTTACATCGACGCCCAGGGCAATCGTGTCTATACGGACCAACCGCACGGCAACGCCAAGCGTGTGCCGCTGGCCACCAGCAATCGCATGGCCTCGAATCCGAGCGCCGCTGCACCGGTCACACCGTCGAAGAAATCAGCAGAGCCGCCACTGTTCCACTACGACATGCTGCGCGTGCTGATCCCCGAGCCGGACGCAACCATTCGCAGCAGCGCCGGTGAGCTGATCGTCAGCGTCACCAGCGAACCGGGCCTGCAAAGAGGTCACCTGTATCGCCTGCTGCTGGATGGTCAGGCCGTCGGCGAACCCGGTCTGAGCCCGGTGTTCCCGCTGAGCAACATCGATCGTGGCAGCCACAACCTGTCGGTCGAGATCCTCGACGCTCAGGGCCGAACCGTGGAGAAAACCGCCAACCAGCCGTTCCACATGCAGCGCATTTCCCTGGCACAGAAACGTCAGGTCAAACCCTGCGTCAGCGCCGACTACGGCGTGCGCCCGGAATGCCCACTGAAAGACAAACCCGCCGAACCGAAAAATCCTTTCCTGCGTTTCTTCTGACGTCGTTCAGCTTTGCGCACTATATTGGTGCAATACGCTGCACCGTACTCACATTCCAACCCATTTTGGTTCGAAAGTACCCGCCAGAGCGGTTTGACTGCCACGCAAACGAGCGTCAAACGCCCGTTTCAGGGGTTGAACGCTTCTTTTCGGAGCCTTGGTTTGGTTTTTGCATTTTCCTCGCATCAGCGCTGTATCCCTGCGCGCGCCATGCTCCAAAAGAGGTCCTCATGACCATCAGTGACGCACTGCATCGCTTGCTACTCGACAACCTGACCACCGCCACCATCCTGCTCGACAGCGAATTGCGCCTCGAGTACATGAACCCGGCGGCGGAGATGCTGCTGGCCATCAGCGGCCAGCGCAGCCATGGGCAGTTCATCAGCGAGCTGTTCACCGAGTCAACCGAGGCGCTCAATTCGTTGCGCCAGGCGGTGGAGCAGGCGCACCCGTTCACCAAGCGCGAAGCGATGCTCACTGCCCTCACCGGCCAGACCCTGACCGTGGATTACGCGGTGACGCCGATCCTCAGCAACGGCGCGACCCTGCTTTTGCTGGAAGTCCATCCTCGTGACCGCCTGTTGCGGATCACCAAGGAAGAGGCCCAGTTGTCGAAGCAGGAAACCAGCAAGATGCTGGTGCGCGGCCTGGCCCACGAGATCAAGAATCCGCTGGGCGGCATCCGCGGTGCCGCGCAGTTGCTGGCCCGGGAACTGCCGGAAGACAGCCTGCGCGACTACACCAACGTGATCATCGAAGAGGCCGACCGCCTGCGCAATCTGGTCGACCGCATGCTCGGCTCGAACAAACTGCCGTCGCTGGCCCTGTGCAATGTCCACGAAGTGCTGGAGCGCGTCTGCCAATTGGTCGAAGCCGAAAGCCAGGGCTGCATCACGCTGGTGCGCGATTACGACCCGAGCATCCCCGACGTCCTGATCGACCGCGAACAAATGATTCAGGCGGTGCTGAACATTGTGCGCAACGCGATGCAGGCCATCAGCAGCCAGAACGAGCTGCGCCTGGGCCGCATCAGCTTGCGCACCCGCGCCATGCGACAGTTCACCATCGGCCACGTCCGCCATCGTCTGGTGACCAAGATCGAGATCATCGACAACGGCCCCGGCATTCCGGCGGAACTCCAGGAAACCATCTTCTTTCCCATGGTCAGCGGCCGTCCGGACGGTACCGGGCTGGGCCTGGCCATCACCCAGAACATCATCAGCCAGCACCAGGGCCTGATCGAGTGTGACAGCCATCCAGGCCACACCACGTTCTCGATCTTTCTGCCACTGGAACAAGGAGCCACATCGACATGAGCCGTAGTGAAACCGTGTGGATCGTCGATGACGACCGTTCTATCCGTTGGGTTCTGGAAAAAGCCCTGCAACAGGAAGGCATGACCACCCAGAGCTTCGACAGTGCCGATGGCGTGATGAGCCGCCTCGCGCGCCAGCAGCCGGACGTGATCATCTCCGACATCCGCATGCCCGGCGCCAGCGGCCTGGACCTGCTGGCGCGGATCCGCGAGCAGCACCCGCGGCTGCCGGTGATCATCATGACCGCTCACTCCGATCTGGATAGCGCTGTCGCCTCCTATCAGGGCGGCGCGTTCGAGTACCTGCCCAAGCCGTTCGATGTCGACGAAGCGGTGTCGCTGGTCAAACGCGCCAATCAGCATGCTCAGGAACAACAGGGCCTGGAAGTCGCCCCGACCCTGACTCGCACCCCGGAAATCATCGGCGAAGCGCCGGCGATGCAGGAAGTGTTTCGCGCCATCGGGCGCTTGAGCCACTCCAACATCACCGTGCTGATCAACGGCGAATCCGGCACCGGTAAAGAACTGGTGGCCCACGCCCTGCACCGCCACAGCCCGCGCGCGGCCTCGCCGTTCATCGCGCTGAACATGGCGGCGATTCCGAAAGACTTGATGGAATCCGAGCTGTTCGGCCACGAGAAAGGCGCCTTCACCGGCGCGGCCAACCTGCGTCGCGGCCGTTTCGAACAGGCCGACGGCGGCACGCTGTTCCTCGATGAGATCGGGGACATGCCGGCGGACACCCAGACCCGACTGCTGCGGGTACTGGCCGATGGCGAGTTCTATCGTGTTGGCGGGCATGTGCCGGTCAAGGTCGATGTGCGGATCATCGCCGCAACGCACCAGAATCTGGAAACCCTGGTTCACGCCGGGAAATTCCGTGAGGACTTGTTCCACCGCCTCAACGTGATCCGCATCCATATTCCGCGCCTGTCGGACCGTCGCGAAGACATCCCGACCCTGGCCAAGCACTTCCTCAGCCGCGCTGCGCAAGAACTGGCGGTGGAGCCGAAGCTGCTGAAAAGCGAGACCGAGGAATACCTGAAAAACCTGCCGTGGCCAGGCAACGTGCGTCAGCTGGAAAACACCTGCCGCTGGATCACCGTGATGGCGTCCGGGCGCGAGGTGCACATCAGCGACCTGCCGCCGGAATTGCTGAGCCTGCCGCAGGACTCGGCGCCAGTCACCAACTGGGAACAGGCGCTGCGTCAGTGGGCCGATCAGGCCCTGGCGCGCGGTCAGTCGAGCCTGCTCGACAGCGCGGTACCGGCGTTCGAGCGGATCATGATCGAGACAGCACTGAAGCACACTGCCGGGCGTCGTCGTGACGCTGCGGTGCTGCTGGGCTGGGGCCGCAACACCTTGACCCGCAAGATCAAGGAGCTCGGCATGAAGGTCGATGGCGGGGATGACGATGAGGGCGATGAAGGCTGAGATTCAGCGCCAGCCTGCACCGCCGCAAGGCACCGTGACCCTTAATCGGGCACAGCCACTGGCTCAGGCTTGCACTGTAAACCGTTGAAAATCCCATCCTGTGAAAAGACGAAGGCCCCGTATTACGGGGCCTTCGTCGCTGTGCCGGGCTTTTTTGTTTCAAAACGCGAAAACCTGGCACGCCCCCTGCAATAACTCCTACAGGTGATTCGATTCACCCACCCTTTCGGGGGCCTTGGTACAGGCAGGCCGGGGATTCCCCTCTTTACACAGGACTCGATGAGTCCACCCTTTTGGGGCCCTTGATACAGGCAGGTCAGGGGTTCCTTCTTTACACCGGCTCAGAACGCGATGCGATGAGCCCGCCCGTTTCGGGAACCTTGGTACAGGCAGGCCGGGGATTCCCTCTTTTATTGCTCCCGGAGATGGATCTCCAGCCGCCAGCGGTCATCGACCGCCTGGCCGGCCCAGTCGCCGTGCAGCGGCCGCGCCGCCACCAGCGTCAGCAACAATCCCCCGTCACTCAACCGCGTCCGCCAGTTCACGTCCTTGCCGTTGAACTTGAGCTGACCTTTCTGCGCCTTGCCTTCGGCCTCGAACAGCAACGCGAGGCTGCCATCGACGATCTCGCCGTGCAGCTTCGGCTCGTTGTTGAACCAGACCGCCAGACCGCCATCGATCACCTCGACCTGCTGCAAGACGGTTGGATCTGGAGTGGTCAAACGGCCGATCATCATCCCGACCATCACACCGACGATCGCCAGCGATGCCATCACCCGCGGGAATAGTTTCGAACGCGGATCCGCTTGCGGCGTAGAATGCGCGTCATCTTTACCTTCGGAGCCGTGCATGTTTCACGTCATCCTTTTTCAACCGGAAATTCCGCCGAACACCGGCAACGTTATCAGGCTGTGCGCCAACAGCGGCTGCCACCTGCATTTGATCGAACCGCTGGGCTTCGAGATGGACGACAAGCGCCTGCGCCGCGCCGGTCTCGACTACCACGAGTATGCCACTTTGCAGCGCCATGCCGACCTCGCCAGCTGCCTGGAAAGCCTCGGTCATCCACGGCTGTTCGCCTTCACCACCAAGGGTTCGCGGCCGTTTCACGATGCCGCGTTCGTCCCGGGCGATGCGTTCATCTTCGGCCCGGAAAGCCGTGGCCTGCCGCCGGAAGTGCTCGACGCCCTGCCCGGCGAACAGCGCCTGCGCCTGCCGATGCGTGAAGGCTGCCGCAGCCTGAACCTGTCCAACACCGTGGCAGTGGCCGTGTACGAAGCGTGGCGGCAGAACGACTTCAAGTAATGCCACTCGATCGCCCAAGAAAAAAGCGCCTGTAACGGCGCTTTTTTTCGTTGTTGCATCGACCGCTTACTGAACGGTCGGGGTCTCGCCGGATTCCTGCATGCGCTGCAGCTCTTGCGCGTACAGGGCGTCGAAGTTCACCGGGGCCAGCATCAGGGCCGGGAACGAACCGCGGGTCACCAGGCTGTCCAGGGTTTCGCGAGCGTACGGGAACAGGATGTTCGGGCAGAACGCACCCAGGGTGTGGCTCATGGAAGCCGCGTCCAGGTTCTTGATCAGGAAGATACCGGCCTGTTGCACTTCAGCGATGAAGGCCACTTCTTCACCGTTTTTCACGGTGACGGACAGGGTCAGCACGACTTCGTAGAAATCACCTTCCAGGGCTTTCTGGCGGGTGTTCAGATCCAGAGCGACCGCCGGATCCCACTGCTGGCGAAAGATCGCCGGGCTTTTCGGGGCTTCGAAGGACAGGTCTCGTACGTAGATGCGCTGCAAGGAGAATTGCGGTGCGGTTTCTTCTTCGCTGGCTGCAGTGTTCTGTTGGTCAGTCATCTCAGATCCTTTCTGATCTTGGGTCTTTTAGGGTTCTTTACGTTTGCAGCAGGTCAGGCCTTGAGCAGCGCGTCGAGCTTGCCGGCGCGCTCCAGGGCATACAAATCATCACATCCGCCGACGTGGGTGTCGCCGATCCAGATCTGCGGCACGGACGTGCGTCCGGCCTTCTGGGCCATGGCGGCGCGCACCTGCGGCTTGCCATCGACCTTGATCTCTTCGAAGGCCACGCCTTTGTTCGCGAGCAGGTACTTGGCGCGCGAGCAGTAAGGGCAGTAATCGCTGGAGTAGACGATGACGTCGCTCATGTCACTTCACCAACGGCAGGTTGTCGCCTTTCCAGCTGGAAATCCCGCCGGACAGCTTGGCGGCGGTGAAGCCGGCCTTCATCAGTTCGCGGGCGTGGGTGCCGGCGGTCTGGCCGAGGGCGTCGACCAGAATGATGGTCTTGGCCTTGTGTTTTTCCAGCTCGCCGATGCGGGCGGCCAGTTTGTCCTGGGGAATGTTCACCGCGCCAACGATGTGACCGGCGGCGTAGTCCTTGCTCGGACGGATGTCCACCACCACGCCGGCTTCCTTGTTGACCAGAGCGGTCAGCTCGCCCGTGCTCAGGCTTTTACCGCCGCCCTGCACCGTATGCGCCAGCAGCAAAGCCAGCAGTACGACGAAGATACCGACAAGAATGTAGTGGTTAGTGGCAAATTCAATCAGGTGAGCAACCATCGAAGGAGGTTCCAGGGCGTTAAAATGTCGGCCAGTATACACAGCCACTATGGTCGGCCAAACCCCGTCCGGCGGTGACGCCGCCGGAACTTCGCTTTAAACTCCAACTCCCTTTTCCATCGCCCTCTTCTTATTAGCCACGAGTGGATTCCATGACTACCACGCCTAAACCTTTGGTCCTGATGATTCTCGACGGCTTCGGTCACAGCGACAGCCCCGAATCCAACGCCGTCTATGCGGCCAAAAAGCCTGTGCTGGATCGCCTGTGGGCCACCGTGCCGAACGGCTTGATCTCGGGCAGCGGCATGGACGTCGGTCTGCCGGACGGCCAGATGGGCAACTCTGAAGTCGGCCACATGAACCTCGGCGCCGGCCGCGTGGTGTATCAGGACTTCACGCGCGTGACCAAAGCGATCCGCGACGGCGAGTTCTTCGAGAACCCGACCATCTGCGCCGCCGTGGACAAGGCCGTGGCCGCCGGCAAGGCCGTGCATTTCATGGGCCTGCTCTCGGATGGCGGCGTTCACAGCCATCAGGATCACCTGATCGCGATGGCCGAACTGGCCTTCAAGCGCGGCGCCGAAAAAATCTACCTGCACGCCTTCCTCGATGGCCGTGACACCCCGCCGAAAAGCGCCGCTTCGTCGATCGAACTGCTCGACGCGACCTTCCAGGCGCTCGGCAAGGGCCGCATCGCCAGCCTGATCGGCCGCTACTACGCCATGGATCGCGACAACCGTTGGGATCGCGTGTCCCAGGCCTACAACCTGATCGTTGATGGCAATGGCGAATTCAACGCTGCCACCGCCCAGGAAGGTCTGGAAGCCGCTTACGCCCGTGGCGAGAGCGACGAATTCGTCAAAGCCACCAGCATCGGTGAGCCGGTGAAGGTCGAAGACGGCGACGCCGTGGTGTTCATGAACTTCCGCGCCGACCGCGCCCGCGAGCTGAGCCGCGTGTTTGTCGAAGACGGTTTCAAGGAATTCGAGCGCGCGCGCCAGCCGCAAGTGCAGTACGTGGGCCTGACCCAATATGCCGCCAGCATCCCGGCCCCCGCCGCCTTTGCCCCGGGCAGCCTGGAAAACGTGCTCGGCGACTATCTGGCGAAAAACGGCAAGACCCAGCTGCGCATCGCCGAAACCGAGAAATACGCCCACGTGACCTTCTTCTTCTCCGGCGGTCGTGAAGAGCCGTTCCCGGGCGAAGAGCGCATCCTGATCCCGTCGCCGAAAGTCGCCACCTATGACTTGCAGCCGGAAATGAGCGCGCCGGAAGTCACCGACCGCATCGTCGAGGCCATCGAGAACCAGCGCTACGACGTGATCGTGGTCAACTACGCCAACGGCGACATGGTCGGCCATAGCGGCGTGTTCGAAGCCGCGGTGAAAGCCGTGGAGTGCCTGGACACCTGCGTGGGTCGCATCGTCGAAGCACTGGAAAAAGTCGGCGGCGAAGCGCTGATCACCGCCGACCACGGCAACGTCGAGCAGATGGCCGACGAATCCACCGGGCAAGCCCACACCGCGCACACCACCGAGCCGGTGCCGTTCATCTATGTCGGCAAGCGTGACCTGAAAGTCCGCGAAGGCGGCGTGCTGGCGGACGTGGCGCCGACCATGCTGAAACTGCTGGGTCTGGAAAAACCGGCGGAAATGACTGGCACTTCGATTCTGGTCTGATATCAAAAACGCCCTGTAATCAGCCTGAAACGGCTTTTTATGACGAACGCCTCAAAGCAGTTGGCTTTGAGGCGTTTTTTTTGCCGCGTCGGGCGGGCATACTAGGCCGTCCCTTACCCTGGTGCCACCCGCCCCTATGCTTCGCGTCCTGATCGCCCTCGCTCTGACATGCCTGCTCCAACCGGCCTTCGCGGATGAGCGCGCGCAAACCCAACAGCAACTGGACGCCACGCGCCAGGACATCGCCGAGCTGAAAAAACTGCTGGGCAAGCTCCAGGAAGAAAAATCCGGCGTGCAAAAGGAGCTCAAGGGCACCGAAACCGAGATGGGCAAGCTCGAGAAACAGGTCGAAGCCCTGCAGAAAGAGCTGAAGAAGAGCGAATCCGAGCTGCAGCGGCTCGATGCGGAGAAAAAAAAACTCCAGAGCGCGCGCACTGAACAGCAGCGACTGATCGCCATCCAGGCCCGCGCCGCCTACCAGAACGGTCGCCAGGAATACCTCAAGCTGTTGCTCAACCAGCAGAATCCCGAGAAATTCGCCCGCACCCTCACCTATTACGACTACCTGAGCCAGGCTCGCCTGGAGCAGCTTAAAAGCTTCAACGAAACCCTGCGCCAACTGGCCAACGTCGAAAAAGACATCGGCGTGCAGCAGGCGCAGTTGCTGGCGCAGCAAAGCGATCTCGACACTCAGCGCGAAGCGCTCGACAAGGTCCGCAAGGAGCGCCAGCAGGCCCTTGCCAAACTCAATGACGACGTGAAAGCCCGGGACCAGAAACTGGCCGCCCGCGAGCAGGATCAGGCAGACCTGTCTAAAGTCCTTAAAACCATTGAAGAAACCCTGGCCCGCCAGGCTCGTGAGGCAGAAGAAGCGCGGCAGAAAGCGCTCATCGCCCAGCAGGAAGCCGAAAAAAAGCGCTTGCGTGAGGCCCAGGCCCGCGCCGATGCGGACTCGGACACCAGCGACGCCCCGCGAAAACAAGCCAGACCCACACCTGGCGCGCTGGTTTCCAGCAGCGGCGAGACCTTCGGTGGCCCGTTTGCGTCAAGTCGGGGAAAACTTCCATGGCCGGTTGATGGTCGACTGCTGGCACGCTTCGGTGAAACCCGTGGCGACGATGCCCGCACCAAGTGGGACGGCGTGATGATCAGCGCCTCCGCCGGCAGCCAGGTGCATGCCGTACACGGCGGGCGCGTGGTGTTTGCCGACTGGCTGCGCGGTGCCGGGCTGCTGGTGATCCTTGATCACGGCAACGGTTTTCTGAGTCTTTACGGTCACAACCAGACGCTGCTCAAGTCGGCGGGTGACGTGGTAAAAGCCGGTGAGTCCATTTCCACTGTGGGTAATAGTGGCGGTCAGGACACACCAGCGCTGTATTTCGCAATTCGTCAGCAGGGTCACCCGAGTGATCCGGCGCAATGGTGCCGCGCGCAAGGATAGGCGTGAGTTACCGATATTAGGAGTTCGTTCGACATGCTGCATTTGTCCCGTCTTACCTCGCTGGCTCTGACGATCGCCCTGGTGATCGGCGCGCCTCTGGCGTTTGCCGCTCAACCGGCCCCGGCTGTCGCTCCGGCAGGCACTGCCGCCACCAGCAAGGCGCCGTTGCCGCTGGAAGAGCTGCGCACCTTTGCCGAGGTCATGGACCGGATCAAGGCGGCCTACGTCGAGCCGGTGGACGACAAGACCCTGCTGGAAAACGCGATCAAGGGCATGCTCAGCAACCTCGATCCGCACTCCGCCTACCTCGGCCCTGAAGACTTTGCCGAGTTGCAGGAAAGCACCAGCGGCGAATTCGGCGGCCTGGGCATCGAAGTCGGCGCCGAGGACGGCTTCATCAAGGTCGTGTCGCCGATCGACGATACGCCAGCATCGAAGGCCGGCATCCAGGCCGGCGACTTCATCGTCAAGATCAACGGCGCGCCGACCCGCGGCCAGACCATGACCGAAGCCGTGGACAAGATGCGCGGCAAGATCGGCCAGAAGATCACCCTGACCCTGGTCCGCGACGGCGGTACGCCGTTCGATGTAACCCTGGCTCGCGCCGTGATCCAGGTGAAGAGCGTCAAGGCGCAACTGCTGGAATCGGGCTACGGCCTGATCCGCATCACCCAGTTCCAGGTCAAGACCGGCGAAGAGGTCTCCAAAGCCCTGGCCAAGCTGCGCAAGGACAACGGCAAGAAGCTCAACGGCATCATCCTTGACCTGCGCAACAACCCGGGCGGCGTGTTGCAGGCAGCGGTCGAAGTGGTCGACCACTTCATCACCAAAGGCCTGATCGTCTACACCAAGGGCCGGATCGCCAATTCCGAACTGCGCTTCTCCGCCACCGGCAAGGACGAAAGCGAAGCGGTGCCGATGGTCGTGCTGATCAACGGTGGCAGTGCCTCGGCCTCGGAAATCGTCGCCGGCGCCCTGCAGGACCAGAAACGCGCCGTGGTCATGGGCACCACCAGTTTCGGCAAGGGCTCGGTGCAGACCGTGCTGCCGCTGAACAACGACCGCGCACTGAAGATCACCACCGCTTTGTACTTCACGCCGAACGGCCGCTCGATCCAGGCCCAGGGCATTGTTCCGGACATCGAAGTACGCAAGGCCAAGATCACCAACGAAGCGGACGGCGACTACTTCAAGGAAGCCGACCTGCAAGGTCACCTGGGCAACGGCAACGGCGGCGCGGACAAACCGACCGGTTCCGGCGGCAAGGCCAAGGCGATGCCGCAGGATGACGATTACCAGCTGGCCCAGGCCCTGAGCCTGCTCAAAGGCCTGAGCATCACGTCCGGCCGTTGAGGATGTCTTTGCGTTTCGTCTTTGTCCTGCTGTGCTGCCTGGCGGGTGCTGCTCACGCAGAACCTGCCAGACCAACACCTCAAAAAGCCTACCTGACGCTGATCATCGACGACCTGGGGCAGAACCTGCCCCGGGATCGTCGCGTGCTGGCCCTCCCCGGGCCGGTGACTACAGCGATCATGCCCGACACCCCGCACGCCACCGAATTCGCCCGCGAAGCCCATCGCGCCGGCAAGGTCGTGATCCTGCACATGCCGATGGACCCGGCCACCGGCCCGTTCGCCTGGCATCCCGAACTGCCCATCGAAGAACTCGAAAAACGCCTGAACGCTGCGTTCAGAATGGTCCCCTACACCGCTGGCATCAACAACCACATGGGCAGCCGCATGACTGCGCAGCCGGTGGCCATGGCGTGGTTGATGGGCGAGTTGCAGCGTCGCCACAAGTTCTTCGTCGACAGCCGCACCAGCGCCCAGACCGTCGCTGCGCAACAGGCACAGAAGATTGATCTGGCGAGTGTTTCGCGGGATGTGTTTCTCGATGACGAGCGCACAGAAGCGGCGATCCTGACTCAATTGCAGACAGCGATCAGTCTGGCGCACAAACAGGGTTCGGCCGTGATGATCGGCCACCCTTATCCGCAGACACTGGCGGTGCTGGAGCGCGAACTACCCAAATTGAAGGCTCAGGGCATCGAGTGGATCGACATCAAGCAGATGATCAGTGTGCGCAGCAATCGCGCTACAGCCGCTCACGGCCACAACGGCATTTACCGGTAATACCCCGCCACACCCGATAAATAGTTACCGCCCGTCCCCTTGGCCAATTCCGGATATTGAGACCTGCAACAGGTCGCGACCACGAGTCGCCTTTCACTATCAGGAATGACCATGAACAGCGAAAACAGTGAAACCACGGCCGACAGGCCAATGGATTCGATCCAGGTCGATAACCTGCTGATCAACTTCACCACCGAATTCCAGCGGATCTGGAACTGCAATGGCTCGGGCTCGACACCCTGCGCGCTCTGGCGTCCGGTGCCATCCCCCGACTCGCTGCCTGGCTTTTACCCGCTCGGGGACGTCGCCATCTCCGGCGATGGCAATATCAATGGCAGCAAGATCGTGGCCGTTGTCCGCGAAGGCCCTGCCGCAAATGGCGAAACCGCGCAAACAAATGCACTCAGTCCACCGGATGATTTCGAAGAAATCTGGAGCGATGCAACCTCGACGCCGGCGGGGGGGACGCTATGGCGGCCGATTGCGCCTGAGGGTTATGTGGCACTGGGAACGGTGTGCTCCATCAACCACGAAAAGCCTTTACTGAGCTCGGTACGTTGCGTGCGCGAAGATCTGGTGATTGAGGCGAGTGTCGCCGAGTTGATCTGGAATGATCGGGGAGATCGTTCCCGCCAGTATTTCAGCGCCTGGAGCATCGCTCCTCCGGTTGCCGATGCAGGTGCGATCAACTTCACGGCAGGCACGTTCATCGCTTCCGGCAACTCTGACAGCCCCGAGAATGAAGCCGAAGCCTATTCATTGCGAATGCAGATTGCGGTACAGAGCAATCCAGCGCCTGAACTTCCGGAACTGTCAGGATTCGAAGCGCCGGAACCGCTCGAACCCTCGCAACCGACCCACACTGCCAGGCTGCCCTGGTTTGCGGTGGAAGACCACGGTCAGCCATCACTGAAGAGATTCCGCCAATCGCCCTACTATTACCTGCAAAGGACTGACCGGTATGTGCTCATCGGCTCCAGCCATAACACGACTGACAAGAGCAGCCTGTTTCACTGGACGTTGCCTCGTGTTCTGAGCCGCCGCGATCTGCGGCTTTTCAACCGCATCAGTGCAATACAGGTCCCGGGGGTTTGGCCAGCGAGCGACTCAACGGTTGAACGGCCGATAAGGTTCTCGGCAAGGCTGGGCGAAACCTTCACCCACACCGAAACCTCGAGCATCGGATGGACCACGCCGGACATCGTGGCGGTCGCCGCCAACGTGACGAAACACAAGATGATGGCGCTGTATCAACTGCAGAGTAACTACGATCTCTGGCGGGACAACCGAACGGAAACCGCCATCAACTTCAGGTACTCAGACAGAAACAGCCTGCACTGGCTCGAATACCCGCCAGAAGTCGCGAGTGACGCCATGGTGCCACTCCCGTCAGTGCCGGAACAGCCGGAATCTCCCGAGTTACCAGAGTCGCCAGAAATTACAGATACCGCCCCATGATCTCGTCGACCACGCCGTCCTTGCGCATCTGTTCGAGCGCCGCCTGAAGCTTGGCAACGGCTTCGTCCGGCACGTCCTTGTTCAGCGCCAGATACAGTTCGGCGCTGTTGAAACGCAGTACGGTTTTCAACCCGGTCACGCCATCCTGCCGCGCCAGATAACGTCCGGCAGGATCGCCGGTGGCCCAGAGGTCGATCTGGCCGCTGACGAGTTTTTTCGCGTTGTCCTGATCACGCAGCACCACCACCGGCTTCAAACCCTGCTTGGTCAGAGTCTCGGCAATCGCATCGCCCTTGTAGGCGCCGATCTTGTATTTGCGCGCGTCATTGAGGGTTTCGAGGGTGATCTTGCTGTCGGCCCTGGCCAGCATGACCCAGTCGTCCGGGCCGATCGGGCCGACCCACTTGAAGAGCTTTTCGCGATCCGGCAGGCGCGCCATGACGAACGCACCGTAGCCGGGATTCTCCAGCGCCAGCTTGTAGACCCGCTCCCATGGGAAACGCAGGGTCAGGCTGTAAGTGATGCCGGCACGCTTGAACATCTCGCGCACGATGTCCGTGGCGATGCCGTTGATGTTTTCGTCCTGGGCGAAATTCTTGCCGTTCTTCGCCATGTTGTACGGCGGGAAGTTTTCGGTGAGGAGCACCAGATCGGTGTCGGGACTTTCCTCGGCGTGGCCGGTGTTGATCAACAACACGGAGGCACTGGCGAGGGCGAGGAGCAGGCGTTTGATCATGTCGGGCTACCGAAATCCATGGCGTGCCCAAGAGTGCCTTGGGTACGCCATGCTGTCCACTGGCCTGTATGGATGTTTAACGCATTACGATGCCGCGTTTGGCCATGTAGGCCTTGGCTTCCTGAACGGTGTATTCGCCGAAGTGGAAAATACTCGCCGCCAGTACTGCACTGGCGTGGCCTTCAAGAATGCCGTCAGCCAGATGCTGCAGGTTGCCGACGCCGCCGGAAGCGATCACCGGAATGCCCAGCGCATCGCTGATGGCGCGGGTCACGCCGAGGTCAAAGCCGTTTTTCATGCCGTCCTGATCCATGCTGGTCAGGAGGATTTCACCGGCACCCAGGCCTTCCATTTTCTTCGCCCACTCGACGGCGTCGAGGCCGGTCGGTTTGCGACCGCCGTGGGTGAAGATCTCCCAGCGCGGGGTTTCGCCCGGGCCCGAAACCTTCTTTGCGTCGATGGCGACGACAATGCATTGCGAGCCGAAATGCTGCGCCGCTTCGCCGACGAATTCCGGGTTGAACACAGCAGCGGTGTTGATCGACACCTTGTCCGCACCGGCGTTGAGCAGGTTGCGGATGTCCTGCACGGTCCGCACGCCACCGCCGACGGTCAGCGGAATGAACACCTGACTGGCCATGCGCTCGACGGTGTGCAGCGTGGTGTCACGGCCATCGACGCTGGCGGTGATGTCGAGAAAGGTAATCTCGTCGGCACCCTGCTCGTCGTAGCGACGGGCGATTTCCACCGGGTCGCCGGCGTCACGGATGTTCTCGAACTTCACACCTTTGACGACCCGGCCGTTGTCCACGTCCAGGCAAGGGATGATGCGTTTGGCCAGCGCCATGGTCAGTCCTCAGCCTTGGTACGAATCGCAGAAAGCTTGCGCTTCGGCGACGTCGAGAGTGCCTTCGTAGATCGCCCGGCCGGTGATGGCGCCGATGATGCCCGGTGCCTTGGCGTCGAGCAGCGACTTGATGTCACCCAGGTTGTGAATGCCGCCGGAAGCGATCACCGGGATCTTGGTGGCAGCCGCCAGCGCGGCGGTGAACGGAACGTTGCAGCCCTGCATCATGCCGTCTTTGGCGATGTCGGTATAAACGATCGAGGACACGCCCTCGGCTTCAAACTGCTTGGCCAGGTCGATGACTTGCACGGTGCTGATTTCAGCCCAGCCATCGGTGGCGACAAAACCGTCCTTGGCATCCAGACCGACGATGATCTTGCCCGGGAACGCGCGGCAGGCTTCAGCGACGAACGCCGGATCCTTCACCGCTTTGGTGCCGATGATCACATAGCTGACGCCAGCCTTGACGTAGTGCTCGATGGTTTCCAGCGAACGGATGCCGCCGCCGATCTGGATCGGCAGGGTCGGGTAGCGCTTGGCGATCGCGGTCACCACTTCGCCGTTGACCGGCTGGCCTTCGAAAGCGCCGTTCAGGTCGACCAGATGCAGACGGCGGCAGCCGCCCTCCACCCACTTGGCAGCCATGCTCACCGGGTCATCGGAGAACACTGTGGAATCTTCCATGCGGCCCTGGCGCAGACGTACGCAGGCACCGTCTTTAAGATCGATAGCGGGAATAATCAGCATGCTTTTTCCTTCGTCAAAAGAGCTGCAAGCTGCAAGCCATAAGCTGCAAGCGCGCACGCGTGTGTACTTCTTGCAGCTTGCAGTTGAAGCTTGCCGCTGCCCTAATTCTTCTCGAGCGCCCACAGGTCGCTTTCGATGCTTTCAAACCGCTCCTTGAGGTGGGTCTGCACATCGAAAATCGCCCTGTTGTAATAGTGCGGAGCAATTTCGCGGGTAAACAGCTCAAGAATTTCCGCCGCCTCGAACGAACCCAGGTCCAGTTCGAAACGATCCTCCATGAACCGCTGAATCTTGCGGTTGGCTTCACTCTCCTGCTCGGGAGTGAGGGTCAGGATCGGCGGCTTGGATTTCTTGACGGCCATTTACCAGCGACCGTCCCACGCCGCGAAGTTCTGCAGCAATTGCAGGCCATGGGTATGGCTCTTCTCCGGGTGGAACTGCACGGCGAAACGCGAACCTTCGGCCAGCGCCGCGGCGAAATCGACGCCGTAATGACCGCTGCCAACCACCTGCCGCGGGTTACCGGCGGCGATGTAATAGCTGTGCACGAAGTAGAAACGCGCCAGGTCCGGAATGTTGTGCCACAGCGGGTGATCCACCGCCTGCTTCACTTCGTTCCAGCCCATGTGCGGGACTTTCAGGTGCTCGCCGTCTTCATGCAGGTCTTTGCCGAAGAACTTCACCGCGCCCGGGAACAGGCCGATGCAGTCGACGCCGTCGTTCTCTTCGCTGCTGTCGAGCAAGGCTTGCATGCCGACGCAGATGCCGAGGAACGGACGATCCTGACTGACTTCACGCACCAGCGAATCGAAACCGAGGCGACGGATCTCCGCCATGCAATCGCGAATCGCGCCGACGCCGGGGAAAACCACCCGGTCGGCTTCGCGGATCACTGCCGCATCGCTGGTGATCAGCACCTTGCCGGCACCGACGTGCTCGAGGGCCTTGGCCACCGAGTGCAGGTTGCCCATGCCGTAGTCGATAACTGCAACCGTCTGCATTACAGGACGCCCTTGGTCGAAGGCATCTGGCCGGCCATGCGGTCATCCAGCTCGACGGCCATGCGCAGCGCGCGGCCGAATGCCTTGAACACGGTTTCGATCTGGTGGTGGGTGTTGGTGCCGCGCAGGTTGTCGATGTGCAGGCTGACCAGTGCGTGGTTGACGAAGCCCTGGAAAAATTCCTGGAACAGGTCGACGTCGAAGCCGCCAACGGTGGCGCGGGTGTACGGCACGTGCATCTGCAGGCCCGGACGGCCGGAGAAGTCGATCACCACGCGCGACAGCGCTTCATCGAGCGGCACGTAGGCGTGGCCGTAGCGACGGATGCCTTTCTTGTCGCCAATGGCTTGCGCGAAAGCCTGGCCGAGGGTGATACCGACGTCTTCCACCGTATGGTGGTCGTCGATATGCAGATCGCCCTTGCATTGGATATCCAGGTCGATCAACCCGTGACGGGCGATCTGATCCAGCATGTGCTCAAGAAAAGGAACACCGATATCGAATCGGGCCTTTCCGGTGCCATCAAGGTTGATCGAGGCTTTGATCTGGGTTTCCAGAGTGTCGCGCTCGACAGACGCCTTACGTTCGGCCATCACCAGCTCCGCAAAATCATTGGGCGAAAAAGGCAGCCATTATAGGGGCGCGGGGCCGAAACAGAAACACGAGAGGTGGAATGACTGACGGATAGAACCCCGTGCTGTCGGGGATAGACATGTCCATACAAGCATCGAAAGGCGCTGATCGCTCCCACGCTCTGCGTGGGAGTGCAGCCCCGGACGCTCTGCGTCCACTTCGAATGTGACGCAGAGCGTCACAGGGAGACATTCCCACGCAGAGCGTGGGAACGATCAGGTGTAAACGAACTTAGTGAAACAGAACCGCCGTCTTCTGCAGGGTCACCCAAACACCCCACGCCAACGGAATCCCCACCACCAGCCACGCAGCGATCGCCAATGGCTTGCTGCCCGGCGCGGCTTTCCACTCCAGCACGGTGCTGGCATCAGCACCCTTGTCGTGGCCCAGCGCCTGTTCGGCGGCCAGTTCGGCGTCGGTCATGAAGTACTTGTCGGCCACCGGGCGCACCAGCAGGTTGCACAGGAAGCCCAGCACCAGCAGGCCAGCGAGGATGTACAGGGTGATGTCGTAAGCGGCAGCGCGTTCAACACCGATGCTCAACTGATACTCACGCAGGTAGTTCACCAGCACCGGACCCAGCACGCCAGCGGCGGCCCAGGCCGTCAGCAGACGACCGTGGATCGCGCCAACCATCTGTGTACCAAACAGGTCGGCCAGATAGGCCGGAACGGTCGCAAAACCACCGCCGTACATCGACAGGATGATGCAGAACGCCGCCACGAACAGCGCAACGTTGCCCAGGTGACCGAGGTTCGGGATCAGTGCGTACAGCGCAAAACCCAGCGCGAAGAACACGAAGTAAGTGTTCTTGCGGCCCAGGTAGTCCGAGAACGACGCCCAGAAGAAACGACCGCCGATGTTGAACAGGCTCAGCAGACCGGTGAAACCGGCCGCAATCGCAGCGATGGAAGCCAGTTGACCGGCGTCCAGCTGACCGAACGGCAGATCGTTACCCAGCAGCTTGCCGCCGAACACTTCCTGCAACAGTGGCGAAGCCATGCCGAGGATGCCGATACCGGCAGACACGTTCAGGCACAGCACCAGCCACACCAGACGGAATTGCGGGGTTTTCCACGCCACATTCACGTGAACGTGACGGTGGGTGATCATCGCGTTCGAGGCTTTCTTAGCCGGAGCGGTCCAGCCTTCAGGCTTCCAGCCGGTTGGCGGCACGCGGTAGGCCAAGGCGCCACCGATCATGAACACGAAGTAGATTGCGGCCATGGCCACGAAGCTCTGCCACACGCCCACCCCAGTCGGCGAAGCGAAATGGCTCATCAGAGCGGTCGCCAGTGGTGCACCAACCATCGCGCCACCGCCGAAACCCATGATCGCCATGCCGGTCGCCATGCCGCGCTTGTCCGGGAACCACTTGATCAGGGTCGAGACCGGCGAGATGTAGCCCAGGCCCAGACCGATACCGCCGATCACGCCGGAGCCGATCCACATCAGCCAGATCTGGTGGGTATAGATACCCAGCGCAGAAATCAGCAGACCGCCGCACCAGCACAGTGCCGATACAACACCGGCCTTGCGTGGACCTGCGTGTTCAAGCCAGCCACCCCAGATCGCTGCCGAGCAGCCGAGGAAGATGAAGAACAGGGTGTAGATCCAGCCGAGCATGGAGATCGGCCAGTCGCATTGCGACGAGAACACTTGTGCGATGAAGCTCATGTCCGGTGCGCAAGCCACCGGAGCGGTGACGCCCAGCGCCTTGGACAGCGGCAACCAGAACACCGAGAAGCCGTAGGCCATGCCGATGCACAGGTGAATGGCCAGAGCGGCCGGCGGGACCAGCCAACGGTTGAAACCGGGCTTGGCGATGATGCGTTCCTTGGACAGGAACCCGGGCTGATCGGCTTTGAAGCCGTCCGCCGTAATGGTCGTGCTCATTGTGTATCCCCCAATTATTAGTATGGTTCGCCAGCCACTGCCCACCCCGGCCTTTATGCACGCAGGCATGACCGTTTTTTTGCGGGTGAAGCTCCTTGAAAGCGCGACGTTAAGTCGCAGATGGGCGTACGAACGGGCGAAGGTTACCATTTGCACGTGACAGAAAAACCAAACTGATATCACCTTTTTTGAGTCATCTGATCTCCTGATGCCGGGGAACCCCGATGCCGATCGTTGTCGAAGCGCTGTACATCAAGGTTCAGCAGGCTGCACGGGACACCGCAACAGCGCGGGTTGATGCAGCGCTATACTCCCCGGCTAAATTACGAATTCGACTACTTACAAGGACTCGCCCATGAAAGCGTTCGGCAAAATCCTGGGTCTGGTACTTCTCGGGCTGTTGCTGATCATTGTGGCGGCGGGCTTCGCCCTGACCCACCTGTTTGATCCCAACGACTACAAAGACGAGATCCGCCAGATTGCCCGCGACAAGGCCCACATCGAGCTGACGCTCAATGGCGACATCGGCTGGAGCCTGTTCCCGTGGCTCGGCCTGGAACTGCACGAGGCCAGCGTCGCGACCCTGGCCAAGCCTGCCGAACCGTTCGCCGACCTGCAGATGCTCGGCCTGTCCGTGCGCGTGCTGCCGCTGCTGCGCCGAGAAGTGCAGATGAGCGACGTGCGCGTCGAAGGCCTGAACCTGCGCCTGAACCGTGACAAGAATGGTCATGGCAACTGGGAAGACATCGGCAAGGTGCCGCCCAAGGCCGGCAGCGCCCCGGCGCCAACCACCACGGCCGAAACCGCCCCCGAGGCCCCTGCGCAACCGGAAAAACCGGCCCAGCCGATCCGGCTCGACATCGATAGCCTGACCGTCAACAACGCCCGCGTGGAATACAACGACGAGCTGACCGGCAAGCAATTCAGCGCCGAAAGCATCCAGCTGAGCACCGGAGCTGTTCACGACTCGACCAATATTCCGGTCAAAGCCACCGCGTTCCTCGGCACCAACCAGCCAGTGCTGCGGGTGCGCACCGAGCTCAACGGCGAGCTGCGCTTCGAGCGCGCCCTGCAACGCTACAAGTTCGAAGACCTGAAGCTGTCCGGCGAAGTCGCCGGCGATCCGCTGCAAGGCAAGACCGTGACCTTCGCCGCCCAAGGGCAACTGTTGCTGGACAAGGCCGCCAACGTCGCCGAATGGACTGGCATCAAGCTCTCGGTCAATCAGCTGCGCGCCCTGGGCGAACTGAAGGCCAACGACCTGGACAAGACGCCACAGATCACCGGCGGGATTTCCATCGCCCAGTTCGACCTGGCGAAATTCGTCGACAGCATCGGACAGACCCTGCCCGCCATGGCCGAAGGCAGCCTGAGCAAAGTTGAACTGGTCAGCCGTGTCGCCGCGACGCCGACCAGCGTGGCGCTGGACAACATCAACCTGAAACTCGACGACAGCAGCTTCAGCGGCCGTATCGCCGTCGAAGATTTCGCCAAGCAATCGCTGCGTGCGGTCCTCAAGGCCGACACCTTCAACGTCGACCGTTACCTGCCGGCGAAATCGGAAAAAGCCAACAACGCCACTCAGGTCCGTCACGCCGAAGTCGCCAGCACCGAGGCCGATGCAATGGCCGGTGCCGGCAGCACACCGCTGCCGGAAAAACCGAGCAAAAGCGCGTGGAGCACAGAACGTCTGTTCCCTGTTGAGCGCCTGAGTAAACTCGACGTAAACGCCGACCTGACCTTCGGCCAATTGACCCTCGACAAGCTGCCAATCCAGAACGCCGCACTGAAAGCCACCGGCCAGGGCGGCCTGCTGACTCTGGAGAACCTGCGGGGCGAGTTGTACAACGGCGACTTCGAAGCCAAGGGCACGCTGGACGTTCGCCAGACGGCGCCGGTGCTGAACCTGCAAACCCGGATCAACCGGGTGCCGGTGGAGAAAATCCTCGAAAGCCAGGGCAAGAATCCGCCGGTCAAAGGTCTGGTCAATCTCACCAGCACCGTCACCGGCAGCGGCAACAGCCAGCAGGCGCTGATTGAAACCCTCAACGGCAACGCCAGTTTCGTGATCAACAACGGCGTGCTGCTCAACGCCAACCTTGAGCAACAACTGTGCAAGGGCATCGCCACCCTCAACCGCAAATCCCTGAGCGGCGAGCCGCGCGGCAAGGACACGCCGTTCCAGGAGCTCAAGGGCAACCTGACCTTCCGCAACGGGGTGGCCAGCAACCCGGACCTGAAAGTGCGCATCCCCGGCATGAGCGTCAACGGTGACGGCGATATCGACCTCAAGGTGCTGGGCATGGACTATCGCGTCGGCATCATCGTCGAGGGCGACACCAGTGCCATGCCGGACCCGGCCTGTCAGGTCGGCGACAAATTCGTCGGCATCGAATGGCCGCTGCGCTGCCGAGGCCCGCTGGAGCTGGGCGCCAAGGCCTGCCGCCTGGACAACGAACGCATGGGCCAGGTCGCGAGCAAACTGGCCGGCGACAAGATCAGCGAAAAAATCGACGAGAAACTGGGTGACAAAGTCAGCCCGGAACTGAAAAACGCATTGAAGGGGCTGTTCAAGCGATGAGAGCGGAGCAGTTTTCCACGGCGGTGCTGGAATGGTTCGACCGCCACGGCCGCCATGATTTGCCCTGGCAACAGAACATCAACCCGTACCGGGTGTGGGTGTCCGAGATCATGTTGCAGCAGACCCAGGTCAGCACCGTGCTCAATTACTTCGACCGGTTCATGGCCGCGCTGCCGACGGTCGAGGCCCTGGCCGAAGCGCCGGAGGACGAAGTGCTGCACCTGTGGACGGGGCTGGGTTACTACACCCGCGCGCGTAATTTGCAGAAGACCGCGAAGATCGTCGTCAGCCAGTACGGTGGCGAGTTCCCCCGGGATGTCGAGAAGCTCACGGATTTGCCGGGCATCGGCCTGTCGACTGCCGGTGCGATCGCCAGTATCAGCATGGGGCTGCGCGCGCCGATCCTCGACGGCAACGTCAAACGAGTGCTGGCGCGCTTTACCGCGCAGGAGGGCTACCCCGGCGAGCCAAAGGTCGCCAAACAGCTGTGGGCCAACGCCGAGCGCTTTACGCCGCAGGATCGGGTCAACGCCTACACCCAGGCGATGATGGATCTGGGCGCCACGCTCTGCACCCGCAGCAAGCCGAGCTGCCTGCTGTGTCCGCTGGAAAAGGGCTGCGAAGCGCACATGCTCGGCCTGGAGACGCGTTACCCGATCCCCAAACCGCGCAAGGCTATCCCGCAGAAACGCACGCTGATGCCGCTGCTGGCCAACGAGGACGGCGCGATTCTGCTTTATCGCCGCCCGTCCAGCGGATTGTGGGGCGGTTTGTGGAGCCTGCCGGAACTCGATGGCCTCGACGACCTGCAACACCTCGCTGCGCAGCACTCGCTGGAACTGGGCGAGCAGCAGGCGCTGCCGAGCCTGGTCCACACCTTCAGCCACTTCCAGCTGTCCATCGAACCCTGGCTGGTTCAGGTGCAGGAGGCCGGCGGTCACGTGGCCGAGGCCGACTGGCTCTGGTATAACCTCGCCACCCCGCCGCGCCTGGGCCTCGCCGCCCCGGTCAAGACCTTGCTCGAACGCGCGGCCGCCGTCTTGAATGCAGGAGAGTCGACATGACCCGCACCGTAATGTGCCGCAAGTACAAAGAACAACTCGAAGGTCTGGAGCGCCCACCGTACCCGGGCGCCAAGGGCCAGGACATCTTCGAACACGTCTCGGCCAAGGCCTGGGCCGACTGGCAGAAACACCAGACACTGCTGATCAACGAAAAACGCCTGAACATGATGAACGCCGAAGACCGCAAATTTCTTCAGGGCGAAATGGACAAGTACTTCTCCGGCGAGGAATACGCTCAAGCGGAAGGCTACGTTCCGCCTGCAGAGTAAACCCCGCGAAATCGGGGGTCGGATCGTAAGCGACGGAATTAATTTAAGAAATTTTAAAAAAGTCGTTGACGTAAATCCGAAAAACCCTTTTAATGCGCCCCGTTGCCCAGATAGCTCAGTCGGTAGAGCAGGGGATTGAAAATCCCCGTGTCGGCGGTTCGATTCCGTCTCTGGGCACCAAATACCGAAAACCCTGAATCGCAAGATTCAGGGTTTTTTTATGCCTGCGATTTGATGACGGCCCGATCCCGCCCTTCTTGCAGGCCGGAATTGGCGATACGTTGCTCAACCCTTACGGAAGAGGGTCATCACCGCGATGAACCAGAAAAGAACCCGCGTCCCCCTGCCCCATCCTGCGCCACCCGTAAAACGCACCGACTGGTTGATGATCGCTCTCGGCACCGTACTGACCCTCTGCGTAGGCCTGATCACTTATGAAACGGTGAACGGCCTGATTCAGGGACGCATCAGCAACATGGCTCGGGGGAAACACTTCGCCGTGTATTCACAGGCCGAACAGTCCTTCGACTTCTGGTTCACTGTTGCCACGCACTGCCTCTTCGCACTCTTCCTGTCGGGCGCTGCCTGGCTTCTGATCTGGATGGGACGCACCGCGACGGTCACGCCACCCGGGCGTGACCGTCGGCGACGTTAGGTGTTGTCGCTCCAGTGGAACACCAGATTGCGCGCAGCACCGCCGCCTACTTGCGCCACATCCCGACGCGTTTCACCCTTGCGGGTGGCGACGACCGTGTACTTGCCTGGCGGTAACTGAACGTACACCAATGGCCCGGTCTGATTCAGCGTCAGCACGGTTTGACCGGGGGCTTTCTGGATCGCCACGTCGACATCGGCGGTGTATTCGTTTTGCGTACCGACAGCGAAGGTCATGTGCAGGTTGTAGCCCGCGGATTGCTGAATGGCTTTCGACTCATCTTCACCAATCCCGCCGGCCAGATAGCGAACGCCGTTTTGCTCTTGCTGTTGAACCTGCACAGCGGAATTGTCGATCGGCTCCAGACTCGCAGCCTGCGCCATGATCGGAAACAGCAGTACCGCCGCAGCGGCAAGGGGCAGCACGAATGAAAGAACGCGTTTCATGAGGACGACTCCCGGGCTCTCGTGGAACCCAATCGTTACCTCTTTTTAGATTTTTTCTTGCGGGGCGGGTTTTAGAACGATTGGGAGTTGCCTTGAATGCGAAAAGGACTACAGAAGTATCTTCCAGCCAATTCATGACGCACTGCGTCACGGATTGGCGACCGCCTCGAACCGTCAATCCGCTACGCACTGCGTACCAAGTCATTGCGTTACATCCCGCGTGAAGTTCATTCTCGACCCGTCCTAGCCAGGCTCTAAACCCATGAACCTACAAAGTGCGCCGCCTCCCCTTGGCCAAGCATCCGACGTTGAAAGCGAGCCCTTCCACGAGCCCGCCGCCGACGGCTATCTGCTCGGCGGTTTCACCTGGCGTCACGCGACACCGGATCCACAATGCCCGGTGGTGATCATCAACGCCGCCACGTCCGTGCGCTGCCGCCACTACTCGCGCTTCGCGGCGTATCTGTTCGCCAACGGCTTCGACGTGATCATTTACGACTACCGGGGCATTGGCGAGTCGCGGCCGAAGTCGATGAGGCATTTGCAGGCTTCGTGGACGGATTGGGGCGCGCTGGATTTCGAGGCGATGCTCAAACGCGCGCAGCGAGAGTTTCCCGGGCAGCCGATCGATGTGGTCGGGCACAGCTTCGGCGGCTGCGCAGCAGGCCTGGGGGCGTCCGGACAGGTAATCCGACGACTGGTGACGGTCGGCGCGCAATTCGCTTACTGGCGCGATTACGCGCCCGAGCACCGCTGGCGAATGTTCGGCAAATGGCACCTGCTGATGCCGCTGGTCACGCTGTTCTGTGGCTACTTCCCGGGCAAACGAATTGGCTGGCTGGAAGACACGCCTGCCGGTGTGGTGCGCGACTGGAGCACACCTGCCGCGCGCTATGAGCGGCGCCCGAGCGGGAGAACGATGACGGACTTGCCCTTCGCCAACGTCCGGGCCAAAGCCCTGGCAATCAGCATCAGCGACGATCCCTACGGCACGATTCCCGCCATCGAACGCCTGCTGGCTTACTTCCAGAATGCGCAGAAGACCCACCTGCGAATCGAGCCGCAGGACATCGGCGAACAGCAAGTCGGACATTTCGCCTTTTTTCGCAACGCATACCAAGCCACACTATGGCCCATCGCTCTGACCTGGCTGCAGACCGGCGAACTGGCCTCCGACACACCGGGGCGCGAAATCCCACGCAGCCAAGCCCTTTAACGCACCACGGAACACACACCATGGCTTCCGCCAACAAGCAGCAAAAACGCGCCGCCCGGGCCAAGACCAAGGCCAAGCAGAACCGCACCAAACGCGCGGAAACGCCGGTCGAGCTGGACCCGAACGACGACCGCATCGATTTCGAGTCGGTGGACCTGACCGAACTGTTCAAGAAAATGATCGACGCCGAAAAGATCAGCCAGCAGGCCCTGTGCACCGCGTTCCTCGAAGACCCGCTGCTGGAGCTGGTGTACGAGCAGGAAGGCGAAGAAGGCGCGATGGACTTCATCCTCGCCGCGCTGATCGAGTACCGCCAGTGGTCCACCGAGACCGACGAGGCTGGCGCTCTGGCGTGGATCGAGTCCCCGGATTTCCAGAAAGACTATGTGGCCGCGTCCGACGCAATCGCCGCACAAACCCAACAGAAAAACTGAGTTCCCATGGCATCCCTGAACAAGCAGCAAAAACGCGCCAAACGCGCCAAGGCCAAAGCCAAGCAAATCCGCATGGTCGGTCGCAAACCCCTGGCCCAGGACGATGACCTCGGCCACCTGGCCGAGCCGATCCCGGAATACACCCTGGCGATGTTCAGCAAAATGCGCGACGCCGAAGCCGTCAGCCGCAACGAAATGCTCCTGACGCTGCTGCGTGAACTGGCGTTCATCATCGTCGACCATCCTGAACTGCTGGACATGGAAAACGCCGAGAACGAAGGCATGGCCGCCACTCACCTGGCCGCGGACATGCTGATCGACTACCGCATGTGGGCCGATGGCATGGATCGCGAGACCGCCCAGGCCTGGCTGAGCGAACCGGAGTTCATCAGCGATTTCGGGATTGCGCTGGACACCTACGGTCAGTCGGTGGAAGCGCAGGAAGAGAAGAGCGAATAAACCGCTCGCAGTAACAAAAACGGCCGCTTGTCATCACTGACAGCGGCCGTTTTGCGTTACTCGTGGCGGATCAGTTCAAAACTGCCGCACCACGGTTTTCCACCTTGCGACGACGAGCTACCAACAGACCGGTAGCTACGACGACCAGACTCAGCAGGCCGGTCGCGAGGATTTCCACGCGGTGGGCGTCCTGGAACAGCATGATGGTCAGGGCCGCGACGATGAATACGATCACCGCGTAGGTCAGGCCCGGGAACAGCCACATGCTGAAGACGATTTTCTCGCCGCGAGCCATGCGTTGTTTACGCATGCGCAGTTGCGAAATCGCGATCACCAGGTACACCAGCAGCGCGATGGCGCCGGAGCTCGCCAGCAGGAACTCGAACACCGCAGCCGGGGCCACGTAGTTGGCGAAGGTGCACAGGAACGCCGCGCCGGTAGACAGCATCACCGCCCAGTAAGGCGTGCCGCTCTTGTTGGTGCGGGTCGCCATGGCCGGTGCATCGCCACGCTTGCCGAGGGAGAACAGCATGCGCGAAGAGGTGTACAGCGCCGAGTTCAGGCAGCTGGTCACAGCAACCAGAACCACGATATCGACGATCATCTTGGCGTTCGGGATGCCCATGCGCTCAAGCACGGTCTGGTAGGAGCCGAGGCTGGCCAGAACCGGGTCGTTCCATGGCACCAGGGCCACAACGATGAAGATCGACACGAGGTAGAACAGGCCGATCCGCCAGATCACCGAGTTGGTGGCCTTGGAGATCTGCTTGCCCGGGTTCTTTGATTCCGCGGCCGCGATGGTCACGATCTCGGTACCCATGAAGGAGAACATGGTGGTCAGGATTGCGCCCAATACCGCACCCATGCCGTTCGGCAGGAAGCCCTGGGTGTCGAAGATGTGCGAAACGCCGCTGACCTGGCTGTTCGGCAGGAAGCCGAAAATGGCCGCGACGCCGAGGATGATGAAACCGATGATCGCCACGACTTTGAGCAGGGCGAACCAGAATTCGAACTCACCGTAGTTTTTCACGCTGAACAGGTTGGTCACGGTCAGCAGCATGGTGATGATCAGGGCGAAGGCCCAGATTTCCACACCGGGGAACCACGCGTGCAGGATGGTCGCGGCGGCGTTGGCTTCCAGCGGAATCACCAAGACCCAGAACCACCAGTACAGCCAGCCGATGGTGAAACCGGCCCAGTGACCGATAGCGCGGTCGGCGTAAGTCGAGAACGAGCCGGTGTCAGGCGAGGCAACAGCCATTTCGCCGAGCATGCGCATGACCAGCACAACCAGCGCGCCAGCAGCGGCGTAAGCCAGCAGAACAGCGGGACCGGCGGCGGCGATGGCGTGGCCGGAGCCGACGAACAGACCTGCACCGATCACCCCGGCGATCGACAGCATGGTCACATGACGCGGTTTGAGCCCCTGTTCGAGGCCATTGGAGCTTTGGGTACTGCTCATTGGAACTACCTTTGCGAGGAAAGCGATTGCGTCCGGCCCGTCTGGCGTTCCTTCTCGTAAAAAGAATCCAACGGGGCGTTCCGGATTCTGCACGCAATAAATGCGCCAAAATGTTTCAAACTCTTCTGCTCTGCGGTTTTCAGCGCGACCGGACAGTCATCGCAAGTCCTTGAGAATACTGGCCTTTCGCCAAAGCGTTACCCTGCGACTCACTTTTCAAACGAACGAGCGCACCAGAAACACACTGAAAAAGTGCGGGATGCACAATAAAAGGGCGAATGAGGAACGATCGGCCGGATAGCGCTTCCAACACCCCGCCAAAGGTGGCAACATCGCGCCTTTTTTTACGCGACACCCACGGGAATCAACGTTCAAACACCCGTTCGGTTGTTGATGGGGCGACAGTCTGCTGCGCCGATGCGACAACCTGCCACACGCCATCCGTTTACCGCTCGTAGCGCTGTTGGCTGCCATTGAAACGCTATGCTAGCTTGGCCGCCTCGCCAGGAAGGCCAACCAACAGCAGGAGCGCAACATATATGAGGAACGCACATGGCTGAGGCCACGCCCGCGCTTGAAATCCGCAACTTGCACAAACGCTACGGACAGCTTGAGGTGCTCAAAGGCATCTCGCTGACCGCCCGCGACGGCGATGTGATCTCGATCCTGGGTTCCTCCGGTTCCGGCAAGTCCACGTTCCTGCGATGCATCAACCTGTTGGAAAACCCGCATCAGGGCCAGATCCTGGTGGCCGGGGAAGAACTCAAGCTCAAGGCCGCCAAGAATGGCGAACTGGTTGCCGCCGACGGCAAGCAGATCAATCGCCTGCGCTCCGAGATTGGTTTTGTGTTTCAAAACTTTAATCTGTGGCCGCACATGAGCGTGCTCGACAACATCATTGAAGCCCCACGCCGCGTGCTCGGCCAGAGCAAGGCCGAAGCCATCGAGGTCGCCGAAGCGCTGCTGGCCAAGGTCGGCATCGCCGACAAGCGCCACGCCTACCCGGCGCAACTGTCCGGCGGCCAGCAACAGCGCGCGGCGATTGCCCGCACACTGGCGATGCAGCCCAAGGTGATCCTGTTCGACGAGCCCACCTCCGCCCTTGACCCGGAAATGGTCCAGGAAGTACTTAATGTCATCCGCGCATTGGCCGAAGAAGGCCGCACCATGCTGCTCGTGACCCATGAAATGGGCTTCGCCCGTCAGGTCTCCAGCGAAGTGGTGTTCCTCCACCAGGGCCTGGTAGAAGAGCAAGGATCGCCACAGCAGGTGTTCGAAAACCCGCTTTCGGCGCGCTGCAAACAATTCATGTCCAGCAACCGCTAACGGAGCTACCCGCATGCAGAACTACAAAAAGGTCTTCCTGGCCGCCGCCGTCACCCTCGCGTTCAGCGCCGGTGCAATGGCCGAGACCCTGAAGATGGGCATCGAAGCGGCTTACCCGCCGTTCAACAACAAAGATGCCAGCGGCAACGTCGTCGGCTTCGACAAAGACATCGGCGACGCCCTGTGCGCCAAGATGAAAGTTGAATGCTCCGTGGTCACCTCCGACTGGGACGGCATCATCCCGGCCCTGAACGCCAAGAAGTTCGACTTCCTGATCTCCTCGATGTCGATCACCGACGAGCGCAAGCAAGCGGTGGACTTCACCGACCCGTACTACTCCAACAAGCTGCAATTCATCGCGCCGAAAAACGTCGACTTCAAAACCGACAAGGCTGCGCTGAAAGGCAAGGTGATCGGCGCCCAGCGCGCGACCCTGGCCGGCACCTTCCTGGAAGACAACTTCGGTGACGACATCACCGTCAAGCTGTACGACACCCAGGAAAATGCCTACCTCGACCTGACTTCCGGTCGCCTGGACGGCATCCTCGCCGACAAATACGTCAACTACGAGTGGCTGAAAAGCGACGCCGGTAAAGCCTACGAATTCAAAGGCGACCCGGTGGAAGAAAGCGACAAGATCGGTATCGCTGTACGTAAAGGCGACCCGATCCGCGAGAAGCTGAATGCCGCGCTGAAGGAAATCGTTGCCGACGGCACCTACAAGAAGATCAACGACAAGTACTTCCCGTTCAGCATCTACTGATCCTGACCTGCCGGATCGGCGCCGTTACATGACGACGCCGATCCCCGGCCTTGCCTGCCGCGATTTGAAAAGAAATCCATGATTATCGACCTCTACGGATTCGGCCCGGCGCTCTTCGCCGGCGCGCTGATGACCGTCAAACTGGCACTCTCGGCCCTGTGCCTGGGGCTGGTGCTCGGTCTGCTCGGCGCCTTGGCCAAGACTTCCCCGTACAAGCCGCTGCAATGGCTTGGCGGAACCTATTCGACCCTGGTGCGTGGCGTCCCGGAATTGCTCTGGGTGCTGTTGATCTACTTCGGTACGGTCAACGCGATGCGCGCGTTCGGTGAATTCCTCGGCAACCCCGAACTGGAACTCAGCGCCTTCGCCGCCGGCGTCATCGCGCTGGGCCTGTGCTTCGGCGCCTACGCCACAGAAGTGTTTCGTGGCGCGATCCTCGCCATTCCCAAAGGCCACCGTGAGGCCGGCGTGGCCCTGGGCCTGTCGAAATGGCGGATCTTCACCCGGCTGATCATGCCGCAAATGTGGCGCATCGCCCTGCCCGGCCTGGGCAACCTGTTCATGATCCTGATGAAAGATACCGCACTGGTGTCGGTCATCGGTCTGGAAGAAATCATGCGCCACGCGCAGATCGGCGTGACCGTGTCCAAGCAGCCATTCACCTTCTATATGGTGGCGGCGCTCATGTACCTGTGCCTGACCGTGCTGGCGATGATCGGCATGCACCTGCTGGAAAAACGCGCCGCACGCGGCTTCGCGAGGAGCGCTCAATGAATTGGGAAGTCATCATCAAGTGGCTGCCGAAACTGGCCCAGGGCGCGACGCTGACCCTGGAGCTGGTGGCCATCGCTGTGATCGCCGGTTTGCTGCTGGCGATTCCGCTGGGCATCGCCCGTTCTTCGAAGCTGTGGTACGTGCGCGCTTTGCCCTACGCCTACATCTTCTTTTTCCGTGGCACGCCGTTGCTGGTTCAACTGTTCCTGGTCTATTACGGCCTTGCGCAGTTCGATGCGGTGCGTAACAGCTCGATGTGGCCGTACCTGCGCGATCCGTTCTGGTGTGCCACCGCGACCATGACACTGCACACGGCGGCATACATCGCCGAGATCCTGCGCGGCGCGATCCAGGCGATTCCGCCGGGCGAGATCGAAGCGGCGCGGGCATTGGGCATGTCCCGGCCGAAAGCGCTGTTCTACATCATCCTGCCGCGTGCCGCGCGCATTGGCCTGCCGGCCTACAGCAACGAAGTGATCCTGATGCTCAAGGCCAGCGCCCTGGCCAGCACCGTGACTTTGCTGGAGCTGACCGGCATGGCCCGCACGATCATTGCCCGCACTTACTTGCCGGTGGAGATCTTCTTCGCTGCCGGCGTGTTCTATCTGGTGATGGCTTACGTGCTGGTTCGCGGCTTCAAGCTGCTGGAACGCTGGCTGCGCGTCGATGCGTGCCAAGGGCGCTGATTCTTCCGGCGTGCTGACGGGCGAGGCCCTGCTCGCCCGTTTCACGGCACTGGATGCATTTCTCACGGCCCATCAGGGATTGTGGAAACCCCGCCCTTTCACTCATCTGCAACTGCCTTGGGAAGCGTCCTACCCGGAACTGGCCTCGTGGCTACGCGGACGTTCGCTGGAAGATGCGGAAAACGCCCATAACCACCCTGCCGATCTTTCGGAAGCGCCGGAGCCCTTTGCTTCATTGGCGGCGTTGTCGCTTGAGTTGAGTTCGGTCGGTGAGTTGCCTGCGCATTCGCTGGAAGCTGCCGGGCATCGTCTGAATGTCGATGTGCCGGGGCGCAAATGGCAGCAGATCGAAGCCTTCGCCAGCCGCTTGTCGTTTCCTACGCAACCGAAGCACTGGCTGGATTGGTGTTCGGGCAAAGGCCACTTGGGCCGGCGCCTGCTCGGCGCTGATCAGCAACTCACCTGTCTGGAATACGATCCGGCGCTGGTTGCCAGCGGTCAGGCGCTGAGTCAGCGCCATCACCTGCATGCGCTGCATGTCGAGCAGGATGTGCTCGCGGCGAACACCGCTTTATTGCTGAACGCCGAACACACGCCTGTTGCCCTGCATGCTTGCGGCGATCTGCATGTTCGATTGATGCAACTGGCCTCCGCCGCTGGCTGCCGACAATTGGCGATCGCCCCGTGCTGCTACAACCGGATCAGTCGCACTGAATATCAGGCGTTGTCCTCCGCAGGTTCGCGATCAGACCTACAGCTCTCGCTGGAAGATCTTTCACTGCCAATGAGCGAGACCGTCACCGCCGGTGTCCGCGTCCGACGTCAGCGTGACACTTCCATGGCCCGCAGGCTCGCTTTCGATAAGTTGCAACGGCAAGTGCGTGGCGTCGACGAATACCTGCCGACGCCGTCCCTGCCGAGCGCCTGGCTGGACAAACCGTTCGCCGATTACTGCTGCGATCTGGCAGCACTCAAAGAGTTATCCACAATTGGCTCGCCAGATTGGGTAGCACTGGAAGCCGCCGGTTGGCAGCGATTGGCCGAAGTTCGCAACCTGGAACTGCTCCGCGGACTGTTCCGGCGGCCGCTGGAGCTTTGGCTGAATCTTGATCGGGCACTTTTCCTCAGCGAACAGGGCTATGTCGTACGTCTCGGCACCTTCTGCGAAGCGCCGCTCACACCGCGCAATTTCCTGTTGCTGGCAGAGCGCGTTTAATCTTCCACAGCCTGTGGATAACTCTGTTGATGGAATTATCGTGGATCCAATATCCACGGCTGTTTCAGGCCACTAACAGTGCTGGTCATTTTTTGTTCATATAGATAAAAAACCGGCAAAACAGGGATTTGCGACCCAAATGAGAACCCGTCCACAAAATCTCCTCTAAGCCCGTCCTCTTCAAAGCCTGTTGTGCATAAGCCCTCGAGCAAAAGGACATAACCGCCGAATCGCGGACGCCGGCAACGGGCAATTGCGCCTGCCATCCGCCCTTGCTATACAGACCTACGCCGTGCAGGTAGCGCGCGCCCGAACAAGAAAAATCTGACCGACAGGAAGCGACCGTGACGTTCATTTCTTACGCACAGAATTTCGAGGACGTTCGCCTTTGGCGCGCCCTTCAGTATTTTGAAAACGGTTTTTATATCGATGTCGGCGCCAATGACCCTATCCACGATTCGGTCACCAAAGCTTTTTATGATCGCGGCTGGCAGGGCATCAACGTCGAACCGATGCAGAACTACCACGACGCACTTCGCCAGCATCGCCCCCGCGACACCACGCTGCAATGCGTGGCCAGCGACCACCCGGGCGAACTGACTTTCTACGGCATTGCCGACACCGGCCTGTCCACCGCTGACCCAATCGTTGCGCAAGAACGCAAAAACCTCGGCATGGACGTGCAAAGCTTCACTGTCAACGCACGCACACTGACCTCGATCTGCGAAGAACACGCCGCCGAGCGGCCGATCCACTTCCTGAAAATCGACGTCGAAGGCCACGAAGAAACCGTCCTGCGCGGCATGGACTTCAGCCGCTTCCGCCCCTGGATCATCCTCATCGAAACCCCATGGGAGCGCGACCACACCTGGGAACACCTGGTGACCGACGCCGGCTACACCAACGTCCTGTTCGACGGCCTCAACAGCTTCTTCCTGGCCAACGAACACATCAACCTCAAACCCGCGTTCGACCTGCCACCGTGCAACCTCGACAACTTCCAGCTGTGCAAAGGCCACAACCTCGCCCACCCGGTAAACCCGGCCCTGGAAACCGCCCTGCAACGCGCCGAACAGGCCGAAGCCCAACTGCGCGCCATGCAAAACAGCCGCGCCTGGCGCGCTGTACAAAAACTGCGCAACGTCCTGCGCCGGGCGTGAATCGCAGAGGGCGCAAAAATAGTCTGAATTCAGGGGTTTACAGAAGCACCCGAGTCGCTATAATCGTCGCCCACACGCCGGTATAGCTCAGATGGTAGAGCAACTGACTTGTAATCAGTAGGTCCCGGGTTCGATTCCTGGTGCCGGCACCATACAAAACGAAGCCCCTGCGAAAATGCAGGGGCTTTGTTGTTTCTGGAGGGTGTGTTTTCCACTCCAAATGAAAAGCCCCGACAGCCATCACTATCGGGGGCTTTTCTTCAACCTTACGCAGCCTCAACCGAAAGCAAAATCCGGCGCCCAAGCTGCTGCAATGCACGCTCGACATTCTCTATCTTGGAGTGGTGCAGGAAATCAACTAACCGATCTACCTGGGGTCGTTGCACACCCAAGCGTCGTGCCAGTTCAGCTTTGCTTATCCCAGACTCCAAAAGCGTATTCCAGAGCCCAACCTTTGCCGCAGTCAGTATAGGCAGACGCAATACCGCGTCACCTTCCTGCTCCCCCGCATCACCTGTCGGAATCAACCGGCGATCATCAACGTAAATCGACAATGCCGTTTCCATCGCATCAATGGCGCTGTCGAGTGCTTCCTCGAGGGTATCGCCAGCGGCGTGCATCTCTGGAATTTCTGCGCAGGATAACCAGACACTGCTCGGCTCCTCGTGGACTTCCAACGCATATTCGAACATCACGTTTCCTCTCATGGGGTACAAACTCAGTCTCACCCTTGTGGCGTAGCTGCATCGCTGAAACTCGATATCGCTTATGCGCATCACGCACTATTTCGGCAGACCGAACGTGCAACATATTTGTTACCCATGCAACACAAGTGTTGCATGCGAGTATGTCGGCCTGCCCGCCACCACCTAGCCACGATTGCGCTGCCCTCTCCCCCACGCTACCGTCAAACCCGTCGCTGCCAATTCAGCGACCGGGCCTGAGAACCCGCGTAAGATGCAGGCGCACCAGCGCCCCAACCCACGTTTGCCGGCGTTTTTTTTGTGCCTGCATTTCCGTGCAATGGCGGCTGTGCGTGGGAGGCTTTCGAGCCTGCCGGGTTCCTGTATCTCCGGTTTCTCAGCCTGCGCATAGCTGCCACCCTTTCGCCTGAGAACGAATTGGCAGCCTCATTTGATACAGGGAGTTTCACAAATGATTAGCATCGATCCGTCCAAAGTCTGCCCCTTCCACCTCCCAACAAAAGGTAGGTGAAGCCATGACCAACCCCCACGACCTAAAAACCCTCGGCCTCACCCATTTTTCCTTCCAATCCAACCACGCGCTCTTCCGCACCAACTCCGGCGTCCCGGTTGTTACCGCCCTCTCCCACGCATCCCACCTGCTGCACATTTCCAAACTGCTCACATCAGATACTTCTGCCGCCAACGACCCGGAACTCCACGCCTGCGCCTCGCAATATTTGCAGGAGTTGAGCAAGGCGCTGGTCGATGACGCGGTCAAAGTGCTGAGTCCGGATCCATAAACCGTCGCCCATAAAAAAGCCCTCGCATCGCTGCAAGAGCTTTGTGTTACCGGATCAATCAGTGCCCAGCGCTTTGCCCACCATCCACATGCAGAATCTCGCCGGTCACAAAATTCGCGTTATCGAGATACACGACCGCCTGCGCAATGTCGTCGATCTCGCCCATGTGCCCGACCGGATGCAGCGCACCCAGCGCCGCGTGGGTTTCTTCGCCGTGCATCGGCGTTTTGATGATGCCAGGCGACACCGCGTTCACCCGGATCCCGCGTTTGGCGTATTCGATGGCCAGAGATTTGGTGGCGGCGTTGAGGCCGCCCTTGGTCAGGGAAGCGAGGACCGAGGGCACACCGTCTACCGCGTGGTCGGTCAGGCTGGTGGTGATGTTGACCACGTGACCCTTGCCCTGTTTTTCCATCTCGGCGATGGCCAGTTGGGTGATGTAGAAGAAGCCGTTGAGGTTGACCGACAGCACCGCTGCGTAGTCTTCCGGGGTGTAGGCGGTGAACGGTTTGGCGACGAAGATGCCGGCGTTGTTGACCAGGGTGTCGATGCGGCCGAAGCGTGCCACGCCTTCGCTGATCACGCGTTGAGCAGTGGCCGGGTCGCCGATGTCGCCGGCGATGGTCAGGATTTGCGGGTCGTTCGACGGTTTGATCGAGCGCGAGGTGGCGACGATGTTGTAGCCCAGCTCACGGAAGGCTTTGACCATGCCTTCGCCCAGACCTTGGGAAGCACCAGTGATAACGACAGTTTTTTTCGAATTGCTCATGATGAAATCCTCAATCAATAAGTAGGCGTTGAATCAGGCGCTAGCCAGTTGTTTCAGCATTTGTTCGTAGTACTCGACCGATTGCGAACCGGAGACGAGGTGCTTGCCGTTCAGGATCAGCGCGGGCACCGAGTTGATTCCGTGCTGCCGGTAAAACGCCTGCAGTTGCCGTACTTCGCTGGCGAATTCGTCGTTGACCAGCACCTTGCGGGCCCTCGCTGCATCCAGTCCCGCTTCGGTCGCCAGACGGATCAGCGTCGGGTGATCGTTGGGGTTGTCGCCGTCGCGGAAGTAAGCGCGCAGCAGGATCTTTTTCAGCGCGATCTGCCGCCCTTCCTGCGCCGCCCACATCAGCAATCGATGAGCATCGAAGGTGTTGTGAAAGTGGGTGCGTTTCTCCAGGTCGAACTCGAAACCGATGGCTTTGCCGCGTTCGATCTGCATCTTCTTGCCGGCGGCGACGTCTTCGGCGGTGCGGCCGTATTTGCGCATCAGGTGCTGCACGGCCGGTTCGCCTTCGGCGGGCATGTCCGGGTTGAGTTCGAAGGGCTTGTAGGTCAGCTCCACCGAAACCTCGCCGGCCAGATTGCCGATCGCCTGCTCCAGCGCTGTCGCCCCGAGTGCGCACCAGGGGCACACCACGTCGGAGACGAAATCGATGGTCACGGTCGGGGTCATGACTGGCCCCGTTCCGCCAGCTGTCGGCGGTACTCGGTGGTGGTGATGCCGGCGTAGCCCCAGTTATCGGTGTCGACTTCTTCGATCACGATGTGGGTCAGGTCCGGGCGCTTGTTGAGGACGCGTTCCAGGGTTTCAGTGATTTCGGCGATCACCTGAGCTTTCTGCTCACGGGTAACACCGTCGCGGGTGATGCGTACGCTGACAAATGGCATGACGACTACTCCAGTGACCTGCCCTCGGGATGATGGTCAGGTGTTGGAGCTCAATTTAGGCGTGTGCCGGGAGGGGAAAAAGTAGGGGTGGGGTACTTCATTTGTGAGGTGGTGTAATGAATTGACAAGCCGAAGTTCAGTGACAGAGAATCCCTCCAAGAGCGCGAAACCGGCTGCCATCAGGTGGCGATAGTCGGCGTTAGGAACCCCGTTGATGACCTGAAAATCAGCGTTCGGGTGAGACCTCTTCTCCCCTGCTTGAGGGAGCACAATTTCGAGTGATTTCGACAAAAAAGCCGACAGTGATGTCGGCTTTTTTATGAGCGTTATTTGAACTTCCTTTGAGATACGCCTGCTCAATTGCTGGCATAACGCGCTTACCCTGTCAGTCGTTTCCCTTGAAAAATCTCCGCAGACGCACCCAAACCGTGCACTTTTTTTGACCCCAATCACCCCCACGTCACCAAAAACCCCGATCCTGTGTCAGCCTCCAGCCATCGGCAGGGACATCAATTCGCTACTAATTGCGCGACAACTATGCTCAGGTGCAGGAATATAGCCAGCAAATGGCGCCGTTCAGGTCGTCACGTACACAACAATACCCAGCCCACTTCAGAGGGCATTACCCATGGATAGCAGAACCTTACGCAACCTCATGCGCATCGTGCAGACCGGCTCGTTGTCGGCCGCAGCCGAGCATTCGTGCCTGACCGTGCAGGCCCTGGCCGCACAGTTGAACAAGGTCGAAGAGCAGTTCGGTTTCCGCTTGTTTAGACGATCCAACAAGGGGCTGACGCTGACGCCGCAAGGCACCGAGCTGACGCCTTATATGGACAGAGTGCTGATTGCCACGCGGCAGATGGAAGAGAAAGTCGAAGCATTGAAGGTGCCGGGACAACGCACATTGAAAGTGGCGTTGAACACCACGCTGGACCCGGATTTCAACCGACGATTGATCGGGCGCCTGATCGAGGTGTTTCCCGATTACCAGATGGAATTCAGCTACGCCGAGTCGATGGAAAACCTCAGCAAGCTGAAGAACGAGGACTTCGACCTTGCGGTGTTGATCGGCCCGCAGCGTCCGGGTCTGCCGAGCATTGTCCTGCCTGAAGTGCAGGTGCAGGTGGTCGGCGCGCACTGTGGTCAGGAGAACGATCCGCTGACGTTGCTCGGCAACAAGTTTCAGGTGCGTCCCGCAGAAGATTGTCCGTATTCCCACAGCTTTTTGCGTTTTCTCGACGCAGGGCTGGGCAATCACGAGAACAGTCAGCGGACGATCTACTCCTGCAGCGAAACGCTGACTTTGTCGCTCATCACCCAGATGGACGCGGTCGGCATGGTCTCCCGCGAGGCCGCGCAGAAAAACGGCCTGACGATTTTCCCCGGGTTCGAGGATTTCCTCGAAGTGCGCCTGGCGGTGAACAACCCGGATCTGTCCGGCCAGGCGTTGAACGACGTGGTCGATCTGCCGCTACATGAACGAGCCGAGCGCAATGTACGCAGCCGTCCCAACCGCCACACTGAGAAAGAGGTTTTTGCTGAAATACGCACATAACAGCGTCGGAATCGCTGCATAGAATTCCGGGCGATCGAGCTGTATGTGCTGATCCTTGATCAACAAGGGTGTCAGGCTGATCGCAGCGACGATCGCCACCGGCAGGTATTCCAGCGCCCGCGCGACGAAGGGCGGCCAGTGCTCGGTGTTGACCTGCAGCGGCAAGGCCCGTGGCAGGAAGGTCACGGCCATCATCAGAGCGACCACCAGAATCAGGAACGTTTGGTCAGGCATACACCCACTCCGCAGCCCACAAACGTGGCGATGAAAACGTTGAATGGCGAGCTGCCCACCAGACTCAGTGCGCCCATGCAGACGACTGCGGCCATAGCGGCGATGAGTTTGTTGCGGGTGTTGCACAGCGAGACCAGCACGTAGAGCATCATCGCGGTCAGCGCGTAATCGAGCTGGTATTTGATCAGGTGCGACGCGTACTGCGCGCACAGGGCGCCGAGCAATCCGCCGATCACCCAAGAGGTGTGGCAGAACAGGTTGAAGCCGATCAGATATCGAATGTTCACCGGCGCACCAGTGCCCAGTTTGACGCTGTGGAAGGCGAACGATTCATCGGTCAGGCCGCCGGCGTAACACCAGCGCTCCATGCGGCTCAGGCCCAGCGCGCGCAGGGCCTTCGCCATGTAGACCGACATCAGCATGTGCCGCGCGTTGATCAGAAACGTGGTCAGCACGATGGTGGTCAGCGATGCCCCGCTGCTGATCAGCGCCAGCGCCGCGAATTGCGAAGCCCCGGCATACACGAACAGACACATGGCCACCGGCAGCCACAGCGGTAGCCCGGCGTTGACGGCCATCAGCCCGAACACGAACGACACGGTGAAGTAACCGGCCACCACCGGGCTGGCTTCGGCAAAGGTGCGCGATGGCTGACGGTCGACCATCAGCGGCGCACTGCCGGATGTTTCATTCATAGATCCCTCTCAAATGTCCGCTCGCCGTGAGGTTCGCAAAAACCCTGGGCCGTCCAGAAACGCTTGCCCGCGAGGTTAGCATCGTCGACGAACAGAAACATCCGCAGCACACCGACCCGTTTCATGTCGGCCGACGCCGCTTCCACCAGCCGCTGGCCTACACCCTGGCTGCGATAGCGCAGGCTGACCGCCAGATGGTTGATCGTGCCGCGACTGCCCAGCATGCCGCCCAGTACCGCACCGACGATCTCGCCTTCGACGTCGAACGCCAGATAGGCCGTGGTGGTTTTCTGGATCAACACGCCGCGCAGGCATTTGGCGTCCTGCCATTCACAGAACGACACTTCGTCGAACTGGCGGAAGAAGCGCTCCATGCGCTGCGCGTCCTTGGCCGTCGCGCGCCGCAGCACCACCGGCGTCGAGCATTCGACGCCGTCTATTTGGGTGATCTGATTAGCGAACAATGTCGAAAGCGGTCCCGGGCCGCGAGAAAGAAATTGCCAGGATCTGCCGGTACGCCATGGCATGGGTATGGGTGTTGCGCGCCGGGGTCACGTAGTGGCGCATGTCGCGGTCGAGGAAGTAAGTTGTGTCGAGGATTTCCTGGTAGGTGGTCGACGCCAGTTGATGCTCGTGGATGTCGTACAGACGACTCTCCGCACCCTCGACATTGTTGCGGCCCCAGAAGTGCACGCCGCTGAACGGATAACCGTCGCAGTGAATCCCTTCCGGGGTGATTTCCAGTTGTTTGCCGGGTTTGATCTCGATGCGGATCTGATGGATCTGGCACTGCCAGATTTCATCGTGCAGTTCTTCCGGCAACACGCTTTTGTACACTTCAAAATCGGTGTCGATCAGGCTGCGCATTACCGGCGAGCTGATGACTTCGTCCGAGAAGTCCTGGAAGTGCCGCACCACGCCGCCCACATAGCTGTTGTTGGCCTTGGACTGCACGTACGCGCGATGTTCCAGTTGCTTCAGTTCGCGAGTCTTGGGGTTGTATTCAAAGTCGCTGTAACGACGGTAACGCATGCCGGCTTCGGCCTGACCGTAGTAACTGTCAGGCTCCATGTTTTCCCAACTTTTGGTCAGTCTGACGAAGTCGGCGAAATGACCGTAGAGATTGAAGTCAGCACCCTGCACATTGGCGTACTTGTCGCGCCGTAGCGATTCGCCCACTTCTCTGGTTAAAACGATCATTACCAAATTCTCCGCTGCATTGAGCGGCCTAATCTATTAGGTGGAGAATTTGCGTCCATGAGAAAGAATTTCAGGCATTTAAAGCCCTGTTTGAAACGCGATTTGAAACGGCTTGAAAGTGCATTTCAAATGACAAAAACACGGGTTTTTATGCTGTTTTTTCAAAAAGCGTCAAAAAAAAACCCCGAACCAGTCGGGGTTTTTCTGTCGCGTTTCGCGGGTTCAATCGATCATCAGAAGATGTTGATCGGGTAATCCACGAACACACGCAGCTCATTGCCGCTGACGTTGTATTCGCTGGATTTCTGCGAAACACGCAGGATCGAGCTGCGCAGCTTGATGCTCAGATCTTTGGCCGGGCCACTTTGCACGACGTACTTGAACTGGTTGAAGATCTCACGCTCGGTGCCGCCTTCGCTGGTGGACGTGGTGATGTTGTCGCCACGCACGTACGCGAAGTTGTAGCTCAGACCCGGTACGCCGAATGCGCTGAAGTCCAGGCCGTAGCCCAACTGCCAGCTGCGCTCGTCTTCAGCGTTGAAGTCGGACCAGTAGGAGTTGGCCAGGTAGATGGTGTTGCCACCGTCCCCGACACGATGTTGATCTTTCTGGTAGCCGCCGTAGGCGTAGCCCAGGTTACTGTCGCCGGTGGAACGCTGGTGCGCCACGGTGAACGAGTGCGGACCAGTGGCGAAGGTTGCTGCCAGGCTCCAGATTTTGTTGTCGTCACCAGTGACGATACTTTTACCCGGTACAGTGTTCTCGCGGATGTAGGAGTCTTCCAGCTTGGTGCGGTAGCCGTTGAAGTCCAGGGTCAGGGACTGATCCTTGTTGAACGGCAACACGTAGTTGGCGTTCACGTATTGCTTCTTCAGCACGTCTTCGACATCGGAAGCGTACAGCGCGCCCTTGAAGTTTTCGGTGAACTGGTAGCTACCGCCCAACACGTTGATCGACTTCAGACCACCGCTGTCACGGCCTTCATCGCTCTTGCGCGATTCCGCGGTGAAACGGCCAGCATCCAGCTGCAGACCTTTGATCTCTTTGGAAGTGATCAAGGTACCGGTGTAGCTCTCTGGGAGCAGACGGGAGTTGTCGTAGTTCAGCACCGGCAGGGCCGGCATCTGGTCACCGTAGGTCAGCACGGTGTTGGAGAAACGGAATTTGACTGCCGCGCCGCCCTTGGCCAGATCGTCAGCCGGGTTGCCGTTGTTGTCTTGCTTGAAAAAGTCGATACCGCCGGCGCCGCTGCGGCCCTTGCCGCCGTCCAGACGCAGCGCGTACAGACCGAACGCGTCCACACCCACACCGACGGTGCCCTGGGTGAAACCGGACGAGAACGTACCGATGGCCGCTTGGCCCCACTCGGCTTTATCGTCGTTACCGTTTTTGTAATCACGATTGATGTAGGCATTGCGCAGCAGCACTTTGAGGCTGCTGTCTTCCACAAAACCCTTGGACTCAGCCTGGTCGTTAGCCATGGCCGAAGTGGCACTCAACATCCCCAGTGCGATCAGACTGATTCGCTTGTTCAACATTTTGTTTTCCTTATTACGGGTTGAAACGCGCTGTGTCGAACGGCTGAAACGGCGCTTATTGCACTCTTTTATTCACCCCGAAACAAAAAGACCCGCTCAAGACAATGTCATGGCGGGCCTGCTCCTAATTTTGAGTCATGGCGGTTAGCCACAGGCGTTGGGCCGAATCGTAGCCGCGCCCTCAACAATGTGTCAATTTCAAGAATCGTCTTTAAATAGGCGAAAAACGTCTAAAAAAAGTAAATTTTGCGATGGCTTCGTGCACGGAATTGCTCGCAGTCAGGGATTTTGATGCGGGATTACGCGCAACCATCGAGGCCACAGACCTGCAGGGTTTCAGTCCCTGGCGCAGGCGTAAACGACTCACTCAACCACTGGGCGAAGGCTTCTGGCTTGCCCAGCCACGGCCCGATATCAACCAGTGTGAACTGACCGTCCTGTTCCAGAGCGAAAGTTGGAAAACCCTGCCCACCCAGTTTTGCCAACAGGGCACGGCTGTTCTTTATATGTTGTTCGGTGTCGACGGACTTCACGGCGTTCAAGAACATATCGGCGTTGTAGCCCTGCTCTACCGCGTATTCCACAAGCACACTTTCGTCGGCAATTCGCCGCCCTTCGACATAGTGCGCAGTCTGCAAACGGCCAAGCAGCTCCAGGCCACGACCGTCGATTTTTTCCGCTGCCATCACAGCGGCAATCGGTGGTGCCGAATCAAACACCGCCGAGTGATCGCGCAACAGGCCTTCGAAATAAGCTTCGCCGAAGGGCTGACCGGTGTATTCGGCAATGCGTCGGTCGTGAGGCATCACGTAATTGCGCAGTTGCGGTGAAACGTTCTGGCGGTTGGCGCCGGTCATCATGCCGCCGGCGTGGGCGATCACGGGCAGCACTTGCTGGGCGGCCTGCACCAGTGGTTTGGCGCCATAGCACCAGCCGCACAGCGGGTCGTAGATGTAATGAAGAGTCATCGGAAAGCTCCGCTCAGAAGGTGGGAAAAACGATGTCGGCACATTAGTCCCTCGGTCGTTGCGGAAAAACGCCGGAATGGCTTTCAGTCTGTTTCGGCAATCGGTCAAATGCGCTTGTTGTCCGCTCCGACACAAACATGAAATAAATTGACACAATCAAACCACGGAACCTTTCAGGAATAATTAACGGGAGTAAATGCAAAGCATTACCATTCGCGCGCTCGAATTCTTCCAACCTTTCGGATGCGCTTTTCAATGCCTGCCCCGTTCCGTCTCACGCCCGTCACGCTTGGGCTTTCTGCCTTTTTGTCCTCCGGTTTCGCTTACTCCGCGACCGAGCTTCCCGCCACGTCGATCAGCGCAGAAGCGCAGGTTGATGATCCGCGCGTAAAGGTCAGCAACACCGCGACCCGCACCTCCACCCCGGTGCGTTACGTGCCCCAGGCGATCGACTCGGTCAAGACCGCCAATTTCGCCAACTACGGCACCAATGACCTGGGCGACGCCTTGAGCGGCATGCCCAACGTCAGCAGCGGCGGCGACACGCGCTTCGACAGCCTGCGCATCCGCGGCTTCGACGCCAGCAACGACTTCTATCTGGACGGCATCCGCGACGACAGCCAGTACAAGCGCGACCTGCACAACATCGAACGCGTCGAAGTGCTCAAGGGCCCGGCCGCCGTGCTGTATGGCCGTGGCAGCCAGGGCGGGATCGTCAACCGCGTCAGCAAGGCACCCGAATTCGGCCGCCGCTCGACCATCGAGGCCCAGGGTGGCAGCGAAGACCTGCGCAGCCTGTACGCCGATCTCAGCACCGACCCGAGCGACAACATCAGCCTGCGCCTGAACATGGGCAACATGGACGAAAACAGCTTCCGCGACGGCGTCAGCGGCAATCGCCAGCTGTTTGCACCGTCGATGAGTTGGCAGCTCACGCCTGACCTGAACTGGCTGGTGCAATACGAATACAGCCGCTACAACCGCACGCCGGATCGCGGCATTCCCGGGGTCGGTGGACGTCCGGCAGATGTCGGCCGGGACACGACCTACGGCAACGATCACGATTTCATCGACGACAAAACGCAATCCCTGCGCTCGAAACTGGCTTATGAAATCAACGACAACTGGCAACTGCGCCACACACTCGGTGTGTTCAAGCTCGACAGCGATTTCGACAACACCTACCTCACCGGTTACACCCCGGCGACGCAGAAGGTCACCCGCCAGCACTGGCAGCAGGACCTGACCACCCGTAACGTGTTCAACAACGTTGAGCTGGAAGGCGGATTCGAAACTTTCGGCCTCGAGCACCGCCTGCTGACCGGCCTCGAAACCGGCAGCCAGCGCCGCGACCCGACGCTGTACAACGCCGCCACGTCCGGGCGCGGCAGTTCCGCCGTGCCGTCGCTGGATCTGTACACCCCCAACCGCGACCTGCGCCACACCGGGCGCATGCAGGTGTCGAGCAGCAGCCACACCGAAGTCGAAAGCCGCGCGGTCTATGTTCAGGATCAACTGCGCCTGAACGATCAATGGCAATTGCTGGCCGGCCTGCGCTACGACACCTTCGATATCGAGTCGACCAACAAGCTGCGCAACATCTCCGAAGACCGTGACAGCCACAGTACCAGCCCGCGTTTCGGCGTGGTCTGGACGCCGCTGCAGAATCATTCGTTCTACGCCTCGTGGACCAAGACTTTCTCGCCGGTAGGCGGTGGTCTGATCGGTATCACCCCGGGCGCGGCCGGTAACACCAATGACCTGAGCCCGGAGCTGACCAAGCAGAAAGAAATCGGCGTGAAGAGCGACTGGCTCGACGATCGCCTGAGCACCACCCTCGCCGTCTATGAGCTGGAACTCTACAACCGCCGCACCACCGATCCGAACGACCCGACCCTGACCGTGCTCAGCGGTCTGCAACGCTCGCGCGGGATCGAGCTGACCGGTACCGGCAAGATCGTCGGCAACTGGTATGTGCGCGGTGGTGTAGGCGTGCAGGACGCGACCATCGAGAAGGACAACAACGGCCTGGAAGGCAAACGCGTGAACAACGTGGCCAAGCGCAACGGCAGCCTGTTCCTGACCTGGAAACCGGAAATGGGCTGGTACGCCGAAACCGGCCTGACCCTGGTCGGCCAGCGTTATGCCGACAACGCCAACACCACCGTGTTGCCGGGCTACGGCCGTTGGGACGCGCTGGTCGGCTACCGCCACAAGGACTGGGACCTGCGTGGCGCCCTGAACAACATCACCGACCGCGAGTATTACTCGTCGGCCACCAGCGCGTTCCAGATCCAGCCGGGCGCACCGCGTAGCCTGGTCGTCACCGGCACCTACAGCTTCTGATATCGCGCCCATAAAAAAAGCGCTGCCATCCCGGCAGCGCTTTTTACAATCCTTGTTTGTTCTTCTTATCCTTCCATCACATCCCACAATGCGTCCAGTTCGGCCTCGCTGAACAGGCCAGCGGGGTAACGCTCGATCATCATCCGGCGCGGATCAGGTTCCCTGATCTGACGCGTTCCATTGGACTTCAACCAGTGCGCGACAATCTGGAGCGACTCACTATTTACCGTCATGGGATGCAACGTCCGCTCGCTGATTACGTTCACTTCGGCGTTCATTTCAGCGCTCTCTCCCCGTTCATGAGCGGCTACGTTATCCAAGGTTTATGACAGAACTGTTGAAGTTCTCCCCCCTCCCTAGTGCGTAATGAGCGATACAAGAGCTATGCCAACGTCATGAAATAGTCGACCAGCGGACATAAAGAAACCCGCAGTCCTGACGGGCTGCGGGTTTCTCTTCAAGCGTGGGCAACGAATGACTGACCGGTCGATTTTTCAATCAACTCAAGCTGTTACATCCGCACTCACTCTTTGTGCGGCGCGGGTTGCTGTTGGGTAAGGCAGTGAATATTGCCGCCGCCCAGTAACAGTTCGCGACCCGGCACCATCACCACTTCGTGTTGCGGGAACAGGTTCTGCAGGATCTCCCGGGCCGGGGCGTCCATCGGATCGTCGAAGCTCGGCGCGATGATACCGCCGTTGACGATCAGGAAGTTCACGTAGGAACCGGCCAGGCGCACGCTCGGGTTGCGCTCCTGAGTGCCGTCCACCGGATCCACGCCCGCGCATTCTTCTTCGGTGGCAAACAGCGGCCCCGGAATCGGCATCTTGTGCACCGTGAACGGGCGGCCCTTGGCGTCGGTGCTGCTTTCCAGCACTTTCATCGCGGCCTGGCAGCGCGGGTAGTTCGGATCCTGCGGATCGTCGGTCCACGCCAGCAGCACTTCGCCCGGACGCACGTAGCAGCAGAAGTTATCCACATGGCCGTCGGTTTCGTCGTTGAACAGGCCATCCGGCAGCCAGATGATCTTGTCCACCGACAGGTTTTCGCTGAGCACCGCTTCGATCTCTTCGCGACCCAGGTGCGGGTTGCGATTGCGGTTGAGCAGACATTCTTCGGTGGTGATCAGGGTGCCTTCGCCGTCGACGTGAATCGAGCCGCCTTCGAGCACGAAGCCTTCGGTGCGATAACGCGGGCTTCGCTCGATTTCGAGGATCTTGCCGCCGACCTGAGAGTCGCGGTTCCACGGCGAATACAGGCCGCCGTCGAAGCCGCCCCAGGCATTGAAGTCCCAGTTCACACCGCGCACTTCGCCGCTGTTGTTGATCACGAAAGTCGGGCCGCTATCGCGAACCCAGGCGTCATCGCTGGACATCTCGACCACGCGGATATTCGGCACGTCGAGGCGAGCACGAGCGTTTTCGTACTGGCCGGCAGAGACCGCCACGGTGACCGGTTCGAAACGCGCGATGGCTTTGGCCACTGCCGCGTGGGCGGCCTGCGCCGGTTTGCCGCCGAGACGCCAGTTGTCCGGACGCTCGGGCCAGATCATCCAGGTCTGGGTTTGCGGTGCCCATTCGGCCGGCATGTAAAAGCCATCGGCGCGTGGTGTGCTTTTCAATGTGGTCATGTCGATCAGACTCCAGGGAACCGTCGAGGGTTTTTCAACACGCCGTACAGGGATGGACGACGGACTATGGCGACTTTATAAACGATAAATATCGACTTTAGAAGCCATAAAGAAAAAACAATCCCAATTTAACCCGATAAATACCGATACAAATCGGTATTTATCGGGTTCGCATCGCCTCAGAGCCCTTCTTCCAGCACCTTCGCCAGCATGTCGACGAAGAAATCCACGCTCTGACGCGAGGTGACCATCGGCGGTTTGATCTTTAGGACGTTCAGGTAATCGCCGGTCGGCTGCATGAAAATCCCCAGCGCCCGCAGGCGATCACACAACAGCGTGGTTTCCTCGGTCGCCGGTTCCAGGGTTTCCCGATTGCGGATCAGCTCGACCCCCAGATAGAACCCGGAACCGTGCACCGCGCCGACCAACGGATATTGATCGATCAACGCCTCCAGCCGGGCCTTGAAATGAGCGCCGACCACCTGGGCGTTTTCCCAGAGTTTTTCTTCTTCCATGACGTCGAGCACCGCCATGCCGATCTGGCAGCTCACCGGACTGCCGCCAGCGGACGAGAAGAAATAGCCCTCGGCCTCCAGCGCCTCGGCGATTTCCCGGCGGGTGATCACCGCGCCCAGCGGCTGGCCGTTGCCCATGCCTTTGGCCATGGTGATGATGTCCGGCACCACGCCTTGCTCTTCGAAGCCCCAGAAGAAGTGGCCCATGCGCCCGTAACCGACCTGCACCTCATCGGCAATGCACACGCCGCCCCGGGCGCGCACCAGTTCATAGACTTTTTTCAGGTAACCCGGCGGCAGCGAGATCCCGCCCGCGTTGCCATACACCGGCTCGCAGATGAACCCCGCTAGTTGGCGTTTCTGCTCATCGATCTTCGCCAGATGATGTTCGACGCTGCGCACATAATCCGGCGCCGAATCCGGGCCGCGAAACTCACCGCGATAAGTGTTGGGAGCGGTCACCGCATGCACCCAGTCCGGGCGACTGCTCAGGGCCTGCGGGTTATCGGCAATCGAGGTCGACACTGCGTCCGCGCCGACCGTCCAGCCGTGATAGGCCTCCAGCACGCTGATCATGTCGCGCCCACCGCTGGCGGCCCACGCCAGACGAATCGCCAGGTCGTTGGCCTCGCTGCCGCTGTTGACCAGGAACACCCGATCCATGCCCTCCGGCGCCAGCTTCAGCAAACGCTCGGAAAACTCGGCGACCGCCGCATAGTTGAATCGCGAGTTGGTATTGAGCAGCGACCACTGCCGGCTCGCGACCGCCGCCATGCGCGGGTGACCGTGGCCGAGCACCGCGACGTTGTTGAGCATGTCGAGGTAGGAACGGCCCTGCATGTCGATCAGGTGATTGCGCCAGCCGCGCTCGATGCGCGGCGGGTCGACGTAATAGTGCTTTTGGGTGCGGGCAAAACTGGCGTCGCGGCGCGCCAGCAAGGTAGCTGCGTCCAGCTCGGGTTCGGCGTCGCAGGCCAGGCCCAGCAGTGCGGCCGGCGAGGGGGACAACGCCTGCCACGCCAACGCGCGTGATGGTGTACAGAACAGCGGCGCTTCCAGCTGTGCGCCGCGAATCAATTGCACGGTCAACGGACCGTCCACCGAACCCAGTACCTGGCCTTTGACCAGCGCTGCGCCAATGTGCAATGAAGGTTTCACGCCCAGCAAGCGCAGGCTCAATTGCGAACCATCGAGTCGCAGCGCGCCGTCGGCCGACAGGTGAAGTACGCCAGCAAACGGCGCTTCCACCGTCGAACTCTGGGGCACATGCAATTCAACGTGCAGCGGGAATGTCTCTGGCTCATCGGCGCTGTCGGGCCGGGTGCGCGACAACCGGTATTGCCCGTATCGACTGGCCGCCAGACCGTGGATGGCCGCTGCTTCACTCAACAGGCGCTGATCGATGCCAGGCTGCTCCCAATTGCCCGCCTCGAAGTGCGCGCTCAACACACCCAGATCGATCAACGCGAATTCGCGCCCGACCAGACCGGGCAACAACGGCGCAAAGCCTTCACTGTCGATGGTCGGCAAGGTCTGGCCGACCGCTGTGAGAATCGCCGCCTCCATCAAGGCCAGAGGCACAGAGGTGGCGACCCGGAAGATCTCCCACTCGTGGTTCAGATTATCGCGGCTGTAGGTATTGCCCGGATCGATGCTGACCTGTTGCTCGCCACTGAGCACCAGCACCGCCGCCCGCGCCACGATCAGCGGCCACAGCGCCAGCAGTTCTTCGTGTTGCAGCGGATTGACCGCGTGATAGGCCTGCACGGCCGGCAGGATCACAAACGGATCGCCGGCGGCATGATGCAGCAACGCGGCGCAGGTGACCGACAGATCGGTGATACGCCAGGTGCGCACCAGATCGCCGAAATCGATGACGCCCTGTAACTGCCAGTGCCGCCGGGCATCACGCTGCCAGACTACGTTGTCGTCGGTGATGTCCATGTGGATCGCCTGCACCGGCAGCTTTTCCAGCAGCGGCTGCAAACGAAGCCTGGCCTGTGCGGCAGCCTCGGCGATCAGCGCGCGTTGGCGTTCGTCTTCGATGACCGGCAGCAGGTGCTCGATCAGTGCGCTGGCATGGCGCGCGTCCCATTGCAACGTGCGCTCGAGTCCCGGATGGTCGAACCCGGCCAGGGCCAGATCCATTTCGCCGCAGAGCCGGCCGAAACCGGCGACGACATCGTGGCCAAGGTGATCGAGAGCTGTCAGCGGCTGGCCCTCGATGTAATCGAGCAGACGTACATGCACCGCTTCGCCGCCGATCTCCAGCGACAACAGGTCCTGGCCGTCGTTGGCCGGGATCACCCGAGGAACCTGCACAGCGCCATGATCGGCCAGGTACCTCAGCCCCGCGTGCTGGGCCTGCAGTTCCACCAGCGAATAGTCGCCCCGGCAGATCTTCAGCACGAATCGCCCGCGTTCGCTGTCCACGCGATAATTGAGGTCCTGCTGGCTGCCCAGCGCCTGCAACTTGCCGCTCAGCCCGTAATGCTGCGTCAGAACCTGCAAGGCCTGCTCTGCAGTGACCTGTGGGCCCGGAAGACTGGCGCGATGAATCAACGTGGCGAACGACATGGAACGACCCCTGAAATTTTATTAGGCGCCTATATCGCCACTGCACCGATGGATAATCAACCCCCCGTAAACCCCGCGCCGATCACTGCCCTGTTTCACTCGGCCGCCGCTGCTCCATTGGATGGAGTGCGCCCGGCTTCCGTACGTCGAATACCCGCCGGCACAGAGCTGCGCGGACAAAATACCGCGGGCAACCCTCTTGTGCCGCCCCTCCCCTGCCGACAAGCTATGCTCCACTCGCTTTATAGTCTTACGGAAAAAGGCCAACCTGCATGCGTATTCTCGTCACCGGTGGTGCCGGCTTCATTGGCTCCGCACTGGTTCGCCACCTGATTTGCAACACGGCTCACGAGGTGTTGAACCTCGACAAACTGACTTACGCCGGCAATCTCGAATCGCTTACGAGCATCGCCGACAACAGCCGTTACGAATTTGTGCAAGCCGATATCGTCGATCAGTCCACAGTGAGCACCCTGCTCAAGCGCTTCCAGCCTCATGCGATCATGCATCTGGCTGCCGAATCCCATGTCGACCGATCCATCGATGGGCCGTCGGACTTCATTCAGACCAATATCGTCGGTACTTACAGCCTGCTGGAAGCGGCCCGTGCCTACTGGCAGGGCCTGGCCGAGCCGGAAAAAAGTGCCTTCCGCTTTCACCATATATCGACCGACGAGGTCTACGGCGACCTGCATGGCGTCGACGATCTGTTCACCGAAACAACTCCCTACGCCCCCAGCTCGCCCTATTCCGCAAGCAAGGCGGCGTCCGATCATCTTGTCCGGTCGTGGCACCGCACTTATGGACTGCCCGTCCTGCTGACCAATTGCTCGAACAATTACGGGCCCTACCACTTTCCGGAAAAGCTGATCCCGCTGGTGATCCTCAACGCACTGGCCGGCAAGCCACTGCCGGTGTATGGCAACGGTCAGCAAGTCCGTGACTGGCTGTTCGTCGACGATCATGCCCGGGCGCTGTTGAAAGTGGTCACCGAAGGCGCGGTGGGTGAAACCTACAATATTGGCGGACACAACGAACAAAAGAACATTGAGGTGGTGCACGCCATCTGCTCATTGCTCGAAGAGTTGGCACCGAACAACAAGCCTCAGGGCTTCGCTCGATTCGCTGACCTGATCACTTTCGTCAAGGACCGTCCCGGTCACGACCTGCGTTACGCCATTGACGCCGGCAAGATCGAACGCGAACTGGGTTGGGTTCCTGAAGAAACGTTCGAGACCGGCCTGCGCAAAACCGTTCAGTGGTATCTGGACAATCTTCAATGGTGCCGACGCGTTCAGGACGGCAGCTATCAGGGCGAACGCCTGGGTTCCACCGACATCAAGGATCTGCTCGCATGATGAAGGGCATAGTTCTCGCCGGAGGCTCCGGCACACGATTGCATCCAATCACGCTCGGCGTATCCAAACAGCTGTTGCCGGTCTACGACAAACCGATGATCTATTACCCGATCTCGGTGCTGATGCTGGCCGGGATCAAGGACATCCTGATCATCTCCACCCCGCAGGATCTTCCGCAATATCGCAACCTGCTGGGCGATGGAAGCCAGTTCGGGGTCTCGTTCAGCTATGCCGAGCAGCCATCCCCCGCCGGACTGGCCCAGGCCTTTCTGATCGGCGAGCAGTTCATTGGTAATGATCCGGTGTGCCTGATTCTCGGCGACAACATTTTCCACGGCCAATCCTTCAGCGAACAGTTGAAGAAAGCCGCCCGCAAACCTCACGGCGCAACAGTGTTCGGCTATTGGGTCAAGGATCCAGAGCGCTTCGGCGTGATCGACTTCGACCGCGAAGGGCGCGCCCTGTCCATCGAAGAGAAACCCGCAAAGCCCAAGTCCAGCTACGCGGTGACGGGTCTGTACTTCTACGATAACGACGTGATCAGGATCGCCAAGGCAGTCAAACCATCGCAGCGTGGCGAACTGGAAATCACCGACGTCAACAACGCGTATTTGCAGCGTGGCGATCTGCAGGTCGAGCGTTTCGGACGCGGGTTCGCCTGGCTCGACACCGGTACTCACGACAGCCTGCTTGAAGCCTCCCAGTATGTGCAGACCATCGAACACCGCCAGGGCCTCAAAGTCGCGTGCCTGGAAGAGATTGCCTATCTGAACAGGTGGATCAGCCGCGAACATCTGCTCGAGCGCGCGCAGTACTTCGGCAAGACCGGCTATGGCCAGTACCTGTATTCGATTGCCGGAGAAAACCAATGAACGTGATCGAAACCGATCTGCCCGGCGTCATGGTCATCGAACCCAAAGTGTTTGGTGACGAACGCGGCTTTTTCTACGAGAGCTTTAATGCCAAGGCGTTTGCCGAAGCGACGGGCGTGAATGCGCAGTTCGTACAGGACAACCATTCGCGCTCGCAGAAAGGCGTATTGCGTGGTCTGCACTATCAGTTGGAAAACACCCAGGGGAAACTGGTGCGAGTGACCGTCGGTGAAGTGCTCGACGTTGTCGTGGATATCCGGCGCAGCTCGCCGCACTTCGGCAAATCGCTCACCCTGCGCCTGTCGGCAGACAATCGTCGCCAACTCTGGATACCCGAAGGCTTCGCCCACGGTTTTGTCGTGCTGAGCGAGGTTGCCGAATTTCTCTACAAGACCACCGACTATTACACGCCGTCTGCCGAGCGATGTATTCGCTGGGACGACCCGACGCTGGACATCGACTGGCAACTCGAATCTGCCCCGCAGCTCTCGGCCAAGGATCAGAACGGTAAAAGCCTGAACGAGGCTGACCTGTTCCCATGAAAATCCTCATCTGTGGACAGCAGGGTCAGGTCTCGAAAGAGCTGCAGTTGCGCCTGGCCGATACAGGCGATCTGATCGTGCTCGGGCGTGACCGGCTTGACCTGGCTCAGCCCGCGCAAATCCGCCAGCAGGTCAGACAGATCGCTCCCGATCTGATTATCAACGCTGCGGCCCATACTGCAGTCGACCAGGCAGAAAGCGAGCCCGAGCTGGCTTTCGCCATCAATGCGACAGGGCCCGGTGTCTTGGCCGAGGAAGCAGCACGGCTTGGTGCGCCGCTGATTCATTACTCCACCGATTACGTCTTTGACGGCAGCCAGCCAGAGCCCTACAACGAATCCGATGTACCAGCCCCGCTGAGTGTCTATGGCAAAAGCAAGCTGGCAGGCGAGCAAGCCATCGCCGACGTTCAGGGGCAACACCTGATTCTGCGAACCAGTTGGGTTTACTCCACCCATGGCCGGAACTTCCTGTTGACCATGCAGCGATTGCTCCAGGAAAAACCACAATTGCGGGTCGTCGCCGATCAGGTCGGAGCCCCCACCTGGGCGGGCACCATTGCCCAGAGCACCCTGGCACTTATCGAACGCTGGCAGTCAGGGCAACCCGGGGTCTGGGGCACCTACCACCTGACGGCCGGCGGGCATACCTCGTGGTTCGGTTTCGCCCAGGCTATTGGCGCAGCGCTGCGTGAACAGGGCAAACCGTGCGCAGAACTGATACCGATCCCTTCCAGCGACTATCCGACGCCTGCTGCACGTCCCTTGAATTCGCGTCTGGACTGCAGTCGCCTGCAGCGTGAGTGGGGCGTCAGTCTGCCGGACTGGCAAACCGCGCTGCACGAGTGTCTTGCCGGGCAAGCCTAGGCATAATGCGCCTGTACCCACAGGCGCCCGATGCTCATGACTCCGACTCTTCCCCGTCGCCCCCGCTGGCGCAGCCTCGCCCTGCTGGCCCTGTGTCTGGCTCCGCTGCTGTGGCCGCTGGAGCATCTCGCCGAGCGCTATTACCGCAGCGAACTGGCCGGCCAGAACCGCCAGACCCTCGACCTCTACGTCGCCAACCTGCTGGGCACCCTGCATCGCTATGAAGTACTGCCGCAAATCCTCGGCGACCTGCCGGCCCTGCGCGCGGTGCTCGGGGCGCCGGACGACGGTGTCACCCAGGGCAACGCCAACCGCCTGTTGAAGAACATCGCTGCGCAGACCGGCGCCGAAGTCATGTACCTGATGGACACCAACGGTCAGACGCTCGCTGCATCGAACTGGGACAAGCACGACAGCTTCGTCGGGCGCAATTTCTCTTTCCGGCCGTACTTCAGCGAAGCGATGGCCGGCCGCCTCGGGCGCTTCTTCGGGTTGGGCACCACTTCCGCCAAACGCGGCTATTTCTTCGCCGCAGCGGTGCGCAACGGCGAAAAAATCATCGGCGTACTGGTGATCAAGGTTGACCTCGACCACACCGAAAGCCTGTGGGGCAAAACCCCGGAACAACTGCTGGTGACCGACCACAACGGCGTGGTCATCCTCACCTCGCGCCCGGAATGGCGCTTTCGCGCGACCCGCACCCTGAGTGATGCCGAGCGCGCGGCGATCACCGCGATCCAGCCCTACCCGACCCGCGAGCCACGCCCGCTGAACCTGAGCCCGACCGCGTGGTTGCCGCAAACCCAGGAGATCGCGGAAACCGGCTGGAGCGTGAGCATTCTTGCCCCGCGTACCTTGATCGACCGACCGGTGCGCACGGTGGTGGCGATCGGCGGCGCCACCTTGCTGGTAGTCATGTTGTTGCTGGGCCTGATGATGCAGCGTCGTCGTCATTACCTGGAACGGATCGCCTTCGAAGCCAAGGCCCGGCGGGAACTTGAGGGCCGGGTTGCCGAACGCACCAGCGATCTCGAAGGCCTCAACCGGCGCCTCAAGCAAGAGGTGCTGGAACGCGAACAGGCCCAGCAGGAACTGGTGCGCGCCCAGGACGATCTGGTGCAGGCCGGCAAACTGTCGGCGCTGGGGACGATGTCGGCGAGCATCAGCCACGAACTCAACCAGCCACTGGCGGCGATCCGCAGCTACGCCGAAAACGCCGAAGTGCTGCTCGACCACGAACGCACCGAAGACGCCCGAGGCAACCTCAAACTGATCAGCGAGCTGACCGGGCGCATGGCCTCGATCATCGCTCACCTGCGCGCCTTCGCTCGTCGCGACCGCCACGCCCCGGAAAGTGTCGCCCTGCAACCGGCGCTGGACGACGCACTCGCCTTGCTGGCCAAACGTCGCCGGAGCATGGATGTCGAGCTGATCCGCGACTTGCCCGCCGCAACATTGTGGGTCGAAGCCGGGGAAACCCGACTGCGCCAGGTGCTGGGCAACCTGCTGGCCAACGCTCTCGATGCCCTGACCGAGAAAGGCCCGCCGCGTAAATTGTGGCTGAGTGCCGAATCCACCGATGACGGCGTCAACCTGTACATTCGCGACAATGGCCCGGGTTTCTGCATGGAAGCCCTGGGCCGTGCCAGCGAACCGTTTTACACGACCAAGACCCGCACTCAAGGCCTGGGTCTGGGGTTGGCCATTTGCGAAACCCTGATGCGCGCCTTCGGCGGTGAACTGTCGTTCGCCAACCACAAGCAAGGTGGCGCCTTGATCACCCTGCGGCTGCGCGCCGGCGCGCCCGGGGTCAGCCTGCAACCGTCCGAGGATCGAAGCGCATGACCATCGACAACCGCATTCAGGTGGTGCTGATCGACGACGACCCGCACCTGCGTCAGGCCCTCGGCCAGACTCTGGATCTGGCCGGCCTGAAAATTCTCCCGCTGTCCGAAGCCAAGGGCCTGGCCGCGCAACTGGAGCGCGACTGGCCGGGCGTGGTGGTCAGCGACATCCGCATGCCCGGCATGGATGGCCTGGAGCTGCTGAGCGAACTGCACGCTCAGGATCCGGAATTGCCGGTGCTGCTGATCACCGGCCACGGCGACGTGCCACTGGCCGTGCAGGCCATGCGCGCCGGTGCCTATGACTTTCTGGAAAAACCTTTCGCCAGCGACGCCCTGCTCGACAGCGTGCGCCGCGCCCTGGCCCTGCGGCGTCTGGTGCTGGACAACCGCAGCCTGCGCATGGCCCTGAGTGATCGCAACGAACTGAGCGCGCGGCTGGTCGGCCAGTCCGCGCCGATGTCACGCCTGCGCGAGCAGATCGGCGCGCTGGCGGCGACCAAGGCCGACGTGCTGATCCTCGGCGAAACCGGCGCCGGCAAGGAAGTCGTCGCCCGCGCCCTGCACGATCTGTCGAGCCGGCGTAACGGCCCGTTCGTGGCGATCAACGCCGGCGCGCTGGCCGAATCGGTGGTCGAAAGCGAATTGTTCGGCCATGAGCCCGGCGCCTTCACCGGCGCGCAAAAGCGCCGGATCGGCAAGTTCGAATTTGCCAATGGCGGCACGTTGTTCCTCGATGAAATCGAGAGCATGAGCATGGACGTGCAGGTCAAACTGCTGCGCATGCTGCAGGAGCGCGTGGTCGAGCGTCTGGGCGGCAATCAGTTGATCCCGCTGGACATCCGCGTCATCGCCGCCACCAAGGAAGACCTGCGCCAGGCCGCGGATCAGGGGCGATTCCGGGCGGACTTGTATTACCGCCTCAATGTGGCGCCGCTGCGCATTCCACCACTGCGTGAACGGGGCGAAGACGCGTTGATGCTGTTCCAGCATTACGCCGACGAAGCCAGCGCCCGCCATGGTCTGCCACCGCATGAACTGCAACCGGCGCAACGGGCGTTGCTGCTGCGGCACTCATGGCCGGGCAACGTGCGGGAATTGCAGAACGCGGCGGAGCGTTTTGCCCTCGGTCTGGAACTGGCACTGGACAACACGCAGCCCGATGGCAGCCCCGGCACCACCGTCGAAATCACGGCGGGCGGGCTCAGCGAGCAAGTGGAAAACTTCGAGAAATCCCTGATCGCCGCCGAACTGGCCCGTTCTCACGGTTCCGTGCGCAGTCTCGCCGAAGCCCTGGGCATTCCGCGCAAGACCCTGCACGACAAACTGCGCAAGCACGGTCTGAATTTCGCTGGCAGCGGCGGCCATTCCGACGAATCCGAATGAAGCACGCTCAATTCACTTTTCTGCCGCAAGAGGTCCGGGCATGAAGCACGACAGTCGTTATCTGGAATCGGTCCTTCACCACGATATCCCACTGACCCGGGACATAGGCCTCAAGGTGCTCGACTGGCAGGAACAGCAACTGCGCCTGCATCTGCCGCTGGACGCCAACGTCAATCACAAGAGCACCATGTTCGGTGGCAGCCTGTATTGCGGCGCGGTGCTGGCCGGCTGGGGCTGGCTGCATTTGCGTTTGAAAGAGGAAGGCATCGAAGACGGGCACATCGTGATTCAGGAAGGGCAGATCAGTTATCCACTGCCTGTGACCGGCGATGCCATTGCGATCTGCCCGTCACCGAGTGCAACGCAGTGGAAGAAATTTCTGGCGATGTATCAGCGTTACGGACGGGCGCGATTGACTCTGCATACGCGGGTCATCAATGCCGGTAGCGATGAGTATGCAGTGACCTTCAGCGGGCAGTACGTCCTGCACCGCTGAAGACTGAGCGCGCTTACGAGCGGGCGAGTTCGAGCAGCTTCGCCCGCCATGCTGCTTTCGCCGGCAACGCCAGGAAGAAACTGTTCAACAAAGACTCCCGAGCTGGATAACAGAACGCTGCGCCACTCAGATCGAGCACTTCACCGCCCGCCCCTTCCAGAACGCCCTGCGCCGCCGCCGTGTCCCACTGCGAAGTCGGCGCCAGACGCGGGTAGCAATCGGCAGCACCTTCGGCCAGCAGACAGAACTTCAGCGAACTGCCGATGTTGGCCAGTTGCAACTCTCCAAGGCTGGCACTCAATCCGGCGAGCAAGCGTTCCTGCTCCGGGCTCGAATGACGGCGGCTGGCAACCACGGTAAACGCTTCGCCAGGTCCCGGCACGTCACGAACCTGAATTGCCACCGGCGTGCCGCCCGTGTCGCCGCGCCAGGCACCAAGCCCGGCTCCGCCGACGTAGAAGCGACCGTTGGTCGGCATCGTCACCACACCGAACACCACCCGGCCGTTCTCGATCAGCGCGATGTTGACGGTGAACTCTTCGCTGCCGCTGATGAACTCCTTGGTGCCATCCAGCGGGTCCACCAGCCACCAGCGCTGCCAGCCGGCGCGCACGCTCTGCGGGATGTTGGCGTCCTCTTCGGACAGCACCGGAATGCTCGGATCCAGCGCTGTCAGGCCGGCCACGATCACGTGATGCGCGGCCATGTCCGCCGCCGTCACCGGCGAATCATCGGACTTGGCGGTGACGGCCACACCGGCACGCCAGAACGGCAGGATCGCCTCGCCGGCCCGCAGTGCCAGCTCGACCACCGGCGCCATCAACGGATGGGGAAAATTCATCGATATCTCACTCATGCCTGAAAAAATCCGCGCTGGGTAAGCAGGTCGCGGGTCAGGTATAACGCCGCCAGGGCGCGGCCCTCACTGAAATTCGGATTCTGCGCCAGCGCCGACAGTTCCCGCAGGTTGACCTTGTCCACACGCATCGGCTCGGGCTCATCGCCTTCGAGGCGCTCTTCGTACAAATCGGTGGCCAGCACCACCTGAATTTTCTGGCTCATGTAACCGGGGGACAACGACAGCTCGGTCAGATGCTCCAGTTGTCGCGCGCCATAACCGGCTTCTTCCTTGAGTTCGCGTTCGGCGGCAGCCAGCACGTCTTCGCCGGGTTCGATCAGGCCTTTGGGCAGCGACAGTTCATATTCGTCGGTGCCGCCGCAGTATTCCTCGACCAGCACCGCGTGCTCGGCATCGAGCATCGCTACTATCATCACCGCGCCATAGCCGGCGCCCTTGCCGACCAGTCGCTCGTAGGTACGTTCAACGCCGTTGGAGAAACGCAGCTTCAGCTCTTCGACGCAGAACAGCCGGCTGGTGGCGACGATCTCGCGGGCAAGTACGGTGGGTTTCTGGCGCATGCAAAGCTCCTTGGCGTGAACGCGCTACTATAACGCGGCTTTTCCGATTGTTTGCGTCGGATATCTTTCTACCGTTCGAGACGTTGCCATGCCTTCATTACCGTGGTCCGACATCGATACCGTTCTGCTGGACATGGACGGAACGTTGCTCGACCTGCACTTTGACAACCACTTCTGGCTGGAACACCTGCCGCAGCGCTACGCCGAACTGCACGGCGTGAGCCGGGCGATGGCGGAAATGGAATTGCAGCCGCTGTTCGAGCGCCATGCCGGTCAGTTGCAGTGGTACTGCCTGGACTTCTGGAGCGCGGAGCTGAAGCTGTCGGTGCGTGAACTGAAACTGGAAACCGCCCACCTGATCGCCCTGCGTCCGGACGCCGACACCTTTCTGGAAGCGATCAAACGAGCCGGCAAACGCGTGGTGATGATCACCAACGCGCACCGCGATTCACTGTCGCTGAAACTGGAACGAATCGAACTGGCGCCGTACTTTGAAAGGCTGATCAGCTCTCACGATTACGGTTTTCCCAAGGAGAATCCGCAGTTCTGGGACGCGTTGCAGGCCGATATCGGTTTTGACCCGGCACGCAGCCTGTTCATCGACGACACCTTGCCGATCCTGCGCAGTGCGCGGAATTTCGGCGTGACGCATTTGTTGGCCGTGAAGGAGCCGGACAGCCGCAAAGGGCCGAAGGACACCGGGGAGTTTGCGGCGGTCGAGGATTATCGGGATTTGATTGCGGGCCTGTAGACCGCATCGTCCCCATCGCGAGCAGGCTCGCTCCCACAACTGAAATGCATTCCAATGTGGGAGCGAGCCTGCTCGCGATAGCGGTATCTGCGGTTACTCGGGAATACGCAGCGTCTGCCCCGGATAAATCTTGTCCGGGTGTGACAGCAGTGGCTTGTTGGCCTCGAAGATCTTGTTGTACTGGTTGGCGTTGCCATACACCGCCAGGGAAATTGCGCTGAGGGTGTCGCCCTTCTTCACGACCACAAAACGCGCCGCCGCCACAACCGGCCCGGTCACGGTGATCTGGTCATCGACGCTGCCGACACCGGCAATGTTGCCCACTGCCAGAAGAATCTTCTCTTTCTCTTCCTGGCTCGCCACTTCACCGGTGACCGTCACCTTGTCACCGTCCACGGTCGCCTGAACATTCGGGTTACCCAACCCGACCTTGCTGATGTGCTCCTTCAATTGCTCGCTGGCATTGGCGTTGCCAGGGGTCAACAGGTCTAGCAACTTCTCACCGGCCTCTTTCACAAAGCTCAAAAGACTCATCGCGCACACTCCTTGATTTAAGTTCCAGACGCCCAAGCCTAGACCACCCTGGACAAACCCGGTTGCGGCCCGACCAATGACCCTGCCCCCGCGCAAGCGGTAGAATCGCCCACCCTTGCCAGCGCCCCGGAGCGAAGATGGACATCAAGCAGCTGAAATTCCTCATCGCCCTCGACGAAACCCGCCATTTCGGCCAGGCCGCCGCCCGCTGCCACATCACCCAGCCGACCCTGTCGATGCGCCTGCGCAGCCTCGAAGAAGAACTCGACCTGCCATTGGTCAACCGTGGCCAGCGTTTCGAAGGCTTTACCGCGCCGGGCGAACGGGTGCTGGCCTGGGCGCGCACGGTACTGGCGGCCTACGACGGCTTGCAGGCGGAAGCGGCGGCCTGTCGCGGCAATCTGATCGGCACCCTGCGCCTGGGCGTGGTGCCGTTGTCGAGTTTCGATGCGCTGCCGTTGATGCAGCGCCTGCACGCGCAACACCCGAACCTGCGCTTCGAGCTGTCCTCGCTGAGCTCGGAACAGGTTCTGGAGCAACTGGCGAACAATCGCATCGACATTGGCGTGTCCTACCTGGACCGCCTCGACGGCGAGCGGTTTGAATCCCTGGCGTTCAGTGAAACGCAGATGGGCCTGCTCTACGACCAGCGGTTCTTCAGCTTTGGCGAAGCGCCGCTGAGTTGGGAATCACTGATCGAACTGCCCCTGGGCATGCTCACCAGTGGCATGCACTTTCGCCAGTCCATCGACCATAACTTCCACAGTCGCGGCCTGACCCCACAGCCATTGCTGCAAACCGACGCCGTTCACCAATTGTTGCAAGCGGTGCACGGCGGGCTGTGCTGCGCGGTGATGCCACTCGATGGCGGCCTGGAAAACCTCACGGATAACCTGCGCCTGCAACCCATCGAAAACGCCCAGACCCTTGCCCGACTAGGGCTGATCATGCGTCGCGGCGCCCCACGATCGGCGTTGGCCGAGGCCTGTTTCGCGCTCTATCAAAAATCACCAGCGGAGGCTTGATCGACGGAATCTATCGAAGGATCGACACTAGCGATTAGACGCGACATCTTGCCGCGCCTAGTCTTAACGTTGATCAATCCGTCGGTGATGCCATGAACGCCAAGCGCCCGGCCTGCGCGGCGCCTGCTCTCGAAACGCCCGCGCCAGCCGCCAGTCAGACCTACAGCTACAGCGATCTCCCCCTCGCGGAATCGGCCAGCACCGCGCTGGCCGAAGAAGTCGCGTTGGCGATTGCCTACAACGGCATCAGTCAGGCCGTGATGCTGGTGACGCCGACCGACCTTGAAGACTTCATCGTCGGTTTCAGCCTCGGCAGCGGCATCATCGAAGACGCCTCGGACATCTACGACCTGCAACTGACCGGCTCGGGCTCGGCGCAATACGCGCAAGTGACCATCGCCAACCGCGCTTTCTGGAACCTCAAACAGCAGCGTCGGCAACTGGCCGGCACCAGCGGTTGCGGGTTGTGCGGCGTGGAAGCGGTAGAGCAGGCGCTGCCTGACCTCAAGGTTTTACCCGGCGCCCCCTTGCCGCCCATCGAATGGCTCGACGGTCTGCGCCAGCACATCGGCGCTTTTCAGCCGCTCGGCCAGCATTGCGGTGCGGTGCACGCGGCGGTGTTCATGAACGCCAGCGGTGAATTGCTGCTGGGCCGCGAAGACATCGGCCGGCACAACGCCCTCGACAAGCTGATTGGCGGTCTGATCCGGCAAAAGATATCCACAGCCGGCGGCCTGGCAATTGTCACCAGCCGTTGCAGCCTCGAATTGATCCAGAAAGTCCTGCGGGCCGGGATTCAGACCCTGGTCAGCCTGTCCGCGCCCACCGGCCTCGCCGTGCAATGGGCCCGACGCCATAACCTCAATCTCATTCACCTGCCGCAGAAAAACGCGCCGCGGGTGTATAGCCCAGAAATGGAGAAACACCCGTGAGCCAACATCATCAAGCCGACCAGAAACCCGTTCCGCGCTACAAGCCTTACAAGGGCCCGGCCGGTGGCTGGGGCGCCCTGATCAGCGTGGCCCAGGCCTGGTTGACCAGCGACAACGCCCTGAAAAACCTGCGCATGATGCTCAAGACCAACCAGAACGGCGGCTTCGACTGCCCGGGCTGCGCCTGGGGCGACTCGCCGGAAAGCGGCATGGTCAAATTCTGCGAGAACGGCGCCAAGGCGGTGAACTGGGAAGCGACCAAGCGCCGGGTGGACGGCAAATTCTTCGCCAAGCACAGCGTCACCGCGTTGCTCGAACAGAGCGACTACTGGCTCGAATATCAGGGTCGCCTGACCGAGCCAGTGGTGTATGACGCCGAAACCGATCGCTACAAGCCGATCAGCTGGGACGATGCCTACGCGCTGATCGGCAAACACCTGCGAGCGCTGTCGAGTCCGGATCAGGCCGAGTTCTACACCTCCGGCCGCGCCAGCAATGAAGCGGCGTACCTGTATCAACTGTTCGTGCGCGCCTTCGGCACCAACAACTTCCCCGACTGCTCGAACATGTGCCACGAGGCCAGCGGCGTGGCGCTGGCGCAGAGTGTCGGCGTCGGCAAAGGCACCGTGACCTTCGACGATTTCGAACACGCCGACGCGATTTTCGTCTGGGGCCAGAACCCGGGCACCAACCACCCGCGCATGCTCGAACCCCTGCGTGAAGCGGTGAAACGCGGCGCTCAGGTGGTGTGCATCAACCCGCTGAAAGAGCGGGGTCTGGAACGCTTCCAGCATCCACAGCACCCGATCGAAATGCTCACCAACGGCGACAAGCCGACCAACACCGCGTATTTCCGCCCGGCGCTGGGCGGCGACATGGCGGTGCTGCGCGGCATGGCCAAGTTCCTGCTGCAATGGGAACGCGAGGCGCAGAAGGCCGGCGCACCGGCGGTGTTCGATCACGACTTCCTCAATGAACACAGCGTCAACGTGCTGGAATACCTCGGCGTCGTCGATGACACGCCGTGGGAGCAGATCGTCGCGCAATCCGGCCTGACCCTGGTGGAAATCGAGCAAGCGGCGCGCATGTACGCCAAAGGCAAGAACGTGATCATGTGCTGGGCGATGGGCATCACCCAGCATCGTCACTCGGTGCCGACCATCCAGGAAATCGCCAACCTGATGCTGCTGCGCGGCAACATCGGCAAACCCGGCGCCGGTCTGTGCCCGGTGCGTGGCCACAGTAACGTGCAGGGCGACCGCACCATGGGCATCAACGAGCGTCCGCCGGTGGCGTTCCTCGATTCCCTCGAGCGTCGCTTCCAGTTCAAGGTTCCACGTCACAACGGGCACAACGTGGTCGAAGCGATTCATGCGATGGCCGAAGGTCGCGCCAAGGTGTTCATCGGTCTGGGCGGCAACTTCGCCCAGGCCACGCCGGACAGCCCGCGCACCTTCCAGGCCCTGAGCAACTGCGACCTGACTGTGCAGATCAGCACCAAGCTCAACCGCAGCCACCTGGCTCACGGCAAGGACGCGTTGATCCTGCCGTGCCTGGGCCGTACCGACATCGATATCCAGACCGAAGGCCCGCAGGCCGTCACCGTGGAAGACTCGTTCAGCATGGTGCACGCCTCAAACGGTCAGTTGCAGCCGCTGTCGAGCCAGATGCGCTCGGAGCCGTCGATTATCGCCGGCATTGCCGCCGCGACCCTGGGCAGCAAACCGGTGGACTGGAACTGGCTGGTGGCCGACTACCGGCGTATCCGCGAACTGATCGCCGACACCATCCCGGGCTTCAAGGATTTCAACGAGAAGGTCAAGAACCCGGGTGGTTTCTACCTCGGCAACAGCGCCGGCGCGCGCAAGTGGAACACCACGTCGGGTCGGGCCAACTTCAAACCGAACATGCTGCCCAAGGATCTGATCCACGAACGCACCCGCGCCACCGGCAAACTGCCGGACCTGATCCTGCAATCGATGCGTTCCCACGATCAGTACAACACCACGATTTATGGTCTCGACGACCGCTATCGCGGGGTGAAGGGGCAACGTGATGTGCTGTTCGCCAACGAGGCGGACATCATTCGCCTGGGCTTCAAACCGGGGCAGAAGGCTGACATCGTGTCGCTGTGGGACGATGGTCGTGAGCGTCGGGTGAAGGGCTTCACGCTGCTGGCGTTCGATATTCCGGCGGGGCAGGCGGCGGCTTATTACCCAGAGGTGAACCCGTTGGTGCCGCTGGAAAGCACCGGCGATGGCAGCCATACGCCGACGTCGAAATTCATCGCTATCCGGTTGGAAGCGGCGAGTGAGACGGGGCTGATCATGGCCAAGTCGGCCTGATTCTGATCGCTCCCACGCTCTGCGTGGGAGCGAAGCCGTGGACGCTCCGCGTCCGAAAGTCAGACTCGATAGATCTCGCCGACACTTTTCAAACGCCCACAAAAAAGGCCGCTTTGTGATCAAAGCGGCCTGTCCGAAGTAGATAAAGACCGGCGAAAAACCGTTAAGTTCCGCCCAAAAATCAGCAACTTGCAGAATTGTATACAGGTCGTGCTATTCGTCGGATTTCGATTGTCACGCCCATTCCAGAGCCTCAGGATCGCGCCGTCATCCCTTTGAGGCTCCTCTATGAAGTTCTCCTCGATTCTCTTGTTGTCCCTTGGCCTGGTCAGTGGCTTCGCTTCTGCCGGAGGCACCACCGAAGCAGGTGTGGGCGGCGCATTGGGCGGGGTTCTTGGCTCGGTCGTCGGTCAATCGTTAGGCGGCAGTACAGGTTCAACCATTGGCGCAGCCCTGGGCGGCGCGGGTGGTAGTGCGGTGGGCGCCGACAAGCGCAGCCGTGGCGAAGCAGCCATCGGTGGTGCGCTGGGCGCAGCCGGCGGCAACGTGGTCGGCCGCAGCATGGGCGGCACCACCGGCAGCCTGATCGGCGCAGCAGCCGGCGGCGGCGCGGGTGGCGCGCTGGGCAACTACATGGGCAACAAGAGCGATGACGATGATCGTCATTACGATCGTCGCCATGATGATCGTCGCTACTACCGTGACCGTCACCCAGGTCGTGGCCATGCCTATGGCCATCGCAAGCACCACCGCTACTATCGCGACTGAGGCCTGGCCTCGTTAGCTGATACCCCCAGATCGCAGCTCCCCCGGGCTGCGATTTTTTTTGTCCGTCACACCGTCAGGCGTTCCAGCGCTTCGCGCAATCGGGCCGGAATCGACACCGGCTGATTGGATGCCCGGTCGACGAATACATGCACGAAGCGCCCGGCGGCACAGGCTTCCTGTTCTCCTTCCTTGAACACCGCCAGTTCGTATTGCACCGAACTGTTGCCCAGCTTGCCGACCCGCAGGCCAATCTCGATTCGATCCGGAAAAGCGATCGACGCGAAGTAGTCGCAGGACGAACTCACCACAAATCCCACCACCTCGCCGTCATGGATATCCAGCCCTCCGACCTGGATCAGGTAGGTGTTCACCGCCGTGTCGAAGAAGCTGTAATAGGTAACGTTGTTGACGTGACCGTAGGCGTCGTTGTCATGCCAGCGCGTGGTGATCGGCTGGAAGTGTGGGTAATTGCTGCGTTGCGGCATCGGGTTGGACATCAGTGTCGATTCCTGAAGTGATCTGCTCAGTCTAAAGATAAAAACCCTTGCCGCGCGCCGCCAGCTCGCCGATCAATTGTGCCGGCCGCCAGTGATCACCCTGCCGGGTCTCCAGCGCCAGCAATCGCTTGTGAATATCGGCCAGCCCCTGATCGTCCGCCCAGGCCATCGGCCCGCCCCGCTCCGCCGGGAAGCCATAGCCATTCAGATAGACCTGATCGATGTCATGCGCCGACTCGGCAATCCCTTCCTGCAGGATCTTCGCGCCCTCGTTGACCAACGCCAGCAGGCATCGCTCAAGGATCTCCTCCGAGCCGATATCCCGCCGATGAAATCCCAACCCTTCGCTGACACTCAACACCAGCGCATCGACCTCGGGATCATGCTCGGCCTGACGACTGCCCGGCTCGTAGTGGTAATAACCGTTGCCGGACTTCTGACCGAAGCGACCCTGTTCGCACAAGCGGTTATCCACCTGAACCTCGGGCGCGTCCTGCCCCTTGCCGGCGAGCTCGCGGGCACGCCACTCGAGATCGATGCCGACCACGTCGTACATGCGAAACGGCCCCATGGCGAAACCGAAACTCTGCAACGCCGCATCGACCTGATGCGGATACGCCCCTTCGAGCAACATCTTGCGCGCTTCGAGCACATACGGATGCAGCATGCGGTTGCCGATAAAACCGTGGCAGTTACCCGACACCACACTGACCTTGCCCATGCGCTTGCCCAGCTCAAGCGCAGCCTCAAGCACAGCCGGTGATGTCTGCGCGCCACGGACTATTTCCAGCAACTTCATGATGTGCGCCGGGCTGAAGAAATGCAGGCCCAGCACTTGAGTCGGACGCCGTGTCGCGGCGGCAATGGCGTCGATGTCCAGCGCCGAGGTATTGCTCGCCAGCAGCGCTTCGGGCTTCAGCACGCCATCGAGCTCGCGGAAGATCTTCTGCTTGAGCTCAAGATTCTCGTACACCGCTTCGATCACCAGGTCGACATTGCGGATCGCCACATAGTCTGGCGCCGCACTGATACGGGCAATCCGCGCATCGGCCTCGGCCTGGTCGATCCGTCCCTGTCGCACGTTGTGCGCGTAGGTATCGGCCACGGTGGCCAGCGCCTGCTCGAGCATCTGTGGATTGTTATCGACCCACTGCACCGACACGCCGGCGTTGGCCAGGCACATGACGATGCCGCGGCCCATGGTGCCGGCGCCGATCACGGCGGCCTGCTGAATAGCGAAGGATGTCTGGCTCATGTTGTTCTCTTGTTGGCGATCCGAAGACAGCCATCACCATAGTCAGCCACCGGGCATTTTTGAAGTTCATTGCCGTGATGATCGACATTCACCAGATGGATTCGAGACCTCACAGATGCGCCTGAGCCCAGGCCCGAACCTCCGCGTAGGGATATTCTTCCAGCGCCGCAAACCCGGAAATGGCCCGGGCCTTTAGCTTGGTAAACAACGGTACGCTGATTCCGCACAGGAACCGGGTCAACCGCTCCGCCGACGGAGCGCTGCCAGCGTGCTGCTGGTGCCTGTGGATAAATTCTCCACACAACTCCGTAAAGTTTTTATCCACAAGCGCCGGCAATTCCGGCGGCGCCGGCAGCCGGGCGACTTGCCCGTGACACACCGAGCAATGTCCGCACTGCTGCGGTGCATTGTGATCGCCAAAATATTCGGCCAGCCGATATCCGAGGCATCGCTCGGTGGCGAACAGCTCGAGCATGGCGTGAATCCGCGCCACTTCGGTTTGCTCATGGCGGGTGAAATAGTCATGCAGTTCAGCGCTCAGGGCCTGGCTGTCGAAATCGCTGCGCTGGACGTTGTAGACCTCGGTCATTTGCTTGCTCTCAAGCTCGACCCAGCCCTTCTCCTGAAAGTAATCCAGCGCCTTCACCACCCGGTTGCGCTCGGCGGAATACTGCTCGTACATCGCCTCGAAATTCACCGTGGCCCAGGTGCGTGCGCGGCTTGAGGTCTGGATGATCGCGGCGACGAAATCCCTCCGTTCACCTTCGAAACGCTCAAGCAACGCCTCGGGTTCCAGCAGGTATTTGAAGCGATACTCGGCGTAGTACGCGTAGCGCGGGGCAATCAGTCCTCGCAGCTCCAGTTGCACCAGCAACGTCTTCAAAGGCAACGAACGAATGTTGCTCTGGTCCGCCAGCGGCCCGAGCAGAAATTCCCATTGGCCTTCGGGCGCGGCGGCCTGCAACTCGTCGAGCACATGACGAATGCCGTCCTGTTCCGGCGTGTCGCCATACACGAAGTTTTCCAGCACGTTGAGGCTGTCGCGGTTGGCCAGCACCAGGCAGTCGGAGGGCTGCCCGTCACGTCCGGCGCGGCCGATTTCCTGGCTGTAGTTTTCGATGGATTTGGGCAGGTCGAAATGCACCACGTTGCGGATGTCGCTCTTGTCGATGCCCATGCCGAAGGCAATGGTGGCGACGATGCAATTGGACTGCCCGCCCATGAAGCGCTTCTGGATCCCGTCCCGTTGCTCATGGGGCAAACCGGCGTGATAAGCCTCGGCCTGAATGCCATTGCGCTCAAGATGTTCGGCAATCTGCTCGGCGGTTTTCTGCAGCGTGACGTAGACGATGCTCGGCTGCCCCGCGCGCTCGCTCATCCACTCCACCAGCCGTCGGCGCTTGTCCTGCCCACGCACCGGCTCGACCAGCAGATTGAGGTTGGGTCGATAGAAACCGGTGGTCACCACATCTTCTGCCGCGATGGCGAATTTCGCCTGCATGTCGGCGATCACTTTCGGCGTTGCCGTGGCAGTCAGCAGCAGGGTTTGCGGGATGTTGAACTGGCGCTGGTAGTCCGGCAGTTTGAGGTAGTCGGGGCGGAAGTTGTGGCCCCATTCGGAAATGCAGTGCGCCTCATCCACCACCAGCAGCGAGATCGGCACCTGCTGCAAAAAATTGCGAAAGCGCTCGTTCTTCAAGCGCTCCACGGAAATCATCAGGATCTTCAGTTCGCCGGAACGGGCACGTGCCATCACATCATTGGCATCTTCGCGGCTCTGCGCCGAATCGATGCTGCCTGCCGAAATCCCGTGTCGTCGCAAAAACTCGAGCTGATCCTGCATCAGCGCCAGCAGCGGCGAGACCACCAGCGTCAGGTGTGGCAACAAGAGCGCCGGCACCTGGTAACAAAGGGACTTGCCGGAGCCGGTGGGAAATATCGCGGCGGCCGAACGCCCGGCGAGAACGGCGCTGATCGCAGTCTCCTGGCCGGGTCGAAACTGTGGATAACCGAAAACCTGTTCCAGGGTGTTGTGCATTCGCTGTCACTCCGTTGACCGCTGTGATGCCAACAGCCTAGCGGGCGATCGCAGCGCGTCGAGAAAAGGTCGGGGTCAAATCGATACGGGATGATACCCGACGACCTCCAGCCTTTGGCCAACGTCGTGACGGCGGGACTGTGACGGCGGGACTACGGCTGCAACACCGCCACTCGCAATTGCTCGTTCAATAGTTGCTCGTGCACGCCCTGGCTTTTGCTGGCCCACAGTGCATGGGCCGGGCTGATATCACCAGTGAATGCCGCCGCCAACTGACGCAGGTCGGCGACACTGCGCACCCGAGGACAGAACGCTTGCTCGTCGCAGTTCTGGCTGGCGTTGCGATAGGTGGTGAGCAAACGATCCCATAGGCCGTCACGCACCTGGCGGATCGACTTGAGCTGCACATGCGGCACGCCCAGACGTTGTTTCAGCCCGGACTCATCCAGGCCTTCGCTGGCCAGCAGTGCCTTGCCGAACATCAGCACTTCGGCGCGGGACGCCGTGTCGATGCTGGCCTGGGTCGTGAGTGCGTCCGGCCATTCGGTGCGCTCCACTTGCGTGAGCACCAGCCCATTGCCCGCCTCGGAGGCCAACGCCAAACGACAACCACTGGCCCATAGCAAAACGATCGAGGCCATTCGTAGCCACTGCATACCTAATTCCCTTTAAGTCTGTGTCGGACGTTTGGAAACACCCCACGGATTCTGGCGCGCACCATACAGATCTTTAACGGGAATCGCCCGACAAACACGTAGGAAATTTCGCCCATCAGGGTTTGGCTGTGAAAAAGCCGCAAAAACGCGTAGGGCAAATGCCCGAACCCCGGAAAAACCCCTACGAATTCTGTCCATTGTGGCTGTCTTGTCCCACTCGACGGCGCCCTTCTATAGTGGCCGGCGCGACTGAAAACACTGTGTCGGCCCGCCGAAGCGACTTCGTAAAGGACACACCTCAATCATGAACATGTTCACACCGCTGAATACTCGTTTTCGCCCTCTCAAGACCTGCGACGGCGACAACCCGGTCATGGTCATCGACACCGCAGCATCACCGGGTGATTTGCTCAATGCCGCCGATCAACGCCTGCGTGCCGCCAGTGATCTGCTGGAAACTCTTTACTGCCTGTGTTTCAAACAAGCCGACGTGAAAGATATCCCCAACATCGTCAATGCGCTTTATTTGTTGACGCAGGACGGCTGTGACTTGTTGGAAGTTGCCAGACAACGAATAAATAGTTAAAGCCAGCTGACCAACTTACAAAGCTCGCAACAACCCATCACTTCCATTACAACAAAGATCGGAACTAGCCTGTTTGCTCTTACATCAACCAAGAGCAACAACATGACTACGCTGACTATTTTCTTTTGCGGTACGGGTTCGACAAAGTTTGATGACACCCACGAAAACTATTGGGACGGTGAATTGGTTTCCACACTTGCCTCTCATCACGTTGGCCGCGAGTTCGCCGAATGGATCGTGGTCGATGGCCCCGGCACCAGCAACCTGCAAGCTGATGAACTGTTCACAAAATCCAAGGACTACGGCCTCAGCGGTACCTTGTTCGGCAAGGGTTGGGAGGAAAACGTCCTGCACGCGATGAACATCATCAAAGGCAAGTGCGACTGGCAGCGCGAAAAACTGACAGAGGCGGAATACAACCGCCTAAAAGCCGCCGGCATTCCGATTGAAGATGTAAAAGTCGAAGGTTCCTGGCTGTGGCGCAAATATAACTATGGCGATCGCAGCGTCACGCAACAGAAGTTACAGGAACAGATTATTAAAACCTTTCGCAAGGACGGTGTTATTCCAACAAAAGTCAATCTGGTGGGCTGGAGCCGCGGCGGTATCAGTTGCCATATGCTGGCCAATGCCATGTTCAACGACAGTGCACTGAAAAACATTCCAGTGAATATCTTTGCCATCGACCCGGTACCAGGTATTGGCAACTTTCAGGACCAACGGGTAAAGCTCAACAGCAACGTAAAAGAATATGTGGGTTTCTATGCGCGGGATGAGCGCTCCAAGGGCTTCAGTTGCGTCATCCCGCAAACCGCGACCGGCACCAAGACCAGCATCTTCCCCATGCCCGGCCGTCACGCCACCCTGGTCGGCAACGCCTCCGCCGACGGCAACAGTGGTCCAAAAGTGCTGGCCGAACCCGGCCTCATCGTCCGCCACTTTGCCGAGGTCTGCCTGAAACGCTGGGGCACCGCCCTCGACAAAAACCTCAACCTCACCGACGCCGACCTGCGCAACCATGCCGCCACCATCGTCAACGCGGCAGCGAAATACAAGGCGATGGAGAAGTGCTCCTACACCTGGTTCACCGAGCTGGATCAGGGCGAACGGTACGTTTCGCTGGGGAGCAAAGGCGTTCCGTTTTCCACGGTGAAAGGCACGATCTACAGCCCGGCGACCGGGCTGACCACGAGTGTGCTGGATGTTGAGGGGTATCGGGCGATTCGTTGAAAACCGTGATTGAACTGTAGGAACGGCCTGCCGGAATCTGCATCCCGTTCCTACACGCAGCGGCGCCTTGTCTTCTATCGGCGCCAGTGGGCTGAAACCTATAGTTGTGACTGTCGCTGCCAATTCAGCGACTCGGGCTTGGTCACCCGAATGGATCATGCATTCGCGTCCGCTGTATGCTGCCGGCACTCAATTGCCAGCAGCGTTATGGTGGCTGTGTTTGGGACGCTTTCGAGCGTGCCGGGTATGTGCATGATCCTCACCGGTTGACCAACCCGAACACAGTCGCCTCCAGTCGCTTGGTCACGATGTGGTGGCTTCATTCGAAGCAATTGAGGATCTAAAAAATGAAATCATGGAACGAGCTCCACTCCGATCGCTACCGCCCACTCGACTCCAACCTCACCGACACCAAGCCCCTCGTCATCGACACCGAAGCCAACCCGCAAGACATCCTCGAATGCGCCGTCCAGCGCCTGCGCGCCTCAAGCGACCTGCTGCAAACCCTCTACTGCCTCTGCTTCAAACACGCCGACGTAGAAGACATCCCGCACATCACGCACGCGCTCTACCTTCTCACCAAAGACGGCTATGACCTGCTCCAGGTCGCCCAGCAACGAATGCTCAACTGGAAAGCGCCGGCCTGACGAATTCCTCGGCAGGCGTGTTCACAGCTAGAACTGTCTGCCCCTATCTCGAACACTGACGCTGACATCTCCGGCGCGAAACTTAAGGATCAGAATTTTGCAAACTATTATTGATTGCGTACGATGGGAGCCATTGTTCAACCAAGGGCTTGCCTTCATGACCACTGAAACCATTGATCACAGCACTCTCACGCGGCTGTTTGAGAACGGTTCGATCAGTAGCGCACATATCGTCGCCAAACCCGGTGGCTGGTCGATTCAGATTCAGCAAGGAAGCAAAGAATACTCATTGACCGCACAACGCAGTGGCCAGGTACGTATGTTCAAGCGGCTTGAAACACTGGTGACCTACCTGCAAGGAGTGGGCATCAATCACTTCGATGTGGACGCCTCCAGTTACGACCCCCTACAGATAAAAACCTATGCTCGCCCTGATCGCGCCGAAGCGATGAAACAAGCTCATGAAGCAGCTGCGTATGAAGAATGGGTCAAGCAACAGGTACAAATCAGCATTGATGACCCAAGACCCAGCGTCAGCGATGAAGACGCTCGCAGGATATTTGCCGCCAAACGGGATGCCCTTCGTCAGCGAGCACGTTGATGAGGTTGGTCTGGCGCCAAGAAGCGCTGGATGACCGAGACAACATCATGGAGCGTATCAGCCAGGAAAATCCCGTTGCAGCGATTGAACTCGATGAGGCCTTCGAACTGAAAGGAGAAAGCGCTCGCCAGCACCCAGCCCTGTACCGAAAAGGTATCGCGGAAGGTACCCGCGAAATCGTCGTCACTCCAAACTACGTCATCATCTACGCAATCAAAGTTGATGTTGTGGAAGTACTACGAGTGCTGCATACCAGACGGCAATGGCCATGATGGCTGGAGAGAAAATGCTCAGGGGATTCGCGGCTCCTTAAGTAGCATTATTCTGGCTCTTTAACACGGATTGTGCGGGAATAATGGCAGTTGATCTGACAATGAGATCCAACCCGTCACCCACAAAAAAGCCGCCCTCAAGAGGCGGCTTTTTCATTCGCTACAAACCCAACCTTACAACTTAGGCCCGGCAGCCTTGATCGCGTCGCTCACTTCGAACTTTTTGAAGTTCTCGATGAACAGACCGGCCAGTGCTTTGGCAGCTTCGTCGTACGCAGCCTTGTCAGCCCAGGTGTTGCGTGGGTTGAGCAGGTTGGTTTCGACGCCCGGTACGGCCAGTGGCACGTCCAGGTTGATGGTGTCCAGGTGCTCGGTGGCTGCACCGATCAGCGCGCCGCTCTGGATCGCTGCGATCACTGCACGAGTGGTCGGGATGTTGAAGCGTTTGCCGACGCCGTAGCCGCCGCCGGTCCAGCCGGTGTTGACCAGGTAGACCTTGGAGCCGAAGCCGCGGATGCGCTTGATCAGCAGTTCAGCGTATTCGCCGGCCGGACGCGGGAAGAACGGTGCGCCGAAGCAGGTGGAGAAGGTCGACTTGATGCCGCTGCCCGAACCCATTTCAGTCGAGCCCACCAGAGCGGTGTAGCCGGACAGGAAGTGGTAGGCCGCTTGTTCTTCGTTGAGGATCGACACTGGCGGCAGGACGCCGGTCAGGTCGCAGGTCAGGAAGATCACAGCGTTTGGCTCGCCGCCCAGGTTCTTCTCGGAACGCTTGGCAACGTGCTCCAGCGGGTAGGCCGCGCGGCTGTTCTGGGTCAGGCTGACATCGGCGTAGTCGGCGTGCTTGGCGTCGTCGATCACGACGTTTTCCAGTACCGCGCCGTGCTTGATGGCTTTCCAGATGACCGGCTCGTTCTTCTCGGACAAGTCGATGCACTTGGCGTAGCAACCGCCTTCGATGTTGAAGACAACGCCTTCGCCCCAGCCGTGCTCGTCGTCACCGATCAGGTAACGGCTTTCGTCGGCGGACAGAGTGGTCTTGCCGGTGCCCGACAGACCGAAGAACAGGGTCACGTCGCCTTCTTCGCCGATGTTGGCAGCGCAGTGCATTGGCAGCACGTCAGCGGCCGGCAGCAGGAAGTTCTGCACGGAGAACATGGCTTTCTTCATTTCACCGGCGTAACGCATGCCGGCGATCAGCACTTTCTTCTGGGCGAAGTTGATGATCACGCAACCGTCGGAGTTGGTGCCGTCACGCTCTGGCACGCACTCGAAGTTGGCGACGTTCAGCACTTGCCACTCTTCGCGACCGGCCGGGTTGTACTGGGCCGGGTTGATGAACAGGCAACGACCGAACAGGTTCTGCCAGGCAGTCTGGGTGGTCATCTTCACGGCCAGGTAGTGATCTTCGGCCGCGCCTACATGCACGTGGGAAACGAAATGCTCTTGCGCGTTGTTGAATGCTTCAACACGAGCCCACAGCGCGTCGAACTTGTCGGCCGGGAACTTGCGGTTGATCGGGCCCCAGGCAATGGCAGCCTGGGTGGAAGGCTCTTCGACGATGAAACGGTCGACTGGCGAACGGCCGGTGCGGTGACCGGTGCGAACAACCAGAGCGCCGGTATCGGCAAGCTCGCCTTCACCGCGGTTCAGGGCTTCTTTTACCAGATCATCAACACTCAGATCGGTGTACACGGCGTTATTGGCTTGCGTCATGAGGTTCCCCGTCGGCCAGTGGCCGAGTGTGCTCCAAACGTTTTGTAGTAGAAAGTCGTGCACTACTACCGCGAAAAAAGTGGGCCGGATTATGCCAGAAAAGCCCAAAAAGAGTAGGGCCCTCCCGTCGTAACGGCGTAATTCCGTCGTTGAGCAGTGAATTTACCTGCGCTGAACCGTTTTAGTGCCGGGTATCTGACGGCGTCTCAACGCCCGCTCCAGCGAACAATTGAGCGATATCTGCCGCATCGAACAGGTAGCGCTGGTTGCAGAACTGGCAATCGATCTCGACTTTTCCACCTTGCTCGGCCACGAGCGCCTGCGCATCTTCCAGCCCCAGGCTGACCAGTGCATTGCCCGAACGCTCGCGGGAGCAGCTGCAGTGGAAGCGCAGTTTCTGCACATCGAACAGACGAACCTGCTCTTCATGGTAGAGGCGATGCAGAACCGTTTCGTTGTCCAGGCTCAACAGTTCATCAGCGGTCAGGGTGTTGCCCAGCGCGGTGATGTGCTGCCAGCTGGCTGCGCGTTCTTCTTCGTCTTTCAGGCGATCGGCCGGCAGTTGCTGCAGCAGCAGACCACGGGCACGACGGCCATCGGCGCACAGCTTGAAGCGAGTGCCAACCTGTTGGGACATGACGAAATAGTTGGTGAAACAGTCGGACAGGGTTTCGCCGTCGAGGTCGACGATGCCCTGGTAACGCTGGCCGGCGATCGGGTCGACGGTCAAGGCCAGGACACCGTTCGGCATTAGATCACCGAGGGTCGCGTCGGCAGGAATCTGCTCGGCGTGATAGCGCGCCAGGCCGCGGATTTCGCGCTCGCTGGAGCATTCGATCATCAGCAGCGGAATCGGGCCTTCGGAACGGGCCTGAAGAATCAGCAGGCCATCGAATTTCAGGGTGCCCACCAGCAACGAGGCGGCAGCCATCAGTTCGCCCAGCAATTGCGCAACCGGCTCCGGGTACGGGTGCTTGGCGAGCACTTCGGCATAGCTGCGCTCCAGCGACACCAGTTCGCCGCGCGTGTCGCTGTCATCGAAGATGAAGCGTTGGGTGTAATCGGTATCGAGGAAATCGGTCATAGGTCTGGGTATCTGAATGTGATGACAAAATGGTTACAAAGAATGAAAATCCCGCGCTTCTGGCATCCTTTTTGATGCCGATGTTCAGCCACGGGAGGCATTTTATGAACAATCCGGGTTTGTTCCAATCAAGGTGGAACCTCGGCCGGCTGGTTCTGTGCAACGTTGTGCCATTGGCACTACTGGCTTTCTGGTTATGGCCTACGGGTCAGATGCTGTGTGTGATTTTCGACGAGTGGCTGTTCCGCTCACTCAATGCACCGCTGGCCAGCAACCCCATATGGCTCCACATCTGGGCAATTGCAAGTCTGCGACCGTTCGACATCGTCGTCGGCCTGATTCTGCTGGCGCTGCTTATCAAGGGCGACTGGGTGTTCAGGGCGATTGACGTGCGTCGCGCCTTTTTCGGATTTTTTTCGATCCTGCTGCTGATGGTGGTGATCCGCGCGCTGTTTTCCAAGTTCGCCGATCACATGGGCTGGCAGCACAGCAGCCCGTCGATGGTGCTCGAAGGTGCCGTGCATATCAGCGATTACTTCCCGCATCTGGAGAAGACCTGGGAACTGAAGGACCGCTCGAGCCAGAGTTTCCCCGGTGACCACGCCTCGGTGCTGCTGATCTGGGCGCTATTCATGGGCGTGTTCAGCCGTACGGCTGGTCAGTTTCTGGTGATCTGGGGTCTGGCACTGCTGTTCATGTTGCCGCGTCTGGTCGCCGGTGCTCATTGGGGCCAGGACGATTATATCGGCGGCATGCTGCTGGCGGTGTGGGCACTGGGCTGGGGTTACTACACGCCGTTTGCTTATCACGCGGCGAACTTCTGGTTGAAGGTCACGGCGCCGGTTTTCCGGCTGCTGGGCAAACTGCCGATGGTTTCGCGGATGAGTGTGGTGTCCGCGCAGTAATCAACGGTTACTGAAAAAAACGCAGCCGCCGGCGGGTCTTGAACCCAGGCCGGCAGGCTGCGTTTTTTTATTCGCCGCTACTGTTCCCACGAAATTTAAACAGATCCCGACGCTGCTTCTTGCTCGGTTTACCGTCGGTGGTCACGCCCAGGGCGCCCGCCTTGCGCATCGCCGCAGCCGCTTCACGTTTGGCAATACTCGCCTCGGTCTCGGCATACAGCGTCTGCGCCTCAGGTGCGCCGCGACGCACAATCGACAGGGCCTGAACCACAACGGTCTTCTCATCGAAGCCCGTGCGAATCTCGAACTCATCGCCAATGCGTGGCTCTTTGCCAGGCTTGCAGCGCTCTCCCCGACAATGCACCTTGCCGCTCTCGATGGCAGCCTTGGCCAAAGCGCGAGTCTTGAAAAAACGCGCGGCCCACAGCCACTTGTCGAGACGGACCTTGTCGTCCTCTTCCTGTTTTTGCGCCATATGAATTCCTCGTTCAGCCAGTAGTCGGAACTGTACTACCGATTCTGTCGGGCGCAAGAATCCGGCCCTCCAGATAAACTGTGATCTTCGCCGGTTCAACGGCATGGAGTGATCGAGTGACCAAATTTCCGTCTTCATTGACCTCGCCCAAATCCGGGTGCCTGGGCTGCCAGCAAAGCGAGCCGCTGGGCTTCGATTTTTCGTTCGCTTATCAGCCCATCGTGGATCTGCGTGACGAGTCGGTGTACGCCTACGAGGCACTGGTTCGTGGTGCGGCTGGTGAAGGCGCTTTAACCGTGTTGGATCAGGTTACAGAAGATAACCGCTACCGTTTCGACCAGCTCTGCCGGACTCGCGCCATCGAAGGCGCAGCCGAGCTTAATATGCAGACACACTTGTCGATCAACTTCATGCCCAACGCCGTCTATCGTCCAGAGTTATGCATTCGCAGCACCTTGGAGGCTGCCAGAAAACACAATTTCCCGATCGACCGGCTGATTTTCGAAACACTGGAAAGCGAGCACGTAGATAACTATCGCCATTTGACCAATATTCTGCGTGAATACCGCGAATTCGGCTTCAAGACGGCCATCGACGATTTCGGTGCCGGCTATTCGGGGCTCAATCTGCTGGCCGATTTCCAACCGGACCTGATCAAGCTCGATATGGCGCTGATCCGCGATATCGACCGTGACCGTGTTCGTCAGGCTATCGTTCGGGGGATTGTCACAATCTGTGCGGAGTTGGACGTTACAGTCATCGCCGAAGGCATAGAGAGTGCGGGTGAACGGGATTTCCTGGCGGACTGCGGAATATTTCTGATGCAGGGTTACTGGTTCGCCAGACCCGCATTCAAAGCGTTAGCCCAGGTGTCCCCTGAAGCGTGGACGCGTTAATCGTTGGTTTTTCCATTGAAGACATTTGACCATTTGACCGTTATCGGTCTGCGCGAGTGGGTGGCGCTTCCGGATCTGGGAGTCGCCGGCCTTCGGGCAAAAATCGACACCGGCGCCAGCACCTCCAGCCTGCATGCCACCGACATCGAGCCGTTCGAACGTGACGGCGAGAAGTGGGTGCGCTTCACCGCGCACCTGGGCACCGTCGTGCAGTTACGCCATCGGCGATGCGAAGCGCCGCTGGTGGCACGCAAGACTATCAAGAGTTCGAACGGTCAGGCCCAGGTGCGCTACGTGATCAGCACCACCCTGGCCTTGGGTGACCGGGTCTGGCCAATCGAGTTCACCCTCGCCTGCCGCAAGTCCATGCGCTATCGCCTGTTGCTCGGTTCCAAAGCCCTGATCGACGGCCAGCTGGTGGTCAATCCGGGCATCAAATATGTACAAGACAAGCCGGTGTTCCCGGTATCTACCTCCTCCACAGGTGTTGCATGAAGATCGCTGTGCTGTCGCGGAACCCGCGTCTGTATTCCACCCGCCGTCTGGTCGAAGCCGGAACCGAACGCGGGCATGAAATGGTGGTGATCGACACCTTGCGCGCCTATATGAACATTGCCAGCCACAAACCGCAGATCCACTACCGTGGCAAACCGCTGGAGGGTTTCGACGCAGTGATCCCGCGGATCGGCGCGTCGGTGACGTTTTATGGCTGCGCCGTGTTGCGCCAGTTTGAAATGATGGGGGTGTTTCCGCTCAACGAATCGGTGGCCATCGCCCGCTCGCGGGACAAGCTGCGTTCGTTGCAGCTGCTGTCACGACGGGGCATCGGCCTGCCGGTGACCGGGTTCGCCCACTCGCCGGACGACATTCCCGACCTGATCGACATGGTCAACGGTGCGCCGCTGGTGATCAAGGTGCTGGAAGGCACCCAGGGGATCGGCGTGGTGTTGTGTGAAACCGCGACGGCGGCAGAGTCGGTGATCGAGGCGTTCATGGGCCTGAAGCAGAACATCATGGTGCAGGAATACATCAAGGAGGCCGGCGGCGCCGATATCCGCTGCTTCGTGGTCGGCGACAAGGTGATCGCGGCGATGAAGCGTCAGGCCAAGCCCGGCGAGTTCCGCTCCAACCTGCACCGGGGCGGCAGCGCCAGCCTGATCAAAATCACCCCGGAAGAACGCATGACCGCGTTGCGTGCAGCCAAGGTCATGGGCCTGGCGGTGGCGGGTGTGGATATCCTGCGCTCGAACCACGGGCCGCTGGTGATGGAAGTGAACTCGTCACCGGGGCTGGAAGGGATCGAAACCACCACGGGCAAGAACGTGGCGGGGATCATCATCGAGCATCTCGAGAAGAATGGCGGGCCGAACATGACCCGCACAAAAGGCAAGGGATAAAAAACAGCGGCGAGCTACAAGCTGCAAGTGGCGAGTAAAAGCCGCTGTAGCTTGTAGCTTGAAACTTGCCGCTTGAGGCTGCCGTTAAACGGCATCTCTTGGCAGCATCAATCCCAGCGGCAATCGAACCCGTGCTTCCAGTCCGCCACCGGAGCGGTTGCGCAGTTCGACATTGCCGCCGTGCATCGACGCAATCCGCTTCACGATCGCCAAGCCCAGCCCGGTGCCCTTCCCGCCCCGGGCACGATCGCCACGGGTGAACGGGTTGAAGATCGCCTCAAGTTCGGAAGGATCGATCCCCGCCCCACGGTCCATCACGCTCAGCACCACATACGGCGCACTGGTGTCACCGGATACATACGCCGCGACGTCCACGCTGCCGCCAGCATGATTCAACGCGTTGCCAATCAGGTTGTTCAGCAAGCGCTTCATCGACACCCGACGCAACGGAAACGGCTGGATCGGCTCCAGGCGCAGGCGCACTTTCTCTTCGGTCTGGTTATAGGGCGCCGCCACTTCACGCACCAGATCGCTGAGATCCACCTCCTCCACCGACTCGTCCCGACCATCACGAATGAAGGCGAGGAACTGGTCGAGGATCGCGTCCATGTCTTCGATGTCACGCACCATGTCGTCGGTCAGGTCGGTGCGATCGCCCATCAACTCCAGTGACAGCCGCAGACGGGTCAGCGGCGTCCGCAGGTCATGGGATACCCCCGCCAGCATCAGCTCACGCTCGCGACCGGCCTGCTCGACGTCTTCGGCCATCTGGTTGAAGGCGCGATAAACCTCGGCCATTTCGCTGGGGGTGTCGCTGATAGGCAGGCGCACGCTGCGGCCCTGGCCGAGTTGCCGGGCAGCGTAGACCAGACGCTTCAGTGGCTGGTTGAGCTGGCTGACAAAAATCCACGCAGACGCCGTGGACAGCAGGCCGATCGCCAGGAACCAGCCGAGCACGTTCCAGATTTTCTGGCCACGCAACGGGTGTGGATACAGCGGGACTTTCAGCCAGCCATCCCCCAGGCTCGGCGCGCGAACCCACAAGGCCGGCGGCGAGTGCATGCGCAAGCGCACTTCGGTGTCGGCACCCAGTTCCGCCTGCATCTGCCGCTGGTAGATTTCGCTGTACGGCCAGTGCTGTTCGCCTTCCGGCACACCGGCACCGACCACGCGGATCAGGGTCGCGGCATCGGCGATTTTCGCGCGGTTCTCTTCGTCGGCGGCCCAGTAGGCACGCAACGTCAGGGCGACGCCGTGACTGTATTGGCGATCCACCAGCACGTCCTCGTTCATCAACAGATAAACCAGGGTCAATGCCTTGGAAAACAATACGACGATGAGCACCAGCCACAGGGTGCGGGAGAAAAAACTTTGGGGGAACCAGACGGGGGTTTTCATGGATAACCGCTACACACTTGCAGGAGCGAGCAATGCTCGCATATTGCGGATTGCGAGTCTGCGCTGACGGCGTTTCCGACCGTTTCCCGCAGACCCGCTCCTACAAATCACCCATCACTTGGTGGAGTTGCCATCCGGCACGAATACGTAGCCGACACCCCAGACGGTCTGGATGTAGCGCGGCTTGGACGGATCGGGTTCGATCATCCGGCGCAGACGGGAAATCTGCACGTCGATGGAACGCTCAAGGGCATCCCACTCACGGCCACGGGCCAGGTTCATCAGCTTGTCGCGGGTCAGCGGCTGACGAGCGTTCATCACCAGGGCCTTGAGTACCGCAAACTCACCGGTGGTGAGCATGTGCACTTCGTCGCCGCGCTTGAGTTCGCGGGTAGCCAGGGACAGCACGTAATCGCCGAACGTGACGTTTTCTTCTTCACTGCCCGGCGCGCCCGGCACCGGCGCGGCCTGACGGCGCAGCACGGCTTTGACGCGAGCCATCAGCTCGTCCGGGTTGAAGGGCTTGGCCAGGTAATCGTCGGCGCCCAGTTCCAGGCCCTTGATACGGCTCAGTTCGTCGCCCTTGGCGGTAAGCATGATGATCGGAATCTGATTGTTCGCGCCCCGCAGGCGGCGGCAAGCGGTCAGGCCGTCTTCGCCCGGCAGCATCAGGTCGAGGACGACCAGGTTGAACACTTCACGCGACAGCAGACGATCCATCTGCTCGGTATTCGGTACGGCGCGGGCACGGTAGCCCTTGCTGACGAAAAAGCGTTCCAGCAGGCTGCTCAGCCCCGGATCGTCGTCAACGATGAGAATTTTTTCGCCTTCAGCAGTTTGTGCAGTGCTGCTCATTGGATGCTCCTTTTAGCTCGGCGCGCATTATGGCGTAGCTGCCGTTATACGCACCGTGTGCATTGTTAGCAGATTTTTCCTTCACTGCCAGAAAACCGGGGCTTGTGCCTACAGACTGCGTCGCCCCCGAATGACAGAACGCTGGTTATAATGCGCGGCCTTTTGTGTCAGGCAACGTCTGAATCGTTACCGCAGGTGGCCGTCCCTTATTTTCATGGGCGCCGCAGTAATTGTTCGATTTCACGGGTCAATGGGATGCCTTTTGACCCAGGCAGCGGCCAGCATCAAGCCGCCCCACCAGACTCCGGGCCTTTATTTACGCGCCTGCGAGACTGCTTTCACAATTTGTCAGGTGGTTTTATGGACAGCATCAACAGCCGCATCGCCGAGGAACTCGGCGTACGCCCACAACAGGTCGAAGCGGCCGTCGCGCTACTCGATGAAGGCTCTACCGTTCCCTTCATCGCCCGTTACCGGAAAGAAGTGACCGGCAGCCTCGATGACACCCAACTGCGTCATCTGGAAGAGCGTCTGCGCTACCTGCGAGAACTCGACGAACGGCGCATCAGCATTCTTTCCAGCATTCAGGAGCAGGGCAAACTCACCCCTGAGCTGGAGCGCGAAATCAAACTCGCCGACACCAAGACCCGCCTCGAAGACTTGTACCTGCCGTACAAGCAGAAGCGCCGCACCAAGGGCCAGATCGCCCTGGAAGCCGGCCTCGGCGAACTGGCCGACGGCCTGTTCAACGACCCGTCGCTGACCCCGGAAACCGAAGCCGCGCGCTTCGTCGACGCCGAAAAAGGCGTGGCCGATGCCAAGGCTGCACTGGAAGGCGCCAAGTACATCCTCATGGAGCGCTTCGCCGAAGACGCCAACTTGCTGGAAAAACTGCGCACCTACCTGAAGCAGGAAGCCACCCTCAGTGCCCGCGTGATCGCCGGCAAGGAAGAGGAAGGCGCGAAATTCCGCGATTACTTCGAACACGACGAACCGCTGAAAAGCATGCCGTCGCACCGCGCGCTGGCGATTTTCCGTGGCCGCAACGAAGGCATTCTCAGCTCCGCGCTGAAAGTCGGCGAAGAACTGCCGGGCACCCTGCACCCGTGCGAAGGCATGATCGGCCAGCACGTCGGCATCCAGAACCAGAACCGTCCGGCCGACAAATGGCTGGGTGAAGTGGTGCGCTGGACCTGGAAGGTCAAGCTCTACACCCACCTGGAAACCGACTTGCTGGGCGAGCTGCGCGACGGCGCCGAAACCGAAGCGATCAACGTGTTCGCCCACAACCTGCACGACCTGCTGCTGGCCGCCCCGGCCGGTCCGCGCGCGACTCTGGGCCTCGACCCGGGCCTGCGTACCGGTTGCAAGGTTGCGGTGGTCGACTCCACCGGCAAGCTGCTGGATCACGCCACGGTTTACCCGCACGTGCCGCACAACAAATGGGATCAGACCATCGCCATCCTGGCCGCCCTGTGCGCCAAGCACTCGGTCGATCTGATCGCCATCGGCAACGGCACCGCCAGCCGTGAAACCGACAAACTGGCGATCGAACTGATCAAAAAATACCCGGCGATGAAAATGACCAAAGTCATGGTCTCCGAAGCCGGCGCATCGGTGTATTCGGCATCGGAACTGGCAGCCAAGGAATTCCCGGATCTGGACGTGTCGATCCGTGGCGCGGTATCGATCGCCCGTCGTCTGCAGGATCCGCTGGCCGAACTGGTGAAAATCGATCCGAAATCCATCGGTGTCGGCCAGTACCAGCACGACGTGTCGCAGCTGAAACTGGCGCGCGGCCTGGACGCCGTGGTCGAGGACTGCGTGAACGCCGTGGGCGTGGACGTAAACACTGCCTCCGTGGCGCTGCTGGCGCGGATCTCCGGCCTCAACGCGACCCTGGCGCAAAACATCGTGGCCCACCGTGACGAACACGGCGCGTTCAAGACCCGCGCGGCCTTGAAGAAAGTCGCGCGTCTGGGCGAGAAAACCTTCGAACAGGCCGCCGGCTTCCTGCGTGTGATGAACGGCGACAACCCGCTGGATTCCTCGGCCGTTCACCCGGAAGCCTATCCGCTGGTACAACGCATCGCCGCTGAAACCGACCGCGACATTCGCTCGCTGATCGGTGACGCGGCGTTCCTCAAGCGTCTGGATCCGAAGAAATTCACCGACGAGACTTTCGGTCTGCCAACCGTCACCGACATTCTGCAGGAACTGGAAAAACCGGGCCGCGACCCGCGTCCGGAGTTCAAGACTGCCGAGTTCCAGGAAGGCGTCGAGGACCTGAAGGACCTGCAACTGGGGATGATCCTCGAAGGCGTGGTGACCAACGTGACCGCGTTCGGTGCGTTCGTCGACATCGGCGTGCATCAGGACGGTCTGGTGCACATTTCGGCGCTGTCGGAGAAGTTCATCAAGGATCCGCGCGAAGCGGTGAAGGCCGGTGACGTGGTGAAAGTGAAGGTCATGGAAGTCGACATCCCGCGCAAGCGCGTCGGCCTGTCGATGCGCATGAGCGACACCCCGGGCGAGAAGATCGATGGTGCCCGTGGCTCGCGTCCGGGCTCGGCGCCACGCCAGTCGCAGGGTTCGGCGCCACGCAAGGAAAGCACCCCGGCGGCTCCGGTGAATAACGCGATGGCGTCGCTGTTTGCCAACGCCAAGCAGTTGAAGAAACGCTGATGGATATGCCAGCCGGGCTCGTCGAGAGCGCGTTTTTCAAGCTGTTGGGCTGCCGCCTGCACAGCCTGGAAACCGGGGTGGCGCAAGTCGTCCTGGCGCTGGAACCCGAACTGCGCAATCGCGGCGGCAAGCTGCACGGCGGCGCGCTGTTCAGTCTGGTCGACATCGCCATGGGGCTGGCCTGTTCCAGCACCCACGGCTTCGACCAGCAGAGCGCGACCATCGAGTGCAAGATCAACTACATCCGCGCCGTCTCCGAGGGCGAGGTGATGTGTACGGCGCGGGTGATCCACCCGGGCCGGCGCACGCTGGTGGTCGAAGCCGACGTGATGCAGGGCGACAAACTGGTCGCAAAAGCGCAAGGCACGTTCGCTGTCCTGTAGATGTTGTTCATCATTTTGAGTTAATTTCGGCGCTGTGATCGCAGCGTCGGAGTTTTCCTCGCCCGCGTCTGCCAGATTCAGGGACTGAAGTTGGCGTTTCCAATGGGGCTTTCATGGCCCGAAAACCAGGCGAAAACGCCAGTTTCAACTTCACCCTTGTAGACCGTCCTGCCCACCCCCATATTGGGGCGACTGACGCGTGAAGGAATCCAAATTGAGCGAACTTCTCAACCGCCGCCTGGCTCTGCTCGGCGAGCGCGCTAACCTCTCTCTGCTTGAGCAGTGCCTTCACGGTATCGAACGTGAATGCCTGCGCGTGAACGGCGAAGGCCGCCTGGCCCAAACGCCGCACCCTGAAGCCCTGGGTTCCGCGCTGACCAACGAACAGATCACGACCGACTATTCCGAGTCGCTGCTGGAGTTCATCACGCCTGCCCTGCCAGACCCGGCCGATACCCTGGCGAGCCTGGACAAGATTCATCGCTTCGCCTACAGCAAGCTCGGCAACGAGTACCTGTGGAGTCCATCGATGCCGTGCCCGTTGCCGGCCGAGGAAGATATCCCGATCGCCTATTACGGCACCTCCAACATCGGTCAGCTCAAGTACGTCTACCGCAAGGGCCTGGCCCTGCGTTACGGCAAGACCATGCAGTGCATCGCCGGGATTCACTACAACTTCTCCCTGCCGGAAAAACTCTGGCCGTTGCTCAAGGAAGCCGAAGGCTTCATCGGCACCGACCGGGATTTCCAGTCGTCGTCCTATATCGCGCTGATCCGTAACTTCCGCCGCTACAGCTGGCTGCTGATGTACCTGTTCGGTGCCTCGCCGGCGCTGGACGCGGGTTTCCTGCGCGGTCGTGCGCACCAGTTGGAACAGCTGGATCCCGACACCCTGTACCTGCCCTACGCCACCAGCCTGCGCATGAGCGACCTCGGTTACCAGAGCAACGCCCAGGCCGGTCTGACCCCTTGCTACAACGACCTGGCGAGCTACACCGACAGCCTGCGCAAAGCGGTGGCCACGCCGTACGCGCCGTACGTCGAAGTCGGCACGCACCAGGATGGCGAGTGGGTGCAACTGAACACCAACATCCTGCAGATCGAAAACGAGTACTACTCGAACATCCGCCCGAAACGCGTGACCTACACCGGCGAGCGGCCGATCCAGGCCTTGATGGCCCGTGGCATTCAGTACGTCGAAGTACGCTGCCTGGACATCAACCCGTTCCTGCCGATGGGCATCGACCTCACCGAGTCGCGCTTCCTCGACGCGTTCCTGCTGTACTGCGCGCTGAACGAAAGCCCGCTGCTGACCAACAACTCCTGCGGCAACGCCACCTCCAACTTCCTCAGCGTGGTCAAGGAAGGTCGCCGTCCGGGCCTGCAATTGCAGCGCGACGGCCAACCGGTGGAGCTGAAGGAATGGGCCGCCGAACTGCTGGAAAAAATCGCTCCGCTGGCGGCGCTGCTGGATCAAAGCCACGGCGGCGATGCCCACAGCAAGGCGCTCGATGCGCAACTGGCCAAGGTCAAGGATTCGTCCCTGACGCCTTCGGCTCAGGTGCTGGCGGCGATGGCCACGCACAAGGAAAGCTTCGCGCAATTCTCCCTGCGCCAGAGCCAGGCCCACGCCGAGTTCTTCCGCAGCGAACCGTTGGCGGCTGAGGAACAGGCGAAGTTTGAAGAACTGGCGCGTTCGTCGCTGGCGCAACAGGCTGACCTTGAGCAGAACGAGGTGGGCGATTTCGACGTGTTTGTCGGGTCGTATCAGGCGAGTATTTTAGCGATCAGCAACTGATTGATCGGCGTTGGATCGCAGCCCCCTCACCCTAGCCCTCTCCCGGTGGGAGAGGGGACTGACCGCAGTGTTTATCAGAGCTACGCCGACTTGAAATACCGAGCCGAACTCCGATTGTGAAAAGCCCTCGATCGGCTCCCTTTCCCCCTCGCCCCCTTGGGGGAGAGGGCTGGGGTGAGGGGGTAAGGATTTCAAGTCCGAACCGATAATCCGAAAAGCCCCCACTCTCCCACGCTTAGATTTTTCCGCTCATAAGCTCATTCTAAAAAGTTATTTATTTTTAGATTCTTAGATCATTTAGTCTCCTTTCACGCCGACGCTCGGTCGCCTGATATGGAGCTCTTCAATGAAACTGAATTTCCCGCTTCGCCTGCTGGCCGTGGCCTCTCTGGCTGCTGCGAGTTTCCTGGCTCAGGCCGCCGACCTCACCGTCGCCTACCAGACCACCGTTGACCCGGCGAAAGTCGCCCAGGCCGACGGCGCCTATGAGAAAGCCACCAAGGCCGACATCAACTGGCGCAAATTCGATAACGGTGCCGACATCATCGCCGCCATCGCCTCCGGCGACGTGCAGATCGGCTACCTCGGTTCCAGCCCGCTGACCGCTGCAATCACCCGCAAAGTCCCGGTGGAAACCTTCCTCATCGCCACCCAGATCGGCGCCGCCGAAGCACTGGTCGCCCGCGACGGCTCCGGCATCAAGACCCCGCAGGATCTGGTCGGCAAGAAAATCGCCGTGCCGTTTGTGTCCACCGGTCACTACAGCCTGCTCGCCGCGCTGAAGCACTGGAACATCGACCCATCAAAAGTCACCGTCCTCAACCTCGCCCCGCCAGCGATCATTGCTGCGTGGAAACGCGGTGACATCGACGCCACCTACGTTTGGGATCCGGCGCTGGGTGTGGCCAAGGAAAACGGCAAAGTGCTGATCACTTCCGGTGAACTGGCCAAGTTCGGCGCACCGACCTTCGACGCCTGGATCGTGCGCAAGGACTTCGCCGAGAAGCACCCGGAAATCGTCACCGCCTTCGCCAAGGTCACCCTCGACGCCTACGCCGACTACCGCAAGGATCCGAAAGCCTGGCTGGCCAATCAGAGCAACGTCGACAAGCTGGTGAAACTCTCCGGCGCCAAAGCCAGCGACATCCCATTGCTGCTGCAAGGCAACGTCTACCCGCTGGCAGCGGATCAAGTCAGCGACCTCGGCGCTCCGACCACCAAAGCCATCACTGACACCGCTGCGTTCCTCAAGGAGCAAGGCAAGGTCGAAGCGGTACTGCCGGACTACGCGCCGTACGTCAGCGCCAAGTACATCACCAATTGATCGGGAGTTAACTGCGATGGCCTTGCTACAGCTGGAGCGCATCAGCGCACAGTATCCCGGCAGCCCGGAACCGGTACTGTCCGACATTTCCCTGACCCTCGGCCCTCAGCAATTGCTGGTGGCCCTCGGCCCGTCCGGCAGTGGCAAGACTTCGCTGTTGAACCTGATTGCCGGTTTCGTCGAACCGAGCGCCGGCCGCATCACCCTCGACAACGTGCCGGTCAAAGGTCCGAGCGCCGAACGCGGCGTGGTGTTCCAGGACGACGCCCTGTTGCCCTGGCAGGACGTGCTGGCCAACGTCGCTTTCGGTCTGGAACTGGCCGGTGTGGCCAAGGACAAACGCGAACAGCGCGCTCGGGAAATGCTCGCACTGGTCGACCTTTCCGGTTTTGAACACCGTCGCATCTGGCAGCTTTCCGGCGGCCAGAAGCAACGCGTTGGCCTGGCCCGCGCCCTCGCCGCCGATCCGCGTGTGTTGCTGATGGACGAACCCTTCGGCGCCCTCGACGCCTTCACCCGCGAACAGATGCAGGAGCTGTTGCTGCAAGTCTGGCAACGCACCGCCAAACCGGTGTTCCTGATTACCCACGACATTGAAGAAGCGGTGTTCCTCGCCACTGACCTGATTCTGCTCGCGCCGAATCCGGGGCAGATCGTCGAGCGCCTGCACCTCGACTTCGGCCAGCGCTACGCCGCCGGCGAATCGGCGCGGGCGATCAAGTCCGATCCGCGCTTCATCGAAACCCGCGAACACGTGCTGGCCAAAGTGTTCTCGCAACGCAGCGCCGTTCAGCGGCAGGAGCGCGCATGAGCAGTTACGACGTTTCCGCCACCGCCGTGAAACCCGCCGCCACATCGGTGGTGATTCCCGTGCGCCGCAGCCTCAGCACCCGCTGGATCAGCCTGCTGACCCTGTTCGCGTTGCTGGTGATCTGGTGGGCCGTGACCGCCACCGGCCTGATCGAACCGCTGTTCCTGCCGCCACCGTCCGCCGTGCTGCAAAAAGGCTGGTTGCTGGCGACCACGGGCTACATGGATTCGACGTTGTGGCAGCACCTGGGCGCCAGTCTGAGCCGCATCGGCCTGGGCCTCGGTTTTGCGATTCTGACCGCGGTGCCGGTGGGCATTGCCATCGGCGCCAACCGCATCGCCCGTGGTGTGCTCGATCCGCTGATCGAGTTCTACCGGCCGATTCCGCCGCTCGCCTATTTGCCGCTGATCGTGATCTGGTGCGGCATCGGCGAGTTGTCGAAAGTGCTGCTGATCTATCTGGCGATTTTTGCCCCGATCGCGATTGCCACCGCCACCGGCGTGCGCACCGTCGACCCGGCCAAATTGCGCGCCGCACAGTCGCTGGGCGCCACTCGCGCACAACTGATCCGCCATGTGATTTTGCCAAGCGCCCTGCCAGACATTCTGACCGGTGTGCGCATTGGTCTGGGTGTCGGCTGGTCGACTCTGGTCGCTGCCGAACTGATCGCGGCCACCAGCGGCCTGGGCTTCATGGTGCAGTCGGCGGCGCAGTTCCTGGTCACCGATGTGGTGGTGCTGGGGATTCTGGTCATCGCCCTGATCGCCTTCGCGATGGAGATGGGCCTGCGCGCCCTGCAACGCAAACTGGTGCCGTGGCACGGCCAGGCCCACTGATTTTTCAGCACTGACTACCCCGACAGTTTCGGGGCCCCGGAATTGAAGAGAACCACCATGAGCAGCCTGAACATCACCCCTTTAAGCTCGGCCCTCGGCGCACAGATCAGCGGCGTCGACATCAGCCAGCCGCTGAACCTGGAACAGCGCGACACCATCGAGCAGGCACTGCTCAAATACCAGGTGCTGTTCTTCCGTAATCAACCGATCGAGCCGTCGCAGCAGGCGCGTTTCGCCGCTTACTTCGGCGATCTGCACATTCACCCGATCTACCCGAACGTGCCGGAACAGCCGGAAGTGCTGATCCTCGACACCGCCGTCACCGACGTGCGCGACAACGCGATCTGGCACACCGACGTGACCTTCCTGCCGACCCCGGCCATGGGCGCGGTGCTCAGCGCCAAGCTGCTGCCGGAATTCGGTGGCGACACATTGTGGGCCAGCGGGATTGCCGCGTATGAGGCGCTGTCGGCGCCGATGAAAGCGCTGCTCGAAGGGCTGACCGCAACTCACGATTTCACCCGCTCGTTTCCGCTGGAACGCTACGGCAACACGCCGGAAGCACTGGCGCAGTGGGAAGCGGCACGGCGCAAGAATCCACCGCTGTCGCACCCGGTGATTCGCACGCATCCGGTGAGCGGACGGCGTTCGCTGTTCGTCAGTGAAGGGTTCACGTCGAAGATCAATGAGCTGTCGGAATCCGAGAGCGAAGCGGTGTTGAAGTTCTTGTTCGCGCATGCGACGCGGCCGGAGTTCACCATTCGCTGGCGCTGGCAGAAGGACGACATTGCGTTCTGGGACAACCGCGTGACCCAGCATTACGCGGTGGATGACTACCGGCCGGCGCGGCGGGTGATGCAGCGGGCTACGGTGTTGGGGGATGTGCCGTTTTTTCGTTGAGCCTTTAACGCCAGAGCAAAATCAAGAGCCCCCTCACCCTAACCCTCTCCCGGAGGGAGAGGGGACTGACCGAGGTGTTTTGTCGCTATACACCGACCTGAAATATCGAATCGAACTCAGGTTTGAAAAGCACGGAGATTTGCTCCCTTTCCCCCTCGCCCCCCTGGGGGCGGTCCGACGTTTCGGGAGGGCTGGGGTGAGGGGGGATCTATCTGACCCACCCCCCAGTTTCGATCACTCCGCCGTCGAAGGCTTCTCCCAAAGATTGATCCCGCCCTCCTGAGCAAACCGGTCAATCTCCGCCAACTCTTCCGCACTGAAGCTCAGATTCTTCAACGCCCCGACGTTCTCGACAATCTGCTCCGGCCGGCTCGCGCCGATCAGCGCCGAAGTCACCCGAGGATCCCGAAGTGTCCACGCCAGCGCCAGTTGCGCCAGGCTCTGCCCACGACGTTTGGCGATTTCATTCAACGCCCGCACATGAGCAATGTTGGCCTCGGACAAGTGCGAAGACAGCAACGAGCCACCGCCCGGACGATTGACCCGCGCATCCGCCGGCACGCCGTTGAGGTATTTGTCGGTCAGCAAACCTTGCGCCAGCGGAGTGAATGCAATCACGCCGGTGCCGAGTTCGTCGGTGGTGTCGAGCAGGTCCTTTTCCACCCAGCGGTTGAGCAGGTTGTACGCCGGTTGGTGAATCAACAGCGGCACTTTCCACTCTTTGAGCAACGCGGCGATTTCGCGGGTTTTCACCCCGGAGTACGACGAGATACCGATGTACAACGCCTTGCCCTGCTGCACCGCAGTGGCGAGGGCGCTGGCGGTTTCTTCCAGCGGGGTGTCCGGATCGAAGCGGTGCGAATAGAAGATATCCACATAGTCCAGGCCCAGGCGTTGCAGGCTCTGGTCGAGGCTCGCCAGCACGTATTTGCGCGAACCACCACCCTGGCCGTAAGGACCGGGCCACATGTCCCAGCCGGCCTTGCTGGAGATGATCAGTTCATCGCGGTACTGCTTGAAGTCTTCGCGTAGCAGACGGCCGAAGTTGATCTCGGCGCTGCCGTAGGGCGGGCCATAGTTGTTGGCCAGGTCGAAGTGGTTGATGCCCAGGTCGAACGCCGTGCGCAGCAACGAGCGCTGGGTGTCGATCGGCGTGCTGTCGCCGAAGTTGTGCCACAGGCCCAGGGACAGCGCCGGCAGCACCAGACCGCTGCGTCCGACGCGGCGGTAAGGGATGGAGTTGTAGCGATTCTCGGCAGCGGTGTAAGTCATCGAATCCTCTCTTGTCGGTCTTGAATCGGGTGTCGATTGCTACGCAAATCTATTGCCGGGCCGGGCGAGGCCAAGGTTCTGGCGCAAGGTCCGGCCCTCGTATTCGGTTCTGAACAGCCCACGCCGTTGCAGTTCCGGGACCACGCCATTGGCGAAGTCTTCGAGCCCGCCGGGCAGGTGCGGCACCAGCACATTGAAGCCGTCCGCCGCGCCCTGCTCGAACCACTCCTGCAAGCGGTCGGCAATCTGCGCCGGAGTGCCGACGACGCTGTAATGCCCGCGACCGCCAGCGATTCTGCGACCCAGTTCGGCCAGGGTCAGATGCTCCCGGCCGGCCAGTTCGGTCAGCAGTTTCTGTCGGCTTTGCTGGCCGCTGTCAGTCAGCGGCAATTCCGGCAGCGGCCCGTCCAGCGGGTACTTCGACAGATCGAAGTTGCCCAGCATACGCCCAAGAAGGGCGACGCCAACCTCGGGTTCGACCAATTGCTGAAACGTTTCACATTTTTCCTGCGCTTGGGCTTCCGTCTGCCCGACCACGACAAACACGCCGGGCATGATTTTCAGCGAATCGGCACTGCGTCCGTACTTCGGCAAGCGGCCCTTGAGGTCGGCGTAGAAGGCTTGGGCGCTGGCCAGTGAAGTCTGCGCGGTGAACACCACTTCGGCCGTCTGCGCCGCCAGTTCACGCCCGGTTTCCGACGAGCCGGCCTGCACGATCACTGGCTGCCCCTGTGGCGAACGCGCGACATTCAGCGGGCCTTTGACCTTGAAGTGCTCGCCGACGTGATTCAGCACGTGCAGTTTTTCCGGGTCGTAATACGCGCCGCTGGCTTTGTCGCGAATGAAGGCATCGTCCTGCCAACTGTCCCAGAGACCCGTGACCACCTGATGAAATTCCCGGGCGCGGCTGTAGCGTTCGGCATGGCCGATGTGTTCGTCGCGGCCAAAATTCTGCGCTTCGGCGGCGTTGTCCGAGGTCACCAGATTCCACCCCGCTCGCCCGCCCGACAGGTGATCGAGCGAAGCGAACTTGCGCGCCACGTGGTACGGCTCGTTGTAGCTGGTGGTGGCGGTGGCGATCAGGCCGATGTGCTCGGTCACTGCGCTCAACGCCGAGAGCAACGTCAGCGGTTCGAAGTGATCCGAACGGGCCATGCGGCTGGCGATTTCCTGGGTCGGGGCGGCGACGCTGTCGGCGACGAACAGAGTGTCGAACTTCGCTGCCTCGGCAATCTGCGCCAGCCGTTTGTAATGGGCGAAATCCAGCCCGGCGTTGGCCGGCACTTCCGGGTGACGCCACGCGGCAACGTGGTGCCCGGTGGCCATGAGGAACGCGCCGAGTTTCAGCTGTCTGCTCATCTCAGAAGTCCTTGCGCAGTTGCACGCCGAAGTAGCGCTCGTCGTCACGCGGCACGGCGCGGTAGATGTAGTTGCCACCGCTGGCGAGCAATGGCGAATACGACTTGTCGGTGAGGTTCTTGCCGAGTAATGCCACGCGCCAGCCATTGGTGTAATCGGCCAGGGCCACACTGGCATTCCAGAGGCCGTAGGCGCCCTGTTTGGTGTCGGCGTTCTGGCTGATGTCGTACTGCACTTCGCTCTGCCAGCTGTAATCGGTGCCGAGTTCGATATCCAGGCCGTTATCCAGCGGGATGGTGTAGTCGGCGCGCACGTAGCTTTTCCAGTCCGGGCTGAACGGCAGCGGTTTGCCGTTGACGTTGCACGACGCCGCCGCGCCCGCCGGGCAGGCGAACTCGTCGATGCGGGCGCGGGTGTAGGCCAGCGCGCCGGAGAACTTCAGTTGCTGGGTCGCCTGCAGGGCGAAATCAAGTTCCACACCCTCGGTGCTGACGCTGCCGGCGTTGATCAGGCGCGTTACGACTTGCCCGGCGACGGTGTCGAAAAAGTTCGCCTGATAGTTGTCGTAGTCGCTGTGGAAAACCGCCAGGTTGGTGGTCAGGCGATTGTTCCAGGACGAGGCTTTGATCCCCGCCTCCCAGGTGTTGGAGGTTTCCGGTTTCAGTGCTTCGGTGTCGCGTGGCTGCATGTTGAAGAACACGTTGTAGGCCGGACCTTTGTAGCCACGCGAATAGGTCAGGTAGGTGGTGACGGTATCGCTCAGGTCGTACTGCAAACCGAGCCGGCCGGACCAGCCGTCCTCGTCCACCGAACCGGAACTGCGGGTGGCCGGTTGAATGCCGCTGACGGTGGTGGCGGACGTAGAGACGCGACGGTGATCGTATTCGAGATTGTCGTGGGTGTAGCGCAGGCCGGCGATGCCACGAAAGTTCGAGGTGAAATTCAGCGTGCTCTCGCCGAACACCGCATAGCTGTCGCTGGTGGTGCTGTAATCGGCGACGCCGCGATCTGTCCGTGTGGTGGTCAGCGTGCGCTGATAGGTTTCCTCGTCCTTGCCGTGCATGTAGAACAGGCCGCCGACGTATTCGAGGAACTCGCCTTTCGGCGACGCCAGACGCAGCTCCTGCGAGTACTGGTCGAACGCCAGATCGCCCTTGTCCGCTGTGCCGGGGAACGCGGCCGTTACCGTACCGAGGCGGTCGCCGTCCTGATACTGAGTGTTGTCCCAGCCACGCCACGCGGTGATCGAGGTCAGGGTGTAATTCCCCAGTTGCCAGTCGAGCTGGCCGGACAGGCCCTTGTTGGTGTCCTCGACGTGGGAGCGGGTGTCGGTGTTGATGTCGCGATTGTGGCTGGTGGCACTCACCGGACTCAGCGCATTGGCGAAGGCCGGGGTCAGTGCCTTGGTCACGACGCCGTTCGGGCCGTCATCGTGGGACTGCATGTAGTCGGCAATCAGGGTGAAGGTGATGTCGTCGTTCGGAGTGAATTCCAGTTTGCCGCGCACGCCGCGATGGTTGTAGCCGTTGACCTCCTGACCGTTGTGCTGGTTGTCGACGTTGCCGTCGTAGCTGCCGAACAAGGTGCTGATCGAGCCCTTGAGCGTGTCCGGAATCAGGCTGCCGCCAATGCCGAAACGGGTGCGGCTTTCGTTGCCGCTGTAGTACGACTGATCGATGTAGCCGTGGGTCTCGGCGGTCGGCGCCTTGCTGGTGATGTTCAGCACACCGGCCGAGGCGTTCTTGCCGAACAGCGTGCCTTGCGGGCCGCGCAGGACTTCGACGCGTTCCAGGTCCAGCAGATCGAGAGTGGATTGGCCGGGGCGCGCATAAACCACGCCATCAATCACCGTGGCCACCGTCGGTTCGACGCCCGACGAGGTGGAAATCGTCCCCACGCCGCGCACGAACAACGAGGTGTCCTTGTTCGATGCGCCAGTGCGGAAATTCAGCGACGGCACCTGCTGGACGATGCTCGCCACGCTGTTGCGGTTGTCGCGTTCCAGCTGCTCGCCGTCGATCACCGACACCGCCACCGGCACCTTTTGCAGCGACTCTTCGCGGCGGGTGGCGGTGACCGTGACGGACTTGAGTGTCGGCTCCTGATCGGTGCTGTCCGCGGCGAACGCGGCGGGCAGCGGCAGCGCAGCCAGCCCGGTGAGTAGCCAGCCCGCAGCGCGGATCGATTGCGCCAGTTTATGTGTCGCCCCAGGAATGTTGTGCATGTTTGCCCGCTCGAAAAGTTGCCCTGAACCGCTGCCGTTCTGCGACGACAGCGCCTGTCTCGGTGTCTTGGGCATTCGCTCGAGCGAGTAGCAGACAACGCGCTTTGTTAGCGCTAACATCGCCAGTATTGGCAAGCCGGACATAGACCGTCCAATACTGAAAAATTACTTTTATATGCGTTTTGGTTTTTAAGAAGGATCGAGCCTTGAGCGAAGAAAAGCCCCGCAAACGCCGTGGCGCCGGTCGCGTGACCCTCAACGCGGTGGCGCGCCAGGCCGGTGTTTCGGCGATCACCGTGTCGCGCTACTTCAACCAGCCGGAACAGGTCTCGCCCGAACGCCGCGAACGGATCGCGGCGGTGGTCGCCGAGCTGGGATACGTGCCGAATCTGGTGGCCGGCGGGCTCGCCTCGGCGCGGGGGAAAATCGTCGGCATGGTGATCCCGAACATCTCCGGGCCGATCTTCGCCAACACCATTCAGGGCTTCAGCGACACCCTCAGCCGTCACGGCTATCAGCTACTTCTGGCCTCGAGTTACTTCAGCGCCGAGCAGGAAGAAAACGCGGTGCGGGCATTCCTCGGCTGGTCGCCGGCAGCGTTGGTGGTCACCAGTCACTTCCATAGCGCGGGCACGGAAAAGATGCTCGCCGAGGCAGATATCCCGGTGATCGAAACCTGGGATTACCAACCGGAGCGTGAGCCGATGCAGATCGGCTTTTCTCACTTCGAAGTAGGTGTCAGCGCCGCTCGTTATCTGCACGACAAAGGCTATCGACGCATCGCCTTCGTGCAGAACAGCGCACCCGGCGACTTCAGCGCACTGGAACGCCGCGACGGTTACGCCGCGACCGTGCGCAAGCTAGGACTTGAGCCCTGGGTATTCGCACCCGACGCCGATCGCGCCCCGTTCGAGGCCGGCAAGCAAGCGATGGAAGCACTGATGAACGCCTCCCCACGCCCGGACGCGATCATCTTCGCCAACGACAACCTCGCCGCCGGCGGCCTGCTCGCCGGACAACGCGCCGGCCTCAACATCCCCGAAGACTGCGCCGTCCTCGGCTTTGGCGACTACCCGTTCGCCGAGATGCTGCTGCCGAGCCTGAGCACGATCAAACCGCCGGCGCTGGAGATCGGCGTACTGGCAGCGACGCGGGTGCTGGAAAGCCTTGGCGTGTTGCCGAGCGATGAGGTGCAGCGGCTGAACCTGCTGCAGTGCACGGTCATTGAGCGGGAAAGTACCTGACGAATATGGCGTGGGCGGGTTTGGCTATGCTCTAAATGAAACCGAGGTGGCGCCTTCGCGGGCTTGCCCGCGAAATCGTCCGATCAAACACCGCACATCCCGCAGGCACATCCATGCACACCGCAATCATCATCTTCTTCGGCCTGATCCTGCTGGCGCTGATGTTTTACATCGGCGAGCGCATCGGCTTCAGTCGGCAGACGCTGGCCTATGGTTTCGCGGCGTTGTGGCTGGCGTTGACGGTGATCAATGGTGCGGTCGGTGTGGTCCACGCCGGGCAGCCGTTGGGTTCGGAGATTGCGATCGGCAGCGCCGTTTATGGCGTGCCGCTGGCGGCGATGGTGTTGTTCATGGTGCTGAGCGCCGAGACCTGAATCGTCCCGGCGCCCTGCCCCGATCAACGCACCAGATGCAGGAACTGCATGTGCCGTTCGTACTGGTCGAGGATGTCGTTGATGATCTGCTCTTTCGTGTAACCGACCAGATCGTAGTCCTGACTGCCCTCGCTCAAGTGCACTTCAGCGCGGTAGTAGCGGCGATTGTTGAGCTGCTTGGAGCCCATGCCGCCACGGGCGAACGACGGCGTGAAGTAGCCGCGCATCTGCACCTGGTAGATGAACGGGTGCTGTTCACCGTGACCGATTTCCAGGCTGACGCTGTCGTGCGCCGGATCCGGTTGGGTGACCACGTTCAGGCCTTTCTCGGCGAACACGGCCGTCACTTCTTCGATGGCCGGTTTCACCGTGGTGTCCATGAAGCGGTACACCTCGTCGCGCGACGGGAAGTGCACGGCCTGGCTCAGACGCTGACGCCAGCCGCCCTTGCCCCGCCGTGAACCGGACACCGGCGCCAGCGAATGCAGTTGCGCGATCTGCTTCTGCGACTCCAGGTAGAACGCCTTGTGCAGGCCCCACATCATCAGCAGCAGAATCAGCGAGAACGGCAAGGAGGTCAGCACCACCGCCGACTTCAGCGCATCGATGCTGCCGGAGAACAGCAGCGCGCTGGTGATCAGCGCGGTCATCGCGCCCCAGAACACCCGCAGCCATTTCGGCCCGTCTTCATCCGGGTTACCGCCCTTCGCCGACAGGGTCGAGAGCACCACGGTGCCGGAGTCGGCGGAGGTGACGAAGAACACGAAGCTGATGAACACCGTTACCGCGATGACGGTCTTGCTCCACGGGTAGGTTTCCAGCAGCAGGTAAAGGGTCATCGACGGGTTGTCGAGGGCCGACATGCCAAGTGCCGACATACCGTGATTGAGCACCTGGTCGATGGCGCTGTTGCCGAAGATCGACATCCACGCCAGGGTGAAACCGAGCGGAATCAGCAACACGCCGAAGACGAATTCGCGGATGGTCCGACCACGGGAAATCCGTGCGATGAACAGGCCCACGAACGGCGACCACGCGATCCACCAGGCCCAGTAGAACACCGTCCAGCCGCCGAGCCAGTCGCTCGGTTTGTCGTAGGCGTAGAGGTCGAAACTCTTCATCGGCAAGGCGCCGAGGTAGTCGCCCAGGTTCTGGATCAGGGTGTTGAGCAAATGCTGGGTGGGGCCGGCGAACAACACGAACAGCAGCAGCGCACAGGCCAGCAGCATGTTGATGTCGGACATGACCCGCACGCCTTTATCCACACCCGAGACGGCGACGATGATCGCCGCGCCCATCATCAGCGTGATCAGGCCGACCTGAATCCACTGGGTGTGGGCGATGCCGAACAGATAGTCCAGACCGGAGTTGAGATGGAGCACGCCGAAGCCCATGTCCGCACCGAGGCCGAACACCGTGGCGATGATGCCGAAGCCGTCCACGGCGTAGCCGATGGGGCCGTTGATGCGCTTGCCGATCAGCGGGTACAGCGCCGAGCGCAGCGCCAGCGGCAGGTTATGCCGGTAGGCGAAATACGCCAGCGCCATGCCGACAAAGGCGAACACGCCCCAGCCGTGCAGGCCCCAGTGCAGAAAGAGAATCTGCATCGCCTGACGCGCCGCCTCCGGGGTGCCAGCCTCGCCTTGGGGCGGCTGAAGCATGTGGGTCAGCGGTTCGGACACGCAGAAGAAAAACAGCGTGATGCTGATCCCGGCGGCGAACAGCATGCCGGCCCAGGACAGGTAACTGAATTCGGGTTCGTCGTGGTCGGCACCGAGCTTGATCTTGCCGTAGCCCGATAACGCGGTGACCACCACGAAGACCAGATACAGGGTCATCGCGAGCATGTAGTACCAGCCGACCGTATTGGCCGCCCAGTTTTGCGCTTCGAGAAGCCAGGCGCCGGCCTGTTCCGGCATGGCGATGACCGTCAGCCCAAACAGCAGGATCACCGTCGCGGCGAACCAGAACACCGGCGGATTCATGCGCACCAGACCGCTGGCGGGGGTGGACGATGCACTCATGAACGGTGCACCTCAAGGGGTTGGAAAATGGCTGAAATGATCGGACTCAGCAAAGGCAAGCCTCCTGTTGTGAGCGGGCAGCGAACCGCCGGTTTAACTTGAATGAACGTTCAAGTTAAACATGGATAGTACGCTCAGGACTAATCGCAGGGCTCAGCGGTACCTTTCGTACGCTAGCTCAAGGTTGGGTATGACGGGGGTTTGGGCGGATTCGTTCAGTGGAAAAATCAAAGTCAAAAGCGCCCTCACCCTAACCCTCTCCCGGGGGGAGAGGGGACTGATTGGGGGATGCTTGAGAGTTTCGCCGACCTGATCTTGCTGTACCGAATCCATAATCGACTGGTTTTTTCAGATCGATGTATAGGCCCCCTCACCTCAGGGAGAGGGACTGATTAGGGGATATTCAAGAAATACGCCGACGTGAAAGTGCTTCGCTGAATCCATAATCGACTCGGTGTTTCAGGTCGATGTACAGCGCCAGACACCTCGGTCGGCTCCCTCTCCCTCCGGGAGAGGGCTGGGGTGAGGGTGGCTTTTGATGTTTTACTTCTGCGTCCCGTCATCATGCTGCAGGTTGGCCTGAGTCAGGTTGCACCCGGCCGGCACGCTGCGGGTCAGCCACACATTGCCGCCGATGGTCGAGCCTTTGCCAATGGTGATCCGTCCGAGGATCGTCGCCCCGGCGTAAATCACCACGTCGTCCTCGACGATCGGATGGCGTGGATGGCCTTTCTGCAACTGGCCGTCCTCGTCCGCCGGGAAGCGTTTGGCGCCGAGGGTTACCGCCTGATAAATCCTGACGCGCTCGCCGATGATCGCGGTCTCGCCGATCACCACACCCGTCCCGTGGTCGATGAAGAAACTGCGGCCGATCTGCGCGCCCGGGTGAATATCGATGCCGGTCGCCGAGTGGGCGATTTCCGAACTGATCCGCGCCAGCAACGGCAGGCCCGCGCGATACAAATGGTGAGCCAGACGATGGTGAATCACCGCCAGAATCCCCGGATAGCACAGCAGCACTTCATCGACGCTGCGCGCCGCCGGATCGCCGTGGTAGGCCGCCAGCACATCGGTGTCGAGCAGGCTGCGCAGGCCCGGCAGCGCGAGGGCGAAATCCTGGATGATCCTGATCGCCTGCGCCTCGACTTCAGTGTCGGCCTGAGCACTGTGACGGGCGACGTAACGCAGTTCGAGTCGTGCCTGGGCCAACAACGCATTCAGCGCGACATCGAGGGTATGACCGACGTAAAAATCCTCGCTCTCTTCACGCAGATCCACCGGCCCCAGCCGCATCGGAAACAGTGCGCCGCACAGGGCTTCAAGGATCTGCGCCATCGCATCGCGGGACGGCAATTCGCGTCCGCCCTGCTCTCCGGAAGCACGGCCATTTTGTGCCCGCCACTGATCCCGCGCAGTACGCAGCTGGCTGACGATGGTCTGCAATTGCCAATGGCTGGAACGCTCGCTCACGGTAAAGACTCCTCACGGGCGGCCGGACTGTCTGGCCGCGTCAACGGCGACTACTTTACGGCAAGCCCACCGGGGCGAATTAAGAACCGATAGTGCTGGCTTAAGCACATTTGGCTATAAGCGATTGGCGGTTGCCCCGGTAAATCGGCGTGCCTATAGTCCTGACATCTCCTTGCATCAGTACGGAACCATGTCCACACAACCGATCAAACAACAGCTGGACCGCTTTAACCGCCTCGACCTGCTCGGCCAACCGACCCCACTGGAAAAACTCGAGCGCCTGTCCACCTGGCTCGGCCGCGATGTCTACATCAAGCGTGATGACCTGACGCCGCTGGCCATGGGCGGCAACAAGCTGCGCAAGCTCGAATACCTCGCCGCCGATGCCCTCGCCCAAGGCGCGGACACCTTGATCACCGCCGGCGCACTGCAATCGAACCACGTTCGCCAGACCGCAGCGCTGGCCGCGAAACTGGGTCTGGGCTGCGTGGCCCTGCTGGAAAACCCGCTGGGCACCGATGACAGCAACTACACCGGCAACGGCAATCGCCTGCTGCTGGACCTGTTCGACACCAAGGTCGAGCTGGTCGACAACCTCGACAACGCCGACGAACAACTGGCCGCCCTCGCCGTGCGCCTGCGCAGCAACGGCAAGAAGCCGTATCTGGTGCCGATCGGCGGCTCAAACGCCCTCGGCGCGCTGGGTTATGTGCGTGCCGGCCTGGAACTGGCGGAACAGATCAAGGACACCGGCCTGCAATTTTCCGCCGTGGTCCTGGCCTCGGGCAGTGCCGGCACTCACAGCGGTCTGGCGCTGGCGTTGAGTGAAGCCCTGCCACAACTGCCGGTGATCGGCGTGACGGTGTCGCGCAGCGAAGAAGATCAGCGCCCGAAAGTCCAGGGCCTTGCCGAACGCACTGCCGACCTGCTGGGCGTGGCGCTGCCGGACAGCTTCAAGGTCGAGTTGTGGGACGAATACTTCGGCCCGCGCTACGGCGAGCCGAATGCCGGAACCCTGGCGGCGGTGAAACTGCTGGCGAGTCAGGACGCCGTGCTGCTCGATCCGGTCTACACCGGCAAGGCCATGGCCGGGTTGCTCGACGGCATCGGTCGCGGGCGTTTCGACGACGGTCCGATCATCTTCCTGCACACCGGCGGCGCCCCGGCGCTGTTTGCGTACAAGGATTTTCTCTGACGCGCTCGTTCCCACGCTCTGCGTGGGAATGCATCCCGGAATACGAAAAACACATATTCCACACATGAATAACAAACGGAAAATTCATTATTTTCCATTCTAAAAGAACCGTCATATAGTCTCGCCGCAGGCGAATTTCGCGAGAGACGCATAAGCTGCTTTAAGGCAGGATAGCGCTGTCGTCCAATTCCCGGATTCGCCAACTTTCCTTAAGCGTCTTCCATAAGAAAACACAGGGGCTTGTCATGATTCTTTCCGCACTACGTCGAAATCTGCTGGTAGGTTCGCTGGGCCTGGCACTGAGCGCCGGTCTGATCAGCAACGCCGTTGCCGGTGAGCAACTGCAACAGATCAAGGACAAAGGCGTTATCAACGTCGGCCTGGAAGGCACTTACCCACCGTTCAGCTTCGTCGATGCCGACGGCAAGCTGTCGGGTTTCGAAGTCGAGCTGTCCGAAGCCCTGGCCAAGAAGCTGGGCGTGAAGGCCAAGATTCAGCCGACCAAATGGGACGGCATCCTCGCGGCCCTGGAATCCAAGCGTCTGGACGTTGTGGTCAACCAAGTGACCATCTCCGACGAGCGCAAGAAGAAGTATGACTTCTCCGAGCCCTACACCATCTCCGGGATTCAGGCGCTGGTGCTGAAGGACAAGGAAGCTGCGCTGAACATCAAGTCCGCCGCTGACCTGTCCGGCAAGAAAGTCGGCGTAGGCCTGGGCACCAACTACGAACAATGGGTCCGCGCCAACGTGCCGGGGGCCGACGTGCGCACCTACGACGATGATCCGACCAAGTTCGCCGACCTGAACAACGGCCGTACCGACGCGATCCTGATCGACCGTCTGGCTGCACTGGAATACGCCAAGAAAGCGCCGAAAACCGTCGCCGCCGGTGAAGCCTTCTCGCGTCAGGAAGCCGGTATCGCCCTGCGCAAAGGCGAGCCTGAACTGCTGGCCGCCGTGAACAAGGCCCTCGACGAACTGCGTGCCGACGGCACCCTTGAGAAGCTGTCCAAGAAATACTTCAACGCTGACGTCACCCAATAATGGAAGAAGCTTTCCAACTCGCTCTGGACTCCGCGCCCTTCCTGTTGAAGGGCGCGTACTACACGGTAATCCTCAGCCTGGGCGGCATGTTCTTCGGCCTGCTGCTGGGCTTTGGCCTGGCGTTGATGCGCCTGTCGCGCTTCAAGTCGGTCAGCTGGCTGGCCCGCATCTACGTGTCGTTCTTTCGCGGCACGCCGTTGCTGGTCCAGCTGTTCGTGATCTATTACGGCTTGCCGCAAATGGGTCTGGAACTCGACCCGCTGCCGGCGGCGCTGATCGGCTTCTCGCTGAACATGGCCGCCTACGCCTGTGAAATCCTGCGGTCCGCGATCGGTTCGATCGAACGCGGCCAGTGGGAAGCCGCTGCGAGCATCGGCATGACCCGCGCGCAGACCCTGCGCCGGGCCATCCTGCCGCAGGCCATGCGCACGGCCTTGCCGCCGCTGGGCAACAGCTTCATTTCGCTGGTCAAGGACACCGCACTGGCCGCCACCATTCAGGTGCCGGAGCTGTTCCGTCAGGCACAGCTGATTACCGCCCGGACTTTCGAAGTCTTCACCATGTATCTTGCCGCCGCGCTGATCTACTGGATTCTGGCCACGGTGCTGTCGCACTTCCAGAACAAGTTGGAAGAGCGGGTCAATCGGCACGACCAGGAGTCCTGACCCCATGATTGTCGTGGAAAAACTGACAAAGCAGTTCAAGGGTCAAGTCGTGCTCAACGGCATTGATCTGGAGGTGAAGGAAGGCGAGGTCGTGGCAATCATCGGCCCCAGCGGCTCGGGCAAGACCACGTTCCTGCGTTGCCTGAACTTCCTCGAGCAACCCACCAGCGGCCGGATCAAGGTCGGCGAGATCGAGATCGATACCAGTCGCCCGCTGAACCAGCAGCAGAGCCTGGTGCGCAACCTGCGCCAGCACGTGGGCTTCGTGTTCCAGAACTTCAACCTGTTCCCCCACCGCACCGCGCTGGAAAACGTCATCGAAGGCCCGATCGTGGTCAAGAAGACGCCTCGCGATGCAGCCATTGCCCTGGGCAAGAAGCTGCTGGCCAAGGTCGGCCTGGCGGGCAAGGAAGACGCCTACCCACGGCGCCTGTCCGGTGGCCAGCAACAGCGCGTGGCGATCGCCCGGGCGCTGGCGATGGAGCCGGAAGTGATCCTGTTCGACGAGCCAACCTCGGCCCTCGATCCGGAGCTGGTAGGTGAAGTGCTGGCGACCATCCGCGGCCTCGCCGAGGAGAAACGCACCATGGTGATCGTCACCCACGAAATGGCGTTCGCCCGTGACGTGGCCAACCGCGTGGTGTTTTTCGATAAAGGCGTGATCGTCGAACAAGGTGAAGCGAAAGCGTTGTTTGCCAATCCGCAAGAAGAACGCACTCGACAGTTCCTCAGCAAGTTCAGAAACAACGGCTGACCTGCAAACTTCCCCGAATACAAACTTCCATGGACGGAAGTTTCGCTTACACCCTCCCAAATAAAAACTTAATCAAGTGACTGCATTACATATATATGTCCTGCAACAGTCTCCCCCGCGATTAAAGTTCGTCCCCTCCAAATTTCCAGCTGTACAAACCGACCGACGGCAGAGCAATAAAATCCGGCAAAAGCTGTGGCCCGATTCGCTATGGAGAATAGGTAGAGTGCCTTATCCGCGTAGGAAGCTTCTGATAAATCCGTAATTCTTCAATTAAATAATCCTGTCCGTTGACATGCCATTCGGCGAACTTTTATCTAGTCACTCATCGCAACCCGCTACATCAACAAGACCCAATAACGACTGGCCGAAAGATCCTGTTCTTATTACCAGGCAATTCTGGCCTTTTGAACTTTCAGAAACGGATTTCGCTGCAAGGCTTCAAGGAGAGGATTTCATGACCCGCACTTCGCACATCCCCGAACTGGCCGCGCCGAGCCTGGCGCCATCCCAAAACCACGGCATCAACCTCGCAGCAGCGGCTCATCTGCTGGTCGATGTGCCGCCCTACCCGGACATGGACATCGGCGATCTGATCGAACTGTTCTGGAACAACTGCTATGTCGCCTCTCACGTGCTGACAGCGCAGGACGTCGCCACCCCCGTCAGTCTGCGTGTGCCGGAGAGCTTTATCGCCAGCGGTCCGTCTCGCATCCACTACCGGGTCATGCGGGTGGGTCACGGGCCATCGCTGTCGGCGGCGGCGCGCGTCACGGTGAAACTCGACTGCCCCGGCGGGCAGCCCCCCGCGGTGTGTGGTGACGAAAACCAGCAACTGGCCCCTGTGACCCTGCCCGAGACCATTCGCCGTCAGGGGGTCAACGCGAACCAGATCAAGCGTGGCGTACCACTGACCATCGAGCCGTACCTGAACATGGCTGAAGGCGATGCCATCACCCTGCGCTGGGGCGATGTACGGATGGATCTGGCGCGCATCACCACGGCCGATATCGACAAGCCGATTCAGGTCTGGGTGCCGCCGGCGATCATCACCGAGGCCGGCGAGGACCTGCGGCTGGATGTGACCTACTGCATCCTCGACCGGGTCGGCAACAACTCGCGCTGGGCGCCGCCGCGAACACTGAAGATCGGTTGTGTGAATCCCTACCTCAAGGTGCCGCTCAAGGAAACGCTGAAGGCCGCAGAGCACCGAAAAAAAATGACACACCTCGCTCGGCGAGAGGCGTCCTCCCTCGCCGCCGCGAACTTAACCAGACGGACCACGCCCCCTTCTATACATATTCCTAAAAGTTAGTTTATTTAAATTTTATACGCGCTTAGGGTATATGAACCGGACCACCGGACATTCTTTCGTTCGCCGCACTTTTGCGGCGTTTTTCATGAGATGTGAGGTAGGTAACATGGTCCGGAACACAATCACCCCAGTGCGGATCGCCAGGGCATTGCGTGCAGCCAAGGAGCGGCACTGATGTCCAGTCTGGCAGACGCAAACGTCCAGAGTGACCTGGATATCGCCCCGTTGTTGTTGCCCGCACAAGTGCTGCGCAACGACGCTCAAGCCATCAAGGCCGCCCATGAGCTGGCGCAGGTCGCCCGCGTGCAGGCCGCCAAACGTGACCGTCAGCGCAAGCTGCCGTGGTCGGAAATCGAACAGTTCACCCGCAGCGGCCTCGGCAGCATCGCGATTCCGCGCGAGTACGGCGGCCCGCAGGTTTCCTTCGTGACCCTGGCCGAAGTGTTCGCGATCATTTCCGCGGCCGACCCGGCACTGGGACAGATCCCGCAAAACCAGTTCGGCATCATCAACCTGATCCTCGGCAGCGCCACCGAACAGCAGAAAAAACAACTGTTGCAGAGCGTGCTCGAAGGCTGGCGCATCGGTAATGCCGGGCCTGAACGCGGCACCAAGGACACCCTGGAACTGAAAGCGCGCATCACCGCTGACGGCGATGACTACGTGATCAACGGCCAGAAGTTCTATTCCACCGGCGCCCTGTTCGCCCACTGGGTGGCGGTCAAGGCGCTCAACGATGACGGCAAGCAAGTCCTGGCCTTCGTCCGTCGCGGCACGCCGGGATTGCGCATCGTCGATGACTGGTCCGGTTTCGGCCAGCGCACCACCGCCAGCGGCACGATCCTGTTGAACAACGTGCGGGTCGATGCCGGCCTCGTGGTGGACAACTGGAAGATCAACGAAAAGCCCAACACCCAAGGCGCGGTGTCGCAGCTGATTCAGGCCGCGATCGACGCCGGCATCGCCCGTGGCGCGATCGATGACGCCATCGAATTCGTCAAGACTCGCGCCCGGCCGTGGATCGACGCCAACGTCGAACGCGCCAGCGACGATCTCTACGTGATCGCCGATATCGGCAAACTGAAAATCGAACTGCACGCCGCTGAAGCGCTGCTGCGCAAGGCCGGGCAGGTGCTGGATCAGGTGCACGCCGCGCCACTGACCGCCGAATCCGCCGCCCGCGCCTCGATTGCCGTGGCCGAAGCCAAGGTGCTGACCACCGAGATCTCGCTGCTGGCCAGCGAAAAACTCTTCGAACTGGCCGGCAGCCGCGCGACCCTCGCCGAATTCAACCTCGACCGTCACTGGCGCAACGCCCGGGTGCACACCTTGCACGACCCGGTGCGCTGGAAGTACCACGCGGTCGGCGCCTATCGCCTCAACGGCAAGTTGCCGGCTCGCCATTCCTGGATCTGACGACCCGAACACTTTTGACCAGATCTCTGGAGAAACACATGACTCTTTCCCATCCCGTCGCGCTCATCACCAGCGACGAGCAAGCCCTGATCGTCGCCAGCGACCTGGCCGAAGATTTCCAGCGTGACAGCAACCTGCGCGACCGCGAACGCCGCCTGCCGCTGCCGGAGCTCGACGTGTTTTCCCGCTCCGGCCTGTGGGGCATCAGCGTGCCCAAGGAGTACGGCGGCGCCGGCGTATCCAACGTGACCCTGGCCAAAGTCATCGCCCTGATTGCCCGGGCCGACGGCTCGCTGGGGCAGATTCCACAGAACCATTTCTATGCCCTGGAAGTGCTTCGGGTGAACGGCAGCCACGAGCAGAAACAACGGCTGTACGCCGAAGTCCTCGCCGGTCAGCGCTTCGGCAACGCCTTGGCAGAGCTGGGCACCAAGACCGCCCACGACCGTGTCACCAGCCTGAAACGCGACGGCAGCGGTTATCGCATCAACGGTCGCAAGTTCTATGCGACCGGTGCGATCTACGCCCAACGGATTCCAACGTCCGTAGTCGATGAAAACGGCGTGCAGCAGTTGGCCTTCGTCCCGCGCGATAGCAAAGGCCTGACCGTGATCGACGACTGGAGCGGCTTCGGCCAGCGCACCACCGGCAGCGGTTCGGTGGTGTTCGAAGACGTGTATGTCGCTGCCGAAGATGTCATCCCGTTCCAGAGTGCTTTCGAGCGCCCGACCCCGGTCGGCCCGCTGGCGCAGATCCTTCACGCCGCCATCGACACCGGCATCGCCCGCGCCGCTTACGAAGATGCACTGCACTTCGTGCGCAGCAAGACCCGGCCATGGATCGATTCGGGTAACGACAAAGCCACCGAAGACCCGCTGACCCTCAAGAGCTTCGGCCACCTGAGCATTCGCCTGCACGCCACCGAAGCCCTGCTCGAACGCGCCGGCGAATTCCTCGATGCGGCCCAGGTCGAGACCAATGCCGAGACGGTTGCAGCGGCCTCGATTGCCGTCGCCGAAGCACGGGCGATCAGCACCGAAATCTCTCTGGCCGCCGGCAGCACCCTGTTCGAACTGGCCGGCAGCCAGGCCACCCTGATCGAGCACGGCCTTGACCGCCACTGGCGCAACGCCCGGGTGCACACCCTGCATGACCCGGTGCGCTGGAAGTATCACGCGATCGGCAATTACTACCTCAACGATGAAAACCCTCCGCTGCGAGGGACCATCTGATGAGCAAGAAAAAGATCCTGCTCAATGCGTTCAACATGAACTGCATCGGCCACATCAACCATGGGCTGTGGACCCATCCCCGCGACATCTCGACCCGATACAAGACCATCGAATACTGGACCGAACTGGCGCAACTGCTGGAGCGCGGGCTGTTCGACGGGCTTTTCATCGCCGACATCGTCGGCGTGTACGACGTCTATCAGAACTCGGTGGACGTCACCCTGAAAGAGTCGATCCAGCTGCCGGTCAACGATCCGTTGCTGCTGGTATCGGCGATGTCCGCGGTAACCAAAAACCTCGGTTTCGGCCTGACCGCCAACCTCACCTACGAGCCCCCATATTTGTTCGCCCGACGCATGTCGACCCTCGATCACCTGAGCCGTGGACGGGTGGGCTGGAACATCGTCACCGGCTATCTGGACAGCGCCGCCAAGGCCATGGGCCTCAGTGAACAGGTCGAGCACGACCGGCGTTACGACCAGGCCGACGAGTACCTCGAAGTGCTCTACAAACTCTGGGAAGGCAGCTGGGAAAACGGCGCGGTGCTCAACGATCCGCAGCAGCGGATCTACGCGCAGCCGGACAAGGTGCACAAGGTCGAACACAAGGGCGAGTTCTATCAGGTCGAGGGTTATCACCTGTGCGAACCGTCGCCGCAGCGCACGCCGGTACTGTTCCAGGCCGGCAGTTCGGATCGCGGTCTGCTGTTCGCCGGGCGTCATGCCGAGTGCGTGTTCATCAGCGGCCAGAACAAGCCATCGACCAAGGTGCAGGTGGACAAGGTCCGCGCCAGCGCCGTCGAAGCGGGTCGCAACCCCGAGGACATCAAGGTGTTCATGGGTCTCAACGTGATCGTCGGCGAGACCGAGGAAGCGGCCTGGGCCAAGCACGCCGAATACCTGAGCTACGCCAGCGCCGAAGCGGGCGTGGCGCATTTTTCGGCGTCCACTGGCATCGACTTTTCCCAGTACGAAATCGACGAACCGATCCAGTACGTGAAGAGCAACGCGATCCAGTCCGCCACCAAAAACCTGCAGAACAACGACTGGACCCGGCGCAAGTTGCTCGACCAGCACGCTCTGGGTGGGCGCTACATCACCGTGGTCGGCTCGCCGCAGCAAGTGGCGGATGAACTGGAATCGTGGATCGCCGAAACCGGCCTCGACGGCTTCAACCTGACTCGCATCGTCACCCCGGAAAGCTATGTGGATTTCATCGATCTGGTGATTCCGGAGCTGCAACGGCGCGGCTCGTACAAGACCGCGTACGACACCGGCAGCCTGCGGGAAAAACTGTTTCACGGCGAAGCGCACCTGCCGCAGCAACACACCGGCGCCCACTACCGACACTCCTCCTCGCACTGACTGGAAAACCACCATGACCAAGAAGCTCCTGTCCCACCCAGTCAAAGCACTGGCCCTGGCCTTCGGCCTGTTCAGCTCGGCGGTGTTCGCCGCCGATGCCCCGTTGAAAATCGGCACCACCGCCGCCTTCGCGATTCCGCTGGAAGCCGCCGTCGAAGAGGCCTCCAAACAGGGCCTGAAAGTCGAGCTGGTGGAGTTCACCGACTGGATCGCACCGAACGTCAGCCTCGCCGCCGGTGACATCGACGTGAACTACTTCCAGCACATCCCGTTCCTGGAAAACGCCAAGGCCGCCTCCGGTTTCGACCTGGTACCGTTCGCCCCGGGGATCATCAACAACGTCGGCCTGTACTCGAAGAAATACAAAAGCTTCGACGAACTGCCGGAAGGCGCTAGCGTCGCCATCGCCAACGACCCGATCAACAGCGGACGCGGCCTGCAACTGTTGGCCAAGGCCGGTCTGATCACCCTCAAACCGGGTGTCGGCTACAAGGCTACCGAAGACGATATCGTCGCCAATCCGAAGAAGATCAAGATCCTGCAAGTCGAAGCCGTGCAACTGGTGCGCGCCTACGATGACGCCGATCTGGTCCAGGGCTACCCGGCCTACATCCGTCTGGCGAAGACCTTCGATGCCGGCTCCGCGCTGCTGTTCGATGGCCTCGACCACAAGGAATACGTGATCCAGTTCGTGATCCAGCCGAAGAGCAAGACCGACCCGCGCCTGATCAAGTTCGTCGACATCTACCAGCATTCGCCGGCCGTTCGCGCCGCACTGGACAAGGCCCACGGCAAGCTGTACCAGGCCGGTTGGGAAAGCTGAGGATGACGGCAGCCATTCAACGGCGACTGGATCTTCCAGAGCCACCCGCGCTTGCGCAACGCACCGAACTGCATCCCGAACTGAACCGCGCCCACGTGCGTTTCGTCGGGCTCGGCAAAACCTACGACGGCAAACAAGGCCCGGTCGCCGCCCTGCAAGGCATCGACCTGGCGATCCAGCGCGGTGAAGTGTTCGGCATCATCGGCCGCAGCGGCGCCGGCAAGTCGTCGCTGATCCGCACCATCAACCGTCTCGAACAACCGACCTCGGGCCGGGTGCTGATCGATCAGGTGGATATCGGCGAGTACGACGAGGATCGCCTCGTCGCTCTGCGTCGGCGGATCGGCATGATTTTTCAGCACTTCAACCTGATGTCGGCGAAAACGGTGTGGCAGAACGTCGAACTGCCACTGAAAGTCGCCGGTGTCCCGAAAGAACAACGGGAGAAAAAGGTTCGCGAACTGCTGGAACTGGTGGGCCTGCAAGCCAAGCACAAGGCGTATCCGGCGCAGCTTTCCGGTGGCCAGAAACAACGTGTCGGCATCGCCCGCGCGCTGGTGCATGACCCGGACATTCTGCTGTGTGACGAAGCCACTTCGGCCCTCGATCCGGAAACCACTCAGTCGATCCTCGGCCTGCTGCGCGAGATCAACAAACGCCTTGGCCTGACCATCGTGCTGATCACTCACGAGATGGCGGTGATCCGGGAAATCTGCGACCGCGTCGTCGTGCTCGAACATGGTCGCATCGTCGAGCAAGGCCCGGTCTGGGAAGTGTTCGGCAACCCACAGCACGAGGTCAGCCAGACCTTGCTCGCGCCGCTGCAACACGCCTTGCCCGAAGAGTTGCAAAGCCGTTTGCAGGCACAGCCTTTGTCGGCGGACGCGGCCGTGGTGCTGCGCTTGCAGTTCACCGGCAGTCAGCAGGACGAACCGGATCTGGCCGCACTGTTCGCCGCCCTCGGTGGCCGGGTGAAATTGCTCCAGGGCGGTGTGGAACGGATTCAGGGCCACGCGCTCGGGCAACTGCTGCTGGCGGTGGCGGGATCAAAGCTGAACGCCGAGCAATTGCGTCAGCGTGCCAGCCAGTGGGCACAACGCACGGAGGTGCTGGGTTATGTGGTTTGATCGCTTGCTGCAGGGTTTTATCGACACGTTTCTGATGGTCGGCGTGTCGTCGCTGATCGCACTGCTGGCGGGTATCCCGATGGCAGTGATTCTGGTCACCAGCGACAAGGGCGGGATCTACGAAGCGCCACTTCTGAACCGCGCTCTGGGCGCGTTCGTGAACCTGTTTCGCTCGATCCCGTTTCTGATCCTGATGGTCGCGCTGATTCCGTTCACCCGGCTGATCGTCGGCACCACCTACGGCGTGTGGGCAGCCGTCGTGCCCTTGACCATCGCGGCCACGCCGTTCTTTGCGCGGATCGCCGAAGTGAGCCTGCGTGAAGTCGACTACGGCCTGATCGAAGCAGCGCAAGCCATGGGCTGCCGGCGCTGGCACATCGTCTGGCATGTGCTGCTGCCCGAGGCGCTGCCGGGGATCGTCGGCGGTTTCACCATCACCCTGGTGACGATGATCAACTCCTCGGCCATGGCCGGAGCGATCGGCGCCGGCGGTCTGGGCGACATTGCCTATCGCTACGGCTATCAGCGCTTCGACAGCCAGATCATGCTGACGGTGATCGTGTTGCTGGTGGCGCTGGTGGCAGTGATTCAGCTGGGCGGTGATCGCCTGGCGCGAGGGTTGAACAAGCGCTGAATGGCATGGCGTATAGTCGGCAGATTCCTTTGCCAGCGCAGCCCGACCATGAAGCAGACCCCCACCGATCTGGAGCAGATCACCTCCACCACCCTCGGCCACTACAACGCGGTGGCCGAAGATTTTCGTGAAGGCACCCGCGATCACGATGTCAGCCAGAACATCGACGCCCTGTTGCGGCACATCCTTGGTGAGGCGCCGTTTTCCATCCTCGATTTCGGCTGTGGGCCGGGGCGGGATTTGCAGACATTCACCCGGATGGGACACGTCGCCGTCGGCCTCGACGGCGCGGAGAAATTCGCGCAGATGGCTCGGGAAGACAGTGGCTGTGAAGTGTGGTGCCAGGACTTTTTGAAGCTGGATCTGCCGGCAGAACGCTTCGACGGGATCTTCGCCAATGCGGTGCTGTTTCATGTGCCGTTGCAGGAATTGCCCCGGGTCTTGAAACAGCTGCACGAGACATTGAAACCGGGCGGCGTGTTGTTCAGTTCCAATCCGCGCGGGGATAACCGTGAGGGCTGGAACGGGCCGCGTTATGGCTCGTATCACGACCTGCAAGCGTGGCGCGGATTGTTGACCGCTGCCGGGTTCGTCGAGCTGGAGCACTACTACCGGCCGGCGGGGCTGCCGCGTGAGCAGCAGCCCTGGCTGGCGAGTGTCTGGCGCAAGACCTGAGACTCAGGGCCCCGTCTCAACCTGAAAGTAAGCTGGCGCTTGCTCGGGCGAGCGCACAGTGATGCTCCGTGCGGGCAATGTCAGCCCCTGCACCTCACGCGCCTGCACATCAAAATTGGCCAGCAATCGCGTGCCGTCTTCAAAGGATGTCTGCTGAACCAGCCGGTCCGCACTCAACCATTCGAAACCGGTGAGCGCCTGAGTTGCCAGACGTTCATGCAAAGGCCGGAAGAACGCATCCTGACGGGCAATCTGCGGCAATCGCTGCGCAAACGTATCGACACTGAGGTGATACAGCGGCGCAACGTTGTAGAGAAGCTGAGCGAGCTCGTTGTCCGCCCGAACGTTGGTCAATTTCAGGCTATCGAACAGCCAATGGTGGGACGTGATCACCGAGCCATGAAAAACCGCTTGGTACAGCGGCAAACGGCTGGCCGGATCAAAGTGAATACGCCGCAACGACTCTTTGATCGGCACAGGTTTGAAGAAAACCTCTGGCTGCTCCGGCGGATACCACTTGCCTGCAAAATACCTGGACTTGGTGTTCTTGCTCATTTCGACGTCACCCCAACCGATCACTGGCGTCTGCATGCCATGGGCGAACAGCACGCCTTGCGCGGTCGTTGCGTTGCCATCTTCTGAACCGGTGGGCAGTTTCAATACTTCATTGATCCAGCGTGATGCGCCGATGTTGCCTTCGGCATTTTGTGCCTGGGTCATCGTTGCTCCGGGACGGTAGCTGTCGAACAGCATGCCGGTGGCATAGGCATCGAGAAACCAGCTGTTGAAACCGGCGGCGTCGCGAATCGCTTCGACGCGCTGCTCAAGCAGCGGTCGCACGCAACGGGGGTCGGTGTAATGCCCCGATTGCTGGAAACCGCTTTTCAACGTTCCGTCGCCCTTCACGATTGCGCACTCGAGATTCGCCTTGTCCCCCAGATGTGCAGTGGTCCAATCAGGGTTCTCGCTGCGGCTCAGCGCCGTCTCATAGGAATCGTAAGGCGCGATCAGATAACCCGCCGCCACGCCGGCCTTGATCGTCTCGGGGTGCCAGAGGCCACCCTCCCAGCCTTCACCCAGTCCCAACCACAAACGGGACAGCCCGGCGTTCTGTAATTGCTTGATCGTATCCAGTGACAAGGTGCTGCCCCAGCGTTCGGGTTCGGGCGTCAGCGCCTCACCGAGGTCGGACGCCACTTTCGCGCGGACTTCAGCGTAACCGTTGACGAGAGCCTGCATGTCCGGCACCGCTCGGGCCTGCCAGGTCTTGCGCGCCAGGGTATTCACGGCACGGTTGAGACCGCGTAAAAGCACGGTTTTCTGATACCCGCTCAACTCCCTGTCGGTGACGAGAGTCTGCAACGCCTCACGGTCCATTCCCGTTTTCAGCTCACGGGCCAGTGGGCCACCGCCACGCAAGGTGTCGAGCAGCAAGGGCCAACTGCGCACATCTTTGGCCCCCAGCAGATCGTTGCCCCAAAGGTACAGATGACTGGCACCCAGCAGCCGCTTCGCCTGAGGCGTTTTCTCGAATTTGCTGCTCAGAGTTTCATAGCGACCGTTATCGATCAGCCATTGCCGGTAGCGTTTGGCACCAGCCAACGGGTCGTCCGCCGCGAGGAACAGCGTGAACGTCAATGGTGCGGACGGATCGAGTGAGGTGAAGCGATGCCGGGCGGAAAGTGCCAAAGCCTCGCCTTGGGCACTGAACAACAGCCGATTGTTGAAGGGATTGGTCATCAGCCAATGCAGGCTGAATCCGTCATGCTCAACACCCCACAGCGGCAGGCTCAGATCCTGAGTGGTATTGAATTCGCCCTGACTCAAAAGGAATGCCTGCCACACCGGATCGCCACGCGGCACATAGTGCCCCTCGGCCAGGGGCCAGATCAGTCCCTTGCCCATCACGCTGGCGGGCTGACGAAGAAATTCCAGTTCCGCGGGTTCACGCGCGGTGATCGAGAAGGACAGTTCATGTTGATCCAGGCTCGCGCTGAGGGTCCAGGCCCCGTCATCCCATTGCCAATCGATGCGATCACCACGCCTGATCAAGTGGCTGACCTTATGTGCGGCAACGCCCGCCGAGACCTGCACCGTCGCATCGTTTGCAGGCGTGACACGGACAGCCAGCGTTGCCGGATCGAGTTGCACGTGCCACAACGAGTTTTCCAATAATGTGTCGGCCCAGGACAGGGACGACAGGCATAAACCGGCAATCAGCAATAGCGCGCGCAGCCAGCAGGTAACGGTAAGCATCAGACGTCCCTTCTCCTAAAGGAGGAGGGACGTTAACCGAATACGCCGACGCTGTAAGTCAGGCCCTTCGCAAATATGTAACAGGCGTACTCACTGTGCCGATGGCGAAGCGTCCTTCTTCGGCTCGCGAATCTTGTACCAGGCCACGTACAGCGCTGGCAGAAACAGCAGCGTCAGCAGGGTCGCAATCACGATCCCGCCGATCATCGCGTAGGCCATCGGCCCCCAGAACACTTCCCGGGCGATCGGGATCATGCCCATGCTCGCCGCCGCGGCGGTGAGCAGGATCGGGCGACGTCGGTGCTCGGTGGCTTCCACCACCGCATCCCACGGCGCGTAGCCTTTGCGCTCGAACTCGTCGATCTGGGTCACGAGGATCACCGAGTTGCGGATGATGATGCCGATCAGCGCCAGGATCCCGAGGATTGCCACGAAGCCCATCGGCGTACCGGTCGGCACCAGCGCCAGCACCACGCCGATCAGCCCAAGCGGCGCGACACTGGCCACCAGGAACAGCTTCTGCACGCTGTGCAGCTGGATCATCAGGAAAGTCGCCATCAAAAACAGCATCAACGGCAGCACTTTCGCAATCGGCCCTTGGGCCTTGCCACTCTCCTCGACCGTACCGCCGGTGGCGACCTTGTAGCCAACGGGCAGTTTTTCGGCGAACGCGTCGATGGACGGCTTCAACAGTTTCACCAGATCGGTCGGCTGAATCTCGTCACGCACCGACGCCTTGATGGTGATGGTCGGAAGGCGATCACGACGCCACACCAGCGGCTGCTCCAGCTCATAACGAACCGTGGCGAAGGCCAGCAGCGGAATCGACGTGCCGTTGGGCGTGACGATCTGCAGGTTCTGCAGGGTTTCTGGCGTACCGCGTTCCGAACTCACCGCGCGACCGACCACATTGATCAGGTAGATGTCGTCGTTGACCTGGGTCAGCGGCGCGCCACTGACGATGCTGTTCATCAGGTTCGCCACGTCCTCGGACGACAGCCCGAGCTGGCGCGCCTTGTCCTGGGCGATGTCGATTCGCAGGACCTTGCCCGGCTCGTTCCAGTCGTAAATGATCTCGCCGATGTGCTCGTTCCTGTCCAGTTCAGTCGCCAGGTCGATGGCGTGTTTGCGCACCTGGTCGATGTCCTTGCCGCTGATCCGGTACTGGATCGGACGCCCCACCGGCGGGCCCATTTCCAGCGCCTGCACGTAACTGCCGATGCCGACGAAGTCCTTGTGCAGCCGTTCGCGCAGGCGCTGGCTCAGGGCCTCGCGGGCTTCGAAGTCTTTGCTGACGATCACCAGTTGCGCGTAGTACGGGTTCTGCAATTGCTGGTCGAGTGGCAGGTAGAAACGGATCGCACCCTGACCGATGTAGGTGCTCCAGCGCACGATGTCCGCGTCGCCCTTGAGCGTGGCCTCGAGCTTGTCGACGGCCTTGCGGGTCTCGTCGATCGAGGCGTTTTGCGGCAGGTTGAGGTCGACCAGGATTTCCGGTCGATCCGAGGACGGGAAGAACTGATTCTGCACAAAACGCATGCAGAACACCGCCAGCACAAACAACAGCACGGTGATGCCGATGGCCCACCAGCGATTGCGCATGCACCACAGCAAACCGCCATTGAATGCGCGGCCAACGCGCCCCGGTTCGGCCTCATGGGCTTTCACGTTGGTACTGAGAATGTGCACGCCGATCACCGGGGCGAAGAACACCGCCACGATCCAGGACACGATCATCGCCACGGCAATCACCGCGAACAGCGTGTAGGTGTACTCGCCGGCAGAACTGGCGTTGAGACCGATGGGGACGAAACCGGCGACCGTCACCAGCGTACCGGTGAGCATCGGGAACGCGGTCGAGGTGTAGGCGAATGTCGCGGCCTCCTCCTTGCTCTCGCCCATTTCCAGGCGCGTGACCATCATTTCCACGGTGATCATCGCATCGTCCACCAACAGGCCGAGGGCAATGATCAGAGCGCCGAGGGAAATCCGCTGCATGGTGATGCCGCTGTATTCCATAAATACGAACACCATCGCCAGCACCAGCGGGATCGAGCACGCCACCACCAGCCCGGCGCGCACGCCGAGGCTGATGAAGCTGACCACCAGCACGATCACCACTGCTTCGAACAACGCACTGGTGAAGCCGCCGACGGCTTCCTCCACCACCACGGCCTGATCCGACACCGTGTGCACCCCGACGCCGACTGGTAGATCCGCCGTCAGTTCATCGATGCGCTTGTGCAGAGCCTTGCCGAATTCCTGAACGTTGCCGCCCTTCTGCATGGCAATTGCCAGCCCAATCGCCGGTTTGCCGTCGAAACGGAATTCCGGCGTGGCCGGATCGGTGTAACCGCGAGTGATGTCGGCGACGTCTGCCAGGCGATAGAAGCGGTCGTTGAGTTTGAGATTGACCTCGGCCAGGTCTTTCTCCGAAGCGAACTGCCCCGAAGTCCGCACGGAAATCCGCTCGGGGCCGGCCTCGATGACACCGGCCGGAGTCACGGCGTTCTGCGATTGCAGGCTCTGCACCACCTGGCGCTGATCAATGCCCAGCGCCGCGAGTTTGCGGGTGGAGAAGTTCAGGTAAATCACTTCGTCCTGCTGGCCGATCATTTCGATCTTGCCCAGCCCCGGCACATTGCGGATCTCGGCCCGCGCCTGTTCCACATAATCGCGCAACTGGCGCATGGTCAGGCCGTCGGCGGTGAAGGCGTAGACCGAGCCGAAAACATCACCGAATTCGTCGTTGAATCCCGGCCCCTGAATGCCTTGAGGAAACTGCCCGCGAATATCGTCGATCTTCTTGCGCACCTGGTACCAGATTTCCGGAATGTCCTTGGCGCTGGTGGTGTCGCGCAGGTACACGTATACCGTCGATTCGCCGGGGCGCGTGTAGCTTTTCACGTAGTCGAGGGAATCGAGTTCTTCGAGCTTTTTCTCGATGCGGTCGGTGACCTGCTTGAGGGTTTCTTCCTGGGTCGCGCCCGGCCATTTGGTCTGGATCACCATGGTCTTGATGGTGAACGACGGGTCTTCCTCGCGCCCCAGATTGAAGTAGGAGAACACCCCCATGAGCAATGCGACGAACATCAGATACCAGACGAAAGACTGATGCTTGAGGGCCCATTCGGAGAGATTGAAAGAGCCTTTCATTGACTGTCCTCGTCAAGTTTCACGGATTGTCCGGGTTTGAGACTGTTGACGCCGGCGCTGACCACACGCTCGCCGTTCTTCACGCCCCCCGCAAGTACAACACTGCTATCGGTGCGGCTGATCACGCTGACGTCGCGCGGGTTGACGGTTTTGCTCTGGGTGTCGATGACCCAGATCCGCGCTTTTCCGTCGACCTCCTGCAACGCGGTGACGGGCAATTCGATACGCGGCTTGATCGCCGAGCTGAGGGTGACGCTGATCGCGGTGCCGAGGCGAAAGCCGTCGGGCGTATTGGCCAGGGTCAACCGTGCGCGGCGGGTGCGCGTCGCACTTTGTGCCTGGGGTTCGATCTCGCGCAGGGTGGCCGTGGAGTTGATGCTCGGGTCGAGCTGCCCGGCCACCAGAAACACCACGTCAGGAGGTATCTCATCGACCAGGGTGTCCGGCAGATCGATCACGGCTTCCTTGATATCCGGTTGCGCCAGGGTCACCACCTGCTGGCCCGCCGTCACCACTTGTCCGGCCTCGGCGTTCCACGCGGTGACCACCGCCTTGTGGTCGGAGCGTAGCTGGGTGTAATCGAGTTGATCCTTGCTCTGGTTGACCGCCGCCCGCGCCTGATCCAGCGAAGCCTGGGTGGTTTTCAGGTCCGTCATGGCAATGTCCAGTTGCGCCTGCGCGCCGACACCACGGTCGAACAGCGCTTGCTGACGGCGGGCATTGGCCTGGGCGTTGATCAGCTGTGCCTGAACCCTGGCCAGGTCGCCCTGGGCCGAACGCAACTGGTTCTGCTGGTCGGTCGGATCGAGGGTAGCGAGCAGCGTGCCCTTCTGCACCTCGGTACCGACATCGACGTTACGACTGGCAATGCGCCCGCCGACACGAAAACCGGTGTTGCTTTCATAGCGTGCCTGAATGCTGCCGGCGAAACGCCCGAGGTTTTCCTCGCTCATCGCTTCGACCTTGACCGACAACACCGGCCGTACCGGCTCCGGCGGTGGCTCGCTTTTCGAGCAGGCGGCGAGCAACACGCCAATGGATAACAGCCCCAGACGCTTCATGGCTGTGCTCCCGGTTGCAGATCCTTGTAGGTGTTTTCGGCAATTTCGACCTTCATGCCCGGATGCAGCAACTGCCCACCCGCGACAATGACTTTTTCCCCGCCCTTGAGGCCCTCGCTGATGATGACCTTGCCGATCAGATAGCGGCTGACGGTGACGTTGTGCAACTGCGCTTCGCCTTTATCGTCGACCATCCACACGGCTGGATCGCTGACGTTCTTGGTCAGCGCCGACCAAGGCAATTCAACCGCCGACTTGCCGGTGCCCTTGGCCGTGGCGCTCACCACCGAGCCCAGTTGCATCCCTTGCGGCAGGCTGTCGAGGCTGACTTTGACCTGCACCGTGCCGGATTGCGCGGACACCGCCGGGGTGATTTCGCGCACGGTGCCGGTGGTCTTGATGGCGGGGTTGTCGAGCAGGCTGACGACGATCGAACGCTCCGCCGGACGTTCGGCCAGCAGGGATTCATAAACGTTGAACACGGCGTCGCGGTCGCCGTCACGGGCCAGGCTGAATATCGGCGCCGTAGCCTGAACCACCTGGCCGACTTCGGCCTGACGCTCGGTGATGACGCCGGGTGCATCGGCGATCAGCGAGGTGTAGCTCAATTGATCCTTGGCATTGGCCAACTGCGCCTGGGCTGCACTCAAGGCACTCTGGCTGCTGCGCAAGGCGGCCTGCGCGGAATCGTATTCGCTCTGGCTGGTGTAGCCCTTGGGCAACAGTTTCTGCTGGCGAACGAACGCGGCGGCGCTCTGTTTGACCCGCGCCTGCTCGGCCACTACCTGAGCCTGGGCGGAATCGACGTTGGTCTGCAAATCCTTCGGATCGAGCTTGGCCAGCACTTGTTTGGCCGAGACACGATCACCGACATCGACCATGCGCTGGATGATCTTGCCGCCGACCCGGAACGACAGTTCGGTCTGCACCCGTGCCTGAACATCGCCGGTGAGGGTCACGGCGGCGGCGTAATTGGCGGGGTTCACCTCCTGCACGAAGACCCGGGGCAGGTATTCCGCAGGGGCCTTTTTCTCGCCGCAGGCGCTCAATAAAGCGAACAGACTCAGCATGACCGCTGTTTTCAATCCGGGACTCGCCATGCAGACTCCTTCCTGTGTACGAACGTGCAAGTGACGATACGACTGTGAGCTTAGAACAGGGTTCAACCTTCGTCCGGGCGATATATGCATTTCTGTGCAGCGAGTATCCTGATCCGGATTTCGGGGCACCCAAGAAGGATTTTCATGCTCAAGACCCTCGCGGTGGCCAATTACCGCTCGATCAATAAATTGGTGATTCCGCTGGGCCGTCTGAACCTGATCACCGGCCCCAACGGCAGCGGCAAGTCCAACCTTTATCGGGCGCTGCGGCTGCTGGCGGAAACCGCTCAGGGCGGCGTGGTCAATGCGCTGGCCCGTGAGGGTGGTCTCGACTCGACCTTCTGGGCCGGACCGGAAACCATCAGCCGGCGCATGCGCAACGGCGAGGTGCCGATCCAGTCCACCGTGCGCCAGGGTGTGAAACGCCTGCGTCTGGGCTTTGCCGGGGAAGATTTCAGCTATTCGATCGCCCTGGGTTTGCCGGAGCCAAGCCTCTCGTTTTTTTCCCTCGACCCGGAAATCAAAAAGGAATGCATCTGGGCCGGGCCGCTCTATCGTCCGGCCAGTCTGCTGGTGGATCGCGACGGGCCGATGATCCGTACCCGTGAAGGTCGTGGCTGGGATGTTCTGGCGCAATACACGCCGAACTTCGACAGCCTGTTCGATCAGGTCGGCAGCCTGCGTACCTCGCCGGAAGTTTTCCAGATGCGTGAGTTCATCCGCCGCTGGCGCTTCTACGACCACTTTCGCAGCGACGCCGACGCCCCGGTGCGCCAGCCGCAACTGGGCACGCGCACGCCGGTGCTACATCACGACGGGCGCGATCTGGCGGCGGCGTTGCAGACCATCCGCGAGATCGGCGATCCCGAGGCGCTGCAGGCGGCGATCAGCGATGCGTTTCCCGGTGCACGGCTGAACATTGCGCCGCTGGCAGGCGGACGCTTCGCTATCGAGTTCTTTCAGGAAGGATTGCTGCGGCCGTTGTCGGCGGCGGAACTGTCGGATGGCACGTTGCGCTATCTGCTGCTGGTCGCCGCGCTCCTGACGCCACGCCCGCCGTCGCTGATGGTGCTGAACGAACCGGAAACCAGCCTGCATCCGGATCTGCTGCCGGCGCTGGCGCGCTTGATTATCCGGGTGTCGGAGCAGTGTCAGGTGTGGGTGGTGTCCCATGCCCGGCGATTGATTTCGGCGTTGCAGGAAGACCCGGAATGCAATTGCATCGTGCTGGAAAAAACCCTCGGCCAGACGGGGATCGTCGGGCAGAGGGTTCTGGATGAGCCGGCGTGGAATTGGCCTGATTAGGTGTGTCAGTTGGAGAGCCCCTCACCCTAACCCTCTCCCAGAGGGAGAGGGAACCGATTGGGGAAAGCTCAAGAGTTACGCCGACCTGAAAGTGCTTCTGTGAATCCATAATCGACTCGGTGTCTCAGGTCGATGTAACTCTCAAAACACCTCGGTCGGCTCCCTCTCCCTCCGGGCGGTCCGACGTTTCGGGAGGGCTGGGGTGAGGGGTTGCTCTGCATCCTCACCGCCGACCTGTCAGGCAATCAGCCCTGCCACTTCCCACCCTCAACAATCACGCTCTCGGGCTTGGTGTCATCACTCAGCTCTTTACGCACATATTGGTCATACAGCTTGAGCAGATATTTCTCCTCACCAAGCTTGGCCAGTTCAGTATTCACCCAGTCGCGCAATTCGATATTGCCCTTCTTCACCGCCGGGGCAATCGGCGCTTCGGCGCCAAGTTTTTCGTCCAGCACGCGGTAGCCCGGGTTCTGCTTGGCCCAGCTGAACAGCACCAGATTGTCCTGCGCGTAGGCATCGCCACGGCCGTTGGCCAGGGCTTGCAGGGACTCGGAGTTTTTCTCGAACTTCAGCAGTTTCCAGTCCGGGTGGTTCTTGGTCAGCCAGATATCGGCGGTGGTGCCGGTGGTGACGATGGTGGTGCGGGTCGCCAGGTCATCCAGCTTTTTCACCTCACTGCCTTGGGGCACCAGCGCCTGCACCGCGACCTTGAGGTTCGGGTTGGTGAATTCCACCGCTTCCTTGCGCTCCGGGGTCACGGTCATGTTGGCGAGGATCAGGTCGACCTTGTCGCTTTGCAGGAACGGAATACGGCTCGCCGGTTCCACGGCCACGAACTCGACCTTGTTTTCATCGCCCAGCAGATCCTTGGCGAATTGACGGCCGATGTCGGTATCGAAGCCGACGTAACGCCCCGCTTCGTTGACGAAACCGAACGGCGGCTTGTCGGTGAATACGCCGACGATCAGCTTGTCGCGGGCTTTGATCTTGTCCAGGTAACCGGCCGGTGCTGTGCTTTCGGTGGCGACTTTCGGCTTGGCCGGTTCTTCGGTCTTGTTGCAGCCGGCCAGCAACGCAAGGCTGATCAGCGGTAAAGCAAATAAGGCTTTCGCAGTTTTCATGGCAGTTCCAGTTCCTTGGTTTGAGACGTTGTGGGCGAAGTCGTTGAAGTCAGCGCTTCGACGTAGGAGAACTTCTCCAGGAACTGCTGCGCGCGTGCGGTTTGCGGGTTCGTAAAGAAAAGCTCGGGCGGGTTCTGCTCAAGGATGCGCCCGCCATCCATGAACACGATGCGATCGGCCACCGCGCGGGCGAAGGCCATTTCGTGGGTGACGATCAACAGGGTCATGCCTTCGCGGGCCAGGCCCTGAATCACTTCCAGCACCTCCTTGACCATCTCCGGATCAAGGGCGGCAGTGACTTCGTCGAAGAGCATGACCCGCGGGTTCATGCACAACGAACGGACGATGGCGATGCGTTGCTGCTGGCCGCCGGAGAGCTGGCGCGGGAAGGAGTCGCGCTTGTCCGCCAGGCCGACGCGCGCGAGCAACGCTTCGGCTTGTTGCTGTGCTTCGCGGCGTTCGCGCTTCTGCACTTTCAGCGGGCCGAGCAGCAAATTGTCGAGCACGCTCATGTGCGGAAACAGGTGATAACTCTGGAACACCATGCCAATCTGCTGACGCACTTCGCGCCAGTCGGTGGCCTTGTCCAGCAATTCACGGCCGGCGAACTTCAGGTGACCGCTGTGGGCGGTTTCCAGACCGTTGAGGCAGCGCAGCAAGGTGCTTTTGCCGCAGCCGCTGGGGCCGAGGATGACGATGACTTCGCCGGACTTCACCTGCAGGTCGATGCCCTTGAGCACCTGCTGTTCGCCGAAGAATTTGTTGAAACCCTGAAACTCGATCAATGCGCTCATGCTTGCGTCCAGCGCCGCTCCAGCACGCGCGAGGCGGCCGACAGCGGGTAGCAGATAAAAAAGAAAAACAGAAACAGCGCGCCGTAGATCAGCACCGATTCGTAGGTGCGCTCGATGATCTGCTGGCCGACCTTGATCACATCGACAACGCCGATCAGCACCGCCAGCGAACTGGTCTTGATGATCCGCGTGTAGACGTTGATGGTCGGCGGCGTCATGCGTTTCAGCGCCTGAGGCAGCAACACGTAGCCGTAGAGCTGCGCCGCGTTCAGACCGATCGACAGCCCCGCCTCACGCTGCCCGCGCGGCAACGAATGCAGCGCACCGCGCGCCACTTCGCCAACCTCGCTGGCGCCCCACAGCGACAGCACCAGCACCGCGCACCAGAAGCTCGGCAGGCTCAGGCCGAAGAAAATAGGCAGGCCGAAAAACAGCAGGTACAACCAGACCAGCACCGGGATTGCCCGGAACAGCTCCAGATAGATCCGCAGCAGCGCGTTCAGCCACGTCACGTTGAGCGTGCGCAGCACGCCGTAGAGCACGCCGCCGACGGTGCTGATGGCGATACTGAGGAACGAGATCGACAGGGTTTGCCCGGCGCCTTTGGCCAGTTGCGGCAACGACACCCAGAGCAGTTCAAGACCCGAACTGGCCATGCTGGAGCCTCCTTTCCAGACGGCTCAACAGCAGCGACAGCGGCAGGAACAGCAGCACGCAGATCAGCGTCAGCACGGCGAGCATTTCGTAGGTTTTGTAGTAGAGCGCGATGTAGCTTTTGGTGGTGTAGAGAATTTCCGGCACCGCCACTGCCGAGACCACGGTGGTCTCCTTGAGCAGGAAAATGAAATTGGCGAACAGCGACGGCAGGCTGAGGATCCCCGCTTGCGGCAGGATCACGTAGCGCAGCAGCTGACCGTGGGACAGGCCGATTGAGCGGCCCGATTCAAGCTGCGCCTGAGGCACCGCATCGACACCGGCGCGCAGCACTTCGGTGAGGTAGGCGCCGCCGAGAAACGTCATGGTGATGATCGCGGCGCTGAATCCGGAAACCTTGATCCCCAGGGCCGGCAGCGCGAAGTAGACGAAGAACAACTGGATCAGCAGCGGCGTGTTGCGCGCCAGTTCCACATACAGCCCGACCAGTTTTTGCAGGTAAGGCGTGCGGAACACCAGAATCGTCGCATTGAGCAGCGCCACCAGTAGCGAGGTGCCAATGGCAATCAAACCGACCTGCAGCGTCACGCCCACGGCCTTGAGAAACGCCGGCAGGGTGCTGAGGATAAATGCGTAATCGAAGGTCATGAAACATCCTGACGCCGCTCGGTAAGCGACGGTGGTGCAGTCCATGGACAGCGGGTAACTGTCCGGCAGGCACCGACTTTAAAGGTATAAGAAAAAGAATTTAAATACCGTTAAAGCATATTGATATCACGCAAAAAACTATCCTGCGGGTTTGCTCCGACAGAATAAGAAGGCTATTTTTCCTTTCGCTGTAGGACGGATCTTTTTTTCGTAAAAGCCCTCCAAGGACGAACAGCTTTTGGCCAGACTCCCCCGGCCAACCCCATAACAAGGAAGAGAACATGGACGTAAAAGTGCCGCAGCGACCGGACCCGCAGGATTTCGTGAAATGGCTGGTGGCCTTGCGCAGGGCGCTGAAAACCAGCGCTGCCTGAGTTATCCACACGCAAAAAAAAACGCCGATGACCATCGCTGATCATCGGCGTTTTTTTCAACCTTGAAGGGGGTTGCTGTTGCGTCGGATCAGAACGCCGGCAGTACCGCGCCGTTGTACTTCTTCTCGATGAACGCTTTGACTTCAGGGCTGGTCAGGGCAGCGGCCAGTTTCTTGATGGCGTCGCTGTTCTTGTTGTCTTCACGGGCAACCAGGAAGTTCACGTAAGGCGAATCAGCACCTTCGATCACCAGGGCGTCCTTGGTCGGGTTCAGCTTGGCTTCCAGTGCATAGTTGGTGTTGATCATGTCCAGGTCGACTTCTTTCAGAACGCGCGGCAGCAGGGCCGACTCCAGTTCCTTGAACTTGAAGTTGTGCGGGTTCTTGGCGATGTCTTTTGGAGTCGCCAGGGCGTTCTTCGGATCTTTCAGCTCGATCAGGCCAGCCTTCTGCAGCAGGATCAGAGCGCGACCGCTGTTGCTGCCTTCGTTCGGAATGGCGATGGTGGCGCCGTCCGGCAGTTCAGCCAGGGCCTTGTACTTGCTCGAATAGCCACCGAACGGTTCAACGTGAACGCCTTGCACGGTCACCAAGTACTTGGCCTTGTCGTCCTTGTATTTGCCGGCGTTGAAGCTGTCCAGGTAAGGCTTGGTCTGGAAGTAGTTGGCGTCCAGACGCTTCTCGCCCACCTGTACGTTCGGCTGTACGTAGTCGGTGAAGACCTTGATTTCCAGATCCACGCCTTCTTTGGCGAGGGTCGGTTTGATCAGTTCGAGGATCTCGGCGTGCGGTACCGGCGTCGCAGCAATCACCAGTTTCTCGCCGGCCTGGGCCAGGGAAGCAGTCAGAGCAGCCGCCAATGCGGTAAACAACAGAACCTTTTTCATGCAGTGTCCTTATCGAAAATCACGGTCGTCATCGACGACGGCATTAATACGTGTGCCAGCGATGTGCTACTGCTGGCGTGAAGCGGACAATACCGGGATTTTTTATTCCCGGACAATAACGTTTATTCAGCTTCATATTCCATTTTGTTCATGTTGAACAAAATGGTTACAACGCCTCGCTCAGGCTCAACAGCAATTCTTTCAATGCCTTACGTTCGTCGACGGTGCCGTTGAGGCTGACGCTCGCCACCTGACGTTCGATCTGAACCAGCGGCCCAGACACCTCGGGCAGGTTCAGGTGCTCCGGCAGGATTTCGTCGCCGGTGCTCACCAGCAGCGCAAAATGAATGACGTTTTCCAGCTCCCGGGTGTTGCCCGGCCAGCTGTGTTGCTCCAGCACCTGTTGCGCCGCCTCGCTGATCAGCGGCACCGGCAGGTCCAGGCGCTGGCTGTAAATGCCGAGGAAGTACTCGGCCAACGACAGAATGTCGCCGACCCGAGCGCGCAACGCTGGCAGTTCCAGATGGCCTTCGCTGAGATAGTGATAAAGCCGCTCGTGGAATTTCCCTGCCGCCACCGCTTGCGCCAGATCGATGCTGGTCGCCGCTACCAGGCGCACGTCCACCGGGCTCGGTTGATGCGCACCGACGCGGGTGACTTCGTGGTTTTCCAGGGCGGAAAGCAACTTGATCTGGATCGGCAGCGGCAGGTCGCCGATCTCGTCCAGGTACAAGGTGCCGCCGTTGGCCGAGCCGAACCAGCCGGCGCGACTGCTGGCCGAGCCGCTGTAGCTGCCGGCGGCGTAGCCGAACAATTCGGCATCGGCGTAGGTCGGGCTGATGGCGCCGCAATTGACCGAGACAAACAGCCCGCTGCGATCACTGGCGCGGTGGATGTGGCGGGCGAGCAATTCCTTGCCGGTGCCGGTCTCGCCGCGAATCAACACCGAGATCGAGCGTGGTGCGAGCTGCGCCATTTCCTCGCGCAACTGGCGCGAGCGTGGATCGACAAACACCAGCGCCTTGGCGCGAATGCTCAGGGGACTTTTTTCCGCATCGGGAAAGGTCAGCAACGGCTGGCCGAAGGTTTCAAAACTCATGGCAGACTCCCGCCCCAAATCGCCGGGAGACGGGGGCGTTGAAAAAATAAAAGTGATCAGGCACGGCGCCGGGCGTGGTGTTCCATGCGGTTTTGCAGGCGATACAGATAAGCGAATCCCTGCTCCCAGCGTTGATGCCCGGACTTCACGTTGATATGGCCGGCGCCCGCGAGAATCCCCGCCTCGGCGCCCCAGTTGCGCGCCAGTTCCAGCGCACGCGGCGCACTGACGGCGGCGTCATTGTCGGAGCTGACGACCTGGCTCGGGAATGGCAGCAGATCGGTCGGGATCGGTGCGAAATTGCGCAGTGCCGGCACGCACGCCGGGCGCTCGACATCTGCCGGCGCAACCAGCAGCGCCCCGCGCACCTGACGCAAATGATGCAGTGGCGCAGTAGCAGCCCAGTGCGCCACGGTGATGCAGCCCAGGCTGTGAGCAATGAGAATCACCGGCGAGCTGTCGGCGGCAATCGCCTCGGCCAGCGCCGCGACCCAGTCTTCACGACGCGGCGTCAGCCAGTCGGCCTGCTCCACCCGCGCGCTGTTGGGCAGGCTGTTCTGCCAGTGGGTTTGCCAATGATCTTCTGGCGATCCTTGCCAGCCCGGCACAATCAGATAACGGATTGATTCGTTGCGCATGGGGGAGCTCTCCTGCGTCGTGTCTGTTCCTGAACGAGTATAGGGACGGGATATATATTCGTTAAGGAATAAGAAGCTATTTATTAAGACCTGAAAAGCATATTAAGCATTCGGCAAAAAAAGGGGCCGCACCCTGCCAAGGAGACGGCCCCGGAAAAACGTGAAACCCTTATCGTGCAGTGATCACCGACAGCTTGGTGATGCCCGCCCGCTCAATCGAAGCCATGGCTCGCGCCACTTCGCCGTAATTCACCCCGTCGTCGGCCTGCAATTGCACGCGCACTTCCGGGTCCTTGGCCTTGGCCGACTTGAGGTTGAACTCCAGCAGGTCCGGCTGGATTTCGTCCTTGTTGATAAACAGTTTTCCAGCACCGTCGATGCTCACCACCAACGGGTCTTTCTGCTCGACCGGCGCCACCGCTTCGGTTTTCGGCAGGTTGATCGGTATCGCGTTGGTCAAAAGCGGCGCGGTGACGATGAACACCACCAACAGCACCAGCATCACGTCCACCAGCGGCGTCACGTTGATCTCGCTCAGCACCTCGTCGCTGTCTTGCGTGGAGAAGGCCATATCAGGACGCCTCCTTCACTTTTGTTGCGTTGCCCTGGGCCGCAGCCTTGTGCGCGGTCGGGTGGATCAGTACGCGGAACGAGCTCTTTTGCGCCAGGCTGTAGAAGTCGTGGGCAAAGTCGTCCAGGTCCGCCGCCGTCAGTTTCAGACGACGCAAAAAGTAGTTGTAAACCAGCACCGCCGGCACCGCGACCGCGATCCCCACCCCGGTGGCGACCAGCGCTGCACCGATGGGCCCTGCGACCGTTTCCAGGCTCGCCGAACCTGCCGCGCTGATGCCTTTCAACGCTTCCATGATTCCCCACACCGTGCCGAACAGACCAATGAACGGCGAGGTGCTGCCAATACTCGCGACCACCGCCAGACCGGTTTCCAGCGAACGGCGCTCGCGGACGATCTGCTGGCGCAAGGCACGTTCGAGGCGATCCTGATGGTTGATCGCCTGGCTCAGGTCATTGGCCTGCGGCGCCTCGCCCACTTGTATCGCCGCATAACCGGCCTGTGCCACCCGCGCTGCCGCGCCGGGCTGGGTTTCGCTCAACTCGGCGGCGGAGTCCAGACTCGACGCCGCCCAGAAGCGTTTGTGAAATTTTCGGTCCTGCGCCTTCAACCGGCCGAACTGCAAAGCCTTGAGCAATGCCAGGCCCCAAGTGGCGACAGAGAAGACCACCAGCAGCCAGATCACCGCGCTTTCGATGGATTCCAGTGGAGATGCCAGTAACGTCATGATGTATTCCCTCGTGTAAACGTTTAGCGCGAAATTGGTTTCGGTTTAATGAATCTTGAAATCGATGGGTACGCTGACCCAGCCGTCCTGGGCGACATCACCCTGCTTGGCCGGCACGAAGCTCCAGCGCCTCACGGCGTCCAGCGCCGCGTCGTCGAGCTGTTGCCGGCCACTGCTTTTCTGAATCTGGATCTCGCCCGGTTTGCCGCTGGCCAGTACGTGCACCCGGAGCAACACCGTGCCTTCCCAACCGCGACGCTGGGCCAGCGACGGATACTCCGGCGCCGGGTTCTTCAGGTACGCCGCGTTGGCCGAGGCCGGCGTCACCGGAGCAGGTGCCGGTGGTGCAGGTGGCGCGGGCGCGGCGACCGGGTCTGCCGGTTGTGGCGGAGCCGGTGGTTGCTCGACGGCTTTTGGCGCCGGTTTCGGTACGGGTTTGGCGACCGGTTTCGGTTTGGGAATCGGCTTCGGTTTTGGTGGCGGCTTGGTTGCCAGTTCGTCCTCCACCGGTGGCGGAGGCTCGACCACCGGTGCCGGTGGCGGCGGTACAACCACAGGTGGTGCCGGTGGCGCCGGGCGCGAAAATTCGATGGTCATCGGAGGAATTTCCGGCGGCACGATCGGCAGCGCCGGTGTCGGATGCTGGTTGATCCAGTAGATCACCGCGCCGTGCACCACCAGCGCCAGAACGCCGAGCAGAATCGTTTCGCGGCGGCTCAGAATGCCCTTGGGCGCGCGCTGCAAACGCAGCTGCCCCAACGGCACGCGATGGGGCCGGCCGAGATCGACCAACTCGCCACTCGGCGCTTGGCGCCACAGCACCTCCTGTGCACTGGCGGCGGTCTGGACATTGCCCATTGCTTTACTCCCTGCGGTCTCTTTGCGTTTTTTCGCGTAGCCGATTCGCCGCTTGTTGAATCCCCCACGGCGTGATCGATGGGTCAATCATTGGGCTAGACGCTTATCTCCGAAAGTAATCTTTCATGTTATGAATAGATGTTTATGGAATATACGAAACAGTCATTTCCGCCAAAGCCACGGCCCGCAAGGCTTTCAGCGATTCGCCGGAATCGACATGCTTTCCCGGCATAAAAAGTATTCATCCAAGGCATCGGGTTATCGGTGACCCGGGATTCAGTGACAACTAATACCAAGTTGATAGTTGACGAACTTTTTAAAAGGCAAACAAAAAGGCCGATGCATGTTTAATGCATCGGCCTTCGATTTACGGAATTTCTTATTGCTTCAGAAACTCACCACCCAAGTTCACAACTTCACCATCGAAGTTCACGCGGGAGCCGGTAGCCCGGAGTTTCGCGTAGTTGTGATCAGGCGAAAACAGCGTCCAGGTCTGATAACCACTATTTCCGTTCTGAGCCAGCACCGCGATTGTGGTCGGGTTGCCGGTGCTGTTCTGGAAGTGGTAGTTCCCGTAACGGATGTCGTAATTCACGCCACCCTGGCTGAGGGTGCCGCTGAAGCTGCCATTGGAATCATTACCGTCGGTGATAACCAGCTTGGCGCCAGAGTTGGCATTCACATAAGTGCCATTAATGCTCGACATAACGAGATTTCCTTTATCGTTGGATAAGTGTCTTCCGATGAGAGCAAGTTTCCTCCTGGAAACTCACGACACTCAGGATGGTTGGACATTCATTTATTGTCCACGCGACTTTTCAACGAAATTGCTATATGCACTATTCATGTCACTCATAACTTATTTCGATTCGGAAGACTCTTAATAACTAACGACTGGCATTGGTCTGCTGTACACCAATGGCCGGCGCAATCACTGCCGTTTCCGAGCGCGGCGTTCCTGCCGGCACCCAGTCATAACTCACAGGAAGGGCCCGATAGACCCAGTTGCTGATCGCGTCGCTGCCCGGCGCCTTGCCCAGATAAGGGCTGACGTATTCCCAGACGTTTTCACCGCTGGCTGTCACCTGGAAGAACCGCCCGTTCATGCCTTCATCGATCAGCGTATTGCCGTTGGGCAAGCGCCGCGCGCTGCTGATGAACGAGCTGTAGAACGCCCACCCCGGCTGCTTCGAATTCGCCGCGCTGTACTGCCAGACGATTTCATTTTTCACCGGGTCGATCTCCAGCACCCGCGAGCCGGAAATCAGCCCCAGCGTGACGTTCGGGTAACCCGCCGAACCCTGGTTGTCGAACACCAGCAGATTGCCCGCGCCGGGCAGTCCGGCCGGGATGATGTGCGCGTCATGCTGGCCGACGAACTGGTCCACCGGGCGCGGGATTTTCTGCGCGGTTTTCGGATTGGCCAGCGGCAGATTCGGCCCCAGGCGCCAGACCACTTTGCCGCTGTGCCTGTCGATGATCGCGATGAAGTTGGCGTTGCGCGAATCGATCAGCAGGTTGTCCGGATTGAAGCGCTTGTCGCCGGCATCGAACCATTTGTTCGGCCCGACCAGGCTGAGGTTGTTGATGTGCAGGTAATCCGGATTTTCACTGGCGCGAACCAGCTTCAACTGCTCGGCGGTGAAGCCGAATTCGTTCAAGTGATCCGACGCCAGCCACTGCCATTTCACCTCGCCGGCGGGGCTGACTTCATAGATCGCATCGTCAATCACCTCGGGCACTTTGAAGCCTTTGACCTGGTGCACCTTGTTCGCCAGCACCACGGTGTTGCCGTTGCTCAGGCGACGCTGATCGTGATGCTGTTGCGCAGCGCCACCGGGGGCCTTGTCGCCCCACTGCCAGACGACTTTGCCGTTCCAGTCCAGTTCACCGACGCTCTGATTGCCGAGGCCGTTGCCGGCGGAACCGAGCTTGCCCGGATCCTTTTCGCTCAGTTGCAGCAACACATGACCGCGCTCGCCACCGACCAGTTGCGGGTCGATGATCGCCGAGGGAAAACCTGATTGCGGCCAGTTCTTCACCTCGTGGCCGTTCATGTCGATCAGGTGCGTCTGCTTGTCGGCACCGCTGAAGATCACATATTGATTGAAGGCCTTGGCCGGGTCGTAACGGGTGACGCCGGTGGGGTAGACGCTGGGCGCGGCGAGCGCCCCGGCACTGAGCACTGCGCCGGACAACAACACCGGTATAGCGGTTTTGATGCGCAACATGATGCAGCTCCTTGAAGGATCGATCAGAAGTCGTAGCGACCGGTGACGCCGAGGGTGCGCGGCGTTCCGAGCAAACCTTCATAGCCGCCGTTGCCGCCGGTCCACAGGGTCGTGTAGTAGGTTTTGTCGAAGGCGTTTTTCAGCCACAGCGAGATGTCCCACTGACCCTGGTTGAAATCGCCGCGCAGGCCGGTGGAGAGATTGACCACCGCATAGCTCGGGATCTGGCCATAGTCGGAATCTTCGACCGTGCCCACCGCTTTGGAGCGGAACGCGTAGCTGCCGGTGACGTAAGGCTGCAGGCCGTTATCCAGATTCCATTCGTACTTGCCGTTGGCGTTGCCGATCCACTTCGAGGCGCCGACCACCTGATGGCCGCTGAGGTCGCAAGAGGCCGGAGCACCCGGTGCCTGGCTGACTTCCGGCGGGCACGGCGCGTCCTTGTACGAGAGGTAACTGACGTCGTTGTACGAGCCGTTGAAGTTCAGCGTCAGGCCGCGCAACGGGATCACGGTGCTCTCGAACTCCACGCCGCGCGAGCGCACCGAACCGGCGTTGGTCAGGTATTGCACACGGTTGACGTCGTCGTAGGCGTTGGTCTGGTAAGCGTTGACCTGAGTCCAGAACACGTTGGCGTTGAGCTGCAAACGGCGATCCCACAGCGTGCTCTTGAAACCGAGTTCGGCGTTGTTGGCGCGCTCGGTACCGATAAGCAACGAGTCGGCACCAGCGGTCGGGGCCGAGCCGACCACAAGGTTGACCCCACCGGATTTTTCACCGTGAGACAAGGTGGCGTAGCCGAGCAGATCATCGGTGAAGCGATAGCTGAGGTTGAGCAATCCGGATGGGCTGGAGCTGTACTGGTTCAGGTCGCCGGAATCGTAGGCGCCAGTCCGGCCGCGTCGCGCGGTGGCGGCGGCACCCGTGACAGCAGCACCACCAACCGGCGCGTCGCGATTGACCCAGGCGTTCTTCTCTTCATAGGTGCCACGCACCCCGGCGGTGAAATCCAGACGCGGGGTCAGGTGCCAGGTGCCTTGGGCGAACAGCGCGAAGCTGTCGGTCTTGATATGGCCACGGCCGACGCTGTTGACGTTGGCCAGCGCGCCCCGTGGCGTGCCGTTCCAGATGTCTGCCTGCGGGCCGTAATAGGCGAAGGATTTGTTGTCCAGGTCCGAGCCGAAATAGTAGGCACCGAGGACGTAATCGAAGAACTCGCCCTTGGGCGAGGCGAGACGAAATTCCTGGGAATACTGTTTGTCCTCCACCGACACCCCGGCGTTGTAGGTTGCCGGCACGTTGAGGCCATCATCGTTGCGCGGGGTGAAATTCCAGAAGCGGTAGGAGCTGACCGAGGTCAGGGTGAAGTCGCTCGGCAGGGTCCAGTTGGCCTCCACCGACGTGCCGCCCTGATGCACGGTGACGTGCTGGTCATTGTCCAGATTGACCTTGCGGTGCGAGCCGTTGACCAGCGTCGCGCCGGCAGCGGCGGCGCGGGCCGAGTAGAGATTGACGCCATTGATGGTCGGCCCGGTGTTGTACAGCACGCGGGTGCCGGCGCTGGAATCCTCTTCGTTGTAATCACCGATCCAGCGCAGGTTGAAGTTTTCGTTGGGCTTGAACAGCAACTGCGCACGGAAACCGTCGCGGGAACCGCCGTTCAGATCATGGCCGTTGAATTCGTTCTTGATGTCGCCGGCGCTACGAGTGCGATAGGCCGACAAACGCCCGGCCAGCACATCGTTGAGCGGCCCGGAAATCGTGCCCTTGGTCTGGAAATAACCGTCCTCGCCGACCGAGGTTTCGATGCTGCGCTCCGGGGTAAAACTCGGCGCGCGGGTGCTGATGTTGATTACCCCAGCGGTAGTGTTCTTGCCGAACAACGTCCCCTGCGGCCCGCGCAGGACTTCGAGCTGTTCGATGTCCATTAGATCGAACACCGCCATCCCCGGGCGACCCAGGTAAACGTTGTCGATGTACAGGCCGACGCTGCCTTCCAGACCATCGCTGGCCGGGTTGTTGCCCAGCCCCCGGATCGACACGCTGGACTGACGCGCATGCATGTAGGCGACGTTGACGCTGGGCACCAGTTGCTGAAGATCCTGGATTCGGTAGACCCGTTGCGTCTCCAAAGTCGTGCCGCTCACCACGCTCATTGGCGTCGGCACATCCTGAGAGCTTTCTTCGCGACGGCGGGTGGTGACGGTCACGGTTTCCAGTTGCGAAGTGGCGGTCGCGGTCTTGCCGGCCGGTGCTGGCACAGGGGTTTGCGTTTCAGCGGCGTAGCCGTGGGTCCAGCTGGCACTCCCCGCCAGCAACAGGGCCAGAGGCAGACGTTTGAGCCGTCGTGGCGGCGGCGGTGAAGCGAGGTTCAACGGACTCATGGGGCTGCTCCTGGTCAAAAAACACGCAGACATCTTCCGTGCCGCATATTCTTTTGAGTTATTTATTTATGTTTTTACAAAGATTTACTGCATAAGAGATTGCCTTTATAAGGAGTCGACCTAATGCATATCCAATGCATTTCCCGGATATTTTTTATGTGAAAAATGCATATCGACTTGCGCCAACTCAGACACTTCATCGCCCTCGCCGAACAACGCAGCTTCGTCGCGGGCGCGCAGGCGGTGAACCTGTCGCAGTCGGCATTCAGCCGCAGCATTCAGGCGCTGGAACACAGCGTCGGTTGTCAGTTGGTGGATCGCGGACGCAAGGAATTGCCGCCGACCAAACAGGGCCAGGTGCTGCTTGAACACGCGCGGCGACTGGTCAGCGGTGCGCAGCAGATGGCCAACGAGATCAGCCAGTTCAACGGATTGGAGGCGGGGGAATTGCGCTTCGGTTGTGGCCCGGCGCCAGCGGCAGGATTGATCCCCCGAGCGATCGGCAGCTTCATCGGCCGCTACCCGAAAGCGCGAGTGCATTACCAGGTCGATGACTGGCAGAGCCTGAGCAAACGGCTGCTGAGCGAAGAGTTCGAATTCTTCGTTGCCGACACTCGGCACTTCGAGGCAGATCCGGATTATCTGACCCACCGGTTGAGGCCGCGCAAATGGCATTTCTGCTGCCGCGCCGGGCATCCGCTGGCCGCATCGGATCGGGTCACCGCCGAGCAATTGATGAGTTATCCACTGGCCGTCAGCATTCGCCCGCCAAACCTGCGCAAGGTCATCGTTGACCTCAGTGGCCGCCCGGATTTCGTTCCGAACGTGGAGTGCGAGAACAGCGCCAGCCTGCTCGGCGTGGTGCTGCGCTCCGATGCGATCGGCATCGTCGGTGCCTATTCGGATGCACTGCATCAAGCGCGGGGTGAACTGGTGTGCTTGAAGGTCGAAGGGTTGGCGGATGATCTGGAGGAGCTTTACACCCGTTACGGAATTGTCAGCCGCGCCGGGTATCGGTTGTCACCGTTGGCCGAGGCGATGATCGAGCAGATCAAGGCGATCGATGCGGTGGATGAGGAGGTGTGTTCACTGGCGAACCTCGCCGTCTGAGCCCATGCGTTTCATGCATGGCAAGCATTCCCCGAATGCACTTGCCGAACACCCTCGCCGAAAGCGAAAAACCTCGCCTGTCTTTCTGACTGGTGAACCCCATGTCCAACCCGCAAAACCCCGTGCGCAATGTGCTGTACATCATGTGCGATCAGCTGCGCCGCGATTACCTGTCGTGCTACGGCCACCCGCACCTGCACACCCCGAACATTGATCGCCTGGCCGCCGCCGGCGTGCGCTTCAGCCGCGCCTATACACAGGGCACGATTTGCGGCCCATCACGGATGTCGGCCTACACCGGGCGCTATGTCAGTAGCCATCAAGTGGCGTGGAACGCCGTGCCGCTGCCGCTGGAAGAACTGACCATCGGCGATTACCTGCGCCCCCACGGCATTCGTACTGCGCTGGTCGGCAAGACCCACGCCACGGCCAACGTCGATGCCTTGCAGCGGTTGGCGATCAACCCCGAAAGCGCCCAGGCCGAAGTGCTCAACGAAGTCGGCTTCGAGCCGTACTTCCGTCACGACGGCATCTTCCCCGACGACCCGCTGTTCGATGACAAACGCGAATCCGCGCCCTACACCCATTACCTGCGCGAGCAGGGTTTCGAAGGGCGTAACCCCTGGCATGACTGGGCCAACGCGGCCGAAGGCGACAACGGCGAAATCCTCAGCGGCTGGAAAATGCGTAATGCCCATTTGCCGGCACGAATTCCCGAGCAACATTCTGAGACTGTCTACACTACAAATCGGGCCATCGACTTCATCGGTGAGCAAGGTGAAAAACCGTGGTTTTTACACCTGTCCTATATCAAACCCCACTGGCCCTACATCGTACCGGCGCCGTACCACACTTTGTACAGTACGAAATCGATTCTCGAACCGGTACGTAATGCCTCTCCCAGCGACCACCCGGTCTATCAGGCCTTTCGCCAGCATGAGGAAAGCCTGAATTTCTCCAAAGATCCGGTACGACTGAACGTGATCCCGACGTACATGGGTCTGGTCAAACAGGTCGATGATCAGTTGGGGCGGCTGTTCGATTTCCTGCAAAGCAACGGCCGCTGGGAGGACACGCTGATCGTGTTCACCAGCGATCACGGCGATTTCTTGGGCGATCACTGGCTGGGCGAGAAGGAGTTTTTGCTGGAGCAGGCGGTGGGCGTTCCATTGATCGTGCGCGACCCGCGTGCGGCGGCGGATGTCACACGGGGCACCGTGGACGAGCGACTGGCGGAAACCATCGACGGCGTGCCGACCTTTCTCGAAGCGCTGGGCGTGACGGGGGCCGAGCATCGCCTGGAAGGTCGCTCGCTGATTCCGCTGCTGCACGGTGAAAACCCGGACTGGCGCCGCTATGCGATCAGCGAATACGACTACGCCTTCCAGGCCCCGGCGCGGGAGCGACTGGGCCAGCCGATCGACCGTTGCCGCATGACCATGGTGCGCAGCGAACGCTGGAAATACCTGGGGTACGACGGCTTTAGGCCGCAGTTGTTTGATCTGTTGAATGATCCGCAGGAGCTGCAGGATCTGGGCGCGGATCCGGCGTATGCGGCGGTGCGCGAGGAGCATGCGGGGTATCTGTTCGAGTGGGTGCGCGGGCTGAAGCGGCGCACGACGATCAGTCATCAGGAGATTGATTTGCGCGGGCAGCGGTTTCGCTATGGGGAGCCCGAGACCGAGAAGCTCGTTCAGATTGGCGTTTGGTAGTGATCGAGCGAAGGCAAGAGCAAGAGCCCCCTCACCCTAACCCTCTCCCGGAGGGAGAGGGGACTGACCGCGGGATATTGGTGATTTGCGCTGACCTGTATGAGCTTTGCTGAATCCATAATCGACTTGATCCTTCAGGTCGATGTATGGCGCCAGACATCTCGGTCAGCTCCCTCTCCCTCCGGGAGAGGGCGGGGGTGAGGGGCTTTTGATCTTCTGCTCTTACTCACGCCCTTTGATGGTCTGGCTACGCTGCCCATTCGCCCCGACCGGCACTTCTCCTTTCAGCGTCACCCGACGCACCACACGATCCTGAGTGCCGTAATCATCAATCGCATAATGCTGCGTCGAACGGTTATCCCAGATCGCCACATCACCGGCCTTCCAGCGCCAGCGCACGACGTTCTCCTGGCGGATCACATGACTTTGCAGCAAGCCGAACAGGTGCGCCGAATCGGCCTGGGAATAGCCCTTGATGCGTTTGACGAAATGCCCCAGCAGCAAGCTCTTTTCGCCGCTGATCGGGTGCACACGCACCACCGGGTGCTCGGTCTCGTAGACGGTCGAGGTGAAGATCTTGCGATAGCGCTCGAGCTTCTCCGCCGACACGTCCGGCTTCACGGAGGCGTAGTCGTACTCGTTGCTGTGCACGGCCACCAGTTTGTCTGCCAGCTCACGCAATTCAGTCGGCAGTTCGTTGTACGCGGTCGCGGTGTTCGCCCACAGCGTGTCGCCACCGAACGCCGGGGCCACCACCGAGCGCAGGATCGAGGCTTTCGGGTAGGCATCGACGAAGGTCACGTCGGTGTGCCACGAATTGGCGCGCTGCCCTTCGGCGCCGTCCAGCTCCAGCAGATAACGGGTGCCCTCGCGGGACGGCACGGTCGGGTGCGCCACCGGCTCGCCGAGCAGATGCGCGAAGGCTTCCTGACGTTGATCGTCGAGCTGGGTCTGCTCGCGAAAGAACACCACCTTGTACTGGATCAGCGCCTGTTGAATGGCTTCAACCGTCGCGGCATCCAGCTCACCGGACAGCTGCACGCCACGGATTTCGGCGCCGATACGGCCGGCCACCGGATGAATGTCCAGCGTGTGGACAGCGGGTTTTACAGCGAGTGCGGCATTGCTCATGGGTAGACCCTCATCGACTGCTTGCGGTTGGACGGCAGCGAAACAACGCTCTATCTATATTCCATTTACATCTAATAGATATTCACATGCTTCGTTGACGGAATAAGAGCTTGCATTTAAAACCTCAAGCAACCTCGTCGCAAATGCCTTCGAGCTATTTTTAGGATGCCGGAAAAGCATATGGATCTTCGCCAGTTGCGCTACTTCATCGCCCTCAACGAACACCGCAGTTTTGTCCGCGCAGCCGACGCCATGGGCATCACTCAACCGGCATTCAGCCGCAGCATCCAAGGGCTGGAGCAGGAGTTCGGCTGCGTGCTGGTGGATCGCGGCAACAAGGATCTGCGCCCGACACCCGAAGGCCAAGTGGTGCTGCAACACGCCCTGACCCTGGTGCAGGGCGCGGCGTTGCTCAGCGCCGAAGTGACGCAGATGACCAAGCTCGACGCCGGCGAACTGCATTTCGGTTGCGGCCCGGCGCCGGCGGTGAAACTGGTGCCGGACGCGGTGGCGCAATTCATCAATGCGCACCCGAAAGTGCGCACCTGTTTTCAGGTGGATAACTGGGAAAAACTCAGCCGCGCCCTGAGCCGCGAAGAGATCGAATTCTTCATCGCCGACATCCGCCATTTCGAGTCCGACCCGAACTTCCAGACCCAGCCGCTGACGCCCAAGCGCGGGGTGTTTTTCTGCCGGCCGGGGCATCCGCTGCTGGCCAAGGAAAGCCTGTCGACCAACGACATGTTCGACTACCCGCTGGCGACCACGCTGATCCCGCCCGGCATTCGCAAACTGCTGGCGAATCTCAGCGGACGGATCGACTTTTCGCCTACCATCGAGACCGAGCACTTTCCGGCGCTGGTGAAAGTGGTGCTGCAATCCAACGCGATTGGTGTCGGCACTGAAGAGGCGTTTGTCGAGGACATCGCCCAAGGCTCGCTGGCGCTGCTGCATTGGCGCAATCTGCCGCAGAATCTGGAGAGCATGAATGCGCGGTGCGGGATTGTGAGCCGCACGGGATTCCGGCTGTCACCGGCAGCGCGGGCGATGATCGAGACGTTGGTGGCGGTGGATAAACAGGCGATCAGCGTCGCGGTTTGAGGGTCATTCCCACGCTCTGCGCGGGAATGACCACATGACTCAGAGCTTCGCAGCCGCCAGCTCAGGCGCGACCCACTCGTTCACCTTGAACGGCTTGCGGATCAGCTTCTGCTGCGCCGCCAGGTCCACCTTGCCCTGCAGGTTTTCGAGGAACAGCGGGTCCAGTGTCGACGGGAACACTTCGCTCAGATTCTGATCCTTCAGATCCTGGGTGAGGATCACTGGCGGATAACTAGCCAGTCCCGACACAAGCTGCACGTAAGCGTCCTTGTTGCTGTCCTGAGTCAACCACTCCACCGCCTGCTGCTGCGCCTTGAGCAGTTTTGCCACGGCTTCCGGATGCCCATCGACAAACTTGCCGGTACCCACCAGCACCGACTGCACACTGCCGGCGCCACCGAGGTCTTTGGTGTTAAGCGGCAACTCGGCCAAGCCTTTGGCCTGCAATGCAGTCAGCCCGGAGCTGCCCCACGACGCATCGATCTGCTTCGCCGCCAGCGCCGCTACCGCTGCGTTGAAATCGAGGTTGATCACTTTCACGTCCTTCTCGCTCAGGCCCACGCTGGCCAGCGCCGCATCGAACGACAACTGGGTCGCGGTGCCCCGGAAGATCGCCACGCGCTTGCCTTTGAGATCCTGCAGCGTCTTGATCCCCGAACCCGGCACCACGCCCAGGTATTGCTTCACACCCCGGGCGCTGGCGCTGAGCAGGCGCGTATCCAGACCGTTGGACTTGCCGATGATGGCCGCCAGATCTCCGAGATAGGCCAGATCCACCTGACCGTTGGCGAACGCCTCGTTGATCACAGGTCCGGCGCCCTTGAAGAAGCTCCACTGAATCTTGATGCCCTGATCGGCGAAAGCCTTTTCGAAAATCTGCTGATCGCGCAGCACGTCCACGATGCCCCCGCCGCTGTGCTGGGTACCGGCGCTCAGATCAGGCACGGCAATCCTGATTTCCTTGAGCTCGTCGGCCTGGGCAGAGAACGCCAGCAGACCCGCCAGTGCCGGCGCGGCAAACAGACTGATGACACGTTTGAAGGGAAGGTTCATGGGTGCGGCTCCTGATCACGGCGGGCATTGAGGAGCCGAAAGTAGGCGCAATCCGTATCAGCGCTTAAATACTTAAAAAGCACATTTTTATAGCTTTTCAAGCTAAGCCAGCAAAGTCGGGACATGCAGAGCCGTATGCATGGAGAGCATCGAAAATATTCTTCGAATGCATTGGATGCGCGCAGGGCTGGAGGCCTTAAATGGCGCTGCTTATCTCCAAAATGATTATTTTCTAACTCACTTATAACAATTGGTTTTTAGCTAATTCCGCTGACTCGATCCAACCCGACAACGGAGGTCACCCATGGCCCGTGAATCCCTTCTCAGCCTGCCACTGGCCGCACCGCCGTTGAAAAGCCGGCGTACCTGGCCAAGCCTGAGCCACCGCGTTTTACCCTGGATATTACCGCTCGGACTGTTCGCCCTGTGGTGGCTGGCGGCGCGCAATCAATGGATGAGCGAACAGATTCTGCCGGCGCCATCGCTGGTGTGGAACAGCGCGATCGAGCTGTCCCAGGGCGAGTTGTGGAGTCATTTGTGGATCAGCCTGCAACGGTTGTTCTGGGGCTTGCTGGCGGGCGTTACCGCCGGCGCGGTACTCGGTGCGGCGCTGGGTTTCAGCCGTCGTCTCGAACGCTTGATCTTCCCGACTTTCGCCGGCCTGGCCCAGGTGCCGACGCTGGCGTGGATTCCACTGTTCATGGTGTTTTTCGGCATCGGCGAAACGCTGAAACTGGTGGTGCTGATCAAGGCCATCGTGGTTCCGGTGACCTTGCATACGCTGGTCGGCGTGCGCGATGCGCAACCCAAGCTGCGCGAAGCCGCCGCTGTTTTACGTTTGCCTCCACGACTGTTGATCCGCCGACTGGTGCTGCCCGCCGCCCTCCCCGCATTCATGGCCGGCGTACGCTTGGCGCTCGCCGCTGGCTGGACTTCATTGCTTGCCGTCGAGCTGCTGGCCTCCAGCGAAGGCATCGGTTACCTGATGGTCTGGGCGCGACAGCTGTTCATGCTCGACATCGTCTTCGTGTGCATCGTCGTAATCGGCCTGATCGGCGTGGCGATGGATCGCGGCATCGGTCTGCTGGACAAAAAACTGGTGCACTGGCCGCACCCGGCCACGGCAGAAATCCGTCGCGGCCCACGCTACGAAGGCTGGCAACGCGTACAGCCGTGGCTGCTGCCGCTGGCGCTGTTTGCGCTGTGGCAACTGGCGGTCGATCAGCAATGGATCGATGCCAACATTCTGGTCAGTCCGTGGGTGGTGCTTGAGGCGACGAAAAACGGATTGCTCGACGGCACGTTGATCTCGGGCATGGCCCTGAGCCTGGGCCGCACACTAGGTGGTCTGTTGATTGGCGGCGGCCTCGGCCTCGTGCTGGGTTTGCTGCTGGGTCTGTCGCGCACCAGCGAACGCGTGCTCGGCCCGACCCTCGCCGCCCTGCGCCAGATCGCGATTTTCGCCTGGGTGCCGCTGCTCACCGCCTGGTTCGGTCTAGGCGAACTGGCGAAGTGGGTGTTCGTCGCCCTCGCCGCTTTCTTTCCATTGTTTGTCGCGACTCAACGCAGCGTCGCCAACCTCTCGCCACAACTCAACGAAGCCGCGCAAGTGCTGCGCCTGAGCCTCGCCCAACGCCTGCGCCGACTGGTGCTGCCGGGCGCCGCGCCGGGGATTTTCGCCGGCTTGCGCCTGAGCCTGATCTACGCCTGGCTAGGCACCATCGGCGCTGAATATTTCATGCCGTCCAACGGCGGCATCGGCAGCCAGATGATCGGCGCCCAACAACTGCTGCGCATGGACCTGATCATGGCCGGGATGCTCCTGGTCGGCCTCACCGGCGCCCTGCTCAACCTCATTGGCCAACGCCTGGAAATCCGCGCCACCCGCTGGAGACACGCATGAACGCACCGATTGTCAGCTTCAACCATGTAGGCAAATCCTTTGACGTCGACGGTTTCGAACTGGAGGCGATTCGCGAATTCAACCTCGACATCGCCGAGGGCGAATTCGTCGCCATCGTCGGCTCCAGCGGCTGCGGCAAATCCACCCTGCTGCGTTTGCTGGTGGGCCTCGACACGCAGTTTCGCGGGCAGATCACGGTCGATGGCAAAGCCGTCAGCGGCATCGGCGGCGAGCGCGGCATCGTGTTTCAGGAGCATCGTTTGTTCCCGTGGCTGACGGTGGCCGACAACATCGGTCTGGGCCTGGTCAACGAGCCGCTGGCTGCCTCCGAAAAGCAGCAACGCGTCAACGATTTCATCGAGCTGGTGGGCCTGCGCGACTTCACCCGCGCCTACCCGCATCAACTCTCCGGCGGCATGGCCCAGCGCGTGGCGATTGCTCGCGGGCTGGTGGCGAGCCCACGGATCCTGTTGCTCGACGAACCCTTCGGCGCCCTCGATGCGCTGACCCGCCAGCAGATGCAGGACGAACTGCTGGCGATTCGCGAGCGGGCAAAGATCACCACGATTCTGGTCACCCACGATGTCGAGGAAGCGATTTTCCTCGCCGACCGCGTGGTGGTGATGGAACCGCGCCCCGGCCGGATCAAGCGGGTGGTGGACATCGCCCTGCCCCATCCGCGCCAGCGCAGCAGTTTCGACTTCCACCAGTTGCGCGAAGAACTGCTGCACGAGCTGACCAGTGACGACCATTACCAACCGAGCGCACCGGTGCAGATCCGTGATCTGCCGTTGTCGTTCATTGCCTGCTGAACAGGAGCCTGTTGATGCCGCAACGTCCCAACTTTCTGGTGATTCTGGCCGATGACCTCGGTTTCTCCGACATCGGCGCGTTCGGCGGCGAAATCGCCACGCCGAACCTCGATGCCCTGGCCAACAATGGCCTGCGCCTGACCGATTTTCACACTGCACCAACCTGTTCGCCGACCCGCTCGATGCTGCTCACCGGCACCGACCACCACATCGCCGGCATCGGCACCATGGCCGAAACCCTGACCCCGGAGCTGATCGGCAAACCGGGTTACGAAGGCTATCTCAACGACCGTGTCGTCGCGTTGCCGGAGTTGCTGCGCGAGGCCGGTTACCAGACCTTGATGAGCGGCAAATGGCACCTGGGCCTGACCGCCGAACTGGCGCCTCACGCCCGAGGCTTCGAGCGCTCGTTCTCGTTGCTGCCCGGCGCGGCGAACCACTACGGATTCGAACCGACCTACGATGAACACACGCCCGGCCTGCTGAAATCCACCCCGGCGCTGTACATCGAAGACGACACGTTCATCGACGAATTGCCCAAGGATTTCTATTCCTCCGACGCTTTCGGCGACAAGCTGTTGCAGTACCTCAAGGAGCGCGACCAGAGCCGGCCGTTCTTCGCCTACCTGCCGTTTTCCGCGCCGCACTGGCCGTTGCAGGCGCCCGCCGACATCGTCGAAAAATACCGTGGCCGCTACGACGCAGGGCCGGAAGTGCTGCGCCTCGAGCGTCTGGAAAAACTCAAGTCGCTGGGATTGATCGAGCCGGATGTCGAACCGCATCCGCTGATCCAGCTGACCGCGCAATGGGACGCGCTGAGCGATGAACAAAAACGCATTTCCGCCCGGGCGATGGAGGTCTACGCGGCGATGGTCGAGCGCATGGACTGGAACATCGGCCGCGTCGTCGACTATCTGCGCCAGCAGGGCCAGCTCGACAACACCTTCATCCTGTTCATGTCCGACAACGGTGCCGAAGGCGCGCTGCTGGAGGCCTTCCCGAAATTCGGCCCGGAGCTGGTGACCTATCTGAGCCAGCATTACGACAACAGCCTCGACAACATCGGACGCGCCAACTCCTACGTCTGGTACGGGCCGAACTGGGCGCAGGTGGCCACCGCGCCGTCGCGCCTGTTCAAGGCGTTCACCACCGAGGGCGGGATTCGCGTTCCGGCGCTGCTGCACTATCCGCAGCTGCCGCTGAAGGGGCAGATCAGCCATGGTTTCGGCACGGTGATGGACATCACGCCGACCATCCTCGATCTGGCCGGCGTGCGCCATCCCGGCAAGCAATGGCACGGCAAACCGGTGGCACAGTTGCGTGGTAAATCGTGGCTGGGCTTTTTGTCTGGCGAGACGGCGCAGGTGCATGACGAACACACCGTTACCGGTTGGGAATTGTTCGGGCGCCGGGCGATTCGGCAGGGGCAGTGGAAGGCGGTGTGGATCCCCGGTCCAGTCGGGCCGGCGACCTGGCAGCTTTACGACCTGGGGAGTGATCCGGGGGAGATTCATGACCTGGCGTCGAGTCAGCCGCAGAAGCTTGAGGCGCTGATCGAGCATTGGCAGCGGTATGTGGAGGAGACCGGGGTGATTTTGAGTGAGTCGCCGTTTCAGCCGGATTGAGGGCAGGATCAAAAGCGCTCCCTCACCCCAGCCCTCTCCCGGAGGGAGAGGGAGCCTACCGAGGTGTCTTTCGCTATACATCGACCTGAAAAAACCAGTCGACTATGGATTCAGAACAGTTCGTTCACGTCGGCGTACTTCCCCAATATCCCCCAATCAGTCCCCTCTCCCCCCGGGAGAGGGTTAGGGTGAGGGCTGGATCTCCAGCCGAAAACACAAAGTCAGTTCACCTCGATCGCCTTACCCGCCAACCCTTCATTTTCCTTGCGAACAAACCTGTTCGCCCGCCCAAACGTCCCGAAATCGTTGAACCGAACCCCCATCTCCCGCATCACCTTGTGCGCCACCGGCACCGTCAGCTGGCGAATGTAAAACGGCTCCTTCACCACAAAATGATGAATCCCGTGACTGCTGCCGAAATTGAAGCAGAACGCCTGCAAAGGCCACAGCCACCAAGGATTCAGCACCTGGCACTGCTGAAGCACATTACCCGGCTCCACATCCCCGTAGTAATGCATGTTCGAACTGATGAAGTGCAGGCAGAAAGTGCGCAATACGTTCGGGCCAATGATCACCACGGCGGCGATGTCGATCACCTGCATCACCGACAACGTGGTCGCCGACCATTCAATCGGCGAGCCCATCAAGTAAGCGATGCCATTGGCCGCATGGAACCCGAGAAACACGTACCACGCGCCCCAATGCACCAGCGCCAGCGGCGCGTAGACCTTCAAAGTGCGTTTGATGATGCTGAACTTATGCGCCCAGGTCTTGGCCCGCAGCATGCGGATGAACGCCGACATCACGTTGTCGCCGACCATCAGCAACCGCGCGAAACCCCAAGGCTCGCCGTTAGTGATCGCCCGCTCTTCCATGTCGGTTTCAGTGCCGGACACCTTGTGATGATTGAGGTGCAGATGGCGGCGAATCCAGGGGTTGATCGTGCTCGGCCGCGCCAGCCACACCAGGCCCATCATCAGATTGTGTGGCACCCGCTGTTTGCGGAAATACATGCTGTGGATCAGGTCGTGTTCGAGTTCGTGGGTCAGCGAGGCGAAAAACGCGTTGAGCAGCAGGCACGCCCACCATGCCATGTGCCCGGTGATGTAGAGCGCCGCCGAACCGATCATCCCGGCCAGGGCAAACGCCAGAATCCCCGCCCCAAGTGCGTCCTGATGCTTGAGAATCGGGTAGCGCTCGCGCAGCTCGACGCCCTTGGCCAGCACCACTTCGCGAATATGCGCTGATCGCTGGGCAGCATTGTGTCGCTGGGGACTTGCAGAAGTACGGTCCATGCTTCCATCCTCTGGTTATTGATGTTCGCATCCTGCCTCGCGCGGACTCCAAACGCGGTAGCCGAGAACGCCAACCTGTTGACCGGAAGCGCCAATCAGCATGAAGGAACCGACTTCTCTCGCTAGCTGGACCCGTGCCCTGCGCAAGCAACTCGACGCGCTGGGGCTGGACAGCACTGCCCTGTGTCAGCAGGCCGGGCTCGATCCGCAACTGATGGACGACCCGAACGCCCGCTATCCGTTGTCCGCCACCACGCGTCTGTGGGAAATCGCGGTGCAGGTCAGCGGCGATCCGGCAATCGGCTTGCGGGTGTCGCGGTTCGTCAGCCCCACCACCTTTCACGCACTGGGCTATGCGTTAGTGGCCAGCGGCAGCCTGCGGGAAGTGTTCGAGCGGATCGTGCGTTATCACCAGGTGGTCAGCGACGCGCTGGAACTGGAGCTGACCCGCACCGAGGACCGCTACCGCTTTCGCCTGAAAATCCCGGCCGGCAACCCGGCCCCCGCCTTCGAAGCCATCGACGCGTTTGCCGCGATCTACGTGCGCACCTGCCGCAATCGCCTGGGTCGCGACTACGCACCACTGGCGGTGTACCTGCGCCGCCCGGAGCCGGCCGATGCGCATCAGTGGCACAAGGTGTTCCGCTCGCCGGTGCATTTTTCCGCCGAAGAAGACCGCATCGAATTCGCCCTCGCCGACTTCGACAGTCACCTCGACGACGCCAACCCTGAACTGGCCGAGCACAACGAAGCAGTGCTCAAACGCACCCTCGCCCAACTCAAGCCGCTGACCTGGGAGCGCAAGGTGCGCGACGCCATCGAAGAACAACTGCCCGAAGGCGAACCCAGCGCTGAACGCATCGCCCAGGCCCTGCACCTGAGCCTGCGCAGCCTGCAACGGCACCTGGCGGACGAGGGTTGTCGCTTCGACACCCTGCTGAATGAAAGCCGCGAGAACCTCGCGCTGCTGCACCTGCGCGATCCGCAATGCTCGCTGAGCGAGGTCAGTTATCTGTTGGGATTTGCCGATACCAGCAGCTTCAGCCGCGCGTTCAAACGCTGGACCGGGATGACGCCGGGGCAGTTTCGGGATCAGTTGCGCTGAGCGCACATGGGCATTCAACCCTTGGTCAGACTGCGTTCAATCCCGGACTCCCACTGCTCGATCATTGCCGTACCCACCTCGGCGAATGACTGATGGGTTCGGCAATGCTCGAGCATTTCCGCCATCGCCGTCTGCATGCCATGAACAACCTGCTGCAGTAGTTCATTGCACCGGCCTTCAGTGAGATTGCACGCCGTACGGCCGAAGCGGATGAGCGCCTTCTGCTTGGGCCATGCCTTCGACCCGCCCAGCAGCAAGGCCAGGCTGTCGTTCCTGATGTAAACCGATGTGGTGATGATGTCGTAAGCCGGGGCCAGCCGGATCGAAGCCTGCGCACCGCATTGGTCATACAGCACACCGAAGTTCTTCAGGTGCGCATCGCCATTTTTCAGTCCCGCCGACAGCGCTACGATCTTGAAAAAAGCTTCCAGCGCCTGACTCAACAGCGCAGGCGAAACAAAGGCCTTGATCTGTCGGGCAGCGCCTTCGTAAGAACCATCGTATTTGGCTCTGGAAGGCCAGCCATTGAGTACGCAGAAGTCCTCGAAACCCAGATAGCCGTGCTCAATCAGGTCAAAACGCTCGACCACCAGAAATTTGCCCTGCTCACTCAATTCAAACTTTGGCACTTCAAGTCCGCTAAGCGCTGCGGCGCGCATACAGAAGTACTCGTTGGTCGCCAGCTCGGGAAACTCTTCGGGACGGAAGGCTTTGACCAGATGTGTGGAGCCTCGGTGAGTCAGGCGATCAACTGCTGCCGCACTGTCGCGCACCAGAACTTTGGGCTGTACGCCCGAAACCCCGGAGTATTGGCCGTACTTCTGTAGCAAATCATCGAACAATCCCTGGGCACCGTCATGCACCAAAAGCTCGGCCAATGATGTTTCGGGCTGACGCTCGGTTGCCGACTCGCTGGTAATCGCCAGCCGTCCCAACTGATGCGGTCCGACGATAGCGAGCAAGGCGAAATCATCAAAACCGCGCACTGCTTTACTAAAGCGTCGAACCAGCTCATCGCGCAGCGCGCCTTCCGGCAGATTCATTTCGAAGACGGGATGAATGCCCCGCTCCCAGCCGTAGCTCTCCAGCCGGGTCGGCATTGTCAGCGACACTGCATTCTCGTCGATGGCGTCCTCGCGATAACTGAACACACTGTCCATGCCCGGCTGCCCTCGACCGAGCGTTCCGACCGGGCTATCAGCGACTGTGATGTGCAAGCGATCTGTCGGCTCAGTCATGGAAATTGACCTTCTGCAACGCGTCGAGTGTCGGGCGTTGCGCTCTCACGGGAACCGCCGTCAGCTCATAGCCAAAGCCGTTGAGGATCGCCTCGACTTTGCGCAGACCAATTTCAGAAATCGTATTGTTTTCGATACCCGAAATGGTGGCGCGGCTCATGCCGTAACGTTGCGCCAACGCCTGTTGCGAGAGTTTTTGCGCTTTGCGCAGAGTTCTGATCAGTTCGCCCAACTGTTCCATGACACACCAGTGCATTATATACAGTGCAATAAATCGTAAATAAAGAAATATGCATCGCATTTGATGCCAATTCAGGGCGAGTCTAGCTCAGATGAAACGGCATGTGCGGGTCGATTAGCGACTGGTTACAAATCCAAGCTCAAAAACCGTACCCGTTGCATCACTGCTGACCCGCACCCGGCCCCCATGCAACTGCATGATCGACTGCACGATCGCCAGTCCCAATCCGCCGGAATCTCCCGGCTCCGCGCGGGACGGGTCGACGCGGTAGAAGCGGTCGAACAGTTTGCCCAGATGCTCACCCGCGATGACCGGGCCGAGGTTGTGCACTTGCAGCCAGCACAGGCCTGGCTCATCGCGTCGGCGCAGGCTGATGACCGAGCCGGCATCGGCATGGCGTACGGCGTTGGCCAACAGATTGCCCAAGGCGCGTTGCAGCAGTTGCTGATCCGCCAGCAACTCTCCGCTGAACGTGTTTTCGAGGCGGATTTCCCGGTCATCGGCCAGGGCTTCGAAGTAGTCGCACAACTCATCGCCGATTTCGTGCAGTTCCAGCGTGCGCAGATCGAGCGCCCGCTCAGCCTGCTCTGCGCGGGCGAGAAACATCAGGTTTTCGGCCATGCGCTTGAGCCGTTCGAACTCTTCCATGTTCGACGCCAGCACTTCCTGATACTCGGTGCTGCTGCGCGGATAATTCAGTGCCTGGCCGTTGCTTGCGAGCAAGGTGTGCAGCGGCGTGCGGATTTCATGGGCGAGGTCGGCGGAAAACTGTGAGAGGCGCTGGAAGCCGTCGTCCAGCCGCACCAGCATGCCGTTCAGCGCGTGCACCGGCTCCAGCAATTCCGCTGGCGTGCCGGCGGTGGGGACGCGTTGGTCGAGGCTGCGCAGGTCGATGCCGCGCAGCGCTTCACTCAGCTTGCGCAGAGGCCGCAAACCACGGCGCAACAGCACCAGGCCCAGCGTGAAGGCGAGCACGGCACCCAGGCCGACGGCCAGATACAAGCGCAGGCGATAGCTGCCGAGCATCTGCTCGCGCTCGCTCAGAACCTTGCCGGCGATCACGGTCAGCGCTTCGCCGTTCGGGCCTTGGGCCTGACCTGACAACAAGGCCAGCTCGACACCGTCCGTTGCCTGCCAGGTCAGCACATCGCGGCGTTGCGGCGGTTGATCCCGGGGGATGGCCTGCACGGACGGCAGTGCGCGTTGGCGAGGGTTGATCGTGATCACATTCGAGCCGTCCGCGCGTTGCACCAGCAGCAGACTGTCGAGATTGCCGAGCATGTTCTGGTACAGCCGTGGCCGCGCCTGCAAGGCGTCGAGGCTGTCGCTGTCGGCGAGCAGCGCGCGCACCTGTTCCAAACGACCGAGCAACGCCATGTCGTCGCGCCAGGCGATTTCCGAGGCCAGCGAGCGATACAGGAACACGCCAATCGCGCTGAGCACCAACGCACAGACGGCGGCGAACGCCAGGGCCAGGCGCCAAGCGATGGATCTAGCGCGCATCGTCGGGCGCTTCGAGTTGATAGCCGACCCCGCGCACGGTGTGGATCAGTTTGGGCATGTACGGATCATCGACTTTCGAACGCAGCCGGCGCACCGCGACTTCGACCATGTTGGTGTCGCTGTCGAAATTCAGGTTCCACACCTGCGAAGCAATCAGCGTGCGCGACAGCACTTCACCCTGTCGGCTGGCGAGCAAATGCAGGAGGGCGAATTCCTTGTTGGTCAGGGCGATGCGCTGGCCGCCACGGCTGACCCGGCGGCGCAGCACGTCGATTTCCAGGTCGGCGATGCTGTACGACTCGGCCTCGCGCATCGGCCCGCGCCGCAACAACGTGCGCACCCGCGCCAGCAGTTCGGCGAAGGCGAATGGCTTGAGCAAATAGTCATCCGCCCCCAGTTCGAGGCCACGCACGCGGTCTTCGATAGCGTCCTTCGCCGTCAGGAACAGCACCGGCGTGGCGCCGCGCTGGCGGATCAACTGCAGCAATTGCCAGCCGTTGAGGCCCGGCAACATCACGTCGAGGATGATCAGGTCATATTCCTGCTGCTCGATGAAGTAGCGCCCGTCGAGACCATTGAGCGCCACATCCACGGCAAAACCCGACTCGCCCAGCCCTTTGGCGAGGAAATTCGCAGTTTTGGCTTCATCTTCTACGACCAGCAAACGCATGGCACACCTCGATTGATCAGAGGCACAGGCTAGGCCCCTTCGCCGCCGTTGCCCATTACAAACTTGTAATCCGGCTGACGAGGTTTCGACGGGGACCGGCGGATAAGGTGGCGGCCTTCGCTTCTGGAGCCTGCCCATGTCCGCTAAATACTTGGTTGCCAGCCTGGCAATCGGCCTCGGCACTGCCGCAATCGCCGCGCCTGAGCTACCCCGTCACGCCGATCTCGATCTGAAAACCGCACGGCTGCTGGCCGACACAGCGCTGGAAAGCTGCACCGGCACGGTATCGGTGCTCGACCGTGGCGGCAACCTGTTGGTGACCTTGCGCGGCGACGGTATCGGCCCGCACAACACCGTCGCCAGCCAACGCAAGGCCTACACCGCGCTGTCGACGAAAACTCCGACCCGGTTGTTCGCCGAGCGCGCCCGCAGCAACCCGGAAACCGCCAACCTCAACACCCTCGACGAGCTGCTTTTGCTCGGCGGCGGCATCCCTCTGTTCGCTGGCAAGGAACTGGTCGGCGCCATGGGCGTGGCCGGTTCCGGCGGCGGCGAGCAAGACGAGAACTGCGCGATCAAGGCTGCCGACATCGTCGGCCTTTCCATCAACCGTATTTGAACCCAGGAGCATCACCATGACCCCACTGCGCATGACTTTTGCCGCGCTCGGCCTGAGCGCTTTTTCGAGCCTGGCGCTGGCCGCCGGCAATCCGCTGAGCGTGCATGTACTCAATCTGGAAAACGGCCTGCCATCGCCGGGCATCAACGTGACGCTGGAGCGCCATGTCGGCCAGGACTGGCAGCCGCTGGCGCAGGGCACCACCAATGAACAGGGGCGGATCGCCGAACTGTTCCCGGCGAACAAAACGTTCGAGGCGGGTGAATATCGGGTGGTATTCAAGACAGGCGAGTACTTCGAGAAGACGAAGCACGAGACGTTTTTTCCGGAGATTCCGGTGATCTTTCAAGTGAAGCAGACGGATCAGCACTATCACATTCCGTTGCTGCTGAGCCCGTATGGTTTCTCCACTTATCGCGGTTCGTAACTCAAACAGACTCCTCAAAAAAGCCCCTGCCCATCGACAGCAATGTTGAATGTTCAGGGGCTTTCTACTTCACTAACCGTCCCAGTGCGGCAGGGTTGGAAATCAGCTTGCGGCTGGTGCGTCCTTATTCGACCTTGAACTTGAAAAACGGGCTCCAATCAGACCTTTCACGATTATCCGTCTGCACAGCGAAAGCCTCATATTCAGCTGCAAGCAGTTTCTCTTTCACAGACCAAATACCATCCGGGCCGACTTGAGTTGAAGCAAACGAGTCACCATCAATCGGAACTTTCATGATCCATACCCACCACCCAGCCAGACCAGTACCCGAAAATTCAACCGGGTTGTTGACGTCACCTTGGGGTTTGACAACGACTGGTGCCGGGACGCTTTTATTGATAGGGAGGTTAGAGTAATCAGCGGTGCCGGTAGCTTTACTGTTCATCGGTTCCAACTCCTTGGGCGGTCGTATTTGACACACTTGTTGTACACCGCCCAATAGGAGCCCACCACTGTCAGATCTGACAGGTGGCACGCAGTTTTTCCATGTCCAGAATCTCGATTTCCCCATAGCCGAGACCAATAATTCCCTGATCTTTCAGGTCCTTGAGGATCTGGTTGGTGGTCTGCCGCGACAGCGACAGCATCGACGCCAACTGCTCCTGGGGCAGTTGCAGCACCCGGCGTGGCGGATCCAGTTCGCCGTAGCCTTCGGCGATCATCAGCAGGCGATGAGCCAGACGCGCCGGGGCCGGCAGCAGGCTCAGCTGTTCGAGGTTGATGAAGGTCAGGCGCAATTTGTGGCTCATCAGCAAGGCCAGATGGCGCCAGTAGACGGGCTGTTCGTCGAGCAGTTTAAGCAGCGTGGCCTGGGGAATGTTCAGCAGGGTGCAAGGCCCGACCGCGTAGGCATCGTGGGTGCGGGGCTGGCCGTCGAACAGGCAGATTTCACCGAACCAGTGCGGCGCCTCCACCAGGCTCAGCAACGCCTCCTTGCCCTGCTCGCTGACCGCGCTGATGCGCACCGCACCATCGAGCACCGCGTACAGCCCGCACGGCGCATCGCCGCGCTGGAACAAGCGCTGCCCCGCCGCCAGCCGCCGCTCCCGGGCCGCTGCCAGCAGACTATCCTGAAAGGACGAAGGCAGATGACTGAACCATTGCCCGGTCAGCAGGCGCTCGCGCCAGACCTTATCCATGCGTTCTCCTAAAGATTGTCGCCTGCCTGACAGAGCGAGCCGTGAACCCGGGGCATGATTCGATCACCCTACAGGAGGAACAACAATGAAAAGCCTCGTCGATCATTTGAGTCAATACGCCGCTTACCACCGTGACCCGCGCAACATCGCCAGCCACTTTATCGGGATTCCGCTGATTGTGGTGGCGGTAGCCGTGCTGTTGTCGCGGCCGGAATGGTCGGTGGGCGGATTGTGGATTTCCCCGGCGGTGATCGCTGCCCTTGCTTCGGCGTGGTTTTACCTGCGTCTGGAGCTGAAGCTCGGGGTTCTGATGACCGTACTGATGGGGCTGTCGGTCTGGGCCGGGCATGCCCTCGCGCAGCAGAGCACCATGGTCTGGCTCAGCAGCGGTCTGGCGATGTTCGTGATTGGTTGGGTGATCCAGTTTGTCGGGCACCACTATGAAGGGCGCAAACCGGCGTTTGTGGATGACTTGAGCGGGTTGATTGTCGGGCCGCTGTTTGTGGTGGCCGAGCTGGCGTTCATGCTCGGGATGCGGCATGAGCTGAAAGAGCAGATCGAGGCGCGGGCGGGTGTGGTGCGGGTCAATCCGAATCGTGCGGCTGTCTGAACCACTGCCCGGCTCGCTCGTTGCCACGCTCTGCGTGGGAATGAATCCCGTGACGCTCCGCGTCACAGTGGACGCGGAGCGTCCATAGCGGCGTTCCCACGCAGAGCGTGGGAACGAGCGAGATCAAAGGCTGGCGATTTTCTGCCAGACCTTCGGCTTGAAGAACAACGTCTCACCTTTCGCCAAACCGGTCAGGCTGTCGTGGTCCTTCACCACCTCCGCCTCGATCAGATCGCTCTGCCCCTCAACCTTCAACGTCACCCGCGTGGTCGCGCCCAGCGGCCGGATATCGCGGACTTCAGCGGCGTGGTGATCCTCCAGCTCATGCCGCGACAGCGATACTTCGTGCGGACGGAACAGCACGTGATTGTCATCGCCCAGATGCAGGCGGTTCGAATCGCCGAGGAAGTGATAGACGAAATCGCTGGCCGGGTTTTCGTAGACATCGCCCGGTGAACCGATCTGCTCGATCACACCCTTGTTCATCACCACGATGCGGTCGGCCACTTCCATCGCCTCTTCCTGGTCGTGGGTCACGAACACCGAGGTCAGGTTGATGTCTTCGTGCAGGCGCGCCAGCCAGCGGCGCAGCTCTTTACGCACCTTGGCGTCGAGGGCGCCGAACGGCTCATCGAGCAGCAGCACTTTCGGCTCCACCGCCAAGGCGCGGGCCAGGGCGATACGCTGACGCTGGCCGCCGGACAGTTGCTCCGGATAACGATCCGACAGCCAGTCCAGTTGCACCATGTTCAGCAGCTCGTGAACCTTGGTTGCGATCTGGCTTTCGCTCGGGCGCTGGTTCTTCGGCTTCATGCGCAGGCCGAACGCGACGTTGTCGAACACCGTCATGTGGCGGAACAAAGCGTAGTGCTGGAACACGAAACCGACATTGCGATCCCGCACGTCGTGGCCGGACACGTCTTCGCCGTGGAACACGATGTTGCCGTTATCCGGAGTTTCCAGACCGGCAATAATGCGCAGCAACGTGGTCTTGCCGCAGCCCGACGGGCCGAGCAGCGCTACCAGTTCACCGCTGTGGATGTCCAGGCTGATGTTGTCCAGCGCCTTGAACGCATTGAAATTCTTGCTGACGTTACGCACTTCGATCGACATGAATTATTCCTCCGCGGCGCTGGCGCGCAGGCGGTTGATACGGTTTTCGCTCCACTGCTTGAGCAGCAGGATGAAGAGCGCCAGGATCAGCAACAGGCTCGCCACGGCGAACGCGGCCACGTGGTTGTATTCGTTGTAGAGGATCTCGACGTGCAGCGGCAAGGTGTTGGTCACCCCGCGAATGTGCCCGGAGACCACCGACACCGCACCGAACTCACCCATGGCCCGCGCGGTACACAGCACCACGCCATAGATCAGGCCCCATTTGATGTTGGGGACGGTCACGTGCCAGAACATCTGCCAGCCATTGGCGCCGAGCAGACGCGCGGCTTCCTCCTCCTGAGTGCCTTGTTCCTGCATCAGCGGGATCAGCTCACGGGCCACGAACGGCACAGTGACGAAGATCGTCGCCAGCACGATGCCCGGCAGGGCGAAGACGATCTGGATGTCGTGATCCTGCAGCCACGGCCCGAACAGGCCCTGGGCGCCGAACATCAACACGTAGACCAGACCGGCGATCACCGGCGATACCGAAAACGGCAGGTCGATCAGCGTTACCAGCATGCTCTTGCCGCGGAACGAGTACTTGCTCACGCACCACGCGGCGCTGACACCGAACACCAGGTTCAGCGGCACCGACACCAGCACCGCGATCACGGTGAGTTTCAACGCCGACAAGGCATCCGGTTCAAAGATCGCAGTGAAGAACGCGCCGAGGCCGTTCTTCAATCCCTGGGACACCACGATGAACAGCGGCAGCAGCAGAAACAGGAAGAAAATCAGCCAGCCGAGGCCGATCAGGATCCGCCGCGAAGTGGCACTGCCACGGCGGGCGGCGTTGGCCGAGGAAGCGGCCGCAATAGACGATTGGGACATGGTTCGCGCCTCCTTATGGGGTTTCGATGCGCCGCTGCAGCAAGTTGATCAGCAGCAACAGGACGAAGGAAACCACCAGCATCAACACGCCGATGGAGGTAGCGCCGGTGTAATCGTACTGGTCGAGCTTGACCATGATCAGCAGCGGCAGGATCTCGGTTTTCATCGGCATGTTGCCGGCGATGAAAATCACCGAACCGTACTCGCCGACGCCACGGGCAAACGCCAGTGCAAAACCGGTCAGCCAGGCCGGCAACAGCGCCGGCAGCAGGATGTGACGGAACACCTGCAATGGTTTGGCACCGAGGCACGCCGCGGCTTCTTCGACTTCACGCGGGATGTCGGCCAGCACCGGCTGCACCGTGCGCACCACGAACGGCAGGGTCACGAAGGTTAGCGCCAACGTGATCCCAAGCGGGGTGTAGGCGATCTTGAAACCGAGGTCAGCGGCGAACTGCCCGACCAGCCCGGTCGGCGTGTACAGCGCCGTCAGCGCAATACCGGCCACGGCGGTCGGCAGGGCGAACGGCAGATCGATCATCGCGTCGATCACCTTGCGTCCCGGGAACGTGTAGCGCACCAGCACCCAGGCCAGCAACGTGCCGATGATGCCGTTGATGATCGCGGCGCACAGCGCGGTGCCGAAGCTCAGCTTCAATGCGGCGAGAACGCGGGGCGCGGAGATGATCGTCCAGAACTGATCCCAGGTGAGTTGGGCGGCGTGGACGAACATCGCCGCCAGCGGGATAAGCACAATCAGGCTGAGGTACACCAAGGTGTAGCCCAGCGTCAGCCCGAAGCCGGGTATGACGGGGGAGATACGACGCGACATAAAAGTCCTTGGTTTGAGAACGCGCAAAGCCCCGAACATAAATCCGGGGCTCGTTTTAGGCTATTGAAACTTACTGCGCCTGATAGATCTGGTCGAACACGCCTCCGTCGTTGAAGAATTTCGGCTGTGCGGTTTTCCAGCCGCCGAAGTCCTTGTCGATGGTCACCAGCTCCAGTTTCGGGAACTGCTGGGCGTACTTGGCGGCCACGTCCTTGTCACGCGGACGGTAGAAGTTCTTCGCCGCGATTTCCTGGCCGGCCGGGCTGTACAGGTGCTTGAGGTAGGCTTCGGCGATCTGCTCGTTGCCCTTCTTCTCGGCGTTCTTGTCGACCACCGCCACCGGTGGTTCGGCGAGGATCGACAGCGAAGGCACGACGATGTCGAACTTGTCCTTGCCGCCGTCTTCTTTCAGCGCCAGGAAGGCTTCGTTTTCCCAGGCCAGCAACACGTCACCCTGACCGTTGTTGACGAAGGTGATGGTCGAGCCACGGGCACCGGTGTCCAGAACCGGAACGTGCTTGAACAGGGTCTGTACGTATTCCTTGGCTTTGGCTTCGTTGCCGCCGTTGGCTTTCAGGCCGTAGGCCCACGCCGCGAGGAAGTTCCAGCGCGCACCGCCGGAGGTTTTCGGGTTCGGGGTAATCACCGAGACGTCGTTCTTGATCAGATCGCCCCAGTCCTTGATGCCTTTCGGGTTGCCCTTGCGCACCAGGAATACGATGGTCGAGGTGTACGGGGTGCTGGCTTCCGGCAGACGCTTCTGCCAGTCAGCCGGCAGGGTCTTGCCGAGCTTGGCGATTTCGTCGATGTCGCCGGCCAGGGCCAGGGTCACGACATCGGCGCGCAGACCATCGATCACCGCACGGCCCTGCTTGCCCGAACCGCCGTGGGATTGCTGGATCTTCACGGTGTCGCCGGCGTGCTCCGACTGCCAGTACTTCACGAACTCGGCGTTGTAATCCTGATACAGCTCGCGCGTCGGGTCATACGACACGTTGAGCAGTTCGTAATCCTTGGCAACCGCGGAACCGGCAAACACAGCACTGGCCAGGGCGGCCAAAGCGTAACGGCGAATCGACGACATGGTGAAAGCTCCTGGAATTCTTGGTGGTGGCTTTTTCTTATGGATTGCTGGAATCGGGTTGCTCATTCAACGACCGCAGCCTGTGGCAGCTTCTGCCAACAGCTCCCCGCAGGAGCTGCCGCAGACTACGAATCAGGCCGGTTTGTTACCCGGTTGCTGCAGACGGAATTTCTCTTTGCGTTCGATCTGGACCACCTGGGCGTTATGCACAGTGATTTCCACCGCGCCGAAACGCAGGTCGCGCAAGGCGCTCTGGATTTCGCGCAAAATGGTGCTTTCGTCCTGACCGTCAACGCTACGCAGGGATGCGCTCATGGTGCTGCTCCTTTGTATGGGATATGCCTGGCAGTGGGCGGCACTGCGTTCGGCGTGGGAGCAATATAAGAGAGCTTTGGATATTCTTAAAAAGACTATTTAAGAATGTTTATATAACTGGAAAACATTATGTGATGCAGCAAGGGTTTGCGGCGGATTTGCCCGCCGACAAACCCGCCGCAGGCCGCCCTTAACCGATCAAGGGCGCCCGATTCCAGTCGATTTGCGCTTCCGGAACCGGCCGCCCGAACCAGTAGCCCTGCCCCAGATCACAGGCCTGGCCCAGCAGGAACGCCGCCTGTTCCGCCTGCTCGATGCCCTCGGCGTGCACCTGCATGCCCATGCTGCGGGCCAGGGCGATGATCACCCGGACGATCGCCGCGTCGTCCTCGTCCCACGGCAGGCCGGCGACGAATCCCTGATCGATCTTGAGCTTTTGCACCGGCAGGCGCTTGAGCCGCAGCAACGACGAATAACCGGTGCCGAAGTCGTCGATGGCCAGACGAATGCCCAGCTCGCGCAGACGATGCATCTGCTCCAGCGCGACCTCCGGATCGTCCATGACCGCGCTTTCGGTGACTTCCAATTCCAGATAGGCCGGGTCCAGACCGGTCTCGTGCAGCACCTGCGCAACCTGCTCGTACAACTCGCGACGGGCGAACAATCGTGACGACACGTTCACTGCAACGAACGACAGCACTACTCCGGCCTGCTGCCATTGGCACATCTGCCGGCAGGCCTGCTGCATGACCCAGGCGTCGATTTCCGAGATCAGCCCGGTGCGTTCGGCAATCGGGATGAACTCCGCCGGCGACACCAGGCCACGTTGCGGATGTTCCCAGCGCACCAGCGCTTCGACGCCGATCAGGCGACTGGTTTTCAGGTCGTGTACCGGTTGGTAGTAGACCCGCAGCTCCTGCTGTTCCAGCGCGCGGCGTAATTCGAAGGCGATTTCGACCCGCTGCTGGGCGTGGGCCGTGAGTTCTTCGGTGTACAGCGCGTAACCGTTACGGCCACTGCTCTTGGCCTTGAACAGCGCCGCATCGGCGTTGCGCAACAGCTGCTCGGCGCTCAACGCATCGCTGGGAAACAGGCTGATGCCGAGGCTCGCATTGATGAACAGTTCATGGCCGTCGAGACAGAACGGCTCCTTGAGCGCATCGAGAATACGTTGGGCCAGCGCCGCCGCCTGCGCCGGCTGTGGACAACTTTCCAGCAGGACCGCGAACTCGTCGCCGCCCAGCCGCGCCAGGGTGATGCCCGGCCCGAACAACGCCTGCAAACGCGCGGCGACCGCCTTGAGCAAACGGTCACCGATAGTGTGGCCGAGACTGTCGTTGATCAGTTTGAAATGGTCCAGATCGATCATCAGCAGCGCGCAACCGCGCTTGTGGGTCTGCGCCGACGCCAGCGCCTGTTCGGCGCGGTCGCTGAACAGCAGGCGGTTGGGCAGGTCGGTCAGCGGATCGTGGTGGGCCAGATGCTTGAGTTCGTGCTCGGAATCCTTGATCGCGCTGATGTCGGAAAACACCGCGACGTAGTGGCTGAGCCGACCGTCTTCATCGCGGATCACCCGGATCGTCTGCCACTGCGGGTAGATCTCGCCGCTTTTACGCCGGTTCCAGATCTCGCCGCTCCACTCGTCCTTCGCCTGCAAGGTGGCGAACATCGCCTGATAGAACCCCGGCGGATGGTGCCCGGACTTGAACAGGCTGGGCTGCTGGCCAATGACTTCCTCGCGCTGATAACCGGTGATTTCCATGAAGGCGCGATTGACGTGCACGATCAGCCCCTGCCGGTCCGTGACCAGCACGCCTTCGCGGGTGCAATCGAATACCGCAGCGGCCTGACGCAGGCGTTCGCGATCCGCCTGGCGTTCACGCAATCGGGCGCCGATGCCCAGGCATTCGAACAGCCGCGCCCGGGCCAGGAAGATCAACCCGGCGCTGAGCGCCACGAACAGGTAGCCGTTGATCAGTTGCCAGCGCAGCAACTCGTCAGAGCTATCGAAGAAACTGTTCAATAAATAACCAGTACCTTGCAGCCAGACCACGGCAAGGACCAGGTAAAGCAGCGCTGCACGCAAGGCATCGCGGTAAGTGGCAGACATTCGGCCGTCCATGTCCCTACAAAAATGTCGGGATTATAGGTCAAGAAACATCCAGCCATCTCTTATCTGAAAGGGCGACTGGTTTTATCTGTGTGCTTGGTGATAATGCAACGGCTGTTTTTTCTTTATCGAGGGCCCTATAGCCTATGTGGTACGAAGGTTTTCTTGGCTTGTCGGCCTGGTCGCTGGTCGCCGTCACCCTGGTGATGACCCACGTGACGATCGTTGCCGTCACGGTCTACTTGCACCGCTACTCGGCCCATCGCTCCCTGGAGCTGAATGCCGGGCTGAAGCATTTCTTCCGTTTCTGGCTGTGGCTGACCACGGCGCAGAACACCCGCGAGTGGACCGCCATCCACCGCAAACACCACGCCAAATGCGAAACCGAAGATGACCCGCACAGTCCGGTCGTCAAGGGTCTGTCCACGGTCCTGCGCAAAGGTGCCGAGCTGTACCGCGAAGAAGCGCAGAACCCGGAAACCCTGCGCATCTACGGCAAGAACTGCCCCGAAGACTGGATCGAGCGCAACCTCTACAGCCGTTACCGGCTGCTGGGCGTGGCGATCATGGCCGTCGTCGACCTGCTGCTGTTCGGCACCATCGGCATCACCATCTGGGCAATCCAGATGATGTGGATTCCGGTCTGGGCGGCCGGTGTGGTCAACGGTCTCGGCCATGCCGTCGGCTACCGCAACTTCGAATGCCGCGACGCGGCGACCAATCTGGTGCCATGGGGCATCCTGATCGGCGGCGAAGAACTGCACAACAACCATCACACCTACCCCAACTCGGCCAAGCTGTCGGTCAAGAAGTGGGAGTTCGACCTCGGCTGGGCCTGGATCCAGGTCTTCAGCTTCCTGCGCCTGGCCAAGGTCCAGCGTGTTGCCCCGATCGCCCACCGCGTCGAAGGCAAGGGCAGCCTGGACATGGACACCGCCATGGCGATCCTCAACAACCGCTTCCAGATCATGGCCCAGTACCGCAAGCTGGTGATTGGCCCGCTGGTCAAACAGGAACTGGCCAAGGTCGATCATTCGGTACGCCACCAGTTCCACCGGGCCAAGCGTCTGCTTTCCCGTGAAACCAGCCTGCTGGAAGATCGCCACCACGCGCGCATCCAGAACATGCTCGAGCACAGCCAGGCGCTGAAGGTAATCTACGAGAAACGTCTGGCCCTGCAGCAGATCTGGGTCAAGACCAGCGCAAATGGCCACGACATGCTCGCCGCCATCAAGGAATGGGTACACGAGGCCGAGGCCAGTGGCATCCAGTCCTTGCGTGAATTCGCCGACCAGTTGAAAACCTACTCGCTGCGCCCTGTCGCCGCCTGATGCCGTTGATCGGTGCGCCCCGTTCCAGGGCGCACCCTTCGGAACTTCACCCCCGTTCCCCTATCTCAAAGACACTTCGCCACCCCCGGCGGGCTTTCCCGTGGCCGTTGTCGACTTCCCGGCACGCCCTTTGAGATTCGTGTCGATGGTCAACAACAATCAAAAAGACTCATCCCCTCCCCAGTGGCCCGAGGCCGCGCAAACCCTGATGGCATTGATGCACGCTCAGGGCGAAGTCGCCCGGCTTAGCGAACGCGAGCAACTGTTCAGCTCGCTGCTGGTCAGCGTCAACGCCGTGCTGTGGGCCTTCAACTGGGAAACCCGGCAGGTGCTGTATGTCAGCCCCGCCTACGAACGGATTTTCGGCCGCTCCGCCGCCCTGCTGCTGGCCGATTACAACCAGTGGCGCGACAGCATCTACCCGGACGATCTGGAATACGCCGAACGCAGCCTCGCCGAAGTGCTGCACAAAGGCGCCGTGGAAGACCGCGAATACCGGATCATCGCCGCCGACGGCCAGGTGCGCTGGATCAGCGACAAGTGCTTCATAAACCGTCAGGAGGAACCAGGGCAACCGGTGATCATCGTCGGCATCGCCGAAGACATCACCGACAAGAAGCAGATGGAAACCGAGCTCCAGCGACTGGCCACCACCGACGTGCTGACCCAGAGCAGCAATCGCCGGCACTTCTTCGAATGCGCCCACCGGGAATTTGAACAAGCCCGCCTGCAAGGTGCGCAAATGGCGTTCCTGCTGCTGGACATCGATGACTTCAAAGTGATCAACGACACCTACGGCCACCCGGAAGGCGACAACGTGCTGCAACGAATCGCCGAATGCGGTCGTGCCTCGTTACGCCGGGGCGACCTGTTCGGGCGGATTGGAGGTGAAGAGTTTGCTGCGGTTTTCCCGGGCTGTGCGCCGGACATGGCGATGCAGGTGGCCGAACGGCTGCAACGGGAAATTCAGCGCTTGAACTTCAACCACGGTGATCAGACGTTCGGCATCACCGTCAGCCAGGGCCTGACCAGCCTTACCCCGGAAGATGAAAGCCTCGACACCCTGTTCGCCCGCGCAGACGCGGCGATGTACGAGGCCAAACGGCAGGGCAAGAACCGGATCATTTCCGCCTGATTCAAGAGCGGATGCGCAATCAAGCCGCTATTTGCGCATCCGCATCAGCTCCGGCAAGCCGATTTTGAGCAAGCGCGCCGTGCGGCTCTTCGCCAGCTCCTCAACGCCCTCATGCTCGGTCAGCCGCGCCATCTGCGCCGCCATGTTCATCACCAGTGCCTCGCGGGAATACACCCCGCCACCGAGCTGGTAGACCGAGGCAATCAGCTCGCGCAGTTCCAGCGGCAGGCGCCAGCGAGTGCGCAACGCCGAACCGTACGCCGCACCGAATTCGGCCAGCGCATCGCCGACTTCTTCCAGTTCATCCAGCTCGCCGCCGGCCTGCTTCCACTCTTGAAGACAACGCAGCAACGCCAGATCGCCGAGGCGATGGAGCATCCCGGCGCAGTAGCAGCGTTCCTGATCCAGATCGAGCAGACGCGCCAAGGTGCGGGCGTACTCGGCGGTGTGCAGCGACAAGCCCCAATAGCGCTCGGCGTAATCCGCCAGGCACGGGTCGCTGAGTCGGGCGCTGCGTTTGAGTGCAAGGCCAAGAATCAGATTCATGCTTTGCCCGGTGCCCAGGCGATGCAGCGCCTGCGCCAGGGTCTGCACCGGCGCGCCATGATGCTTAGCGGCGCTGTTCGACGCTGCAATCAACACGGCGGTGATCTGCGGATCGGTGCGGATTTCCTCTTCCAGCAGCTTCAGGTCCAGGCCGTTGGGGTTGAGGCTGCGTTTGACCGCCACCTGCACGTCAGTCATCAGCGGTGCGCCGTCGGCCTGCTCGCGGCGACGTTCGAGGAAAACCGAGAGGGTCATGCCCGGCGCCAGCGCCGGTACTTCACAGAACACTTCTTCGCCGGCATTCAGCAGCAATCCCTGCAAACGCTCGGTCAGGCTTTCCATGTTCAGGGGTTTGGCCAGGTAGGCGGTCGGCGCCAGCGGCAGGGCTTCGCGCACGCTGGCGCTGTCGTTGCGACTGCTCATCAGAATGAACGGCAGCGGCGGATTGCGTTTGCGCTGGCGGACACTGCGCAACACGCTCAAGCCATCGACGCCGGGCAACTCCCAGTCGACGATCGCCAGGTCATAGGGGACTTCGCTGAGCAGCGTCATTGCCTCCTGGCCATCGGCGCACAGGTCCAGCCGCGCATCGCAGCGCACATTCAGCAACACTTGTTTGAGCAGGTCACGAGACCACGGGTCGGCCTCGGCAATCAGGACTCTTGGTACAGCGGGTAAATCGACGGCCGTCATGCTCGCCCTCCCTTGCAATGCTTGAACCTTAGCCAATGCTGGCGATTCGGTACAACCTGAAAACCGCGCCCGTGTTTCTCCAGGCATGAAAAAACCCGCCGAAGCGGGTTTTTTGTCGATCCGATCACACGGTGCTACGGATTACAGCTCCGAGAAGCACTCTTCGATGATCGCCAGACCTTTGTCCAGTTGCTCGTCCGGCGAGGTCAGCGGTACCAGGACGCGCAGCACGTTGCCGTAGGTGCCGCAGGACAGCAGGATCAGGCCCTTGTCACGCGCCTTGGCCACGACAGCCGCGACGGCGGTCGGGTTTGGCTTGTGGCTGTCGCCGTTTTCGAACAGCTCGACGGCAATCATCGCGCCCAGGGCACGGACTTCGCCGATCACCGGGTACTTGGCCTGGATGGCTTTCAGGCCGGTGACCAGACGCTCGCCGACAGCCTTGCAGCGGTCCAGCAGTTTTTCTTCTTCGAACACTTCCATCACGGCCAGGGCCGCGGCGCAAGCGATCGGGCTACCGGCGTAGGTGCCGCCCAGGCCGCCTGGAGCGATGGCGTCCATGTACTCGGCCTTGCCGCACACACCGGCCAGCGGGAAGCCGCCAGCGATGGATTTGGCGAAGGTGGTCAGGTCGGCAGCAACACCCATCTGTTCCATGGCGAAGAAAGTGCCGGTACGGCCAGCGCCGGTCTGCACTTCGTCAGCGATCAGCAGGATGCCGTGCTGGTCGCACAGGGCACGCAGACGCTTCATGAATTCTTTCGGTGCGACGTAGAAACCACCTTCACCCTGTACAGGCTCGATGATGATCGCGGCGATGTCTTTCGGCTCGGCGTCGTTCTTGAAGATGCGTTCGATGGAAGCGATCGAGTCGTCGATGCTCACGCCGTGCAGTTCGTTCGGGTACAGCGCGCGGAAGATGCCGCCTGGCATCAGGCCCATGCCGGCCGAGTAAGGCACGACTTTACCGGTCAGGCCCAGGGTCATCATGGTGCGACCGTGGTAAGCGCCGGTGAAGGCGATCACGCCAGCGCGGCCAGTGGCGGCACGAGCGATCTTCACGGCGTTTTCAACGGCTTCGGAACCGGTGGTCACCAGCAGGGTTTTCTTGGCGAAGTCGCCCGGTACGCGAGCGTTGATTTTCTCGCACAGCTCAACGTACGGCTCATAAGCCAGAACCTGGAAGCAGGTGTGAGTCAGCTTGTTCAGCTGCTCGGTCACGGCAGCGATGATTTTCGGGTGCACGTGGCCGGTGTTCAGTACAGCGATACCGCCAGCGAAGTCGATGAATTCACGACCTTCAACGTCGGTCACGGTCGCGTTTTTCGCGGACTCGGCGAAGATCGGGTGAATCTGGCCGACACCACGTGGAACAGCAGCGGTACGGCGGGCCATCAAGTCAGCGTTAGTCTTGCTCATTACAGTCCTCATTCGCCGCTCATCGGGCGGCGTGGTTCAAGGATAAAGCGGGAGGAATCGGCGGTGGCAGCATGCGATGATCGACTGCCACGGCGTTCCCGGCCGCAGAGAAAATTCCGGTTTGAAACGACGCAAAGGGACAGCGCTCTCGTGCCCTTTGCGTTTACAGCGATCTTCTACCGAGGCTTAGATGCCCAGGCAGAGGTATTTGATTTCCAGGTAATCTTCGATGCCGTACTTGGAGCCTTCACGGCCCAGGCCCGAAGCCTTGATGCCGCCGAACGGCGCGACTTCGTTGGAGATCAGCCCGGTGTTGACGCCGACCATGCCATATTCCAGGGCTTCAGCCACACGGAACACACGGCCCAGGTCGCGAGCGTAGAAGTACGAGGCCAGACCGAACTCGGTGTCGTTCGACATCGCGATCACGTCGGCTTCGTCTTTGAAGCGGAACAGCGGCGCCAACGGACCGAAGGTTTCTTCCTTGGCCACCGCCGCGTCTTTCGGCACGTTGGTCAGGATGGTCGGTTCGAAGAAGTTGCCTTCCATCGGCTTGCCACCGGCCAGAACGGTTGCGCCTTTGCTCACCGCGTCAGCGATGTGCTCTTGTACCTTGGCCACGGCTTTCTCGTCGATCAGCGGGCCAGTGGTGGTGCCCTCTTCCAGACCGTTGCCGATTTTCAGCTTGGCGACTGCCACTTTCAGCTTCTCGGCGAACGCATCGTAGACCGAATCTTGAATGTACAGACGGTTGGCGCAGACGCAGGTCTGGCCGTTGTTGCGGTACTTGGAAATGATCGCGCCTTCGACGGCCTTATCCAGGTCCGCGTCGTCGAACACGATGAATGGCGCGTTGCCGCCCAGTTCCAGGGAAACTTTCTTGATGTCCTTGGCGCATTCCGACATCAACTGACGACCGATTTCGGTCGAGCCGGTGAAGGACAGTTTGCGCACGATCGGGTTGCTGGTCAGCTCGCTGCCGATGTCGCCGGCGCTGCCGGAGACCACGCTGAACACACCTTTAGGAATGCCGGCGCGCTGGGCCAGTTCGGCCAGAGCGAATGCGGAGAACGGGGTTTGCGAAGCAGGCTTGAGCACCATGGTGCAACCGGCAGCCAGGGCCGGGCCCGCTTTACGGGTGATCATCGCCGCCGGGAAGTTCCACGGGGTGATGGCAGCGGTAACGCCGATCGGTTGTTTGATCACGATCAGGCGCTTGTCCGGCTGGTGGCCCGGAATCACGTCACCGTAGATGCGCTTGGCTTCTTCGGCGAACCACTCGATGAACGAAGCGGCGTAAACGATTTCGCCCTTGGCTTCGGCCAGTGGTTTGCCCTGCTCGAGGGTCATCAGGCGAGCGAGGTCGTCCTGGTTCTCGATCATCAGTTCGAACCAGCGACGCAGTTTGCCTGCACGCTCCTTGGCGGTCAGTGCACGCCAGGCCGGCAGCGCCTTGTCGGCGGCTTCGATGGCGCGACGGGTTTCGGCAGCGCCCATCTTCGGCACGGTGCCCAGAATCTCGCCGGTGGCCGGGTTGTTGACCTTGATCGTCTGACCGTTGTCCGCGTCGACCCATGCGCCATCGATGAAGGCTTGCTGGCGGAACAACTGGGTGTCTTTAAGCTGCATGTCGGCTTTCCTTAACAGCACCGCGCAAGGCGCGGAGCAAAATTATGATTGTAGAAAGGCGCCTCGCAAGGCTGCCGTCAGGGAAATCATTCACCGGGCTGGCACATCAATAGCGCACGACTCAAAACGCGTGCGGCTCAGCACCTGGATAAGGAGCGTTTGAAATCTCAAACGAATCCTAGGTTCAAAGGGGTTGAAGGACAATAGGGCGTTCGAAAAAAAGAACAAAAACGCCGCAATTGCTGAACATTTCAGATCAACGTACCAACAGCTCGGGTCGCAGGGAAACCATAGAACAGCCTCTCAAAAGCGCCAAGCGAGCCTTTTGCAGGACGTTACAGCTTTATGGAATGCAGTGCTTTTCAACCGACATGCGCACTGACAATACGCACCAAAACCCGGCATGGACGCCCCGAGCCGACCTAGGTATGATGTCGCCCGCTGCACCAGTAGCTCAGCTGGATAGAGTACTGCCCTCCGAAGGCAGGGGTCGTGGGTTCGAATCCCGCCTGGTGCGCCATGAACAAAACGAAAAAGCCCCGGACTGCAAGGTCCGGGGCTTTTTTGTGCCTGCTGGCTGGCGACTCACTCCGTCGTCCAGTCAAACTCGTCGTATTCATCATCGTCTTCTTCGTCCTCGATCAAGTCATCATCGAGAACGTCTTCCTCCAGATCCTCTTCGGCCTGCTTGGCCAGAAGAAACTCCTTGCGACTCTCCGTCACTGCCCGCCGCAGTTCCTCACCCTTCACCGGGCAGTTGAGCATTTGGGCGATGCGGTCGATTTTTTGGGCCACGGCATCCTCCAGCGCATCGGCAATGACCCGATAGTGCGCGTTTTTGCGGGTCAATGCCAAATGGCGGATGGCTGATACGGTCAGTTCTTGCGGATTTTTTCCAGTCGCAGGTCGAGATTCACGTTCGGGTAGCGCTTGTGCAGGTTGTTGAACAGGCTGTCGGCCGCTTGCGACTGGCCGGACTCGCGCAGGCGCAGGACTTCACGCAGTTGCGCGTCAAGACCGTTGACCGGGGCGGCGGCGCGCTTGCTGACCTTGGCTTCGTCCGCCGTGTCGGCGCTGATCGATTCGCTCTGCATCGGTGCGGCCATTTCCGCCATTGGCGCGGGAGCCATTGCGGGTGCAGGCGCAGAAAGCGCGCCGGCGGGCGCCGACAATGATCGGGCCTCCTGGCGGGCCACTGGCGCAGCCGGTTTCGCGGCGGGGGCGAAATCGTATTGAGCCACGGGTTCCGGCGCGCGTTGCACCAGCGACAGCATCAGCGCGATGCCGACCAGACTGGCAAAAACCACCTGATAGCGCGGTTGCTGGCAGGCCTTGAGCCAGCGTTGCCACAGGTTTTGCCGTGGTGCCGGGGTTTCACGGTGGGCGGCGTTGAGGATCAGCGCATCGAGATGCGCCGGCGGCTCGGCGTTGTGCTGTTCGCGCACGTGCTTGAGCACTTGCTCTTCGGGTGTCGGGCGGGCGTCCGTCATGTCAGTACCTCCTCGGCCAGCAGCCGACGCAGTTTTTGCTGGGCGTAGCGCAAGCGGCTCTTGACGGTTTCCAGCGGTGTTTCGGTGAGGCTGGCGATTTGCGCCAGATCGAGGTCGCCGTGGGCGCGCAGCATGAACACTTCGCGCTGGTCGGCGGGCAAGGATTGCAGAGCGCTCTCCAAGCGCTGGCTGTCGCGGCTGAGGTTGAGCAGTTGTTCGGGATCGGAGGCGTCGTCGCTGACGGCGTGGGTCTGTTCGTCGTAGCTGTCATGCAACGGTTGCCGGGCGCCGTGTTTGCGCCAGTGGTCGATCAGGCGATTGCGGGCAATCTGGAACAACCACGTACGAAAGGTCGCCCGGCCTTGTGGCTGACTGGCACTGCGGATCAGGCTCAGCCAGGTCTCCTGGAAAACCTCGTCGGCCAGTTCAGGTTTGCCGCTCAAACCGAGCAGAAACCGATAAAGACTTTGCCGATGACGGGCGTACAGGATCTCGAACGCCTTGCCGTCACCCTCGCGATAACGGGCCAGCAGCGATTCGTCGCTGCTGGCCTCAAGGCTGTCGGCGGAGGCAAACAGCTGTGTGATGAAGCCTTTGAGGCGGCTCACTATTCAATCCGTCGCTCAGTGGACATCGCGTTGGAGGCAGTAAAAGTACGCAGGCTCTGCGCCAGTTCAACCAGCTGCACGAACTCGTTGCGCAGGCCGAAACGGTCATCACCACGGGCACCTCGCGCCAGGGCTTCGGTGTCTTTCAAGCTGAAATCGCCGGTGTAGCGACCGTCCTTGAGTTGCTGGGAAAACGCGGCGACGGCGGCAGCGAAACGCAGATCCTCACTGGCCGGCGCAACCTGACTGGCAATCGGCCGCTCGATCAGCAGACTTTTCCCACCCTCAGGCTTTTGATATCGCACACGCAGCATTGCCAATTCTCCTTTCTTCTCGGAAACCACTGCATCGGTTTTTCCGTAACGCAGCGGTTCCAGCCAGCCCTGCTCGCCTGTCGGGACAATTTCATACAACGCCGTCACCGTATGGCCTGCACCGATTTCACCGGCATCGACCTTGTCATTGCTGAAATCCTCACGCTTCAGTGCGCGATTTTCGTAGCCGAGCAGGCGGTATTCGCTGACCTGCGCCGGGTTGAACTCGACCTGCAACTTGACGTTTTTCGCCACCACGGCGAGGGTCGAACCGAGTTGATCCACCAGCACCTTGCGCGCTTCGCGCAGGTTGTCGATGTAGGCGTAGTTGCCGTCACCAGCATCGGCCAGTTGTTCCATCAGGTGTTCATTGTAGTTATCCACACCGAAACCCAGGGTGGTCAGGGAAATCCCGGTCTTGCGTTTATCCACAGCCATTTGTTTCAGGCTGTCGAAGTCGCTGATGCCGACATTGAAGTCACCATCGGTGGCCAACAGGATGCGGTTGATGCCTTTGGGGATGAACGCCTGCTGCGCCATCTGATAAGCCAACTCGATGCCTGAAGCGCCCGCAGTCGAGCCACCGGCGGTCAATTGCTCGATGGCTGTGCGAATTTTCGCTTTTTCCCGTCCGGAAGTCGGCTCCAGCACCACTCTGGATTCGCCGGCATACACCACCAGCGAAACCCGATCCTGCTCGCGCAATTGATCGACCAGCAACTTCAGGGTGCTTTTGACCCGCGGCAAGCCTTCGGGGCGGTCCATTGAGCCGGAGACATCCACCAGAAACACCAGGTTCGCCGGGGCCAGTTCCGCCACCGCGCGGTCGGAGGCCTTGATGCCGATGCGCAGCAAGCGGGTGTGCGGGTTCCACGGTGAAGCGGCCAGTTCGGTGGTCACGCCGAAGGGCGAGCCATCGCTCGGCAGCGCGTAGTCGTAGGGAAAGTAATTGACCATTTCTTCCAGCCGCACCGCGCCTTCCGGCGGCAGTCGACCCTGATTGAGCAGGCGCCGCACATTGGCGTAGGCGCCGGTGTCGACGTCGGCGCTGAAGGTCGAGACCGGGGTTTCGGCGACGCTGTGGGCCGGGTTGTCGGCCAGCTTGGCGTACTGCTCGCGTTGTTCGTCACGATAGCCTTGTGGATAACTTTCACTGGCCGGCATCGGTGCAAAACGGGCGATCGGCGCCGCCAGTGCACTGCGTTTGGCCATCGCGCTATCGGCCATGACCGCTTCAGGCTGCACGGAAGATTTCAGTTCGGTCTGCGCCGGAGGCGGCGCGACGGTGGTTTCCGGGCTGGAGGAAACGCCGCAACCGGCAACCACCAGCAACACACTGGCAGCAAGGGGGCGCAGAAGCGTGGAAGGAAGGGACATGGGGGCTGACCTCGGGGATGAATTTATCCATTCATCCCCTGAGACGGGCAGCCCTGTCAGTTCGGGTTAAACCTCGCCGAAATTTTTTTCAGCGGTGATAACGCCGCACCGCACTGCTGTTGCGCAGCACGTGGCCTTTGATTTTTTCCATCAGCTGGGCGCGGGTCAGGCCGGCGGGCAAGGCGTCCGGGGCCAGATCCAGGGCGTAGATCTGGATGATGTAGTGGTGCGCGCTGTCGCCCACCGGTGGGCACGGGCCGACGTAGCTGGTGGTGCCTTTGCTGTTGGTGCCACCGACGCCTTCGAGGGCCGATTTGGCTCCGACACCGGCCGGAATCTGCCGGGTCGTGGCCCTGATCCCGTAGTGAACCCAGTGATCGACGCCCGCGCCTTTCTGGCCGTCCGGATCGTGCATGACGATGGCGTAGCTCAGGGTTCCGCTCGGGCCGGCATTCCAGCTCAGGGCCGGCGACTGGTTCTTGCCACCGCAGCCGACCGCATCGCTGGCCGCCGCCGAGGTGAACAGGCGGTTATCCGACACACCGGGAATGCTGAGGGTGAAACGCTCCTGGGCCTGCGCCGGAAACTGCACGCAAAGGGCGACGGCAACGGCCGCCAGCCAAGGGTTGAGAGAGGTCAATCGGGTCATTCCGGGAGCACCTTGTGCAGTTGGGCCTTCGTCGGCCTGCAAACTATAGCCGTACCGTTCGTGCCGTGGCAGTGGGAAATGGCTGAACCTCGCAATGCGGCCCAAACTCGTAAGAGAAATGCCTGTGAGGAGCACGACCATGACCCTGCACCGTGTCGCCCGTTTCGCCGATGTGCCTGAAGACCGTGGGCTGGAGGTGCAGATTGGCGACTGCAAGATCGTCCTGCTGCGCGCCGCCGGCCAGTTACGCGCCTTTCAGGGGCAATGCCCGCACGCCGGCGCGCCGCTGGCGGAAGGTGCGTTGTGCCACGGCCGGCTGATCTGCCCGTGGCACAAGGCAGCCTTTCGCGCCGAAGATGGCGCCCTGTGCGAACCTCCGGCGCTGGACAGCCTCAAGCGCTATCCGCTGGAACTGCGCGGCGACGAGGTGTGGGTCGATGACCAGCCGTTGCCGGATCCGCACACTCCGCCGCAGGACGATCCGCGCACCTTTGTCATCGTCGGCGCCGGTGCCGGGGGAACGGCCTGCGCCGCCGCCCTGCGGGAAAAAGGCTTCGGCGGGCGGATCGTGCTGATCGACCGCGAGCCGGACGCCGGCTACGACCGCACGGTGCTGAGCAAATTCGTGCTGTCCGGGGAAATGCCGCCGCCGGAAACCCCGCCCCTGCGCGATGACGATTTTTACCGCGAACAGCACATCAACCGGGTTTCAGGCGAGGTCACCGGGCTCGATGCCGATACCAAAACCCTTCACCTGAGCGATGGCCGCACACTGCATTACAACGCGGCGGTACTGGCCACCGGTGCAACGCCAAACGCGCTGAAACTGCCCGGCGCCGACCTGCCCCAGGTGTTTGTCCTGCGCTCCAAAGCTCAGGCGCAATCCATCATGGACGCCGCCCAACCCGGTCAGCGCGCGGTGATCATCGGTGACAGTTTCATTGCGCTCGAATGCGCTTCGGCCCTGCGCCAGCACGGTCTCGAGGTGACGGTGCTGGCGCGCCATGCGATTCCCTTCGCGGCGCAATTCGGTGAAGCCGTCGGCAAGGCGATCCGTGCGCTGCACGAAGAAAACGGCGTGAAATTCATCACTGATCACGAAGCCAGGGAGATCACCGGCGACGGCAAGGTCGAGGCGGTGTTGCTCGACAACGGCCTGCGCCTGTCGGCGGATCTGGTGTTGGCGGGAATCGGCGTGCATCCAGCCACCGAAGCGTTCAGCGACTTGCCGCGCGAGGACGATCAATCACTGTTGGTCGATGCCAGCCTGCGCGTCGCGGACAGTCTGTGGGCCATTGGCGATATCGCCACCTTCCCGCTGAACGGTAAACCGCAACGCATCGAACACTGGCGCCTGGCCCAGCAGCACGCGCGAATCGCCGCCGCGAACCTGCTCGGTGGCGATGAGCATTACCTCGACGTGCCGTATTTCTGGACCTGGCATTTCGGCCGCAACTACGACTATCTCGGCCACGCCGAGGCGTGGGATGCAGTCGAATTCATCGGCGAACCCGAACAGCCGCCATTTATCGGGCTGTTCGGGAGCAAGGGCGTGGTGGTGGCGGCGGTGGCCTGTGAGCAGGAACGGGCGATGGCGCTGCTGGCCGAACGCATGAAGCAACCGCTGCCGATGGAGGAAGCCTGGCGGCTGATTCGCGCCGTCAGGTGATCCGGTTCAGCGGCTCGCGGTTGTCGTCGTCCTCGGCGTGCAGAAAGATCACCCGAGGATGCTCCAGCGGGGCCAGCGGTGGCGGAAGCTCCTGCGGCTGAACCGGCCACAGATGCGGCACCACATGACTGACATCGCCGTCCTGATCGTTGTGGATGGTCATCACGCCCGGCCCGCGCAGCTTCTGAAAGCGCTCGTCGCACAGTTTGAAGCTGCGGCTCAGCCCCTCATCGTCGACCACCGGGGACGGCAGGCGGCGTTGAGCGAAGCTTCGGCTCTTGCGTTGCTGATAGCGCGCCCAGCCGATCAGGATCACCGCGTTGACCAGCGCCACCCACAGGTAAATCTGCAAGGTGCCAAGGGCTTCGAACGCCGAATTGTCGATGCGCGGCCCGCCTTCGTGGGTCTCGATCAGCGGCCATAAACCCCGCGCCAGCAGATACAGCAGACCGATCCAGGCCAGCACCGTGAAGAACGCATCGACCACCACCAGAAACGGCCGTTGGCGGGTCCGGATGATTTTCATTTGATAACCTCCTCTTCATCGTCCCCGAGCGGCTTGATACCCCGGTCGGGACTGACCCAGCGCGCACGCTTCTGGTGTTGGCCGAACAATACTTTGGGGAAACTGACCAGCGTGGTCAGCAGGCTGACGAACCAAAACGCAATCGGATACCAGACCACCCAGAACATGGTCTTGCCCAGGCCCGGTTCGTAACGACGGTCAATGATGATGCTGACCGCGAACTGCACCAGGCAGACAAACGCAAGCAGCAGACCGGTAAACGCCGGGGGCATCAGGTGATCGACGGCAATGGCTTCAGGCATGACCACGAACTTGCCGACGCCCCAGAAGATCACCGACAACAGGAAGGTGAACGCCCAGCCGGTCGACAGGCAGTATTCGAACAGCAGCGGCCACAGGTAACGGTGACGGTACTGCCAGATCCCGCGGATGTTCTTGAACAGCACTTCGGCACCGCCCTGGGCCCAGCGCAGGCGCTGCTTCCACAGACCGCGCAGGGTTTCCGGCATCAGGATCCAGCACAGGGCACGGGGCTCGTAGAAGATGCTCCAGTGATCCAGTTGCAGCTTCCAGCTGATGTCGATGTCTTCGGTGATCATGTCCGGGCTCCAGTAGCCGACCCGGTTCAGCGCGGTGCGGCGGAACGCGACGATCACACCCGACACGGTGAAGATTCGCCCGAACACCCGCTGAGTGCGCTTGATCAGCCCGATGATCGACGAGAACTCACCAACCTGAACCCGCCCGACCAGGGTCGAACGCGTGCGGATTCGTGGGTTGCCGGTCACCGCACCCAGTCGTGCGTTGTCCAGCATCGGCGCCACCAGATAAGCCGCAGTGTTCGGCGCCAGCAGCGCGTCACCGTCGATGCACACCAGATATTCGCTGCGCGCCGCGATGGCGCCCATGCGCAGGGCCACGGCCTTGCCCTGGTTTTCCGCCAGGTGCAGCACGCGCAGCCGCGGGTCTTCCTTGGCCAGCGCATCCAGCACTTCGGCGGTGTTGTCCTTGGAGCCGTCGTTGATCGCGATGACTTCGATGTTCGGGTAGTGCTGCGCCAGCGCCGCGTGGATGGTGTCGGCGGCGTTGTCGCCCTCGTTGTAGCAAGGGATCAGGATCGAAATCAGCGGTTCGCCTTCCAGCGGTGGCGGCAGGGTGTCGTCCTTCCACGGCCAGTGCCGCTCCCAGTGCAGCCAGAAATACAGGCCACCGGAAATCCACAACCCGGACATGAACAGCGGGTAGAAGAACACGAAGTCCATCAGGAATTGCCCGGTGACCAGGAAGATCAGCCCCAGCGGGACGCCGAGGACGATCGCCAGAACAAGCAGGGCCAGCAGTCTATCCAGCATGTCATGGGTTCCATTTGTTGGAGAGTGCAGGCCGCACGGTTTTCAGGTCCGGCAGGTTCTCGAGAAAGTTGTCCGGGTAGTAGCCGAAACTGGTGGCGCCCTGACGCTTGAGGCGGCTCATCCAGTCGGCCAGTTGTGCGCCGTCGATGTCGGCCTGGTCTTTTTTCGTCCAGTCCCGGGCCTGCAGTTCGAACACCGTGCGATCCAGCGCACCGGGGCGCTGTTTGATCTTCGCCACCAGCGCTTCGAGCCACGGGCCGGATTGCGCCTGGGTCTGTTTTTCCATGAGCGGCATGGCCATCGGCGCCGTCCAGTCGTAAGTCCCGAGGAAGTCGTCGAGGTTCTGCGCGAACCACGCTTCGCTGTGCGGATTGAGCACCGGCTCGGCGAAGATGTTGCGTGCGGTGAGCACTTGCGGGCCACGAATCGCGCGCACCTTGGCGGTCAGTTCGTTGGTGAAGTCGATCAGGTAGCGGCTCTTGAAGCGCGTCCAGCGCTGCATCGCCGCCGGATCGTCACGCAGAGCGGCGATCGAGCCCGGCAGGCCGTTGGCGGCATAGGCCTTCAGCGCCTGAGGGCCGGCGTCTTCGAAGTCCGAGAGCACTGCGTCGTCGTGGTAGAGAATGCCGTCGACCGAAGTCAGGCGCGCCACGTCTTCGTAGATCTCGCCAATGATCCGCCGTACCTCGGGATCGAACGGCGACAGGCGCTTGTATTGATCCGGATCGACAGCGCTCGTACCCGTCTTCGGATCCCAGCGCGTTACCCGTGGCAGCTTCGAATCCAGTTCGAAACTCAGCACCGGCATCCAGGCGAAAACCTTCACATGAGCCCGGGTGCGCAATTGCCAGGCGACGCGGTCGAACAGGTCGGCGCGCATCGGCAGATGACGGTTCGGGAAGTACAGCGAATGCACCAGGCCATCGCCCTTCGGATCGGCGAAGGCTTGCAGGAACACGGTGTTGGCGCCCATGTCGGCCATGCGCTGGATCAGTTTGCCGAGGTTGATTTCCTGCTGCGCCGGATCCGGGTCGTAGACGTTGTCCAGATCCACATGCACGACGCGCATGGTGAAATCCGATTGCACGCCGACCACGCTGTTGGCGAAGTGCTCGCCATCAGGGTCGGAAGCCACCAGGAAACGCGGCCCGCTCATCAGGTTGTCGAGGGCATCGAGACCGTCATCGAGGGTCAGGGCCATTTCGTAGCCTTCCTCACTCACCACGGTCAGCGACGTGCCGTCCGCCGTCCCGTAAGGCCAGACCCAGACGCGCGGTTTCTTCCCGGTGTTCTTGCGGATCTTCTCCGAGATCGCCTGCACGTCGGCGCGGATCCGCGCCTGGAAATCGGCTTCGGATTCGTAGCGTTTGCTCACTGGATCGTAGCGTCGGGTCGCGGCCGCCGGCTGCAGGTTGCCTTGCGGGTTGGCGAGGATGCCTTTGTGGCTGGCGTCGGTGTGAGCGGCGATTTCCACCAGGCCCGATTGCGAGATTTCCCGCACCTGAGCCCAGGTCAGGAAGTCCGAGCGCGGACGCGGCGTGCCAGCGAAGTCCACCGGTTGGTTCAGCGGCGTATCTATCCAGGTGCCGACCGGCGCCAGCAGCGCATGCCAGTTGTAGGCGCGCAACACCGGCAGTACGCGGGTGTAGAAGCTTGAGTAACCGTCGTCGAAGCTGAGCAGGATCGCCTTGGGCGGCAGTTCCGGCCCGCCTTTGCGCGCGGCCATGATCTGGTCGACCGTCACCGGTTTGTAGTTGTTCTCCCGCAACCAGGCGAGCTGTTCGAGCAGGCGCTCGGTGCGCACCGCCACCACTGCCTGATCGGGATCACGGTCTTCGACGTCGTGGTAGGCAATGCCCAGCACGTGGTTTTTCGGCCAGGGCTTTTCATTGGCTGCCAGCGGTCGCTCGGACGGCGGCACGAAGGCCGGGGCTTGCTGGGCGCAGGCGCTGACCAGCAGCACTCCCAGCAGAAGGATGAAACGCGAAATCAAAGGCATCTTCAAACTCTTCTAGAAGCGGAAAGTGAGGTCGACGAGCAGACGCAGATCGGTTTCCCGGTCACCGTCGTAGGGCCGGTTGATCACGCTGAACAAACCGCCCACCTCGAACACGTCGTTCCAGGCGTAGCGCTGGCCGTAACCGAGCAATGCCATGCCGCCGGTGCCGTGATCACGCTGGCTGTAAGTCCCCGCGCCGGCCTGGAATTGCTGGCTCCATACCGTTTCGTAGCGGTGGTACAGCACGTGATTGACGTTCAGCAGCGGCATGACGCTGAAGTCCGACTTCGGGTTGAAGTACGGCACGTCATCGGACTTGGAGTTGTGGCTGGTGCCCACTTCCAGGCCCGCGTCGACTTGCAGGTTCGGCGCGCTGTAGACGCCCTCTTTTCCGGTCAGCAAGGCTTCGACGCGATTGTTGCCGTCGCTGAAGTGCGACGGGCTGACCGCCAGCCGCCACTCGCGGCTCTCGTTGGCGCGCCAGCGGATGAAACCGCTGCCGCCGTTGGCCTTGATGTCGCTGTTGAGAGCCCGCAGCGGGGTCTCGGCCGACAGGTATTCGAGGCTGCCGCCGTATTGCCAGTGATCGTCGATGTCGCGGGCAATCGCCAGACGCGCGCCCTGCTTGTCACCGAAACCATAGGAATGATTCGACACCTCGGCTTCAAGGGTCATGTCGCGGGTGCGACGCTCCAGACCGACACGCTGGAAGCGGTGGTGGCCGGTGCCTTCGGCAAAATCGCCGGTGGCGTATCCGGCCCCGGCGAACACCCGCCAGTCTTCATCGATCGGCGGGCTGTAAAGGGTAGTCTGGATGCCGAAATCCCGGCTGCCGGTGACCGCGCCTGCATCGCCACCGCTGCCTCCGTTGGCCTTGCCGCCATAGGCTTCGACGCGCAGCTCGGACATGTCGTGCACTTCGCGTTCACGGGCCAGACGCTGGACCTGACGGTTGTCAGGAAAGCGCGCCACCACGTCATCGGTCAGCGCATCCATCTGCCGCCATTCCTGCAAGTCCATGGCGGTGCGGGCCTGCGCGACTTCGAGGCCCATGTCGCGCGGCGCGATGCTCTCGGTTTCCTTGAGCTGGTTTTCCGCGCGGCGCGGCCAGTTACGGGCCAGGTACAGATCGGCCTGGGCCAGGCGCAGGCCGATGTTGCCCGGCGCCTGATCCACCAGGGTCTGCAAACGTTCTTCGCCGTGGGGCAGGTCGGAACCGTAAGTTCCGGCCTGCGCCGCCAGTTGCTGGGCGTCCATCCATTCGTCGTTGGGGTTGCCGATCGGCAGGCCCTTGAGTTCGACGCGCGGCTTCTGCGCCCTGGCCTGATCTTCAGCGACTTTGCGCGCCTCTTCGGCGCGGTCGCTTTCCAGCAGCGCGTAATACAGCGCCGTGGTGTCTTCGAGTCGGTCGCCGACATCGGCGTCCGGCGCTGCCAGCACCTGACGGTAAAGATCGGTGGCGATTTCCGGCTGGCGCTGATCCAGATAGGACGCCGCCACCCAGCGCAGGGCGTAGGTCGGGATCTTCACGCCTTCGGCTTGCAGCTTCTGGTATTCGCTGATGACTTCGGCGGTGCGCGCCCGGGCCTTGAGCGCGCCCATGCGGTCGATGCGCCAGCGGGTCACGTCGTCGTGGGCAGTGGCGTCCGGAGTCCAGGTGGCGAGCAACTGGTCGTAGTCGGCCAGGGCGCGATCAGCGATCACGTAGCGTTCTTTTTCGCTGCGGGTGGCCAGTTCGGCGAGTCGCACGCGTTCCGCAGCCAGATCGCCTTCAAGACGGCGCAAGGTGACGGGATCGATCAGCCCTGGACGCTGTTTGGCCAGCCGCAGTGCCGGCTCCGGCAGACGCGCCTTTTGCAGGGCGACCACGTATTCGCGAGCGACCTCGGGTTTGTTGCCGGCGCGAACGAAAGCCTGGTCGTATTCGAACAGCGCGTCGTACGGCTTGCCGGCGCGATTCAGGGCGTAGCCCAGCGCCAGTCGGCGGGAAGGATCATCGGGTTTGGCGGCGACCAGCGAACGGGCGCGGATCACGCCTTCGTCAGGCTTGCCGGAATCGGCCTGGGTCAGCGCCAGACCGAGTTGCAGGTCGGCGTTGTCCGGCTCCAGCGTCAGGGCCTTGTTGTAGACCTCGATCGCCTGATCCCAGCGTTTGAGGTTGCGGTAGGCCCGGGCGGTGGCGGTCAGCGCCTGAACCGGCAGTGCCCGGCCACGACCCTGAGTCTCGTAGACCTGCACCACTTCGGCGTCGAGCCCGGCCCAACCGGCAATTTGCAGGTGATCGCTGACCTGGCCGGTGGTGGCCTGGGCCGGCGGTACCTGACGCAAAACGGTCAGCGCGGGCGTGTAATGCCCGGCCCGGGCGTCGAGCACCATTTGATCGTAGGCCATGTCGGCGAACGCGAACGCCGGCCAGAGCAACTGGCTGCACAGCGCGACTCGAAACAAAGGGCGTAAACCACGATGTAATACAGGAACATCAATACGCGGCATTCGTCAGCATCCTTACATGGCCAGCCGGGTAGCAACGCCCCCCCTTGCCCATTTCGTAACGGAGGCCAAGCAAAAAACGCTCAGCCAAGCTTATCCAAGCAGTCTTGCACGCAAGCGTAGATCAATATTCAGAACACAATAATTGTTCAGATTCGTGACGATGACTGGCCCCGGCTAACCGTTAACCCGGATGCCAGACAGCAAAACGCCCGGCGTCTGCGGGTGCAGAGGCCGGGCGTTTCGGTGACGCGCGAGGCGTTTACTGAGGCTGTTCGATACTGCCGAACTTGCTCATCAGGAAGCCCACGAACTGCTCGACGGTCATCTTCTGGCCGTTGAATTCAACCTGATTGGCGGCGTAATGCAGCTTGGTGACAACGTTGGTGCCATCCAGTGTCGCCAACTGCGAACCAACGGCCATGCCGGCGAACATGTCGGCGCCAGCGCTGGCCTGGTCGACGATGGTCTTGGCATCGGTCTGGCCATCGATTTGCGCCTGGACGCTGAGCAGATCGACCAGCATCGGCTTGGACACCAACACATTGATGTCCAGCAGCGCGATCAACTGTTTGCCCAGTTGATCCGGTGGCAGGTCCATCGACGCAGGCTTGGTCAGATCAAGCACCAGATTCGCCCGGCTTTCGCCGTTGGCGGTTTTCAGCGACAGGTCTTCCAGTGCCAACTGCGGCCCGGCTGCCAGCAGTTTCTGCAGGTCGGCCTTGACCTGGGTCGACTCGGCCTCGGTCAGGTTCAGCTCCGGTGCCGGCAGGCCGGCGGCGGTGGCTTCGGCAGCGGCTTTTTCGTATGGCTGCAGCTTGGTCTGGTAGATCTGCATCAGCGACATGGCCGACGGGATGTCGAGGTTTTTCAGGCTCATGGCCAGGTTGGCCGAACCGATCTTCTTGTCGTTGAGGGTTACTTCAGCAACCTTGTAGTCGGCACGGCCGGAGGCGTTGCTGCCGTTCTCTTCAGTGCGGTTCTTCATCTCGAAGTTCTTCACGCCCAGTACCGACTGTTTGGCGCCGAAGGTGGTCTTGCTGCTGGTCAGCTCCAGGGTGTTCTCGCCGGTGTAGTAGCCGTAGGTGCTCTTGGCGAGGTTGCTGGCCAGGGTCAGGCCGTTGAGTTCGATCTGCACCGGGGTCTGGTCTTCGGCGACCGTGGTCAGGCGCAGGCTGTCCATGTAGCCGTCGGCCTTGACCTTCTGGGCCTGGGCGCTGGCGGAAATGTCCATGTTCAGGCCGGAAAACTTCAGGTTCGACTTGTCATCCAGCGCAGTTTCCAGTGGCAGCAGTTCGAGGTTACCGGTGGTGGACTGGTCGTAACCGATGTTGACCACACCTTTGAGCGGCGCCGCGCCCTTGGTGGCGGCAAACCATTTTTCGGTGATCGGGGTCTTTTCCAGCTCGTAGTGACTGGTGGCCATGACCGGCAGCCATTTCAGCGACACCAGACGCGAGAACGGCAACGGGCCGTGTTCGATGTGATCGACGAACAGCAGCTCGACCGGCGCCTCGCCGAACATTTCACCCTCGCCCTTGAGGCGATAGTGCGCGGTGCTGCTGAAGGTGTTGCGCTCAAGCGATACCAGCTCCAGCGATGCACTGCCGTTGGAGCCGGCCATGGCGGTCTGCAACTCGCTGTTGGCGTTGGCGACGGCATTGTTCAGCACGCCTTCGATTTTGGTGCCCGTGTACCAGGCCCCGCCTACGCTGATGGCGCCAATGGCCACAACAATTCCGAGAAGCACGCCTGCTGATTTATTCATGAATGACCTGATCGATTTCCGTGGCTGAAAGTGTGGTCGTCTTCCCTGAACCCGTGACCGGGCCGTGGCGCGACTCCGCTGAATTTAGCGGTGGAGATTAGCACTGGCAGTGCGACGCGGCCCAATGTTTAAAGGTTTAAGAATGTCCACGAGACATGGACAAACAAAAAGATCGCCGGGTTCGGCGATCTTTTAATGATCAGGAATATTGCACCTCGATCTCATCGAGCTGATGGTCGAAGCTTTTCAGCCGTGCGGTCCAGGTGTACACCAGCACTTCGAAATCCCGGTCGATCACCGTCCCGCCCGGCCCGTCGCTGCGCGGGTCGCAGAAGTCCAGTTGATAACGCTCGCGGGCCATGGCGGTTGCGACGTCCGACAGTTCGCGGGCGTTGTTGAGCCAGTGCCAGCCGTCGCCGGCGACTTGTCGGTCGAGGGCCAGACATTGTTTTTTCAAGGCTTCGAGGCTTTTTTCCAGCGGCGTGCCGGTGAGCTCGCCCATGACTTCGGCGAAGGTACGCCCCGGCTGCCAGTAGCCGCCCCAGAAGTAGCGGTCGAATACGGTTTCGACTTTGCGCAGCGCGACCTTGGTGTCCCAGATCAGCAGCAATGTCTTGCTTTGCTCGAGCTGGCGTTTCTTGAGTCGCTGGGTCTGCACCAGCGCCGACGCCACGACCACGATCGCCATGACCGCGATCAGCGCCACGGTGCTGTCGAGGAAGACCATTGCCTTGTCGATCTGGTGGGCCAGCATGATGCCGTAGAAATAGGTGGCCGACAGCAGCACCAGGGCTACCAGGGCGCACCAGAAGCCGAGAGCGTAAGGGTTTTTCATTATTGGTTTCCCCTAGACCTGCGCTAGCGATGTGCACTGAAAAGGCGCCTGGTTCGGGGCGCCCTTTCAATACTTCAAAGCATAGCAACGGCCTCAGGGTTTGCTGGCGCTCGAGGCTTGCGTTCGTCCGCTTTCCCAACCGCCACCCAGGGCAAGGAATAAATCGATCTGGCTCATGGCAACCTGGGTGTTGGCGGCGGCCAGTTGCGCAGTGACGTCGGTGTAGGTGCGGGTGGCCTGCAGGTCGGCGAGGAATGACTCGCGGCCGGCCTGGAAGAAGCGGTGCGTCTGGTCGGCCGCCAGCTTCGCCGACTGCTCGGCATCGGCCAGCGCATCGCGGCGTTGCAGCAGCGCGGAGTACTGGGACAGGCCGGTCTGGGTTTCGCGGATGGCGTTGAGCACCACGCCGTCGAAATGCGCCAGCGCGCCCTGGGTCGTGGCTTCGGCTTCGCGGATTCGGGCCCGGGCGCCGTTGGTCGGCACGCTCCAGCTCAGCGACGGGCCGAAGCCCCAGCGGTTGGTGGACGGTTTGCCAAGGTTGTCCAGAATGCCGACAGTACCGATCGTCGCGCCGAAGCTGATGTCCGGGTACAGCTCGCCGGTGGCGATACCGATACCAGCCGTCGCAGCCGCCAGACGCCGCTCGGCCTGACGGATGTCCGGCCGACGCTTGAGCAGCGCAGCGCCATCGCCCACCGGCACCAACTGGGCGATTTTCGGCAGTTCGGCGCAGGTCGCGGTGCCGGCCGGCAATTGATCGACAGGCTTGGCCAGCAGCATCGACAGACGGAACAACCCGGCCTGCCGCGCCGCCTCATAGCGCGGCATGTCGGCGCGCAGGGATTTGAATTGGGTCTGCGAACGGGTGACCTGGGTTTCGTCGCCGCGCCCGGCATCGCGCAGACGCTGGATCAGGGTGGTGCTCTGGGATTGCAGGTCGAGGGAATGCTGGGCGATTTCCCGCTCCTCGTTCGCCGCGCAGACCTGGGTGTAGGCCCGCACCACGTCGGCGACCAGAGTGATGCGCGCGGTATCGGCAGCGGCCTGGGTCGCGTCGGCGTTGGCCTTCGCCGCTTCAATCCCGCGTTGCAGGGTGCCCCACAGGTCGAACTGGTAGGACGCGCTGATGCCGATATCGCCGATGTTGGCCACCGGCACTTTCTCCGGCAGCAGGAATGCCTCGCCGGATTCCTGCAAGCGTTGCGCGCCCATCTTCACGCCGCCGCTCCAGCCACCGGCCGCCTCGGCTTCATCGACCTGCGCACGGGCCCGCGACAGGTTCGCCGCTGCCACCCGCAGATCGGTGTTGGACGCCATGGCCTGCTGCACCAGTTGATCCAGACGCGGATCCTGATACAGCCGCCACCAGTCCGCCGGCACCGGGGCCGACACCACCGGTTTGCCGGCCACCGCCAGGTCGCCCTGGAAATCCTTGCGCTGGATCGCCGCGTCTTCGGGCACGTGATAATCCGGCCCGACCATCGAGCAGGCCGACAGCATCATGCCCAGTCCGGCGATCATCAGAGCCCTGTTCATTGCGTGGGCTCCTGCGGTTGATCGTCGATGATCGACACGGTGGCGGTACGCCCGGCGATCATGCGGAAGTCATCCGGCACATCGTCGAAGGCAATGCGCACCGGAATCCGCTGCGCCAGTCGCACCCAGCTGAACGCCGGATTGACGTTGGGCAGCAGGTTGCTGCCGCTCGAACGGTCACGGTCTTCGATACCGGCGACGATGCTTTCGACGTGCCCGCGCAGGCGAGCGCGGTCGCCGATCACGCGGATATCCACCGACTGCCCGATGTGGATGCCGTCGAGTTTGGTCTCTTCGAAATAGCCATCGATGTGAAACGAATTGCTGTCGACCACCGACAACACCGGACGCCCGGCGGTGACGAACTCCTGCGAACGCGGCGCACGGTCGTTGACGTAGCCGTCCACCGGACTGCGGATCACCGAGCGGTCGAGGTTGAGCTGAGCGCTGTCCACCGCCACCAGCGCTTCGGCCAGGGCCGATTGCGCTCGGGCCACTTTCGACAGGCTTTCTTCCAGCTGTTCGGCTGGCACCAGATTGCCCAGACCACGGTTACGCTTGGCTTCACGCTGCGCCTGAGCCAGGGTTTCTTCGCGATCGGCTACCGCGGCCTTAGCCTGGCGCAGCGCCAGTTTGAAACGGTCCTGGTCGATGCTGAACAGCACCTGGCCGCGCTTCACCAACTGGTTGTCCTTCACTTCGACCTGCTGGATCAGCCCGGACACGTCCGGGGCGATCTGCACGATGTCGGCGCGAATGTGGCCGTCGCGGGTCCAGGGCGCAAACATGTAATACATCACCATGCGCCAGACCACGACGACGGCGAAAGTCACGATCAGCAGCGTCAGGACGACGCGACCGAGGGTCAGAAACGGTTTTTTCATGTCATCAGGTATCGACTGAGTGAATCCACGCCGTACAGCATCACGGCGTAGAGAGCCACGTTGAACAATGCCCGGTGCCAGACCAGACGGTAGAAATGCAGGCGTGTGAGCACGCCGTGTACCAACACAAACAGCACATAAGTGATGCCCATCAACACCAGCAGGGTCGGCAGGAAAATGCCGCTGATGTCCAGATCACCGATCATAGGGGCGCTCCTTCGGGCAGCGGTTCTTCGGGCTCTGCGTTGGAAACGAATTCCACGCCGGGCAACAGCGCCAGGCGCAAACCGCTCAAGGCGTGCAACAGGTTGAGCCGGGTTTCTTCATCGCCGTGGCCGTTGAGCGCGCGGCGGGTGCGATCCATGGTCATCAGCAAGGCACTGGGCGCCGGCAGGCGTTCGCCGGCCTTGAGGCAGGCCCGGAAATACTCGCCCACCTCTGCCACCACTTGCTTGAGCAACGCGTTGGGCGCGCCCGTCACTCGCGGTGTGTAGGCGAGCAGGTCGAGCAGGTTCAGCCCCACGCGCACTTCGCGCATGGCGATGCCGGTGTCCTGGCCAGTCAGCGCCAGACGCGGCAGGTGCTGCATCAGGCGGTCGAGCAGTTGCACGCCAAGCTGTCGGTGTTCAGCGAGGTTGGCCGGTTCGGTCATGCTGACGATATCTTTCCAGCTGAAACGGGTCAGGCGCTTGGCCGCCAGTTCGGCGCCGAACGGCCGGGCGATCAGCGTCCAGATAAACGCAAACAACAACCCGATCGGGCCCGCCAGGTTGGAATTGACGAAGGCAAAGAAGTCCGCGTCGTAAGCACCGGAAATGCTGATGAACGACGAAGTGTTGACCAGCGTCAGCAGCATGCCGAGGTAGAAGCGTGGCTGCACCGTCAGGGTGCCGACACAGATGAACGGCACCGCGAACGCCAGCACCAGCATCGGAAAGTCATGCAGGTTCGGCAGCACCAGAAACAGGTACAGACTGGCAAACAGCACCGACATCCCGGTCCAGAAAAAGAACCGGTAGATCTGCGGCGCCGGGTCGTCCATCGAGGCGAAGAAGCTGCACGAGACCGCCGCCAGAATCACCGCGCTGCCACCGTCGGTCCAGCCCAGCAGGATCCACAACACCGAGGCAACGATGATCGCCAGAATGGTCGAGGCCACCGAATACAGCATCAGCCCGCGGTCGATGAATGGCGTCAGGCGACCGAGGCGCCAGTGACGATACACCGCGCGCCAGCTGTCCTGGCGCTCGCACAGGATTGCGTCCTGCAGACTGCGGCAGTCCTGCCACAGATCGATGAATTCGCCGAGGCGATACAGCGCGTTGGAAAACAGCAACTGTTTGCGATCTTCCAGGGCTTCGGCGCTCGGTTGCAGCGCTTCGAGCTGATCCCGCAGCGCTTGCCAGCGTTCCAGATCGGCGTCTTTGTGGCCGAGCCATTCGCGGGTCGCAGTGAGCAGCGGGGCGAATTTTTCCACCAGCTCGGGCGTGCGCCGTTCGAGGGCATACAGCGAATCTTCAAGGGCATCGATCACCGGCAGCAGATGGATCATCCGCCCGCGCAGTTCCTTGGTGTTGCGCACCGTCTGCGGCCGCGCACCCTCGTGCGGCAACTGGCCGATCATCAACTCCAGGCTGTTGAAACTGCCGACCATCGCCATGCGCAGGGCTGCGACCTCTTCGGGCTGCACGTCGCGGTTGAGGAATTTAAGGCTGTAGGTCGTGGCGTCGGCGAACCATTTGCCCACGGCGTCGTTGAACACCGGCGCCAGGCGTCGTGGCCAGAACATCGCGCCGACCACCGCCGCCACGGCGATGCCGAGAAAGATCTCTTCAGTCCGCGACTCGGCCACGTCCCACACCGCCAGCGGGTTATCCACCACCGGCAGGGCGATCAGCGGCAAGGTGTAGCCGGCCAGCATCAGCGCGTAGTTGTTGGCGGTGCGCAGGTGCAGGGACAGGAACAGCAAAATCCCCGTCCACAAGGCGATGACCACCACCAGCACATACGGGCTCTGGACGAACATCGGCACGAACAGCACCGCCGCCGCCGCACCGAGAAACGTGCCGATCGCCCGATACAGCGCCTTGGAACTGGTCGGGCCGAGGAACGGGCTGGAAACGATGTACACCGTGGCCATCGCCCAGTAAGGGCGCGGCATCTGCATGAGCAGGGCGATGTACAGCGCAGTCATCGAGGCCGCGAACGTGCGGACCCCATAGAACCAGTCCCGCGCCGGGGGCATGCCGGAAAAGAACCCGTTCACGGATTGATCACCGTTGGCGGAGTGGCCGCCTCAAAAGCTCTCAGTACTCGAAGCGTAGCCTCCAGATCGCGCTGGTCGATGCCTTCGAGCACTTCATGACGCAGACGCACCAGTTGCGCCTCCACCGCTTGCACCAGCTCACGGCCGGTGTCGGTCAGGCTCAGGCATTTGGCGCGACGGTCCTGGGCATCTTCGGTGCGGCAGACAAACCCGGCGTGACACAACTGATCGAGCAGGCGTACCAGCGACGGCGACTCCATCCCCGCCGCCTGCGCCACCTGCACCTGGCGCACACCCTCGCCCAGCCGCCCGATCATCAACAACGGGACGGCGCAGGCTTCGGAGATTCCATAATTGACCAGCGTGGTCTGGCAGATCTTCCGCCAATGCCTGGCGGCCACCACCATGGCACTGCTGATGTTCATCTGGAGAGCGTCGAGGTTATTCGGCACGAGGGAATGCACACACTGTTAGTTTGCTAACTATCAATATCGCATTGGTGGGGAAATTCAGTCAAGTTTTGAAACAAATTGGGTTGCGTGCTTCAACTCAACGTCTTTTCGCGTTTTCGTAGACGTCGCTTCGCTCGCGCTTACCCACGGCGACTACCGAGACAACCACCCGCTCTTCGATCACTTGGTAAACCAGTCGATAACCGGACGCTTTGAGTTTGATCTTGTAGCAATCAGGCATGCCGTGGAGCGAGTCAGCCGGAATACGCGGACGCTCAAGACGCTCAGCCAGCTTCTTTTTAAATTGATCACGCAGCGTATGACCCAGTTTGTTCCACTCTTTGTGAGCGGAAGGCAGAAATTCGAGCTTATAGGTCATCCAGGCTTACCGGTATGGGAGTCTCGTGACTGCGAGAACGAACGATTTCTGCCAACTCGAGATCATCGAGCCGCTCCATCATGGCTTCGTAAACGTCAGCCGGCACCATGTAGCCCATGACCCGGTTGTGATTCAGGACAGCGACTGCTCCTCCGTGCGCGCCGTTTAGCACTGCGGAGGGGTTTTTTTTCAGTTCAGAAACACTGACAGCCATATCGGCCAGAACACTTTGCATAATAAAAGACCTCAATTGAGGTCGTAATTCTGGTCTAAGGAAGCATTACTGGCAACCGGATGAGTCGATTCAGCTTACGAACGGCAAGCTGATAATTACCCCCGCCCCTTCCTCAACATCACATCCAACTGATCCACCACCTCCGCCCAATCCGCATCATCGAGAATCTCGTCGCGCAGGAAATCCGCCTGGCTTTTGCTCCAGAAAAACGCGTCGCACAGGTGCAGTTCCGGTTTGAGCGGGGAATGGGTGGCGATGAACTGGTCGATGCTGACCGGGTCGTTGTCCAGGCCGAGTTGCTTGAACAGGGATGGGAGGCTGTGCGTCGGGTTTTCCATTGTTCTGGTCCTTTGAAGATTCAGTGGATGCAAGAATTTCGCGAGCAGGCTCGCTCCCACAGGCTCAGCGCAGGACCTGTGGGAGCGAGCCTGCTCGCGATTAGCGTCGTCAAAAACGCCGCAAACCTACTGACTCAACTCCCGCACCTGCGCATGCGGCACCATTTTCAGGAACTCGGGCATGCTCATGTGCAGCAGGTTGTTGTGGTTGCCGGCTTCCAGGTAGATGTCTTTCTGCCGGGTCAGCAGCGGGTCGATGACCATGTCCAGGCCGTAGGAATCGCCCAGTGGCGGTACGGCACCGCGTTCGCAGTCGTCGAAAATGTGCGCCAGATTGCTTTCGCGGGTGATTTGCCATTCGCCGCTGCTGCGCACCTTGCTCAAGTCCAGGTGGCGGCTGGCGGGCAGCACCGCCATCAGGTAGTGCCCGTGACGGTCGTCCAGGATCACCGATTTGGCCACCCGCTCTGCGGCAATCCCGGAGACCCGCGCCGTTTCCAGGCTGCTGGACGAGTGCGGGTGGGTGACGATGTCATATTCGCATTGCGCCCGGTTGAGGCTGCTCTGCACTTTCTTGGCCATACGCATGATGCACCTCGGTGCCCGCCGACGCTGCGCGGCGGACGGTAATGAAACGCTGTGGCTGTCCTTGAAAGTCTAGTCCGGCGGGCCGCGAACACCGGGAAATCCGCCCACTGGCGGGGCGGGCAAACTGGTTAAAAATCATCCAGCCGCAGCCTCAACTAGACTGTAAGAACAAGTCCTGACTCTCGCGGAGGGTCACGTGAACATCCGTTGCTGTGCGCTTGCCCTGTTGCTGCTGAGTGGATCGGTGGTTGCGGCGGACGGTCCGTTTACCGCCGTCAGTCCGGTCGGCCTGTGGCTGATTACCTTGGGCATCACATTTCTGATCGCCGAAGCCGCGCTGCCCAACTACGGGCTGATCGGCCTCGGCGGTATCGTCATGTTCGTGATCGGCGCGCTGATCCTGAGCAACGCCGAACTGCCGGTGCCGATGATGATCGGCCTCGGGTTGGTGAGCGCCCTGTTGCTGATCGCATTGCTGATCCGCGCCCTGAAAACCCGACCGCGCCAACCGGTCAGCGGCGATGCCGGCCTGCTCGGCAGTGTCACGGCGGTGACGGTGGTGCAACCGGAAGACAGCCGCAACGGCTGGGTGCAATTACAAGGAGAACGCTGGCAGGTGCTGAGCGCCACGCCGCTGCACACCGGGCAACCGGTGCGCGTGGTCGGGCGCAAGGGTCTGTTGCTGCAAGTGGCCGCGACTGACGCGGCACCGCTCGGAGAGTGATCATGGGTCTGCAAATCGGTTTTGTCGCGCTGCTGCTGTTGCTGATCGCCCTGGCCGGTTCGACGTTCCGCATCCTGCGCGAATACGAACGCGGCGTGGTGTTCCAGCTCGGACGCTTCTGGCAGGTCAAGGGGCCGGGGCTGATCCTTTTGATTCCGGTGGTGCAGCAAATGGTTCGGGTCGACCTGCGCACCATCGTCCTCGACGTGCCGCCACAGGACGTGATCACCCGCGACAACGTGTCGGTGAAGGTCAACGCGGTGCTGTACTTCCGCGTGCTCGACCCACAGAAAGCGATCATCCAGGTCGAGGATTTCCTCATGGCCACCAGCCAACTGGCCCAGACCACCCTGCGTGCGGTGCTCGGCAAACATGAGCTGGACGAACTGCTGGCCGAACGCGAACGCCTGAACATCGACATCCAGCAAGTGCTCGACGCCCAGACCGACGCCTGGGGGATCAAGGTCGCCAACGTCGAAATCAAGCACGTCGACCTCAACGAATCGATGGTGCGCGCCATCGCCAAACAGGCCGAAGCCGAACGGGAACGGCGAGCCAAGGTGATCCACGCCGAAGGCGAATTGCAGGCCTCGGAAAAACTCATGCAGGCCGCCGAAATGCTCGGCCGCCAGCCCGGCGCCATGCAGCTGCGCTATATGCAGACCTTGAGTTCGATTGCCGGCGACAAGAGCTCGACCATCGTGTTTCCGTTGCCGATCGAACTGCTCAAGGGGATGGCGGATCTGTCGGCGAAATCGTGAGTGCGCGCAAGCGTTCCAGCGCGGCATAGGACGCACGGGCGCAATCTTCGATCCGTGCCTGCAACAGCGCCGATGCTTCGCGCCGCTTGTGTTCGCCATCGACGACAAAGGGTTGTGACGGCTGCTTCGCGTGCTGCGCCGTCGCCGCCATCGCCTGTTCACACTGCGCGGCACTCAGCTTGAAAAACCGCGCCAGCCGCCCGCTCATCGCGTCGGGCAATTCGCTGTAATTGACCGCCAGCCCGGCAGAGTCACGACAATGCACGCACCCGGCCTCCAGCAGACGCCCCAGGCGCCGGGCGATGAAGTCCTCACGCCCCTCGAAGGGCAAATCATCGTCCAGCACACAATCGCCGAGCGCGCCCGGCACCATGTGCAGGCCGGGGCGGCGCAGGTGCGAGACGGCGATTTCCAGCGGATCGCGATAGACAAACAGCCAAGGCGTATCGGGAAAGCATTCCTGCAGCAACGGCCATTCGCCGATGTTCCAGGCGTCGAGCTTGATCACCAGCCGCTGCTCCGTACCGCACCGACGCTGACCGTACGCCGAAAGCAATCCGGCGATGGCCGCGCGGCGTTCTTCGTCCGGCAGATCGCTACGCAGCAAGGCATCGAGGGGCGGCGGCTCCGAGACCACGATGTGATCGTCGAGCCGGGCAAGCATCTGGCTGATCAGCGTCGAGCCGCAACGAGAGGCGTGCAGGATGAAGGCACTCGGCGGCAGACCCGGACTGAGCGCCTGCCAATCCATGAGCGCCGACAAGGGCGTTTGCCGGCGGAACGCCTGATTGAACGGCAGGCGCAACGCGTCTTCGACGGCTTCACGAAAGAACGGCTGATGCAGCGATGTGTCGCCAAACCAGCACCAGTCGACCTGCCATTGCCCGACGGTTTTCCAGATGCGGATCGGTAACCAGCCGTCGAAATTCACAGACGCCATTGTTCGTTCCATGACCGACGACCATTGCGCATCGCCGCCAGCAGTTCCTCACGGGAAAAATGCAGGCCTCGTTCAGCGGCCAACGCCAGCGTCTGGACGGTGAATGATTCGGGGTCGTGCAATGCCTGCAACGTTGCGGACAGCAACGGATCCGTGACCAGCAACCGTTGAAATCGCTGCAGCGCCGTCTCCGCGCCATCAGGCAGCGGAGTGCTCGGCAAACCGTCAACAATCATCTGCTCCAGCCAGGGCGCGGGGCGGCAATCGAGCACCAGATGAACCCGAACCGTGCTGTCGCGATTGTCGACCCGATGCGGTCGGGCGAGATCGAGAAACCAGCATTCTCCCTTCGCCATCGGCATCCGCTGGCCGTCGAGCCAGAAGTCCACGGCAGGCGGACTGAGCAGCGGAATGTGCAGGCGCAAATCGGCGTCCACGCCCTCAAGGTCGTAGTCGCGATGTTCATGAATCTGCCCGCCCGGGCCCAGTCGCAACAACCGAGCACTGACGATTTCCAGCGGCAGATCCCGCAGGGCCTGCTGCCAGCGACCATCATTCAGCCAAGTGGCGCGTCGTACGGGTTCGGCACTGCCGGGGGACAGTTCGGTCAGCGCATCAGCGGCGGAAATCAGCGCCACGCCGCTCCAGTCGCCGGCGAAATAAGCGGTGTTGAAATGACCGCGCCAGGCAGCGTCTTCAATCGCCGCCAGCGCCTGCAACAGCAACGGCAGATCCACCGTCACTGGCAACCGTGAGAACGCCGGCCGGCTCATGCCTTGGGCAACACCGCGGATTCGCCGAGCCAGGTCAGCAACCGGTCGAGACAGGCTTCGACCGTCAGCGTGCCGGTGTCGAGCACCAGCGAAGCCTGGGCCGGTGCCTCGTAAGGCGCCGACACGCCGGTGAACCCGGCCAGCTCGCCACGCCGGGCCCGGGCGTAATGCCCTTTCGGATCGCGCTGCTCGCACACCGCCAGCGCGGCGCTGCACCAGACCTCGCGATAGTCCTCGCCCAAACGACGGGCAAACACCTCGCGCAGTTCCGCCAACGGCGCGATCATCGCCAGAATCACGATCTGCCCGTTCTCCACCAGCAACGCCGCCAGCTCACTGGCGCGGCGGATGTTTTCCAGGCGGTCGGCATCGGTAAAACCCAGGTCACGGTTGAGCCCGACGCGCAGGCCATCGCCATCGAGCACCACACTTTGCAGACCACGACTGAACAACTCGGCATGCAACGCCTGGGCAAGGGTCGATTTGCCCGCCGCCGGCAAACCGGTCAGCAGCATCGCCGTGCCGCGATGGCCGTTGCGGGCCTCGCGTTGGGCACGGCTGATGCTGGCAGTCGGCGCCAATACGTCACTGCGCGGCGGCATGGGCCACCGGCAGCGAAATATCCCCCGAGGCCCACGCGGCTTCGCGGTTGGCCAGGGCGGTGGCGATCGACTGGACTTCGGTCGACTGCACCTGATCCGGCAGCGGATCGAGGCCGGCGCTGGCGAAGATCTGGCCATAGGCATTGCGCAGATCGGCGTAAGACAGGTCACGCCGCAAGTCGGCCTGCAAGGTGTTGAGCTCGCCCTGAATCAGGTCCAGCTCACCAATGCCGTCGGCCTGACGACGGTTACGCAACTGACCGATAATTTGCCCGTCGATGTCCGACAGTTGCTGGTTGGTCTTGAACTGGCGCAGCGCCTCCTGATAGTTGGCATTGGCCACGTAGAGCTGCGCCAACACCGCAATCGACATCGCCTGACGGCGTGCAGCAGCGACTTCTTCACCGGCCTTCGCCACATCGATAGCCGCCGGGGCAGAGATCACGTTGAACAGGTTCCAGGTGACTTTGACGCCGTAGTCGGCCCAGCCCTGTTCGACCAGGAACGAGTTGCTGTCGTAGTGCCCGCCGGCGGAGAACTCCAGGCCCGGCAGCAGACGCAGCATGGCCTTGCGGGTTTCGGCGGCGCTGATCCGGGTCTGGTAGTCCTGCTCGCGCAGTTCCGGGCGGCTGGTAAGGGCTTCCTGTTCGAGCTTGCTCAGATCGACCTTGAGTTCCGGGATCCGGTAACCGTCATCGGTGGCCAAGGTCAGGTTGGTGCCCAGCGGCAGGTTGATCAGGGTCGCCAGTTCGGTTTTCGCCAGCGACAGCGCGCGGCGTTGTTCTTCCAGTTGCCGGGTCGCCTCGATCAGCGAACGCTGGTAACCGAGCGACTGCACCGGATCGCCGATGCGCTGTTCACTCATGCTTTCGCTGTTGCGGCGGGCGGTGTCGACTCGCGCCATCAGGCTGTCGATCTGCTTGAGCAGGCGTTCGGCAGCCATCGCCCGCCAATAGGCCGAGCGCACGTCCTGAACGATGGTGTTGATCACCTTGCGCCGGCGCTCCTGAACGATCAGGCGCTGGTCGCCCTGCTGCTTGGCGCTGATGTAGCTGACACCGAAATCGAGGACGTTCCAGACCATGGTCAGGTCGGCGACGTCGCGGTCGCGGTCCTGAGAGGTCGACGGTTCCAGAGACTGAGTGCCGGTACGCACACTCTGGCTGCTGGAGGCGCTGACGTTGTTACGCCCGACGTAACCGGCGTCCAGCGCCATGCGCGGCAGCATGTCGAAACTGGCGAGGTCGAGCTGCCGCTTGGCCAGCGCTTCCTCCATGATTTTCAAGCGGCCTTCGAGGTTGTATTTCACCGCGCGGGCCATGGCCTGGTGCAGGGTCAGCGGACCGCTCAGCGGTTCCTGGCCCTTGTACATGCTCTGCAGGTCAGCTCTGGCCCGTTGCTCGCTGACGCTGCGTTCGATCGGTTCACTGGTCACTGCACATCCGCTGATCGCCAGCGCCAGCAGGCTGGCGCCGAACAACTTCTGACTTTTCTTCATCCCTGGATCGCCCCTAGGTCCCGCACATATGTGAGTTGTTGTGTGTTGTCAGGCCGGCATTTCGCTGATGCCGACCTGTTGCAGTGCGGCGGCCAGGTTGTCGACCCGGTGCTGCTCGCTGTCCTTGATCTGTTGCAGTTGCTGGCCAAGGGTCGGCGCGCCGAACACACCGCGCAGGCCCTGGGAAATATCGCCGCCCTTGATCGACTGGCTGCCGAAGGCATTCAGCGAATCACGCTCGGCGCTGCTGTCCTGATTGAACAGGCTCGACAGCGTGCTGCTGCCGAACACCCCGCCATCGCCACCGCCAAACCCGAGGAAGCCATGACCGGAGCCGTCACCGCCGTTGTCACTGCTGGTGAACACCTGGGCAATGAAGCTCGGGCTCAGCGCACCGCGATTAATGAAAATATCCCCCAGTGGGCGGATGCCGTTGCCGATCACCCGTTGCTCGAACAACGGCGCGAAAGTCAGCGGTGAACCGAGGTCGCCAGTGGGCGCGGTGAAGACGATCGGCTGCAGCGGAACGTTCGGCGGTGGCGGCGGCGCGACCGGATCGCTGCTGCGGAACTCCGGATCCGGTGTCACCACGATCAACGGAGTAGTCGGTGTCACAGGAGGCACAGGCACCGTGTTGATCACGTAATTGCCGGAACTGCTGACGCTGCTGCCGCTGTTGCCCGACAGGTCGCTGACCCCGGCGGTGTTGATGCTGATCGCATTGCTGGCGCTGTTGACGTTGGCGTTCGGCGTCAGGGTCGCGGTCCAGGTCTTGCCACCGTCGCTGCTGCTCAGGTTGGACAGAGTGCCGTTGGCTACGCTGAGGTCCGACAGGTCGAAACCGCTCACCGCTTCGTTGAAGGTGATGGTCACCTGCGAAGTCTGACCGACGCCCAGGTTCGGATTGGCGATCACCACCGTCGCGGTCGGCCGTTCGCTGTCGAGGGCGTAGTTGTTCGACACCGCCACCGTGCTGCCGGCGTTGCCCGCAAGGTCGGTGACGTTGCTGGTGTCCAGCGCGATGAAGTTGCTCGGGTCGGTGACATTCGCGGTCGGCGTGAAAGTCGCGGTCCAGGTCTTGCCGCCGTCACTGCTGGTCAGGTTGCTGAGGTCACCGTTGGTCACGCTCAGGTCGGACAGGTCGAAATTGCTCACCGCCTCGCTGAAGGTGAAGGTCACCGTGGTGCTCTGGCCGATGCCCAGATTCGGATTGGCGACCACGATGTTCACCGTCGGCCGGGTCGCGTCGAGGATGTAGTTGTTGGAGATGGCGATGCTCGCCCCGAGGTTGCCGGCCAGGTCCTGGACGCCGCCGGTGTCGATCAGGATCAGGTTGGTCGGATCGTTGACGTTGGCTGTCGGCGTGAAGGTTGCGGTCCAGGTCACGCCGCCGTCGCTGCTGCTCAGGTTTGACAACGAACCGTTGGCGACGCTGATGTCCCCCAGATCGAACCCGATCACCGCTTCGTTGAAGGTGAAGGTCACGGTGGTGGTTTCACCGATACCGAGGCGGTTATCGGCAACCACAATGGTGGCGGTTGGCCGCGCGGTGTCGATGGCGAAGTTGTTGGAATCGGTGGTGCCGATACCGCTGTTGCCTGAGACGCTGGTCACTCCGGCATTGTTCAGGCTGATCAGGTTGGTGGCGTCAGTGACATTGGCAGTCGGGGTGAACGTCGCAGTCCAGGTGATGCCGCCGTCACTGCTGCTGACGTTGCTCAGCGTGCCATTGGCGATGGTCAGGTCACTGTTGTCGAACCCACTGACCGCTTCGCTGAAAGTGATGGTCACCAGCGAGGTTTCCCCGGCCTTGAGCGCAGGGTCGGCTACCACGATGGTGGCAGTCGGCACCTGGGTCTGCACTTGGTAATTGGCCGAGTTGGTGGTGCCAGTGCCGGTGTTGCCGGCCAGGTCGGTGATACCGGTGTTGTTCAGGACAATCAGGTTGGTCAGGTCGCTGACACCGATGTTCGGCGTGAAGGTGGCCGTCCAGGTGAGGCCCCCGTCGCTCGACGAGACATTGCTCAGCGTGCCGTTGGCGACGCTCAGGTCAGAGTTGTCGAAACCGGTCACCGCCTCGCTGAAGGTGATGGTCACCAGCGCGGTTTCGCCGGGACGCAGGTCAATGTCGCTCATGACGATGGTCGCCGTCGGACGCTGACTGTCGACCGCATAGTTGTTGGAATCGGTGGTGCCGCTGCCGGCGTTGCCTGCCAGGTCGGTGATGCCGGTGTTATCCAGGGTGATCAGGTTGGTGGTATCGGTGATGCCCGCCGCCGGCGTGAACGTCGCCGTCCAGGTGATGCCGCCGTCGCTGCTGCTGACCGCGCTCAGCGTACCGTTGGCGATCGTCAGGTCGGCGTTGGTGAAACCGGTCACGGCTTCGCTGAAGGTGATGGTCACCAGGCTGGTCTGGCCGACGCCGAGCGCCGTGTCGGCGACCACGATGGTGGCGGTCGGACGCACCGTGTCGATTGAATAGTTGTTCGAATCGGTGGTGCCGCTGCCGGCATTGCCCGACAGGTTCTGCACGCCAGTGTTGTCCAGCGTGATCAGGTTGGTGGCGTCGGTGATGCTGGTGGTCGGCGTGAACGTGGCCGTCCAGGTAATGCCGCCGTCGCTGCTGCTGACCGCGCTGAGCGTGCCGTTGGCGATGGTCAGGTCGGCGTTGGTGAAACCGGTCACGGCCTCACTGAAGGTGATGGTCACCAGCGAGGTTTCGCCGATTTTCAGGCTGGAGTCCGCCACGACAATGGTCGCGGTCGGCACCACGGTGTCGATGGTGTAGTTATTGGAGTTGGTCGTGCCGCTGCCGGTGTTGCCCGAAAGGTCGGCGATGCCGGTATTGGCCAGGGTGATCAGGTTGGTCGCGTCATTGACGCCCACGTTCGGCGTGAACGTCGCAGTCCAGGTGATGCCGCCGTCACTGCTGCTCACGGCGGTCAGCGTACCGTTGGCAATCGTCAGGTCGGCGTTGGTGAAACCGCTGACCGCTTCGCTGAAGGTGATGGTCACCAGCGAGGTTTCGCCGGCAGTGAGGTTGCTGTCGGCGACCACGATGGTCGCGGTTGGCCGCACCGTATCGATCGCATAATTGTTCGAATCGGTGGTGCCGCTACCGGCGTTGCCCGCCAGGTCGACGATGCCGGTGTTGTCCAGGGTGATCAGGTTGGTGGTATCGGTGATGCTGGCGCTCGGGGTGAACGTCGCCGTCCAGGTGATGCCGCCGTCGCTGCTGCTGACTGCGCTCAAGGTGCCGTTGGCAATCGTCAGATCGGCATTGGTGAAACCGCTGACCGCTTCACTGAAGGTGATGGTCACCAGCGAGGTTTCACCGATCCGCAGGTTGTTGTCGGCCACCACGATGGTCGCGGTCGGGCGCACGGTATCGATGGCGTAGTTGTTGGAGTCGATGGTGCCGCTGCCGGCGTTGCCGTTCAGATCAGCGATGCCGGTGTTGTTCAGCGTGATCAGGTTGGTCGCGTCGGTGATGCTGGCGGTCGGCGTGAATGTCGCCGTCCAGGTAATGCCGCCGTCGCTGCTGCTCACGGCAGTCAGCGTGCCGTTGGCAATGGTCAGGTCGGCGTTGGTGAAACCGGTGATCGCTTCGCTGAAGGTGATGGTTACCAGCGAGGTTTCGCCGATTTTCAGCGCGGTGTCTGCGACCACAATGGTCGCGGTCGGACGCGCGGTGTCGATCGCGTAATTGTTGGAATTGGTGGTGCCACTGCCGGCGTTGCCGGCGAGATCGACAACCCCGGTGTTATCCAGGGTGACCAGGTTGGTGGTGTCGGTAATGTTGGTGGTCGGCGTCAGCATGGCGGTCCAGGTGATGCCGCCGTCACTGCTGCTCAAACCGCTCAGGGTCCCGTTGGCCACGGTCAGGTCGGCGGTGGTGAAGCCGCTGACCGCTTCGCTGAAGGTGATGGTCACCAGCGAGGTTTCACCGGCCGCCAGATTGGTGTCGGCCACCACAATGGTTGCCGTCGGCCGCACGGTATCGATCGCATAATTGACCGAATCGGTGGTGCCGGTGCCGGCGTTACCGGCAAGGTCGGCGATACCGGTGTTGTCCAGGGTAATCAGGTTGGTGGTATCGCTGATGCTGGCGCTCGGGGTGAACGTTCCGGTCCAGGTGATGCCGCCGTCGCTGCTGCTTACTGCGCTCAACGTGCCGTTGGCGATAGACAGATCGGCGTTGGTGAAACCGGTCACCGCTTCACTGAAGGTGAAAGTCACCAGCGACGTATCGCCGATCTTCAACGCCGTATCGGACATCACGATGGTCACGGTCGGCCGCGCGGTGTCGATGGCGTAGTTGACGGAGTTGGTCGTGCCGACACCCGCCACGCCGTCGTTGATCGCGGTCACCCCGGTGTTGTCGAGGGTGATCAGGTTGGTGCTGTCGGTAATGTTGTTGGTCGGCGTGAAGGTCGCCGTCCAGGTCAGGCCGCCGTCGCTGCTGCTCACTGATGTCAGCGTGCCGTTGGCAATCGTCAGGTCGGCGTTGGTGAACCCGGTCACCGCCCGGCTGAAGGTGATGGTCACCAGCGAGGTTTCGCCGATTTTCAGGGCCGTGTCGGCCATCACGATAGTCGCGGTCGGCGGCTCCACGTAGGCGGTGTTGAGCGTGCCGCCGTTGTTGTAGATCGCCGAGACAGCGGCCGGTGAAGTACCGTTTGTGCCACCACCCGATGCCGTACCACCGGCACCGCTGCCTGCGGCGTTGCCGCTGATGGCGGCGAAGTTGGCCGCCGTGATAAGCACCGCGCCGCCCTGGTTCCAGATGGCGCCGACGCCGCGCCCGGCGATGCCGCCGTTGGAAGCATTGCTGCCCAGTCCGCCGCCACCACCACCGCCGCCCCCCGCACCGAGGTTGTTGCTGATGACCGAGGTGCCGACGATTTTCAGGGTGCCGGTCGAAGCATTGTAAATGCCACCGGCGGCATTGCCGCCGGCGCCGCCGACCTTGTCCCAGCCTGCGCCGCCACCGCCGCCGCCAATGGAAATCGTGCCGTTGGTGGCCGTGCCGCCATTGCCGCCGTTGCTGTAGTAGGACACCCCCAGCCCGCCGGCAC